>CAYGJL010000039.1:0-18913 GCA_964350145.1 uncultured Gemmatimonadaceae bacterium
CTCAACCTGCGCCCGAGCTCCAGTGCCGCATGCACTGCGACGGCCCGCGCCGGCCCCATGCCCGCCAGCGAGATGAGCTTCGCGACCGGCTGGGACGCGAGCCGGCGCAGCGATCCGTCGCCCGCGGCGAGCACGTCGTGCCCCAGCTCCAGGGCCGACCGTCCGCCGCTGCCGGACCCGAGCAGTATGGCGAGCAGCTCCGCCGAGCTGAGCGCCTGCGCCCCGTGCTCCCGCAGTCTTTCCCGCGGCCGGTCAGTGGTCGGCAGCTCGCGCAACGAAAGCCGCTTGCGCGTGGGGGGCACATCGGACCGCGCGGCTAGCCGTCCCTCGTGAGATGACGCTGCGGAAGCGGGGTTTTCCATTGCTTGGACTCGAGCCAGAGTGGAGTCGGACTTCGAGCCCGGTGCCATCCGCAGCGCCGTGTTAGCGAAGCGTAGGCGCGAAGGATGGTACCGGGCTCGGAGTCCGACCCGCACACCATACCCAGATCACGCGATGTCCGACCAACCCCGCCCAAGCAGGCAAAATCAGAATGATGCGACGGCTAGAGCGCGGCTCCGTGGCATTTCTTGAACTTCTTGCCCGATCCGCAGGGACACGGATCGTTGCGGCCGACGTTGCTCCACTCGGCGGGAGTGTGCGCCGCGCCCTGGGCGAGTGACCTGGTGCGGCCGATTCCCACGACCTTCGGGTCGGTCCGCGTGGCGGGCGTCGCGTTCGGGGGTTCGCCCGGGCCGATATCCATCACCTCGTCCTCGCCTCCACGGTTCGCCTCGAGGCCGCCCATCGCGTTGTACTTCGGCTTCGACGCCACGGGCACGGGCGCCGGCGGACGCCGGCCGGCCGGCTCCTCGAACACCACCTGCGCGCGGAAGAATCGCTCGGTGAACGAATTATAGATGTCCTGCATGAGGTCCACGAACATCGTGTACGCCTCGTGCTTGTACTCGACGAGCGGGTCCTTCTGCCCCCACGACCGATAGTGGATCGCGTTGCGGAGCTGATCGAGGTCGTACAGGTGATCCTTCCACTTCTCGTCGATCACGCTGAGCATGACGAGCGCGAGCAGCTGCTCGCTGAAGTCGGTCAGCGCGGTGAGCTTCTGCTCAAATGCCGTGCTGCCCGCGGCGATTGCCGTGTCGCGCGCCCCATCCAGCGTGGTCGGGAGCTGCGCGTCGATACCGTACTCCGGCACCGTCAGCACGAAGTGCATGAGCAGGTCCTGCTTCACCAGCTCCAGGTCCCACTCGTCCTCGGACTCGAAAGTCGAGACCACGTTCTCCACGCGGCGCGCGATGGCGCGCTCGACCATCTTCGCGGCTTCGCCCTTCAGCTCCTCGCCGCCCTCGAGCGCGAACGCGCGCAGCGAGTAGATGACCTCGCGCTGCTGGTTCATCACGTCGTCGTACTCCAGCAGCCGCTTGCGCGACTGGAAGTTCTGCAGCTCGACGCGCTTCTGTGCCTGCTCGATGGAGCGCGTGATTAGGGCGTGCGTGAGCACCTCCCCCTCCTGCGCGCCCATCCGGTCCATCAGCTTGCCGATGCGCTCCGAGCCGAACATGCGCATGAGATCGTCTTCCAGCGACAGGAAGAACTGCGACGCGCCCGGATCGCCCTGGCGCCCCGCGCGGCCGCGCAGCTGCCGGTCAATGCGCCGGGCCTCGTGCCGCTCTGAGCCGATGATGTGCAGGCCACCGAGCTCGTCCACGTCTATCTCGTTGCCGTCGGGATCCTTGATGCGCGACGGCTTGGACTCGGTGACTCCCTGACCCAGCTTGATGTCGGTTCCGCGGCCGGCCATGTTCGTCGCGATCGTCACCGCGCCCGGCTGGCCGGCACCCGCCACGATTTCGGCCTCGCGCTCGTGATACTTGGCGTTGAGCACGTTGTGCGGAATGCCGCGCTGCCTGAACCGGCGCGAGAGGACCTCGGACGAATCCACGCTGGCTGTTCCGACCAGCACCGGGAACCCGAGCTGGTGCAGCCGCTCGGTCTCTCCGACGATGGCGTTGATCTTCTCGTTGCGCGTCTTGTAGACAAGATCCTGCCGGTCGTCGCGGATGACGGGCTGGTTGGTCGGGATGACCGACACGTCCAGCCCGTAGATCTGGTGAAACTCGGTCTCCTCGGTCTCCGCCGTTCCCGTCATGCCGGCGAGCTTGTCGTACATCCGGAAGTAATTCTGGATGGTGATCGTGGCCAGCGTCTGCGTCTCTTCCTTGACCTGCACGCCTTCCTTGGCTTCGACCGCCTGGTGCAGCCCCTCGGACCAGCGCCGCCCCGGCATGGTGCGGCCCGTGAACTCGTCCACGATCAGCACCTGGCCCTCCACGACGACGTAATTCACGTCCTTCTCGTACAGCGCGTGGGCCTTTAGCAACTGATGGATAATCGTCAGCCGCTCGCTCTTCTGCGCGTACTCCGCGTTGAGCGCGTCGCGCTTCGCGATTTTCTCTTCCGCCGACAGATCGGGATCGTGCTCGACGCGGTGCGTCTCGATCGAAATGTCCGGCAGGAGAAACGCGTCCTGATCGTTCGGCGAGAGGTATTCCACGCCCTGGTCGGTCAGGTGAACCGTGTGCCCCTTCTCGTCGAGCACGAACAGCAAATCCTCCTCGGTGTCGCGGTACTGTTGCTTGCTCGCCGGGAGCTTGCGGTCGGCAATGTGCGCCAACTCGGTCTTGAGCACGAGCTGCTTGACACCCGTCTCCTGCATGACCTTCGCGAGTCGCTTGTGCTTCGGGCCGCCGAGCCGTGCCTTGTACAGCTTGAGGCCGGCTTCGTCGGTCTCGCCAGCCGCCAGCAGCTTCTCGCCTTCGGCGACGAGCGTGTTCACCAGATCCATCTGCCGGCGCACCAGCCTCGCGACCGCGGTATTGTGTTGCGCGTACTCGGCGTCGCTCTCTTTCCCTACGGGCCCGGATATGATGAGCGGCGTCCGGGCCTCGTCTATCAGGATCGAGTCCACTTCATCAATGATCGCGTACACGTGCTTCCGCTGCACTCGCTGCTCGAGCGCGACGACCATGTTGTCGCGCAGGTAGTCGAAGCCGAACTCGTTGTTGGTGCCGTACGTGATGTCGCACTCGTAGGCGGCGCGACGGTCAGGCGTGCCTGGCTCGGTGTCGTCCAGGCAACCCACCGTGAGGCCGAGGTAGCTGTACACGGCGCCCATCCACTGCGCATCGCGCCGCGCGAGGTACGTGTTGACGGTCACCAGATGCGCGCCTTTGCCGGGGAGCGCGTTCAGGTACAGCGGCAGCGTCGCGACCAGCGTTTTTCCTTCACCCGTCGCCATCTCGGCGATCCGCCCCATGTGGAGCTGGAGGCCGCCGATGAGCTGCACGTCGTACGGGATCATGTTCCACACGCTCTCGACCGCGGTCACCGTGACCTTCTGGCCGACAAGGCGGCGACACGCCTCGCGCACGGTGGCGAAGGCCTCGGGCAGGAGCTCCTCGAGAACTTCCGCCGTCGCGTCGCGCAGCTCGCCTTCGACGCCGCCGCGGCCGTCGGCTCCGCCGAGCTCGATGTCGAGGCGCTCGCGCTCCCGGGGATCGGTGGCAGCGTGCTTGGCTTCCTTCAGCTCCGCGATCCTGCGCTCCAGATCGTCCGTGACTTCGGCGATGCGCGCGCGGAACTTCGCGGTCTGCCCGCGCAGCTCTTCCTCGGAGACGGACTCAAGGCGAGCGTAATGCTCGTTGATCTCGTCCACGATCGGCTGCACCCGGCGGCGCTCCCGATCGTGCCTGTTGCCGACGATTTTGGTGACGAACCCTTTGAGCATTGCAAGACCTCTTGGAACGACCTCTTGGTGACTAGTGACTAGTGACTAGTGACTAGTCGAAACGACAAACCAAAAACCAAAAACCAAAAACCAAAAACCAGAAACCAAAAACCAAAAACCGCCTTACCGATACAGCCCCGCGGCGGTGATGTGCTCGCGCACCGCTTCGCTCACGAAGCCGGTGATCGGAAGCCCACGCCGCACGCGGTCGCGGATCTCCGTGGACGACACGTCCACGCGCCTGGCGGTTACGACCCGCGGCGTGTGGCCCGCGACCGTCCGGGGGCTTTCTCCCGCCCGGGCGATCACCGCGACCTCGGCCAGCGTCAGAATCCGCGTCGGATCCCGCCACTGGTCGAAGCTTGCCCATGCGTCGGCGCCGATCAGCAGCACCAGCTTCGCGCCCGGCTGTCGCTCCGTCAGCGCCTCGAGCGTGTCAACCGTGAAAGATAAACCACCCCGGTCCATCTCTACCGTGTCGAGGGAGAATCGCGGGTCGTCCCGAATGGTCAGCTCGACCATCCGGCGCCGGTCCGCCGCCGGTGCGAGCGGGGGCGCGTCCTTGAGCGGCTGCAGGGCTACGGGAACCCAGAGCACCAGGTCCAGGCCCAGGGTCTCGCAAGCATCGCCCGCCACGAGCACGTGGCCGGTATGCGGCGGATCGAACGTGCCGCCAAAGACCCCTATGCGCACTGCATCAGCGGTACGCGCTTATCCGGCGGCCGGACAGGCCCGAGTGACCTCGCTGTCGGTCGGATACGCCGCCCGCATCGTTTCGCAGATCTCGCGGGCTTCCTCGCGGTAATTGATCTCGCGGTACGACTCGAGCAGCCGCAGGTACGCCTCCCGCGCCTTGGGGGCGCTCGGGTATTTCCGGATCGCGTCCTTGAAGTAGATGATGGCGGAGTCGTACGCTTTGCGTTTCATGTAGTGGTAGCCGGCGTCGTAGTCCTTGGTCGCGAACATCTGCTCGAGCCTGGCGACTCCCGCCTGCGCCTCAGTCGCAAGCGGCGAACTCGGGTACACGGCGAGCAGCGTCTGATAGAGCTGCAAGGCGGATTGTCCGTACTCGGCATCGAGTCCAGGGCTGCGCCAGAGCCGCTGGTAGGCGCGTGCGCCGGCGAGGAGCGCGTCGTCGGCCAGAGTGTCGTCCGGGAAATTCGCGCTCAGCCGCGAAAACGTCTGCGCGGCGATGAGATGATCGCGGAGCTTCGCCTGCGACTGGCCCAGGTAGTAAAACGCCAGCGGGAGACGGGCATCCCGCGGCGGCAGGTCGGTCGTAAGCTTCTCGAAGCCGCGGACCGCGTTGCTCCAGCGCTCCTGCTGGAACTGCTGCAGCGAGGCCTGATACAGCTCGTCGGTCGAGGTGAAGCGCGCGGCGTCGAAGCCGGGCGACCGCCGGCACGCGCTCGCCGTCGTGAGCAGACCGAGAGCCAGCAGCGCCGTGAAGGCACCCCGGGCGGACACCGCGTATGTCGAACGAAAGAAACGCATCAAGATTCTAGTTACCCTGTCAGTGCCGCAACGTTCGCAGTCGGCTTGCGCCCTATCGAATGATAGACGATGCCGAGCGATTCCATCTTTTCCGGGTCGTACAGATTCCGCCCGTCTATCACTACGGGTCGTTTGAGCAAGCTCTTCACGCGGGTGAAATCCGGGTGCCGATACTCGTTCCAGTCGGTCACCACGACCAGCGCGTCCGCGCCGCGCAGCGCGTCGTAATTCGTCTCGGCGTACTTGATCCGGTCGCCGAGGATCCGGCGGGCTTCCTTCATGGCGACGGGATCGTGCGCGCAAATCGTCGCTCCGCCGGCGAGCGCGTCCTCGATCAGCACGAGCGACGGAGCCTCGCGCATGTCGTCGGTCTGCGGCTTGAACGCCAGCCCCCAGACCGCGATCCGCGCTCCATCGAGCGACTCTCCCAGCGCCGCGCGCAGCTTCTCGCCCAGCCTGTGCTTCTGCCGCTCGTTGGTCGCTTCTACGCCTTCCAGCACGTGCAGCGGCACGCCGAGCGCGCGCCCGGTCTTCACCAGCGCCTTGACGTCCTTGGGAAAGCACGATCCGCCGTAGCCGGGACCCGGGAACAGGAACGAGGGCCCGATGCGGGAATCGCTGCCGAGCCCGTGCCGCACGAGGTCCACGTTGGCACCGACTTTTTCACACAGACTGGCGATGTCGTTCATGAACGAGATACGAGTCGCGAGCATGCCGTTGGCGGCGTACTTGGTCATCTCCGCCGACGGGATGTCCATGAAGATCACCGGCTTGCCGGTGCGCACGAACGGGGCGTACAGCTCGCCCATGACGGTTTTGGCGTGCTCCGATTCGACGCCGATCACCACACGGTCCGGTTTCATGAAGTCCTCGATCGCCGCGCCTTCCTTGAGGAACTCCGGGTTGCTGCACATGTGGAACGGGATCCGGCTGTGCTCCGCGACGTGGGCGGCGACCTTCGCCGCCGTGCCAACCGGCACCGTGGACTTCGTGACGATCACCAGCTCCTTGGTCATGTGCTGGCCGATCGTGTCGGCGACCGCGAGCACGTGCTGGAGGTCGGCCGAGCCGTCCTCGCCCTGCGGCGTGCCAACCGCGATGAACACCACGTCCGCTTCGGCGATTGCGCCGGCCACGTCGGTAGTGAAGCTCAGCCGGCCATCGGCCTGGTTGCGCTCGATCAGCTCCTCGAGGCCGGGCTCGTGGATCGGCAGCACGTTGCGCTTGAGGCCGGCGATCTTCTCCTCGCTCAGGTCCGCGCAGCACACGTCGTTGCCGGTCTCGGCGAGACACGCTCCCACGACCAGTCCTACGTATCCACTACCGATTACGGAAATATTCATGCTGGTGCTTGAATCAGCTGTTGATGAACGAAGGCGAGGACGACAGAGAGATGATTCTTCCCTTCGCCGAGTTGAGCCGCGCCGTGACGTTACGCGTGTCTACGATGACCGCCGCGAGATCGAGCACGCGCTGGTAGTCCACCGAGCTGTGATCCGTGATGATCACCACCGCGTCCGCGCGCTCCAGCTCCTTGTCCGTGAGATCCACGCCCATGCGCACGTGGCCGTCTTCGCGAATCGCGGGCACGTACGGATCGTGGAACACCACGTCCGCGCCGTCGAGCTCGAGCAGGCGGATCACGTCCAGTGCCGGACTCTCCCGCACGTCGTCAATGTCACGCTTGTACGCGACGCCGAGCACTAGAACGCGGCTGCCATTGACCGACTTCCGGTCGTCGTTGAGCGCGCGCGACACCTTCTCCGCGACCATCGCCGGCATCTCGCTGTTGATCTCGCTCGCCAGATCAATGAACCGAGTCTTGTAGTTGAGCGTGCGCATCTTCCAGGCGAGGTAGTGCGGGTCGAGCGGGATGCAGTGCCCGCCGATCCCGGGTCCCGGCAGGAATTTCATGTATCCGAATGGCTTGGTGGCCGCGGCCTCGACTACCTCCCAGACGTTCACACCCAGTCTGTCACATACCATGGCCATCTCGTTCACCATGGCAATGTTGACCGCGCGGAAAGTGTTCTCGAGCAGCTTGGTGAGCTCGGCTGTCTCCGAGCTGGAGACGGGAACGACCGTGTCGAGGCACGACTCGTACAGTGCGACCGCGACTTCGGTGCAGGCCCGGGTAATCCCGCCGACGACCTTCGGCGTGTTCTTGGTCGTCCAAACTTTATTGCCGGGATCGACTCGCTCGGGGCTGAACGCCAGGAAGATGTCCTCCCCGACTACGAGCCCGTTTTCCTCGAGCTTGGGCTGCATCAGCTCTCGCGTGGTGCCCGGATAGGTCGTGCTCTCCAGAACCACCAGCATCCCCGGATGACAGTTACGCGCGATCGCGTCGGAGGACGCCAGTACGAAAGTCATATCAGGGTCGCGCGTCTTGCTCAGCGGCGTGGGAACCGCGATCAGCACGACATCCATTTCCGCGAGCCGGCTTTCATCGGCTGTGGGCTCGAGCTTCCCCGCCTCGACTTGCCGGGCGACGTCCGAGCTGGGCACGTCCTGGATGTGGGACACTCCCTCGTTGAGCTGCGTGACCACGCGCTCGCTGAGATCGTAGCCGATCACCTTGAAGCCTGCCTTGGCAAACTCGACGGCCAACGGCAGGCCAACGTAGCCGAGGCCCACGACTCCAACGCATGCAGTCCTGTCCTTGATCTTGCCGATCAGAACATCCTTCATCGAAGAACCGGTCATTTGTCTCTACTGTCGAAAAAATGAACGCACGGACTCGACGACTTCGTCGAGCTGCGCGGTAGTCAATTCGGGGAAGACAGGCAGCGAGATGACTTCCTTCGCGGCCGCCTCCGCCACCGGAAACGCGCCCTCGGCGTACCCGAGGTAGGCAAAGCACGGCTGCAGGTGCAGCGGCAGCGGATAGTAGATCGCGGCCCCGATCTGCCGCGCCTTGAGATATTCCAGCAGCGTATCCCTGCGCGGCACCCGAATGGTGTACTGGTTGTAGATGGACTCGTTCCGCTCGTCAATCACGGGCGTGCGCACATCCGCGAGGTCCGCGAACGCCTCGTTGTAGTACGCCGCGTTGCGCCGCCGCGCCGCGCTCCACTCCTCGAGGTGCGGCAGCTTCGCGCTCAACACCGCGGCTTGCAGCGCGTCCAGCCGGCTGTTGTAACCGACTTCCTCGTGAAAGTACGTGCGCGATCCGCCGTGCACCCGCAGCCGCCGCAAGCGCTCGGCGAGATCGTCCCGCTGCGTAACCATCATTCCGCCGTCGCCGTACCCGCCGAGGTTCTTGGACGGAAAGAAGCTGAACGTGCCGATGGTGGCGTTCTCGCCGGCGCGCACCCACGTGTCGCCGATCTTGCGCCGCGCGCCGATCGCCTGCGCGGCGTCCTCGATGATCGGCAGCGACGGGAGCGCGGCCGCGACGGCATCAATCGGCGCCATCTGCCCGAAGAGGTCCACGGGGATGACCGCCCTGGATCTCGACGTGAGCGCCGACGCCGCCGCCTGCGGCGAGATGTTGAACGTGTCGGCGTCGATGTCAGCGAAGACGGGCGTAGCTCCGACGTTGTGAATCGCGCCCGCAGTCGCGAAGAACGTGAAGGGGGTGGTGATCACTTCGTCCCCCCGCCCGATGTCGAGCGCGCGCAGCGCGAGCAGAATCGCGTCGGTCCCGTTGGCGCAGCCGATCGCGTGCTTTGTGTTCGACAGCCGCGCGACGCTCTGCTCGAGGGCCGCGACCGGCTCGCCCAGGATGAAGCCCTGCCGCTCGACGACGCCGAGCACCGCCGCGACGACTTCGTCGCGGATGCGCTCGTGCTGCGCTCGCAGATCGAGCAACGGGACAGCCATGTCGGGACGGGTCGTCGGAAGGGAAAGGTTCTCGCGGGGAACCTTTAAAGATCGCATTCCTAGCTCTGCTCCCGCAACGGCAGCGAGACCTCTTTTCCGGTCCTCGCCGACTCGTAGATCCCGAGAATCAGCTCGAGCGACTTGCGACCCTCCCGGCCATCCGTGTCCGGAGCTGCTTCGTCGCGCAGCACCGCGAGCACGTTCCGATGGTAACCCTCGTGGCCGAAGCCGTACACGCTCGGGGGATCCGTATTCGCCGCCTGCACCAGCGCGTCGTCGGGATCCGGCTCCGCGAAATCCCAGTGCTCGATTCTGTTCACGGCAGTGCCGCCGATCTTGGCGGTGCCCTTCTCGCCCAGCACCGTGACAGAACCTTCCATGTTCTTCGGATACGTCAGCATCGTCACTTCGATGGTGCCGAGCGCGCCACTGGCGAATTTCAGCACGGCTACTCCCGTATCCTCCGTCTCGATCCTGCGCGCCAGCGTGGCCGTCTTCGCGACGACGCTCTCTACGGTTCCGCCTAGCCATTGAACCAGGTCCACATAGTGCGACGCCTGGTTCATGAACGCGCCGCCGTCGTACTTCCACGTCCCCCGCCACTGCGCCTGGTCGTAATACTCCTGCGGCCGGCTCCAACGCACCGTCGTGTTGATCAGATAGATGCGGCCGAACCGCCCCTTGTCGATCGCGTGCTTCAGCAGCTGCACGGGCGGGTTCAATCGATTCTGCTTCACCACGAACAGATGCACGCCGGCCTCGTCGCACGCGCGGACAAGCTCGTCGGCGCCGGCCAGCGAGATCGCCATCGGCTTCTCGGTTATGACGTGCTTCCCCGCCCTCGCGGCGGCAATACCGTGCTCGGGATGGAGCCCCGAAGGAGTGGCAATCACCACGACGTCGCAGTCGGCGCCGGCCAGCATTCTCTCGATCGAAGTGAACCACAGCACGCCCTCGGCTTCACCGACGGCGCGCGCGCTCTCCTCGACAGTGTCGCAGACGGCGACCAGCCTGAGGCCGTCGATTTTCCGGATCGCGCCAAGATGATTGGCGCTGATGCGTCCGCACCCAACCAGAGCGACCCTGAATTCGGCAGCGGTCACGCGGCGGTCAGCTCGTCGCCGCGCAATGAGTACTTCGACCCGCAAGCCGTGCACTCGGGCGAGTCCCCGGCAGGCAGCTGAACCCCGCACTGGCACACCCAGCCCGTACGCCGCGCGGGAACTCCGATCGCCAGCGCGTACGGCTGCACGTCGCCCGTCACGACCGCGCCGGCTCCCACGAAGCAGTACTCGCCCAGGGTCACGCCGCACACGATCGTCGCGTTGGCGCCGATGCTGGCGCCCCGCTTCACCAGCGTCCGCTTGTACTCGTCCTTCCGCGGCACGTGGCTCCGCGGATTGATCACGTTGGTGAACACCATGGACGGGCCGCAGAAGACGTCGTCCTCCAGCTCCACGCCCTCGTACACCGAGACGTTGTTCTGGATCTTGACGTTGTCGCCGATCTTCACGCCGGACATCACCACCACGTTCTGGCCGAGCGAGCACCGCTCGCCGATGACCGCCCCGGACAGCACGTGACAGAAGTGCCAGATCCGGGTGCCGGCGCCGACCTCGGCGCCTTCGTCCACGTACGCCGACTCGTGGATGAAAGGCTCGCCCATCAGGCCGTCACCGTCGCGGGGATCAAGGCATGCCATTCCTGCAGCGATCGCACTTCCGGCGCGCGCGAGCGGAGCGACAGAATCGCGTCGCACGCGGCGTTCGCGGCGGACAGCGTGGTCGTGTACGGCACGTGGTGCGCGATCGCGGCCTGGCGGATCGTGTAGTCATCCCGCTGCGCGTGCTTGCCGAACGGAGTGTTCACCAGCAGCTGCACCTCGCCGTTCACTATCAGGTCGATAGCGTGCGGCCTCCCCTCGTGCACCTTGAAGACCTCGCCGCACGGAATGCCGCGCTTCCGCAGGTGGCGGGCGGTGCCCGCCGTGGCTTTCAGCTCGAAACCCATCTCGTGAAACCGCCGCGCGATGGGCGTGACGCCGGTCTTGTCGGAATCGTTGACCGTAAGGAACATCGTTCCCCCTGTGGGAAGCTCGTTGTCGGCGGCGAGCTGCGCCTTCGCGAACGCGGCGCCGAACGAGTTGGCGATTCCCATGACCTCGCCCGTGGAGCGCATCTCCGGACCGAGAATCGGGTCGAACTCGCGGAACTTGGCGAAGGGAAACACGGCCTCCTTCACCGAGACGTACGGCGGCACGATCTCCTCGTGCAGCCCGATCTCGTCCAGCGTCTCGCCCGCCATCGCGCGCGCGGCGATCGATGCCAGCGGCACACCGATCGTCTTGGACACGAAGGGAATCGTCCGGCTCCCGCGCGGATTTACCTCGAGCACGTACACGATTCCGCCGCGGATCGCGAACTGCACGTTGATCAACCCCACGACGCCCAACGCCAGCGCCAGCGCGACGGTCTGCTCGCGCATGGTGTCGAGGTCAGCTTCCCCGATGAGATAGGGCGGCAGCACGCACGCCGAATCACCGGAGTGGATCCCGGCGTCCTCAATGTGCTGCATGATGCCGCCGATGACGACGCGCCTGCCGTCGCTGATAGCGTCCACGTCCGCCTCGAACGCGTCCTCGAGAAAGAGATCGACGAGCACGGGCCGGTCCTCCGACACGCGCGCCGCGCGGTCGAAGTAATCACGCAGCGACGGCTCGTCGTACACGATCTCCATCGCGCGTCCGCCGAGCACGTACGACGGCCGCACCAGCACCGGGTAGCCGATGCGCCCCGCAATCTCGGCGGCCTCGTCCACGCTCGTGGCCGTGCCGTTGGGCGGCTGCTGCAGCCCCAGTTCCCGCGCGATGGCGTCGAACCGGCGGCGGTCCTCGGCGATGTCGATGGAATCGGGCGAGGTTCCGAGAATCCTCACACCCGCCGCTTCCAGCGGTCGCGTCAGCTTGAGCGGAGTCTGCCCGCCAAGCTGCACGATGACTCCCTCGGGCTGCTCGCGGTCCACGATCTCGAGCACGTCCTCGAGCGTCAGCGGCTCGAAGTAGAGCTTGTCGGAGATGTCGAAGTCGGTGGACACCGTCTCGGGATTCGAGTTGATCATGATGGTCTCGATCCCCTGCTCGCGCAGCGCCAGCGCGGCGCGCACGCAGCAGTAATCAAACTCCACACCCTGACCGATCCGGTTCGGCCCGCTGCCGAGGATGATGATGGAGCGCCGGCCCGAAGGCGGCGCCTCGCTCTCGTCGTCGTACGTGCTGTACATGTACGGCGTGGCGGACGGAAACTCGCCCGCGCAGGTATCCACCATCTTGTACACGGGGCGGACGCCATGCGCCCACCGCTGCGCCCTGAACTCGGTTTCGGTCGTGCCACGCAGGCGCGCGAGCTGCACGTCGGAGAAGCCCATGCGCTTCATGCGGCGCGTGTCGGCGGCCTCTACGGTCGCCAGCGCAGCAAACTCTTTCTCGGCTTCGACCAGCTCCGCCATCTGCGACAGGAACCACGGATCGATTCCCGTCATATCGCGCAGCTCCTCGACCGAGAATCCCTCGATGAGCGCGCGCTTGATCTGGAAGATTCGCTCGGGCGTCGGCTGGCGCAGCGCTCCTCGCAGAGCTTCGTCCGTGTCGTCGGTGACCCTATCGTCGGACAGTGTGCTGCCGACCTCCCAGCCCGGACGCCCCGTCTCCAGTGCGCGCAGTCCCTTCTGCAGCGCCTCCTTGAACGTGCGGCCGATCGCCATGGACTCGCCCACGGACTTCATCTGCGTGGTGAGCCGCGGGTCGGCGGAGACGAACTTCTCGAACGCGAAGCGCGGACACTTCACCACCACGTAGTCGAGCACCGGCTCGAACGACGCGGGGGTGGTCTTCGTGATGTCATTCGGTATTTCGTCGAGGCGGTAGCCCACGGCAAGCTTTGCCCCGATGCGCGCGATCGGAAATCCGGTCGCCTTCGACGCCAGCGCGGAAGAGCGCGACACGCGCGGGTTCATCTCGATGACGAGCATCTCCCCGTCCGCGGGGTTCACCGCGAACTGGATGTTGCACCCACCCGCCGCGACGCCGATTTCGCGGATGATCGCGACCGCCGCGTCGCGCATCGTCTGATACTCGCGGTCGGTGAGCGTCATCGCGGGCGCGACCGTGATCGAGTCGCCGGTATGCACGCCCATCGGGTCTATGTTCTCGATGGAGCAGACGATCACGACGTTGTCGTCCACGTCGCGCATCACCTCGAGCTCGAACTCCTTCCAGCCGATCACGCTGCGCTCGACCAGTACCTGGTCCACCGGCGAGAGGTCGAGCCCGCGCCGCACGATCGCCTCGAATTCGTCGCGGTTGTACGCGATGCCGCCGCCGCTACCACCCAGAGTGAATGCGGGACGGATGATGGACGGGAAGCCCGTTCGCTCCGCCGCCTCGAGCGCCTCGTCGAGCGTGTGCGCGATCGCGCCCTGCGGGACGGCGAGCCCGATCCGCCGCATTGCGTCGCCGAACTCGCCGCGGTCTTCCGCCATCGCGATCGCCCTCGCGTCGGCGCCGATCAGCTCGACTCCGAACTTCTCCAACACGCCGTTCTCCGACAGCTTCATCGCCACGTTGAGCGCGGTCTGCCCGCCCATGGTCGGGAGCAGCGCGTCCGGCCGCTCCTTCTCGATCACGAGCGCCACAAACTCCGCCGTAACCGGCTCGATGTACGTCCGGTCGGCGAACTCGGGATCGGTCATGATCGTGGCCGGATTGGAGTTCACGAGAATGACCTCGTAGCCCTCCTCCTTCAGCGCCTTGACCGCCTGCGTGCCCGAATAGTCGAACTCCGCCCCCTGCCCGATGACGATGGGGCCGGAGCCGACTATGAGGATTCGGCGGAGGTCGGTGCGCTTCGGCATCGCCTTTATTTTACCTCGCCGCCGGACGCTGAGGTGGCGCGCACAGGTTCGGGTGTCCCATGCAGGCCCGTCTTAGCGAGCGCAGTTTGCTCGCGTAGGGCCGAAATGGGATACCCGGACCGTGCGTGCCACCACGCGCCATGCAGACCGCGCGTACAAAAAAGGGGAGCCCCGGAGGCGCTCCCCTTCACTGGACTTGCCGAGAGGCGAGCGTTCAGGCGACCGCCGCGCCCCGAGGCGCGCGCTTCACTTTGCCGGCCGCCATGCAGCGGGTGCAGACCTTCACGCGCGTGATCTTGCCCTCTATCACTATCCGGGCGACCTGGAGATTCGGCTTCCACGTCCGGCGCGTGCGATTGTTGGCGTGCGACACGTTGTTGCCGAACGCGACGCCCTTGTCGCAGACGTAGCAGCGGCTGCGGTCGATCTTCTGCGGTCTCATTTCCTGCTCCCGGCCGTAGCCTTCGCCTTCACTGTCTTCTCCGACTTCTCGGCCTTGGGTGCCTTCGCTTCCGGCTCATCGTCCGCGCGCGCTCCGATCAGCTCGATGCGCGCCATCTCCGCGCCGTCACCCTTGCGGTGGCCGGTCTTGAGGATGCGCGTGTACCCGCCCTGCCGCGTCGCGAACATCGGTCCGATCTCGGCGAATAGCTTGTCGGCCGTCTCCCGCTTTTGAATCACTTTCCCGGCGAGGCGGCGCGAGTGCAGCGTGCCCGTCTTCGCCTTCGTGATCAGCTTCTCGACGTACGGACGGAGCTCCTTGGCCTTGGCCTCGGTCGTCTCGATCGAGCCGCGCTCGATGAGCGATGACGCCAGACTGCGCATCAGCGCAAGCTTCTGCTCGCTCGTCCTTCTCAGTTGTCGTCCTGCTTTTCTATGACGCATTTGATTGATTGCTGTAGTAGTTACTAGTCACTAGTCACTAGTCACTAGTCACATCAATTCGTCTTCATCGTCGCCCGACACGGGCACCGCCGCGCGGTTCGGAGGCGTGCCCGGATCGGTGATCCTGACGCCTTCCGCCGATTCCTCGTAGCGCATGCCGAAGTTCAGGTTCTCGCGCTCGAGCAGATCGGCGATCTCGTTGAGCGACTTCTTGCCGAAGTTCTTGACCTGGAGTATCTGGCTCTCCGTCTGGCGGACTAGGTCGCCCAGCGTCTTGACATTCGAGTTCTTGAGCGAGTTCACCGAGCGGACGCTGAGCTCGAGGTCGTCGATCGGCGTCGCGAATAGCTCGGTCAGACGTACGCTGTCGCCACTGGCGACCTCGCCGCCGCCGCCCACGGGCGCGGACGTGTGAGTGCCGAAGCTCGCGAAGTACTGGAAGTGCGTCTGCGCCAGCGCGGCCGCGTAGCTCACCGCCTCTTCCGGCGTGATCGTGCCGTTGGTCTCGACAGTCAGCGCCAGCCTGTCGTAGTCGGTGCGCTGCCCGACGCGCGTCTCCGCGACGGAAAAGTTCACCCGCCGCACGGGGCTATAGATCGAGTCCACCCGGACCAGGTCCACCGGCAGCCCGCGCTCGAGCGGGTGCTGGTCGGCCTCGACGTAGCCGCGGCCCTTGTTGACGTACAGCTCGACGTTGATGTCGCGGTCGTCCTGCAGCGTGAACAGGTGGTGCTCGGGATTGACCACGCGCACGCCGCCCTGTCCCTCGATGTCGGCGGCCGTGACGGCGCCGGCTCCGGACTTCGTGATGCGCAGGATCGCGTTCTCGACGTCCTCGTGCAGCGACAGCGCCAGCGACTTCAGGTTGCCGATGATCTGGTGCACGTCCTCGACTACACCCGGAATCGTCTGGTGCTCGTGCAGCACGCCGTCGATGCGGAAGCCCCACACGCCGGAGCCGCGCAGCGACGACAGCAGCATCCGCCGCATGGCGTTGCCGAGGGTGTGGCCGTAGCCGCGCTCGAGCGGCTGGAGACGGAATTCAGCTACATGCGGATTGTCTTCGCGCTTGGTCGCTTCGACTAGCTGCGGGCGGACAAGGCCGCGGAGATCTACAGTCTGGGGCATTTTTTCTCGTTTATCCTCTGGTCTCGCCGTTTCCGGCGACTCGCCACCCCGCCCCTAACGCGCGGTGAGCTAGTACGGGAGTTAGGGTCCCGACCGAATCTCGTGACTAGTGACTAGTGGCTAGTGACTAGTAACTGCTTCAGCTACTTCGAATACAGCTCCACTACCAACTGCTCCTGCGCGGCGATCGGAATGCTCGCCCGGCTCGGACGCTCCAGCACCCGGCCGCTGAACGATTCCTTGTCCACCGCGATCCACGACAGCGGCGCGCCGCGCGACGACTGGTCCATCGCGGCCATCACCGACACCTGCTCGCGCGACTTCATGCGCACGGTCACTTCCTGGCCCGGCGCCACCTGATAGCTCGGCACGTCCACCCGCCTGCCGCCAATTTCGACGTGACGATGACGAATGAGCTGCCGCGCCGCCTTGCGGCTCGCGGCGAAGCCCATCCGGTACACGATGTTGTCGAGCCGCGTCTCCAGCGCCGACAACAGGTTGTGGCCGGTGATCCCGGGCAGCGTCGAGACGCGCTCGAACGTGTTCCGGAACTGCTTCTCGCTCAGCCCGTAGATGCGCTTGATCTTCTGCTTCTCGCGGAGCTGCTTCGAGTACTCGGAGGTCTTCCTGCGCCGCGCCGTGTTGGCGCCGTGCTGGCCCGGCGGCGTCGGACGACGCTCGACCGGACACTTCTCCGTGAAGCACTTCGTTCCCTTGAGGAACAGCTTCGTCCCTTCGCGCCGGCACTGCCGGCAGCTCGGTCCCGTATAGCGCATGAGCTAGACCCTCCGCCGCTTGGGCGGACGGCAGCCGTTGTGCGGAATCGGCGTCACGTCCCTGATCGACTTCACCTGGAGGCCGGCCGAAGCCAGCGCCTGGATGGCCGACTCGCGGCCGCTGCCCGGACCCTGCACGCGGACGTGCACCTTGCGCACGCCGAGCGTCACGGCCTCGCGACCCGCCGCCTCGGCGGCCACTGTCGCCGCGAACGGCGTGGACTTCTTGGAGCCCTTGAAGCCGGCTTTCCCCGACGAGCCCCACGAGATCGTGTTCCCGCGAGCGTCGGTGATCGTGATCATCGTGTTGTTGAACGTCGCGTTGACGTAGGCGATCCCCTCCGCCTCGATCACGCGCTTGGTCTTCTTGCCGATAGCCATTACTTGGTCACCTTCTTCTTGCCCGCGATAGCGCGACGCGGACCCTTCTTGGTGCGCGCGTTCGTGTGCGTTCTCTGGCCGCGGACAGGAAGTCCCCGGCGATGTCTGATTCCACGGTACGACCCGATGTCCATGAGCCGCTTGATGTTCATCGCGACTTCCGTGCGCAGCGCTCCCTCGACGCGGAAATCGCGCTCGATGAGCTGGCGCAGCCGGTTCGTGTCGGCGTCATTCAGGTCGCGGACGCGCTGGGTCGGATCCACGCCGGTCTCGGCGAGAATCTTCCGCGCGGTCTGACGACCGATGCCATAGATGTAGGTGAGGCCGATTTCGAGCTTCTTCTCGCGTGGCAGATCCACGCCCGCAATACGCGCCATTCGCTAACCCTGCCGCTGCTTGTGCTTCGGGTTGCGCTTGCAGATGATGCGTGTGACGCCCTGCCGCTTGATCACCTTGCAGTGCTCGCAGATGGGCTTGACGCTGCTCCGAACTTTCACTCGCGCTCCAAGTCGTAAACGATAAACAAACCGGGACGTTGTCAGAACGCCCGGGAAAAGTGCTAAGCCTTTAATAATACAGGGGTTTGGCCCTCCCCGCAACGGGCCTGCGATTGCGGACTGAGGACTTTGCGGCCTCAGGACTCACTACAATCGACGATCAACGACTAAGTGAGGACTGAGGACGGAGGAGATAGTCATTCTGCGATCCTCGGCCCTCGATTAATCGCCGATCCGCGATGGTAGTGAGTCCTGAGGCCGCAAGGGTCCGAAATCCTAAATCAGCTCCTGGAGCACCTGCTCCATCGCCTTCCGCCGGTCCGTGGCGGCGGTCACCGTCCGCCCTATCACGACGTAGTCGGCCCCGATCTCCCGCGCGCGCGCCGGGGTGACTACCCGCCGTTGGTCCGCGGCATTGGCATCCGCCAGCCGAACCCCCGGGACCAGCACCTTGAAGCTCAGACCAAGGGCGCTCCTGATAGCCTCGACCTCGTGCCCGCTGGCCACGACGCCTGCAACGCCGGCGCCCCGGGCGAGGGTGGCCAACCGGACAACCTCCCGGCTCACATCGACCTCGTCCCTGCCCCACGCGGCCGCGACCGATGGAGCGTCCAGAGAGGTCAGCACGGTCACCGCAAAAACCTCACATTGGCTTCCCGCCGCTTCCACCGCGGCCCGGAGCATCGCATCACCTCCGGCCGCGTGGACCGTCAGGATCCTGGCGCCGAGCGCGCGGGCGGACGCCACGGCGCCGGCCGCAGTGTTGGGGATGTCGTGGAACTTGAGGTCGAGCATGACCTCGCACCCAGCGGTCCGGAGCCCGGTGACAGCCGCCGGACCCGCGGCGGTAAACAGCTCGCTCCCCACCTTGTAGAACCGGCACAGGTCGCCAAGCTCGGCGACCAGCGCCATCGCGCCGTCAACCGTCCCGTAGTCCAGAGCGACGATCGGAACCGGCGCGGCTCGACCGGCGGCCGGCGTCACGTTGGCCATTCGAGCGTTCCGACGACATCGGCGATCGAAGCGACGCGGTGATGGTCGCACCACCTGCCCAGATCGCGCACGATTCGCTCCGGCAGCCGCGGATCGCGCAGCGCGGCGGTCCCGATCCCGACGAGTGACGCGCCCGCGATGATGTACTGGAGCGCGTCCTCCGCGCTCGACACGCCGCCGACTCCGATGAGCGGCACGCCGACCGCCTTTCGCACCTTGGCCGTCGCCAGCACGCCCAC
>CAYGJL010000039.1:19013-28151 GCA_964350145.1 uncultured Gemmatimonadaceae bacterium
CGATGAGCGGCACGCCGACCGCCTTTCGCACCTTGGCCGTCGCCAGCACGCCCACCGGCAGCAGCTCCCGGCCGCTCACGCCCCCGCTGCCGAAGCCCAGAGCGGGCCGCCGCGCCTCGACGTCGATCACGAGCCCCGGCAGCGTGTTCACCAGCGTGATGCCGTCCGCGCCTGCATCAACAGCGACGCGCGCGGCGGCGGCAATGTCGCCCAGCGCCGGCGATAGCTTCACGAACAGCGGCCTGCGCGTCGCCGCCCGGCACCCCGACACGACCGCGCGGAGCGATCGCTCGTCCGCCCCGAACTCGAGCCCGCCCGCCTTCACGTTAGGGCAGCTGACATTCAGCTCGAACGCATCGAGCCCGGCCTCGCCGTCGAGCGCGGCGACGACGATCGGGAAATCGTCCACCTCCCGGCCGACCACGTTCACCAGCACGCGCGGCCCGCGCACGTTCGCCGCCAGCCACGGAAGGTCCTCGGCTCGCACACGGTCCACGCCAGGATTTGCGAGGCCGACGGCGTTGACCATCCCGCCGCTCCATTCCGCGACCCGCGGCGCGGGCGCGCCGGAGCGCGGCTCGACGCTCACCGCCTTGGTGACAAGCCCGCCAAGCGCATCGAGATCCATCACGCCGGCCAGCTCGCGGCCGTACGCCGCGGTGCCGGACGCCAACAGCACGGGATTCTGAAATCGCAGCCCTGCCGCTTCGATCACCAGCGGAGACGCCGCGGAATTCACCTGGTGCCGCCTACCCGTTGCTCGTACCGGTCGAGGTATTCCAGCGCTCCGTCGGCTATGGCGCGCGCGAGTAGCCGCTGCTTCGATGCGTCGCTCATAAACGCGGCCTCCTCAGGATTGGTGCCGAACCCGATTTCGACGAGGACCGCCGGCATGAACGACGTGCGCAGCACGGCGAAATTCGCCTGCTTCACGCCCCGGTTCGGGCCGGGGTGGATGCGCCGCAGCCCCGTCTGGATGCTCTCAGCGAGATCCATGGACTCCCGCAGGTGCTCGTTCTGCGCCATGTCGTTGATGATGAAACTGAGCGGATCGCCCTTCGGGGCGTCCGCGCCAGTCTCGAATTTGACCGACTCGTTCTCCATCGCTTCCACTCGCCGCGCTTCTTCCGTCTTGGCCTCGGCCAGAAAATACGTCTCGAAGCCCCGGCCCGCCTGCGCGGCGTTCCGCCACGTGGTGGGCGCGGCGTTCACGTGCACGGAGATGAACATGTCGGCCCGGTTGCGATTCGCGATTCGCCCGCGGTCGGACAGCGCGATCAGCGTGTCTCGCGTACGCGTCATGACCACCTCGATGCCATCGCCTCGTAGCATCTCCGCAACGAGCCGCGACACCTGCAGTGTGATGTGTTTCTCGTAAATGCGGGGGCCAGGACCCATCGGTCCGGTCATGCCGTTGTCGGGGCCGCCGTGGCCAGCGTCTATCACCACCTTACGCGGCGTCGTTCGGCGCGGGCGTGGCGTATCCGGGTTGCCCGCGGTGCTCGGCGGAACTTCCAGCGCCGTCGTCGTCGCTGCTGCGGCACGCTCCTCGTCCGCCGGCGGCGGCGGAGCCCTGGTCTGCACCACCGTGTTGAACACGCGCATCTCCGACATCGCTACGTCGTAGAACAGCCCTGTTGCGATTCTCGGCAGCAGCTCCGTCACGAAGTGCAACGGGAGGTACAGCGCGCCGCCGGCGCTATACGGCGCTCCGCTCATCGGCAGGATGGCCGAGTCCACGCGCGCGAACGGCACACCCTCCACGAAGCTCACCGTTACCCCGCGGACATTCACCGCGAAGTGCCCGTCCTGCGATGGTGTCACCGATCCGCCGAGCGCGCGCGTGAGCGAGCTCGCGCCGACGAACGCACCGGCCGCGGAGCGCACGATCGGCGCCGCGCCCGTGGACGACGCGGTCCGAACCGTGATGTGCGCGGGCGGAGCACTCGAGACCGGCGCCGTGGCCGTGATCTGGAGCAGTACTGCGAATGCGGCGATCATCGCGCCCGCAACGCCCTCGCCATCTCGCGCTGATCGTCCTTCTTCTTCTCGTCGGCGCGCTTGTCGTGCAGCTTCTTACCCTTGCCCAGCGCCAGCGCGACCTTGGCCTTGCCTCGCTTGAAGTACAGCTCGAGCGGAATGAGCGTGAGGCCCTGCCGCTCGACGGCGCCGATCATCCGCTTGATCTCCTTCTTGTGCAGCAGGAGCTTCCGCGTCCGGGTCGGATCGTGGTTGAACTGGTTGCCCTGTTCGTAGGGCGGGATGTGCAGATTCAGCAAGAATACCTCTCCGTCACGCACGACTCCGTAGGAATCGCTCATGTTCGCCTGGCCGGTGCGGAGCGACTTGATCTCGGTGCCGGTGAGCATCAGTCCCGCTTCCCAGCTCTCGACGACATGGTAGTCGTGGAGGGCGCGTTTGTTCCGCGCGAGAGATTTGCGCTCGGGGTCAGCGGAGGGGGAAGACTGTTTGGTCACGTGTCCAACTTAATACTCGCTTCCCAACCTCCCAGGATATTCCAAGGGGGATCCTAGCTGTTAGCGCTGAGTAAACCAATCAGTCATGAGCCTGGAAGTGATACCTGCGGACTGCCGAGTGGCGAGTAAAGTTGCCCGGAAGCACGCCACTTTACTCACTGCTGTCAGTGTATCTCCGCCGGTACTTCCGGCTCGCAACTGATTGGTCCACTCAGAGCTAACAGCTAGGATCCCGGCTGGGTTGTAGCGGAGCTGAAAGGCGGAAAAGAAGGGCAACCGCGTTGAAAGCAGTTTTTCAACCAGTTAACTTGTAACCAGTAGCCGAAGTGGTGGAATTGGTAGACGCGCTGCGTTCAGGGCGCAGTGGGTGTAAGCCCGTGGGGGTTCGAGTCCCCCCTTCGGCATGGATCCCGAAATGAGAAGGCCTCCGTCATCGGAGGCCTTCTTTTTTACGACGCCTGGAATGCCTCGGAAGGTCTGATGTCGTCGGGCAGGGACGCGCGCCCGAACACCTCCAGGAGCGCCGTGCTCGCGCTCCGCATGTACGCCTGCGCGATCCCCCCCGCCCGGTCGATGGCGCGCTGGTCCGGCACTTCGGCGTGGCTGGTGAACTCGAGCAGTGTTCGCCCGAGCCGCTGATCGAGCGGATCGCCCGCATGCTTGCGCGCCACGGCGTCGCGGTACGTCGCCAGTCGCGAGCCGAACTGGCGCTCCGCCAACGGCAGCATGGCCGCCGCGATCCGGCGGTCGGACGACAGCGACTCTGTGACCGCGTGCGCGACCGCAGCCGGAACGCTGTCATCGAGCGCGTCCCGCTCGGCGGCGAGCACGCCGAGCGCTAGCCGCGCGTAGCGAAGCTCCCACGCCGCGTGGTCCTCGTCGCCGCCGGGGTCAATGGATGCCAGCCAGGCTACATCACTCTCTCCCGGCTCGGCGTGCAGGGTGCGCACGTATTTGAGAGCTTTGCGCCGCAGCGCGCGGCGCTGGGCAAGTCGCGACAGAAAGGACATGAAAGCTATTGGCTGTTGGCTATTGGCTGTTGGCAAACGACCAACGGCAGTGCAGGCGAGTTATACGGTCTCGAGGATCGGAAGGCCCACGCGCGCGCGCACAGTCGGCTCGTCGTGCAGCAGGTCGGCGAGCGTCACGCTCTCGAGCACGGCGTCGATCTTCTGTTGCAGCATCAGCCAGACCGGGCGAATGCTGCAGTTGTGCGCCGCCGAGCAGCGATCCTCTTCCACCGGGTGGCTGACGCAATGCAGGTCGAACGTCTCCAGCTCGGACGCGTGGATGACGTCGCGCATCGTGATCTGGGCCGGCGGGCGGGCCAGCATGTAGCCGCCCTTCGCGCCCCGGGTGCTCTTGACGACGCCCGCGCGGCGGAGCCTGAGGAGAATCTGCTCCACGTAATCGGCCGGCAGCCGTTCCTTCAGCGCGATGTCACGCCCCGTCACCGGGCCCGCGCTCGCGCGCTGCGCCAGATGCAGGGTACAGATCACGCCGTATTCGGCCCAGGTCGTAATTCTCACGACTTCAGGATAGGCCCGAACCGAAGCCGGGGCAAGCTATCCGGCCGACCCAGCGCCGCCCTTCCCTCCCGGAACCCCGATATCGGTCATCTTACGGAGGTCCAGCACCTCGTCTATTCGCTCGTCGGACAGGACCCTCTCGCGCTTCACCAGCTCCCGGATCAGCACTCCCTCCTTCACCGACTGCTTGCTGATGTCGGCCGCCCTGGCGTAGCCGATCTCCGGCGCCAGCGCCGTCGCGAGCGCGGCCGAGCGCTCCAGCCAGTACGCGCATTGCTCGGCGTTGGCCTCGATGCCGCGCACACACCGCTCGTCGAGCGAGCGAGCGGCGGTGGTCAGGATGCGCACGGACAGCAGCACATTGTACGCGATCACGGGCATCATCACGTTCAGCTCGAGCTGGCCGTGCTCGGCCGAGACGGCGACGCAGCTGTCGTTGCCGATCACCTGAAAGCAGACCTGGTTCACCATCTCCGGAATGGAGGGGTTCACCTTGCCCGGCATGATGGACGAGCCCGGTTGCACCGCGGGCAGCCTGATCTCGTCCAGTCCCGTCCGCGGACCGCTCGCCAGCAGACGCAGATCGCTCGCGATCTTGCTCAGGTCGAGTGCCAGCACGCGGAGCTGAGCGCTGAACCCCGCCGCGTCCCCCATGCTCTGCATTAGCTGCACGCGGTCGGTTCCGCCGCGCAGCTCGAGCCCGCTCATCTCGCGGAGATGCTTCACCATCAGCGACGGATACTGCGCCTCGACGTTGACGCCCGTTCCGACCGCGCTCCCCCCGATGCCGAGGTCGCGCAAGTACTCGGCGGACTCCTTCACCCGCGAGATCCCGCGCCGGAGCGTGCCGCCGTAGGCGGTGAACTCCTGGCCGAGCCTGATCGGCATCGCGTCCTGCAGATGCGTTCGTCCCGACTTCAGCACGTCGTCGAACTCGCGGCCCTTCGCCTCGAGCGCGGTGGCCAGCGAGGTGAAAGCGCCCACGAGCGATTCGAGCTGCGCCAGACACCCGAGCCTGATCGCCGTCGGGATCACGTCATTGGTGGACTGCGCCATGTTGACGTGGTCGTTCGGATGCACCGGCGAGTATGTCCCGCGCTCGCTCCCGAGGATCTCGTTCGCCCGGTTCGCCAGCACCTCGTTGCAGTTCATGTTGTGCGAAGTCCCGGCGCCCGCCTGGTACACATCCACGACAAACTGCTCGAGATGCTTCCCCGCCAGCACTTCGTCCGCCGCCTGCACGATCGCATCGGCCAGCCGCGCTTCCAGGCGGCCGGTGTCCCTGTGCGTGAGCGCGGCCGCCTTTTTGATGCGCACCGTGGCCACGATGAACTCCGGCAGCGCGGTAATGCCGCTGATCGGAAAGTTCTGCACCGCGCGCAGCGTCTGCACACCGTATAGCGCGTCGGCGGGGACCTGGAGCTCGCCGAGGGGGTCCTTTTCAGTCCGGGTCTGTGGGGATTTGGGCATTGGTGATTAGTGACTAGTGACTAGTGACTAGTAAACGACAACTACTACCTTCGTGTTTACTTCAGTGAGTTGTTAGCGGTTACTAGTCACTAGTCACTAGTCACCAGTCACCGCTTTCCTACGCCACTATCCTCGCGGTGCCATTCAAGAATGGATTCGACCTCAGCTCTTCGCCGACCGTCGTGGCCGGCCCGTGTCCCGGATACAGTACCGTCGCGGGATCCAGCGCCGTGATCTTCTCCAGCGAGCGGCTCAGATGCCCCCCGTTGGAGCCGGGAAGATCCGTGCGGCCCACCGAGCCTGCGAACAGGCAGTCGCCGACGAACGCGACGCCGTTGCCGTAAATCATCACATGCCCCGGGGCGTGCCCGGGAACGTGCGCGACGTCGAACCGCAACGCGCCGACCTCCAGTGTGTCTCCCTCCGCCAGCTCGGCATCGGGCGGCGGCGGATCGTCGAACGGAAGGTTGTACAGTGCCGCCTGCGTGTGCGCGTGCCGATACAGCGTGATGTCGAGCGGGTGCAGGTAAACCGGAACGGTCCACTTGCGCTTGACTCCGGCGATCGCGCCGACGTGATCGATGTGCGCGTGCGTAATCCACATCGCCTTGAGGGCCGCGCTGCTCTTCTCGACGGCCGCGATCAGCCGCTCGGGCTCCGCGCCGGGGTCTATCAACACCGCCTCACCCTTCGTCTCGTCGATCACCAGGTAGGCGTTCTCCTGGAAGGCGCCCACGGAGAATGTCTCGATCCTCATACCGCGTAGCCGCCAGTGCGCACGATCATCGGCACGCCGCCGTCGTCCTTGAGCGCCTTGAGGTATTTCTCCGCGGCGATCGCGGCAGTGGTGCCGTCGCCGGCGGCCGTCGTGATCTGCCGGGTGAGTTGCGAGCGGAGATCGCCCGCGGCGAACAGCCCCTTCGTGGACGTCTCCATGTTCTGGTCGGTCCGCATGTAACCGAGCTCGTCATGGTCCACGTGACCTTCGACTATGCCGGTGTTCGGGCGAAAGCCGATGAACACGAAGATGCCCGTGGCGGCCAGATCGCGCTCCTCCTGCGTCTTGACGTCGCGCAGCTTGAGGTTCGTCACGAGCCCCTGCCCGTCGCCCTCGATCCTCTCCACGACCGAGTCCCAGATCACGGTGATCCTGGCATTCTCGAACAGCCGCTTCTGCAGGATCTTGGACGCCCGCAGCTCGTCCCGCCGGTGGATCAGGTAGACCTTCTCCGCGTACCGCGTGAGGAAGTCGGCTTCCTCCACCGCCGCGTCACCGCCTCCGACGACCGCGATGGTGTGGCCCTTGAAGAAGGCGCCGTCGCAGATGGCGCAGTACGAGACTCCTTTCCCCGCATACTCCAGCTCGCCGGGAATCCCGAGCTTAACCGGCGTGCCGCCCGCGGTAAGAATGACCGCCGGCGCGCGGTACACCGTGCCGCGCTCGGTCTCCGCCTCAAACGTGCCGTCGTCAACCTTGCGGACGCAGGTCACGGTCTCCTGCACGAACTCGGCGCCGAATTTCTTGGCGTGGCTCTCGAACTTCTGCGCCAGCTCCCACCCCAGGATGTGCTCGAAACCGGGATAATCTTCGATGACTTCGGTGTTGAGCAGCTCGCCGCCGGGCACGCCCCGCTCGAGCAGGACCGTGCGCAGCATCGCCCGCCCGCAGTACATCGCGGCGGTCATGCCAGCCGGGCCCGCTCCCACGATCAATACCTCGTAGTCTTCTGTCTTACTCAAGTCGCCTCAGGGAAATACGCTGCGTGCTGCGTCCTGCGGGCTGCGCCCTAGACGCATCGAGATACCCGTCACTCGTCGGTTCCTCGCCTTGCATCGCCACTACAACGTTGCCGGTTTTACGGTACACAGCCTTCGCTCGCACAGAACCTTCCAGGGCGCAGGCCGCAGTACGCAGTACGCAAGCGCTGTAGTAAACAGCCATAGAAATATACCGCTCCCAGTCAGCCCGTTGACCGGGCCGATCTCAAGTAATCAGCTCCCCGACCCGCTCCACTAGATAATCCGCGAACGGCAACGCGCACGTAAACGCCGGCGACACCGCGTTCAGCACGTGCAACGACCGCTCGTCGCCCTCGACCACGAAATCCATCTCCAGCTTGCGCCTGTCCACGTCGAACAGCTGGGCCCGAATCCCCGGCGGTCCCCACGTGCGGTAGTGCTCCGGCCGTATGTCCGGTACCAACCGCGCCGCCAGCGCTACGAGCCGCGGCCGCCAGTACTTCCGGATCTCGGCGATGGCGAGATCGCGAAACCCGAAATCGTTGCGCGCGAGCAGCGACAGCTCCCGCGCGGCGATCCCGGCGAACTCGCCGAAGCGAAACCTGGAGAACCACGAGTATTGCTCCCGCCAGAATGCGGGCGTGGCCGTCGGCCCAATCTTGACGCGGCCGTCGACCGGCACCGTGAAGTGCACCCCGGCGAACGGATTGCCGAGATCGGGCACCGGGTAAACGTTGGTTCGCAGTCGCTCTCCCGCGTCGCCATACAGGTACAGCCCCTTGAACGGTAGAATCCTGTACTGCCGCCCGATCCCGTGGTCGTGCGCGATCTGGTCGGCGTACAACCCGGCGGCGTTCACCACGAACCGCACCGGAAAGCTCCCCGTGGACGCGTGCACCACGTCCCCCACACGCCGGCGATACGCGGTGGAGGTCAACATTTCCACTCCCGAGGCGGCGGCGTCATCCGCGAGCGAGCGCAAGACTTTTCCCGGATGGACCGACGCGGTCGTGGGTGAAAAGAGCGCTCGGCCAACCGTCCTCGCACGCGGCTCGATCTCCGCCGCGCCCGCCTCATCTACCTCCTCGACCGCAACCCCGTTGTGCTCCGCGCGGCGCTTGAGCTCGTCAATGCCGGAGTGATCGGCTTCCGATTGCGCGACCACCAGCTTGCCACAGCGATTGATCGGCAGCCCGCGCTCGAGGCAGTATTCCGTCAGCCGGCGGCATCCGTCACGACTGAACCGCGCCTTGAGACTCGAGTCGGAGTAGTAGAATCCGGCGTGCAGCACGCCGCTGTTACGCCCGCTCGCGTGCGAGCCGAGCGTGGAGTCCTTCTCGATCAGGCGAACGCGCGCGTCGGGATACTTCCGCTTGAGCGCCGCCGCGCAGCTGACCCCGACGATCCCGCCCCCGACGACCAGGAAATCGACTGCCTTGCCGCCCTCGACAGCCGTCACCGCGCGTGCCGTCCGCCGTCCACGATCAGCGTCTCGCCCGTCACGAACTCCGCCTGCAAGAGATACAGCACAGCGTCCGACACGTCGGCTGGGTCGCCGAGCCGGCGCAGCGGGGCGGTCTCGGCGAGATGCGCGGCTTCGGCCGCGCTGAACCCTTCGGGCAGCAGCACCGCTCCCGGCGCGACCGCGTTCACGCGAATCCTCGGGCCGAGCACCTTCGCCAGGGATTTCGTCATCCGCACGATGCCTGCCTTGCTGATCCCGTGCGGCACGTACCCAATCCAGCTCTCGTACGCCGCGAGATCCGCGATGTTGATGATCGCGCCGTCGCGCTGCCTCTGCTCGGGACCGCCCCACCCCATCGCGCGCGCGGCCGCCTGCGACAGGAAAAACGGCGCGCGCAAATTCAGCGCGAACATGGAGTCCCACTGGTCCGCGGTCACTTCCCCGAAGGGTGTACGCA
>CAYGJL010000040.1:0-13805 GCA_964350145.1 uncultured Gemmatimonadaceae bacterium
CCCTTGGGCGGCTACGCTCGCTCGGGGGAACGGTGCGGAGGCTGGATTCCGTTGGTGCGAGCTAAGACGCCGCCTACGGGCAACCCCGCCCCGCGACCCGACCACGAACCCGAGCTAGAGTTCCATTTGCGCGCCGAGCTCGACGGCGCGGTTGGGCGGGATGCCGAAGAACTCCGCGGCCGACGGCGTGTTGCGCGACATGAAGATGTACAGGTGCTTCCGCCACGTCGCGATCGGGCCCGAGCCGGTGGGGAGCAGCCGCTCGCGCCCGAGGTAGTAGCTGGTCTCGCCGGGCCGCTTGTGCACGCCCCAGGGGCCGAGCCGATCGATCACACTCACGACGTTCGGGGTTTCCATGTAGCCGTACTTGGAGATCACGCGGAAGAAACCTTCCGGCAACGCTTCGACCGTCAGCCGGCTCTCGTCCGAGACTTCGGGGACTTCGGTGGAGACGATGGACAGCAGGACCACCTGCTCGTGCAGCATCTTGTTGTGCTTGAGGTGGTGCAGCAGCACGACTGGCGCGCCTTCGGAGGCCGGTGTCATGAACACGGCGATGCCAGGCACGCGCGGCGTCTTGCGTTTGGCCACGTCCTGGATGAGGAGCTCCATCGGCAGCGTGCTCCGGTTCATCATGTCCTGCACGATGGAGCGGCCGCGGAACCAGGTGGTCATCATCAGGAACAGCGCCGCGCCGATGAGCAGCGGCACCCAGCCTCCGTGGACGATCTTGAGGACGTTGGAGCCGAAGAACGAAAGATCGATGATCAGGAACGCGGTCACGAAGATGCCGGCGCGGAGCCTGTCCCAGTTCCACCACGAGCGCACGAGCACGAACATCAGCAGCGTCGTCATGGTGAACGTCCCTGTTACCGCGATGCCGTACGCCGCGCCGATCGCCGACGAGTTGCGGAAGCCCAGCACGATGAAGATGCAGCCGATCATCAGCGCGCGGTTCACTTCGGGAATGTAGATCTGGCCGGACTGCGTCTTCGACGTGTGCACGATCGTAAGGCGCGGGCAGTAGCCGAGCTGCACGCACTGCCTGGTCAGCGAGAAGGCACCCGAGATCATGGCTTGCGAGGCTACGATCGCCGCCATCGTGGCGATCGCGATCAGGGGATACTGAAACCAGTCGGGCGCGAGCAGATAGAACGGGTTCTCGGCCGCGGTCGGATCGCGGAGGACGAGCGCGCCCTGTCCGAAATAGTTGAGCAGCAGGGCCGGGAACACGATGGCGAACCACGCGGTGCGGATTGGCCGCTTGCCGAAGTGTCCCATGTCGGCGTACAGAGCTTCGGCCCCAGTCACGGCGAGCACGACAGCGCCGAGAATTATGAATCCGCCGGTGCCGTGATTGACGAAGAATTGCACAGCGTACCAGGGGTTCAGCGCGAGCAGCGTACGCGGCTCCTTGACGATCTCCAGGCCGCCGAGGATGGCGATGACAATGAACCAGAGTAGCGTGACCGGGCCGAATACCTTGCCGACGCCGGCGGTCCCGCGCTTCTGCGCCAGAAAAAGGCCGACGATGACGATGAGCGCGAGCGGGAGCACCAGGTGCTCGAACGCGGGCGCGGCGACGGAGATGCCCTCCATCGCGCCGAGCACGGAGATGGCCGGGGTGATGATGCCGTCGCCGTACAGCAGCGAGGCCCCAATCAGGCCGAGAACGATGACGATCATTCTGTGCCGGCGCTCGCTTTGCCGGTGCTTGCGCTGGAGCACGAGTGCCAGTAGCGAGAGAATCCCGCCTTCGCCGCGGTTGTCCGCCCGCATGACGAAGACGATGTACTTCACGCTGACGACGAGAATCAGCGCCCACAGGATGAGCGACAGAACGCCGTACACGTTCGCCTGGGTGGCCTGCAGCCCGTATTCCGGCTTGAAGCACTCGCGCAGGGCGTACAGCGGGCTCGTACCGATATCGCCGTACACCACGCCGATGGCGAGCAGGGTCAGCGCGGCGAGCCGCTTGCCGGTGGGGTGTGACTCTACGTGCGCCGGCGGACTTTCGAGATTGGTCGCCGATTCGGTGGCGACCGGCGCTTCGCCGGGCGGCGTCTCCTGCGGTGGGTCAGTCATGTGCGGATATGCGGCCTGACGATAGCCGCGGGGACCGCGAAATGGAAGCTTGCAGGGCTCTCAATCGGGCACGTCGCTTGCTCTTATAGGCAGCGTCGCCCGGATGGGCGGCCGACGGACCTGACTCAATTTCGAAGAGGTGGATCATGAAAGACCTCAACCAGCGCGGCATCGAGAATCAGACCGAAGGCACGGCGAAGGAGATTAAGGGCAACATACGCAAAAACGTGGGTGACGCGTTCGACAACGAGAGCGAGCAACTGAAGGGCTCCGCCGAGGAGCTCGAGGGGAAGGCGCAGAAGAATTTCGGGAAAGCCGAGCGCAAGCTCGATCCTGACAATCGCTGAAGAACCGAATACAAAAAGGCCCCGCTTCGGCGGGGCCTTTTTTTGGTGACTAGTGACTAGTGGCTAGTGACTAGTAACCGCCTAACTACTTCCCTGTGGTCCAGCTTTCCTCGATTGCCGCCGTCACCAGTCACTAGCCACTAGTCACTAGTCACTTTTTCCGTGCTCGCCCGTCCCGGTGCATCTGCTCGAACTTCGCCTGTTGATCGGCCGTCAGCAGCAGCCGCAACTGCCGCTGTGTGTCCTCGAAGATCGAATCGCGGCCGCGTCCGATGGAGTCGAGCTGCGGCCGCATCGGCGAGTACAGCGCGCGCACCTGGGTGCGCTGCGCCTCCATCAACGAGTCCACCACCTGCCGCTGCGAGGCGGACAGGCCCAGCTCCGTGGCGAACCGCTCGCGGTAGCTGGCGCGATCGCCCTTGCACGGCTTCTCCGGGCCGGCGGCCTGATTGGCGGCGAATCCGACCGCCCCGCCGGCGAGGAACACGCCGAGGAGCAAGACCATCGCCAGTGATTTCGAGCGCTGCATTTACTCTCCTTCCTCAGTGAGACACGACGAAGCGCAGCGTCTCGTCCCGCTGGCTGGCATCGTCCTGCTCGATGTATATGAACTCCGGCTGGCTTACGATCTGGGTCATGGACGCGAACGTCACGGGCTCCGACTCGCCGCGATTGGCCTGGAACAGCGCCGCGGCCACGAGCAGTACGGCGGCCGCGGCCACCAGGCCGGGGCGGGCCCATCCCGCCGCCACCTGCAGCCAGCTCCCGCGCGTGCTCGCGGCGATTCGTGACATCACCAGCATCTGCAGCCCGGCCCAGTACGCCTGGTCTCCGGGCGCGGCGTACCGTGCGCGCAGCGCGCGCGTCACCCGCGGATCTGCTTCGGCGGTGAATTCCAGCTCGTTGTCGGCCATCAGCCCTCCCTCAAGTCTACCAGAACCTTTCGCAACTGCCGCCGCGCGTGGTGCAGATCCGACCGGGCGGTCCCTTCCGGAATCCCCAAAATCCGCGCGATCTCCACGTGGGTAAAGCCCTCTACATCATGCAGGACGATTACCGCCCTCGGCCGATCTCCCAGCCCTTCCAGCGCGCTCGACAATCTGCGCCGCAGCTCGTCGCTCTCGCCAGGATCGCTGAATCTGTCGGGCATGAACTCCGACAGCTCGTCCGCCTTTCGAATCTTCTTCCGCCTGGTGATGTCCAGGGCGGCGTTTGCGACGATCCTGCTGAGCCACGCTCCGAACGGTTCCTCCGGTCTGAACTTCCCCAGGGCCTGATAGGCTCTGAGAAACGCCTCCTGCACGGCATCTTCCGCGTCCTCGTGCACGTACACGATCGCCCGCGCGATCGCGTACGCCCTCCGCTGATGCAACGCCACCAGTCCGGCGAACGCGCTCTGGTCCCCCCGCTGGGCGGCGGCGACTAGCTCGCGCTCGGTAGCAGAGGTACGCACGGCGGCGGTAGGACGTTGAGGCTGAGGGTGGCCAGCAGCTAGCAGCTAGCTGCTGCCGGCGCCCGGGGGGCCGCGCCTTTAGTGCCCTGCGGCCGGAGCCGGAGCGGCCGCGCCCGACATGGCCTCGTGCTCGCCAGCGTAGCTCGAGTTCGTGAGCTTCACGATGGTGAACACGATGATGAACAGAGCGACGGCTCCCACGATGAGTCCGGTGAGGGCGGCGCCGAGGTCGGAGGATCTCGCTGATGTCGTGGACATGGCAGGCTGGTGACTGGTGACTAGTGACTAGTGACTAGTGGAAGCGGAAAAGAACGGAAAACGCGGAAGGTCACGAGTTGTAGCAGTTACTAGTCACTAGTCACAAGTCACTAGTCACCAGTCTTCTAGAAGGGCACACATCGGCCAACACGCACTCGCCGCACCGCGGCAACCGTGCGACACACACTCTCCGGCCGTGAAAGATTAGCAGGTGGGAGAAGATCGTCCAATCCCGCCGCGGCACCAGGGCCATCAGCTTCTCCTCGACCTTCACCGGATCGGTCTCGTTGGTCAGACCCAGCCGCACGCTCACGCGGCCTACATGGGTGTCCACCACGATCCCCTCGGATTTCTGGAACGCGTTCCCGAGTACGACGTTGGCGGTTTTGCGGCCGACCCCGCGCAGCGACGTCAGCTCCTCCATGCCGTCCGGCACCCAGCCGCCGTGCCGCTCCACCAGCGACGCCGACATCGCCTGGAGACTCTTCGTCTTGGCCCGGAAGAACCCCGTGGACTTGATGATCTCCTCGACCTTGTCCGGCGGAGCCTCCGCCAGCTTCTTCGGCGTCGGGTAGGCCGCGAAGAGCTTCGGCGTCACCATGTTGACGCGCTTGTCCGTGCACTGCGCGCTCAGGATCGTCGCGACGAGGAGCTGAAACGGCGACTCGAAGTCCAGCTCGCAGTGCGCGTCTGGGTGCTCTTTCTTGAGCCGCCTGATCACCAGCAGCGTGTGTTCGCGCAGCTCCGCGGCCGACTTCCGCCTGCGCGGCGCCCCAGCCGCCCGGCGCTTCAGCTGGGCCTAGCCTTCCACTCCGGCGACGTCCTTGAGCCGCGTCACGATATCCTGCATCTGTTTCGTGATGAGCTCCAGCTCCTGGCCCGCGCCTTCGCTGTCGAGCATCCCGCCGCGCATAGACACGGCGACGCGGTTCATGTACTTCACCTTGGCGAGAATCTCGTCCACGCTGCGGCGCAGCTTGACGTAACGGCGTTTCTCCACGTGGGCGCGGTGGAACCGGCGCATAAGATCGTCGTTGGTCAGGCGCTGCGCGAGCGATACCGCTTCGTCCACCGTGCGTCCGGGGATCGCGCCGTGGTCGGGGATCCCCATCTCGTCGGTGGAGGCGTCCGCGAACCACAGACGGCCGAGGTACTCGATGCCGTCGTATGCCGTCTTGAGCGAGACGTTGAAAGTCTTGCCGTCTATCTCGAGACTGGCGATGTGATGCCTGGCCGTGCCGAGCCGCTCCGCCATCAATGGTGCCCCATGCCGGAACGGTGTGCTTTGGGAGTGAGTGGCGTCAAGTGCGGTCATGCCGCCACGTCTTTCAACCGCGAGACTATGTCCCGGATCTGGCCGGTGACCAGGTCGAGCTCCTGCTCGGCGGCATCCACGTCGAGCATGCCTCCGCGCATCGAGATCGCGACCTTGTTCATGTACTTGACCTTCGCCAGAATCTCCTCGACCGAGCGGCGCAGCCGGATGTACCGGCGCTTCTCGGCGTGCGCGCGATGGAACCTGCGCGTGAGGTCTTCCGTACGCATTTTCCGCGCAGCCGCGAGCACGTCGTCGGCCGTGCGCCCGGGGATGACGCCGTAATCGGGGATTCCCTCGACGTCGCGCACCGAGTCGGCGAACCAGAGCCTGCCGACGTGCTCGACGCCGTCACAGGAGACCCGTACCGACACATTGTGCACGCTCCCATCTACCCTGAGTGTGCCCAGGTGGTGCCGGGTCGCGCGGGGGTCAAGCATCTGTTTCATCGAGGAAGTCGGTCAGCGCCGGAAAGAGCAGATCAGGTCGTTCTACATAGGGGACGTGGCCGGACCCCTCTATCAGCACAAATCGTGCGCCCAGCGCGGCCGCGATCTCCCGAGAAGACTCCGCCGGAATCGGGTCTTCCGATCCGTGCACGACGACGGCAGGACACTTCAGGCCGGCGAGAGCAGGTCGCAGATCGTAATCGCCCAGGCTGTCCCAGATCGATTTCTGCACCTTCCCTATCACCCTGAACGGCGTGAGGTCGGCGGCCCGAGCGGGGTCGGCGAAGTAACCGGCGACGCTCACCTCGAACGCGCGTTGACGGTACGCTTCCCGATCCATCTCCTGCAAACCGGACGCGCGAAGCTGCTCGTGCATGCCCCGGATCGCGTCGCTCTGCTGCCGTCTGCTGAACTCAGCTTCAAACTCCTCGCGGTACCGCCTGGTGACCGGGGCGGGATCTATCAACGCCATGCGTGCCGGCCGCACAGGTACCCTGTCCGCCGCAGCCTCGATGGCGTACAGCATCGCCAACAGCCCTCCCCACGAATATCCGACGATCGAGAGGGGCTCCAGGGCAAATTCTCGCGCAACTGCGGCGAGGTCTTCTACCTGGGTCGGCCAGGTTATGGGCCCGTCGTCGTCGTGCCTGGATTGTCCGCCCCCGCGCTGGTCGTAGAAGATCAGCTCGCGCTTCCGGGCGAGCTCCAGCAGCTGGGGCAGGAGGTAATCGTGGCTTGCCCCCGGGCCGCCGTGCAGGACCAGCAGGGGCGAGACGCCCTGAGGACCGTAGGCGGCCCAATACAGCGGCACTGCGGTACTCGAGGTGTAACCTATTGCGCGCGGCGTCGGGATCGCGGTGTTTGCCATCGTCGGGGATGATACTCGGAGCGGGGTGGACAGGGTCGCGGCCCGGCGTCGAAACAAATGGTTCTGATTTCAGCCATGCCGAAATTGGACCCGCGTCAGGGCGACGCGCGCGACGGCGGCTCGGTCGCGCGGTACCATTCGATTTTGTCGAGGTCGCGCGGCACGTACACCCGGTCGCGCATGGCGGCCTCGATCTCGTGGATCTCGCGCGGCGCCCCGCTCGACCACTCCACGCCCGATTCCGTGACCAGGTAGTCGTCCTCGATCCGCACGCCGATGTTGGCATAGTGCCACACGGCGGACGCGATCCTGGCTTTCATCGCGTCGTTGCGCGGAGATGGCGGAATGATGTCGAGCAGGTTGGCGCGCACGTATATCCCCGGCTCGATGGAGAACGCGTCCCCGGGCGAGAGGGTGCCCGGCTGGATCCCGGACGTGCCGGGATCGTGCACATCCAGGCCGATACCGTGCCCGAGCCCGTGCATGTAGTACAGCCGGTACTGCGGACAGGTGGCTGCGCGCTGGTCGTCGCCGCAGTCGTACACGGCGTCGGCCGACTCGATCAGTCCCAGCGCGGCCAGCCCGTGCTTGATCACGCTGTCCACCGCCACGTTCATCCTCATGCTGTTGGCGCCGGGCCGCGCGGCGCGTTCGGCCGCCGCCTGGGCGTCGCGCACGAGCTGATAGATGGCGCGCTGCTCCGCCGAGAACACTCCGCTCACGGGCACGGTGCGGGTGACGTCGGCGGCGTAGCCGCGGTACGACGCGCCGACGTCCAGCACCAGCAGCTCACCCGCGTTCATGAAGCGGTCGTTCCGGTTGTAGTGAAGCGTCGTGGAGTTGGGTCCCGAGCCGACGATGCTTGCGAACGCGGGCCGGTCGGCGCCGCTGCGGCGGAAGGTGTACTCGATCAGCCCATCGATCTCGAACTCATTCATTCCGGGCGAGATGGATCGCATCGCCAGCAGCTGCGCGTCCACGGTGATCGCGATCGCTTTGCGAAGGAGATCCAGCTCGGCGCTGCTTTTCCGTGCGCGCAGCGACCGCAGGATCGACTCGGTTCCCTGAATGGCCAGCGACGGCTTGACCGAGCGCAGCCTGGCGCTGAGCTCGCGCTGGCCGCGCGACACGTACGCGATGCCGTGCGCGCCGGCCAGTGAGTCCATGAAGTCGTCGGCATCGGACGCCAACCTCGCGGGGAGGCCGGTGCGCGCGGCCGCGCCTTCGGTCCCGAGCCTGGAGCCGCTCCACATCTCGCGGGCTGGATTGCGCGGCTCGACGAACAGCGTAGCGGAGTGCGCCTCGCCACGCTTCACGAGGACCAGCGCCGCGCCTGGCTCGGTGATGCCGGTGAGGTACAGGAAGTTCGGGTCCTGCGAAAAATCCTCGTAATCGTGCTCGGGCTCGGGCGCGCCCGCGACGACCATGAAGCCGTCGCGCATGCGCTCGGCGACAGCGGCTCTGCGCTGCGCATACTCCGATTCGGTTATCTGCGCTTGCGCCGGCGGAGCCGAGACCAGGATGGCTCCGAGGCAAATGGCCAGCGGAATCCAAGTACGGAGTGTGGCAGTACGGAGTGTGGCAGTACGGAGTGTGGCAGTACGGAGTGGGGCAGTTAGGAGTCGGCAGCTCATGGGTGATCGCGCCGACTCCTTACTGCGACACTCCGGACTGCCACACTCCCTACTTGGATTCCTCTTCGTCATCCTCGGAGCCAAGCCAGCTTTCACCTGGCTATTCCATCGTTCCAGTGCATTATCGAGTTCCACACCAGCGGAAACTCGTGATGGTTCAGATACCGATGCAGCGGATTGAACGAGAACGTGATCACGCGCCCTCTCCCGACCGGCACGTCGAAGATCGCGCCTTGCCCGATGATCTGATCCTGGTTGCGCACCATCCCTGAAAGCACGTACTCGCTCGAGCCGGATCCTCCCCGGCCGCCGGCCCGCGCGGGCGCGGCGCTGTCGGCTGCGGGACCGACGCCGGGCGGAGGCGAGGCCTCACCGGCCCCCGGACGCGGGGTCTCCGGGATTCCGAAGAACCGGCCGGTCGGCTCCTCTTCGTCCCGTGGTGTGCGCGTGCCGAACTGCGCGACGATCATTCCGCGGTCGCGGCGATTGACCTGGAACAGCGGTCCGTTGCCGCGGAAGACGTTGGTCGTGTCCGGATAGCCGTACCACACCGGGTGACTCGAGCGGCGCGCCATCATCGTCACGATCGAGCCCGGGTGAAACAAGGTGCTGGCCGTGTACGGCGAGAGAGCGCGCGCGATCCCCGTTTCCGCCGCGAGCCGCGTCGCGCCGTGCAGTGTGATGAGCGTGCCGCCTTCGTTCACGAACCGGTGGAGTTGCGCGAGTCCCTCGAAGCCGGGCCCGCCGGTCATATCGGTGGTGGACGACGGAGTCCCATGCGACGGGAACTCAGCGGTCTTCGTGTACGGCATCGGGCCGAACTTCTCGTTCTGCTCGTGGATCAACGTCTCGACACCGGCGCCGCCGGTATTCGGCACGAGGATGACGTCGAAGCGGCTGCGCAGGTTGCCGCGGCGCAGGTCGTCCTTGTTGATGGACGTATACGGAATGCGCGCCTGATCGAAGGTGAATCGCACCCAGCCTTCGTCCTGCGTGTTGGTCCACGTGTGGTATACGGCGACGCGCGGCAGATCCACCGCGTGCCGTTGCACGGAGGGCGCCGCGCTCACGCGGTCGAGCGGGAGCGCGAATCGGCGCGCGATGTCGCGGGCCAGTTCATCGCCGAGGTTCTCGAAGATGAGCGAGCCTTCGCGGTAGCTCTTCGAGCCCGCGGTAAACGGCGCCTCGGCGGCGGTCACCCGCGTGCCGCGCGAGCGCTCGCGCAGCATGTACAGCGCGGGGAGCACTTCCGCCTGGGCCTTGTACTCGAGCACGTGGACGCCGCCGCTGCCGCTCACGTCGGCGGTGGCCGCCACCGTGTCGGTCAGGAGCGTCAGCCCCGGCCAGCGGAAAACTGCGGAGTCGTCCACTGTCTTCACATTCACGCCGTACATGTAGCCGAGCGTCCAGGCGATGTCGTCGTACGGGGGATTGGGCGCGTCGGCGGGGAAGTTCTGCTTGCCGAGCAGGCTGACCGCGAAGTTGCGGTACGGCTGGTTGAGCAGCACCACGAAATCACCCGCCGACTCGCCGCTGTCGCGGCGGTGCACTTCGATACCGTGGCGCCGGAGCTGGTTGACGAGGTACGCGGTCCGCTTCGGATCGCGCTGCCGCTCGAACGCGGGGATCGTGTAGGCGTGCGGCTTCTCGGTGGATCCGCGCCGCATGCTGTTGACGCCTTTCTGCCAGAAGTTGCGAAGCAATTGGTTGGAGTTGTGCGCGGTGAACGCGAGCGAGGCGATGACACCCGCCTGCATGAAGTTCACGTTGTCGCGCGCCCCCCAGCGCACGCGGCGCGTGGGCGGGTAAGGCCGGTACCACTGCCTGCTCGTGACCAGATCGCCGGCGTAGCGGCTGTTGCCGAGGTCGCGGATGTACGTGTTCGCGCCGGCGTTGCCGAACGTCTCGTAGAAGCGGCCGATGCCGTTGTGATTGTTAGTGATCCAGAGCGCGTAGCCCGGATACCAGCCGTCGTAGAAGCCCCACGTCCACACGCCCGGCAGCCCCTGGGCCGTGAGCTGGGTGACTTCGTTCTGCGCGAACAGGTGCCACTCGCCGATCGTGATCGGGTCGAGTGTCTCGTTGTACGGGCCCGTGCCCGTCGAGATGTACAGCAGTGGCACGGACTCGTGCAGGTCGAGCGAGACGACGGGGAACCACTCGAAATAGGAGCGATAGATGGACTTCGTCAGCTCCTGCGACATCTGGATTCCGTCGCGGTTGTTGTCGTGGAAGACGTACTTGCCCCAGTACGGCGCGCTGCGCGGGAAACCGTCGTCCCAGTCGGTGCGCGCCTTCGTGTAGCGATAGTACCAGTCCACCAGCTTGTCGCGCCCGTCGGGCTCGGCCACCGGATTGATCAGCGTGATGACATTGTCGCGGATCGTGCGGATCTGCGGGTCATCGCTGACCGCGAGCCGGTACACCAGCTCCAGCAGCATCTCCGGGGAGCCCATCTCCGTGGAGTGCAGCCCGCCGCTCATGTAGTAGATCGGCTTCGCGCGGGCGAGCACCGCGTCGAGCTCCGCGGCGGGAAGCCGCCGCGGATCCGCCAGTCGCGCCGCGATCGCCTTCTGCTCCGCGATCTGCGGCAGCAGGGAGTCGCCGGCGATCGTAAGCAGCAGCAGTTCGCGTCCCTCCTCGGTAGTGCCGACGTTCTCCACCCGCACCCTCGGCGTCGCCGCGGCCAGCGCGCGGTAATACCCGTAGATCTCGCTCGTGCGGTGCATGACCCCGGGCGCGCCGATCACCGTCCCGAAGTGCTCGCGCGGCGAGGGAATGGTGGGATGATCCGGGAGCGTTGCCACCGTCGCCGGCAGGAACAGCGGATCCGACGTGTATTCGCGCACGAGCCGCGCGTACTCCGCGTCGATGGGCTGCTGCGCGGCCACGGGCGCGGCCGTGAACAGGGCGAGGGCTACGAGGGCGAGCGAGCGAGGAATCGTCATGAGGTCACCTGAGGTGTGTGCGGCGAGGCAGCGGGCGTAGGCCAACGTGTGTAGCGGTTTTCAGGGCTCCGTCGAGAACAGGTGTCCTCACAGGGCGCGTGCTAGCGAGCGCAGTTTGCGAGCGTAGCGCCCGAAGAGGACACCTGTCCTCGACGGAGCTCTGAAAACCGCTATCGGAGCAACGACTTCGCAATTGTCTGCAACTGCATGTTCGACGTGCCTTCGTAGATAGTCCCGATCTTGGCATCCCGGTAAAACTTCTCCACCGGATAATCGGTGGTGTAGCCATAACCTCCGAACAACTCGACGCACAACGAGGTGACGCGCTCGCACACCTGCGACGAATACAGTTTGGCCATGGCGCCGGTGCGCGCGATGTCGTGCCCCGCGTCCTTGAGCCGCGCCGCGTTGTACACCATGAGCCGCGCGGCCTCGAGCTCCGTCGCCGCCTGGGCGACCTGGAACTGGATCGCCTGGAAGTGCGCGAGCTCCTTGCCGAACTGGCGTCGTTCCTGGATGTAGCCGATCGCCGCGGTGAGCGCGCCCTGCGCCACGCCGATCATCTGCGCGCCGATGCCGATGCGCCCCTCGTTCAGCGTCTCGATCGCGATCTTGTAGCCCTGGCCGACCGGGCCGAGCACGTTGGCGGCGGGCACCTCGCAACTGTCGAGCAGCAGCTCGACCGTGCTGGACGCGCGGATGCCGAGCTTGTCCTCCTTCTTGCCGACAGTAAAGCCCGGCATGCCGCGCTCCACGATGAACGCCGTGATTCCCTTGTAGCCCGCCGACGGATCGGCGTTGGCGAAGACGACGAAGATGTCGGCTTCCGCGCCGTTGGTGATCCAGAGCTTCCCGCCGGTGAGCGCCCAGCCGTCGCCCTTCTTCTCGGCGCGCGTCGCAAGGCCGAACGCGTCGGAGCCAGAGCCCGCCTCCGACAGCGCGTACGCACCCACCGCTTCCGAGGTGAGGCGCGTGAGGTACTTCTGCTTTTGGTCTTCGCTGCCGTACTTGACGATCGGGAAGTTGACCAGCGTGTTCTGCACGTCGCACAGGATCGCGGCGGACGCGTCCACCTTGCTGATCTCCTCGACGGCGAGCGCGACCATCATGAGCGAGCCGCCGGCTCCGCCGTACTCTTCCGGGACTTCGATCCCCATCAAGCCGAGCTCGAAGTACTTGGGAATCAGCGTCGCGTCGAGCTTGCACGCCTTGTCCATGTCGCGGACGCGGGGGAGGACCTCTTCATTCGCGAACGACGCGATGGCGTCGCGGAACATCTCCTCTTCTTCGGCGAGGATGGTGAGGGGCCGGGTCGTTTCGGTCATTGCGAGAATCTTACTCCGCGGTCCAGGCTCCCGGAATAATCCGCCCGTCTGTGACTTCGAGCCGACCCTACGCTACGCCGCTGGGAGTCGTCGTGATGCTGTCCTTGAAAACGTCCAGCGCCAGCTCGACCTTCCCAAACGGCGCCGAGACTTGCGCCCCCTGCACGATCGGCCGTACGCGCTCGAGCATCTCCCGCGCGATCGCGATCCCTTCCGCGACCCCCGCTTCCTTCGACTTGTCGTTGGCCCGCCGCATCCGCGCGATGATATGGTCAGGCACGCTCACCCCCGGCACCTCGTTCGCCAGGAACTCGGCGTTCCGCACCGACACCAGCGGCCAGATCCCGGCGATGATCGGGATCTTCACGTGCTCGATCTTCTGCATGAAGCTCTCGAGCTGATCCACGTCGAACACCGGCTGCGTGATCGCGTACTCGGCGCCCGCCTCGACCTTCCACTCGAACCGCCTGATTTCGTGCGGGATGTCGAGCGCCGCCGGATTCACGCCGACGCCGATGGCGTACGACGTCGGCGCGCCGATGGCGTTGCCGCCGGGATCGAGCCCGCGATTCAATCGGGCGACGAGATTCGTCAGGCCGATGGAATCGATGTCGAACACCGCGGTCGCATTCGGGTACGGTCCCATCTTCGGCGGATCGCCGGTGATGATGAGAATGTTGCGCAGCCCGACCGCGGCCGCGCCGAGCAGGTCGCTCAGCATGCCGAGCAGGTTGCGATCGCGGCAGCAGTAGTGCACCACCGTCTCGATCCCCACCTGCTGCTCGATCAGCAGGCTCGTCAGCACCGCGCCCATCCGGCTCTGCGCGCGCGGGCCGTCGGGCACGTTGACGGCATCCACTCCCGCTTTCTTTAAAGAGCGGCAGTCGCGGATCATCCGCGACGCATCCACGCCGCGCGGCGGCACGATCTCGACCGACGTGACGAACTCGCTGCGCGCGATCTTCGCCGCGAACTTCGATCTTTCCGCGAACGGCAGCGGCTCCACGCCCGGGTCTTCTTCCGGCGCGTCCGGCCGCTGCTTGCGGCGCTCGACCGACGTCGCCATCGCCGTGCGCGGTGACAGCGGCCGGATCCCCTCGACCATCGCGGCGATGGTCGAGGG
>CAYGJL010000040.1:13815-27775 GCA_964350145.1 uncultured Gemmatimonadaceae bacterium
GCCGCGATGTGCTCCGGCGTCGTGCCGCAGCAGCCGCCCACTATCCGCGCGCCGGCGTGTACCAGGTGCAGCGCGTACGTGGCCATGTACTCGGGGCTCGCCATGTACATGCTGCGCCCGCTGACCTCGCGCGGCATGCCGGCGTTGGGCTGCGCGCTCAGCTTGCGGCGCGTGGCGGGCGCCATCTTCTCGATCGCCTCGAGAATCGCCTGCGGGCCGACCGAGCAGTTGAGCCCGATGATGTCCGCGCCGAACGCGTCGAGCGCCTTCGCCACGTCCTCGGCGCTCACGCCGTACGGCGTCAGGCAGTCGGTGCCGACAGTCATCTGCGCGATGACGGGCATGTCGCGGTCAACCTCGCGCGCGGCAAGTATCGCCTGCTCGATCTCGTGCACGTCGGCGAAGGTCTCCAGCAGAAACAGGTCCACGCCGCCCGCGACGAGCCCGCGCATCTGCTCGGCGAAAGCCGCGCGCGCCTCGTCGAGGCTCGTCGGTCCGTACGGCTCTAGCCGCACGCCGAGCGGACCGACCGCGCCGGCGACGAGCACGTCACCCTTGCCGGCTTCCACGGCGAGCTTCGCCGCGGCCTCGTTGATCTCGGCGACCTGACCGCCGAGCCCGAACTGCGAGAGCTTGAGCCGGTTCGCGCCGAAGGTGTTGGTCTCGATGACTTCGGCGCCCGCGTCCACGTACGCGCGGTGCACATCGCGCACGAGGTCGGGCGCGCGCAGGTTCAGCTCGTCGTAGCACTGATTGATGAACACACCCTTGGCGTACAACTGCGTGCCCATCGCGCCGTCGAACACGACGACCTGCAGCGGGTCCAGCAGCCGGGCGAGCTTGGCGTCGTTAGACAACCGCGGCCTCCGGCTCGCCGGCGGGCGCGTCCGCCGCTCCGCGCACGGCGTAGTACTTCGCCTCCGGGTGGTGCACGATGATCGCGGCCGTGGACTGCTCCGGCATGAGCTGGAACGACTCGGTCAATCCCATCCCGAGCGCTTCCTCCGCGGGCAGCAGCTTGAACACGGTGGCGTGGTCGTCGAGGTCCGGGCACGCGCCGTAGCCCCACGAGTAGCGTTTTCCCGTGTCGAGTCCCAGCTCGCGCTGGATGCGCCGGTGCATCCACTCGGCAACTGCCTCGGCCGTCTCGACGCCGAGCCCGTGCGTGTAGTACGCCTCGGAATATTCGTTGGCCGATTGCAGCCGGTCGAACTCGCGGCTGGCCGCGTCACCGACCGTCACGATCTGAAGCGCTACGACGTCCACGTCGCCGCTCTCGCTGGAGCGAAAATAGTCGGCGAGGCACAGCCGCTCGCGGCCGACCATGCGCGGAAAGTGAAAGCGTGCGATCTCACGGAGTGAGCCGCCGTCGCTCTGATACGCCGCGGGGTCGTACACGACGATGTCGTTGCCCACGGACTGCACCGGGAAGTAGCCGTACACTGCCTGCGGCTCCAGCCACTTCCGCGCGGCGGCGTCGGCCTTGAGGCGCGCGAGCACGGGCTCGAACTCGTTTCGCACGGTTGCCTTGTACTGATCTCCGGAGCCGCGTGCGCCCCATTGCAGCCGGTACAGCTCGTCGAGATCGAGCAGCGCGAACACTTCGTCGAGCGGGATGTCGCGCAGCACGCGCGTGCCCCAGAACGGCGGACGCGGAAGCGGATTTCCCGCCGACACGTCGCTACGGGCTCCGGCGGCATCGCCGGCGGCGATGTCCTTGCCGACCGTCGTCCGTAGAAACACGTCCTTCTTGGCGTCGTCGAGGTTCTTGGCGATGAACTGCTCGCGCTTGTTCCCGTCCTGGAGCACGTCCATCGTCTCCAGCCCTTCGAACGCGTCCTTGCAGTAGAACACGCCCGCGTCGAACGCGCGCTCGCCGTCCACGAACAGCGCGCGGCGGCCGAACCTGCGGTTGATCGCCGCGCCGCCGATCAGCACCGGAATGTTCATTCCGCGCTTGTCGAGCTCCTTGACGCACAGCGGCATCTGCTTGGACGTCGAGACGAGCAGCGCGCTCAGGCCGATGGCGTCCGCGCCGACTTCCGCCGCCTTCTCCAGAATCGTGTTGACCGGCACCTGCTTGCCGAGGTCGAAGACCGTGTAGCCGTTGTTCGACAGGATCGTGTTGACGAGCGACTTGCCGATGTCGTGCACGTCGCCGTACACGGTCGCGAGCACGACCTTGCCCTTGGTGTAGCCCTCGGCCTTCTCGAGGAATTGCTCCAGGTGCTTGACGGCTTTCTTCATCACTTCGGCTGACTGGAGCACGAACGGGAGGATCAGCTCGCCCGCGCCGAACTTGTCACCGACGTCCTTCATAGCGGGGAGCAGCACCTCGTTCAACACGCGCACGGGATTCTCCCGCACGCCGGCTTCGTCGAGCTGCGCTTCGATCCCTTCCTTCTTGCGGTGCACGACCATCCAGTGAATCCGCTCGTCCACCGACATGCCCGCGGTCGGGTCCTCCTTCTCGACGGCTTTGGTGGCGCCGTCACCGCCGATCGCGGCGAAGTATTCGATGAATCGCTGGAGAGCGTCTTCCCGCTTGTTGAACACGAGGTCGTCGGCCAACGCGCGCTCTTCCTGCGAGATCTCCGCGTACGGATGGATGTGCGCCGGGTTGACGATCGCCGCATCGAGTCCCGCCTGTACGCAGTGGTGCAGAAAGACCGAGTTGAGCACGGCGCGCGCCTCGACCGTGAGCCCGAAGCTCACGTTGGAGACGCCGAGTATGGTGGAGACGCCCGGCAGCTCGCGCTTGATGAGGCGGATGCCTTCGATGGTCTCGTGGCCGGAGTCGATCCACTCCGCGTCGCCGGTGGCGAGCGTGAAGGTGAGCGCGTCGTAAATGATGTCTTCCGGCGCGAGGCCGTACTCGCCGACCACGATGTCGTAGATGGCTTTCGCGACCTCGAGTTTCCGCTCTTTCGTCTTCGCCATCCCAACTTCGTCGATCGTGAGCGCGATGACGGCGGCGCCGTGCTTCTTGACGAGCGGCACGACCGAATCAATGCGCTTGCGGCCGTTCTCCATATTGATGGAGTTGACGATCGCGCGGCCGGGGACGTGCTCCAGCGCGGCCGCGATCACGTCGGCTTCGGTGGAGTCGATCACCAGCGGCGTCTCGACGCTCATGGACAACAGCTTGACCACCTTCGACATCTGCTCGGCTTCGTCCGCGCGCTCGGTGAGCGCGACGCACACGTCGAGCACGTGCGCGCCCGAGTCCACCTGGTCGCGGGCGACGTCGAGGATCCCCTCGTAGTCGTCGGCCAGCAGCAGGCGCTTGACCTTGCGCGAGCCCTGCGAGTTCACGCGCTCGCCCACGAGCAGCGGCGGCGGATCCTGGTGCAGCGTGATCGCGCGCATGGCCGAGCTGACGCGCGGCACGTGTCGCTTGCCGTTGGTCTCCGGGTGCACCGCGGCCTTCTCCGCGTCGCGCACCGCGCGGACGATCTGCTCGAGGTGCTCGGGAGTCGTGCCGCAGCAGCCGCCGACGACGCGCACGCGGAACTCGCGCACGAACTCCGACAACGCTTCGGCCATCGGTGCGGGCTCGAGCGGGTAGATCGCCTCGCCGGTTCCGGTATTGAGCGGCAATCCCGCGTTGGGGATCACGGAGATCGGCAGCGTCGCGTGCTCACTCAGATAGCGGATCGGCTCGCGCATGTGCTCGGGCCCGGTGGAGCAATTGAGCCCGATGACGTCGACGTTCAGCGCTTCGAGCGTGGTCATCGCGCTGGCGATGTCGGTGCCGAGCAGCATGCGCCCGCTGGTGTCGAGCGTGATCTGCACCTGGAGCACGACGCGTTTGCCGATCTCTTCGAACAGGCGCTCGATGCCGGCGACGGCTGCCTTGACCTCGAGGATGTCCTGGGACGTCTCGATGAGGAGCACGTCCACGCCGCCTTCGACGAGGTATTTGGCCTGCTCGTAGTAGTTCTCAGCCAGCTCGGCGAAGGTGATCTGTGAGAGTGCGGGGTCGGAGCTGGAGGGCAGCATGCCCGTCGGGCCCATCGAGCCCGCGACGAACCGCGGACGGTCGAGCGTGGCGAACTTGTCGCACGCCGCGCGGGCGAGCTTCGCGCCTTCGACGTTGATCTCGCGCACCTTGTCGCCGAGCCCCCACTCCGCCAGCCGGCGCGGAGTGGACTGGAAGGTGCAGGTCTCGACGACGTCGCAGCCGACCGCGAGGAAGGACTCGTGGATGGACTGGATGACGTCGGGCCGCTTGAGGATCAGGTAGTCGTTGCACCCCTCCAGCTCTTTCCCGCCGAAGTCCTCGGCGGTGAGGTTGTGCCGCTGGATGTTGGTGCCCATCGCGCCGTCGTACACGAGTACGCGGCGGTCGAGGGCTTCGAGGTAGGGGAGCTTCTTTATGTCTGGCACTGGCATGGTCCCAAAATGAAAAAAGCCCGGGCGCTAAGTGCGCCGGGCGTGGCGCTTTAGCGGTTTTTTAACGTGGTCGCAATTTGCCTGAAATCGCCACGGGCTTTCGAATGTCGTACTGCCCTCAACTATAGTAGCGCGGCCGCCGGGCAGCAAGAACGTACGCTTTGACTGTCTCAGCCAAGTGGCGGAGGTCGGGGTACTTTTTGTCAGTACAGATGTATTGACATCTGTCAACTTCCGCGCCAGGTTGATTGCATGGCCAGAAAGACCGAACAGCTACAGATCCGCGTCTCTCCGGAGCAGAAGCGGGCGTTGCGGCGCCTCGCCAGACGGGCCGGCACCGACATGTCTTCGTGGATCCTGGACCGGGTGCTTCCCGCCGAAGCGACCAGGTTTCAGAGCATGATCGCGAAGCTGGTCGATCACGAAGGCAAGGCATCGGCGCTGGCTGAGCTCGCCGATTTTCTCCGTGACCTTCCCGCGGGCGGGTTCGCGCGCGCCACGGCGGAGGCGCCGCAGGCGGCTCTGGACGCCGGCACGCTGAATCACCTCGCTGCGACCGTAGATCACGCGGCCGTCAATCGTGGGCTGACCCCGCCGGCATGGACAACGGAGTCTCCTGTGCCCGTAGAGCCGGTGTTCGGGTCGGCGTTGTCGAGCGTGCGGCTACACCTTCTCACGACGGCCCCCGTGGCTTTCCGCCGGAGAAACATCTTCGTCGATTCGTCCATTGACGAGAGAGTTTGACGTGCTCTCGGCCGCCGGCATTCGCAAGCTCTTCGATCTGCTTAACGGGCGGCTGTCCGAAGAGGATGTGATCGCGGAAGTCTACATCGTCGGCGGCGCGGTCATGGCGCTGGCATTCGCGGCCCGCACGGCAACCAATGACGTGGACGCGGTGTTCCGGCCGAAGGAGATAGTGCGGCGTTTGGCGAGAAAGGTCGCGACGGATGCAGGAGTGGACGAGAACTGGCTGAACGACGCCGTGAAGGGATTCCTGAGCGACCGTGGGGAATTCTCACCGTGGCTCGAGCTGAGTAACCTCCGCGTCTTCATGCCGGTGCCAGAGTACCTGCTGGCTATGAAATGCGTCGCGTTCCGCCTCGGTCCGGAATTCCGCGATGAGGACGACGTGCGTTACTTGCTTCGGTACCTGAACATCGAGCGTGCGGAAGAGGCTCTCGCAATTGTGGAGCGGTATTTTCCCGTAGAGCGCATCCCGCCGAAAACACGCTTCGCGTTACAGGAGATTCTCTCGCCGTGACTCAAGCAATCCGGATTCCCAGGAATGGGTTGAACATTGGAATTCTGTTGGCCGCGGTCAGCGCCGTAGTACTGGTTGTCCCGTGCTCGGCGACGGCGCAGGAGTCCGCGTGGAACAGCGTCGCGCCCCCGGCACGGTTCACCGATCCCGACCGCGCGGCGAAGCTCACGGCCGCGTATCCTGAGATCGACAGCCTGGTGTACAGCTTCGCGCAGCGGGCGCGAGTGCCGGGATTTGGCTACGCGATCATCGTGGATGGAAAGCTGGCGCACGTCGGCGTTGGCGGGCTGCGTGACGCTCCTTCGCGTTCGCCGGTGGACACGGCGACGGTATTCCGCATCGCGTCCATGTCCAAGAGCTTCGCCGCGGTCGCGATCCTGCAGCTGCGCGACGCGCGCAAGCTCACGCTCGACGACCCGGCGGAAAAGTACGTGCCGGAGCTCGCGAGCCTTCGCTATCCGACGAGCGATTCGCCGAAGATCACTGTTCGTCATCTGCTCACGCACTCGGGGGGTTTTCCCGAGGACAACCCGTGGGGCGATCAACAGCTCGCGGCCACCGACGACGAGATGGCCGCGATGATGCGAAGCGGCATTCCGTTCTCGACCGCGCCCGGAACCGCGTACGAATACTCGAACTTCGGCTTCGCGATCCTCGGCCGCATCGTGGCGAACGTTTCAGGAATGCCGTACTCGAGATACGTGCGCGAGAGAATCCTGCTGCCGCTCGGCATGAGCGTGACGACGCTCGAAGCGCGCAGCGTCCCTGCGAACCGCCTGGCGCACGGCTACCGATTACGCGATGGCGAATGGATCGAGGAGCCGCAGCTTCCAGATGGCGCGTTCGGCCCGATGGGCGGGATGCTCACATCCATCTCCGACCTGGGCCGCTGGGTCGGCTTCATGCTCGACGCATGGCCGCCGCGCGACGACCCCGACGGCGGTCCGCTGAGCCGTGCGTCACGGCGGGAGATGCAGCAGATCGCGCGCTACTTCGGCGCATCCGCGGCGACCGACAGCGCGGGGAACATCTCACTCGCGGCCAACGGCTATGGCTACGGACTCCGCGTGCAGCAGACGTGTCTCTTCTCGACATCGGTATCGCACACCGGCGGACTGCCGGGATTCGGCTCGCTCATGCGCTGGCTCCCAGAGTACGGCGTCGGGATAGTCGCGCTCGGGAATCTCACCTATACCGGCTGGACTCCGGTGAGCACACAGGCGCTGGAGATTCTGCAGCGAACCGGCGGGCTCGCGCCACGCGTTCCGCAACCGGCGCCCGTTCTGTTGGAGAAACGCGAGCAGGTGTCGCGTCTCGTCGCGCGGTGGGATGACGCGCTCGCCGACAGCCTCGCTGCGATGAATTTGTATCTGGACGAGCCGAAGGATCGGCGGCGAGCGGCGATCGAGATGGTTCGCGCCGCCGCTGGAGACGGGTGCAGGAATGAAGGTCCGTTCGTCGTGGCGAACGCGTTGCGAGGCCGCTGGCGGATGCGGTGCCGAGACGACGATCTCCTTGTCGCCATCACACTCGCTCCCACCGAGCCGGCACAGGTGCAGTTTCTGCAGGTCACACCCCTCGCGCGCGAAGCCGCTCTGGAGCCGGGCCCAGCGTGCGCAGCACGTCCGTAAAGCGCCCGCGTGCTTTTCCATTGCGGTCGCCGCATATGGGGGTAAACATTAGAGTCGTGACACTATCTCGTTCGAGACACCTCGCCCTCGCCACAATGCTGGCGGTGGCAATGGGCGCTTGCTCTGACGCCGTCGGTCCGGGGGACGAGTCGATCGAGCAGCTGCTCTTTCTCAGCACGCGCGAGGGGGGGTCCCCAGCCCTATACCGCATGAACGCGGACGGCACGGGTGTCGAGAAGCTGATGCTGGAGGCTTTTCCTTCGTCCTCGCAGAGGCTCAGCCTCTCGCACGACGGCACGCGGATCGCTTTTTCGGCGTTTGCCCTGAGCGGGATCTGGGTGATGGACATTGACGGGAGCAACCTGCGGCAGCTGACTAATCGGCCGGGTAGTTCCGGAGAAGGGGGCAACCATTCGCCTCGCTGGTCACGCGACGGCAGACAGATCGCTTTTCTCTCGAATCGCGAGGGCCGTGAGATAGGGTTTACCCGTGGCGTCTACGATGTGTACGTGATGGGTGCCGACGGAAGTGACCCCCACAACGTGTCGCACGCGTTGGGCTACGGGCTGGGTTTCAACGTCGAGGTGATCGGCTGGTCCGCGGACGGACGCGTCGTGTTTCAGAGTTCCGGCACCGGTGTCGACTTCTTGAAGCGTCACGCCTATATCGTGAACTGGAATGGAACCGGCCTGGAGCCGCTGTTCGTACGGCCGACCGACAACTCCCCTTTCTGGTCACCTGACGGGTCCAAGGTCGTATTCATCAGCGACCGCGACGGGAGGCGACGTCTTTACATAAGGAATGCCGACGGATCAGGCGAGCGACCCCTGACGGCGACAGGCCCTTGGGACGATCACCTGCCGGCTTGGCTACCCGCATTCCGCTCGGGGGACATTGACTACGATCCGTGGTCGCCTGACGGGTCGCGCATCGCGTTCACGCGGTGGGGCGATGAGTACAGTGACAAAGAAGTTCTCTACGTGATCAACGCCGACGGATCGGGGCTGACTCGCCTGTCGGACAACGCAAGTGAATTCAACGGTTGGTCACCGAGCGGTCAGCGCATCGCATTCACGAAGCGAGCGTGGACGATCCCGTCGCCTTCCGGGATTCCGGATGTGTTCGTAGTCAACGCCGATGGCACCGGTCTCGTGAACGTGACGAACGACGCCGCTTCTGACTACCACGCCATGTGGGTGCCGCGGCGACGGCCCTAGGGCAGCACCCGCCCCAGCCAGCGGAGCGTATTCAGCACGAACTGCTGGTTCTGCGCGCCCTTGAACGCGAGTCCCTTGCCGAGCGTGTTGCCGGGATCTTCCGCGCCGCCGGCGGGCACCTGAAACGCGCCCGACTCGGAAGCGACCACCACGCGGCCCTCGTCCAGCTTGAACGCCACGGCCTGCGCGCGTCCGACCGCCGGCACGCGGTGCTCGGCGCCGCCTCTCTCCGGCGCGTCCTTCCAGTAGTCGAACGCATCGGGTGAGAGCGCGAGCAGCACGGAGCCGTCGAACGGACCAGTCAACGAGCTGCCGAGGTACGTCGCCACGCGATCTACCTTCTCGTCCCGGTTCCTGCCGTCGAGTATCGGGTGCTTGCCGATGGTCTTGCGCTCGCGGGTGAACATGATGTAGCTGCCGCTGAGATCGTCGGGCGGATACGCGTACCCTGCGGGTCTCTGGCCGGCGTCCCATGTCCGCGTGTTGCGGACTTCGACGCCGAGTGCTTCCGCCAGCGTGCGAGTCGCCGCCGGCACCGGCGGCTCGTCGAGCAGCAGCAACAGGTTCCCACCTGCGCGGATCCAGCGGGTGATCGCGTTGACTTCTTCGGTGCTGAACGCGTCGCGCCGCGCCTGATCGGACCAGGCGAAGTCGGCGCCAGCAGACTGCATCGCGGCGCGCGACGCGCTGAGCGGGCCCGCGATGACGACGAGGTCGGCTTGGGCGAGCGCCGTCTGGGTCCACGTGGATTCGTGGAAGGAGACGCGGAAGCCGTCCCGGTTAAGCAGCTCGATCAGCGGCGCGAGATCAGCGCGATCTTCGTTGAAATGGCCCGCGTCCAGCAGGACGCGCGGTCCCGTTCCGGCCGGGAACGCGGGTTGGCGGATCTGCGGAGTGAACTGCTGCGCATCAGCGGGGCTCGCGACCAGCGTCGCGCACGCGAACAATCCCATGAAAACACTTCGACGCATGGCTTGCACCTCGAGCTGGTGGAAGATCAGTGACGCGACGTTGCAGTCTGCCCTGGATACACGGTCGCTGGCAAGGCGGTTCCTGTCAGAGCGCGCCGACGAGGATCCGGGCGAGAAAGCCGAGCAGGAAGTACGCGAGTATGGGCGTGATGTCTATCATGCCCAGCGTCGGTACGATCTGGCGCAGCGGCCGCAGGATCGGCTCACTCAACAGAAACGACCACCTCAGCCATGGGGAGTTCGGGTTGACGGGCAGCCACGAGCTGATCACGCGGACTATCAGCGCGAGCCGCAGGATTGCGAACGTCCAGACGACGAGCAGGTGGAAGATGCCGGCCGCGCCCTGGTCCGCGGCGAGCGCGGCGAACAGCACCTGGTTCCGGATGAAGCCGAGCAGGCTGAGGAGTAGTATGGCGCCGACTACCGCGGCGACCAGTGCCCACCACGGCGCGACAGTCGGCGAGCCGCCCGCGCGCACGACCCGCCGCTCGATGGGAGCGATGAAGGGATCGATGGTCGAGCGGAAGTACCGCGCGATCGGGTTGAACGCGTTGATCCGCTTCGTGCGGACAGCCCAATCCACGACGCACATGACGGCGAACACCGCCACGGCGAACAGCGTCGCGACGCGGACGGCTTCGAGGATCGAGTCCAGGGCTGGCACGCCGCTACTCGAACCGGGGAGTCATGCCGAGCGATCGCACGAGAAACGCGAACCGGTCCGCCGCTTCCTCGATCTGCTTGGACGTCGGCTTCCCGGCGCCGTGGCCCGCCTTGGTCTCGATCCGGATGAGGATCGGAGCCGGCCCGCCCTGTGCCGCCTGCAGCGCGGCCGCGTACTTGAAGGAGTGGCCGGGGACGACGCGGTCGTCGTGGTCCGCCGTCGTGATCAGCGTCGCGGGGTAGCGCGCGCCCCGCTGGATGTTGTGCAGCGGCGAGTACGCGCGCAGTACGCGAAACTCGTCCGGCTTCTCCGGCGAGCCGTAATCCGAAGTCCACGCCCACCCGATCGTGAACTTGTGGAAACGCAGCATGTCCATGACGCCCACCGCGGGCAGCGCCGCGCCGAACAGCTCGGGCCGCTGATTCAGCACAGCGCCCACGAGCAACCCCCCGTTCGATCCCCCCGATATCGCGAGCTTCGCGGGCGACGTGTACCGCTCACGCTGGAGGTACTCGGCCGCCGCGATGAAGTCGTCGAACACGTTCTGCTTGTTCGCGAGCTTGCCGGCGTCGTGCCAGTCGCGGCCGTACTCGCCGCCGCCGCGGATGTTCGCGACCGCGTACACTCCGCCCATCTCGAGCCAGAGCAGATTCGCGATGGAGAAGGACGGCGTCTGCGAGATGTTGAAGCCGCCGTAACCGTACAGCAGTGTGGGATTGTTGCCGTCGAGCGCGATGCCCTTGCGCGCGGTGATGAACATCGGGACCCGCGTCCCGTCCTTGCTCTCGTAGAAGACCTGCTTCGTCTCGTACAGCGACGGATCGAAATCCACGCGCGCTGAGCGGAAGACTTCGCTGACGCCCGAGCGGATGTCGTAGCGGAACACGGTCGTCGGGTACAGGTACGACGTGAACGAGTAGAACATCTCGCGGTCGCCGCGATCACCGCTGAAGCTCAGCATCCCCGGGCCGGGTAGTTCCAGCTCGCGCTCGAGCCGGTAGCTACCGACGCGCGTGCGGGTAATGGTTGTCGGGGCGCCAGCGCGGCGGGTCCCGCCTGGACCTTGGGGCCGGCCCGTTCCTCCGCGCAGTATCTCCGCGGGCGGCACGTAGAAGCGGATCGAAGCCCGCGCGTCCTGGAGGTAGCGCGCCACCAGCCGGTCGCCCACGAACGCGGCTCCCTGCAGGAGATCGTTCGATTCCGGGATCAGCGTGCGCCAGCTCTCCTCCCGCGGGTTGTCTATGTCCACCGCGATCAGCCGCGCGCGCGGCGCGTTTTTGTTCGTGCGCAGGATGAATTCGGTCCCGTTGTTTCCCACGAAGTCGTAGGACGCCTCGAGCCTGTCTATTAGCCGCACGACTGGCGCGTTCACGCGCGGGCGGCCCGGGTTCGCGAGATCCTTGAAGTAGAGCCGGTTGCGCGTGTCGGTGCCTTCGGCCGCGTAGATGATCAGGTACTGGCCGTCGTCCGACACTTCGCCGTTGAGCCGCCAGTCGGGCTCGTCCGGACGGTCGTACACCAGCTCGTCGGCCGACTGCCGCGTGCCGATCCGGTGGTAGTAGATCTTCTGGAACTTGTTGACGCTCTGCAGGGCGTTCCCGCCGGCGGGCTCGTCGTACCGGGAGTAGAAGAAGCCGCGGTTGTCTCTCGTCCACGAGATGCCGGAGAACTTGACCCAGCGCACGGTATCGGCGAGGTCACGGGCGGATTCCACGTCGCGCACGCGGATCTCGTTCCAGTCCGACCCGCTCCGGGCAACGCCGTACGCGAGCAGCCGTCCGTTCTCGGACGGCTCCGTGGACGTCAGCGCGACGGTGCCGTCGGCCGACAGCGTGTTGGGATCGAGCAGCACGCTCACCCTGCCGCTCCGGCCCTGTTGCGTGTGGAGCACGCTCTGGTTTTGCAGCCCGGTGTTCTCGAACCAGAAGTAGCGCCGGCCCTGCTTGAACGGCACGCCGTACCGGGCGTAGCTCCATAGCTCGGTGAGCCGCGCGGCGATGCGGGGCCGCTCGGGAATCGCGCCCAGCCACCCGAACGTGAGCGCGTTCTGCGCGTCGATCCACGCCCTGGTTTCCGGCGATTCGGTGTCCTCCAGCCAGCGATACGGGTCGGCTACCGCGACTCCGTGGAGGAGGTCGGTCTGATCGGCCTGTCGGGTGTCCGGGTACGAGACAGCTGGCGACTGGGCGCCCGCCAGCCGCGTGGCGACAAGCAGCAGGGCCAGGATTTGCAGAGGACGATTAGCGATGCGCATTATCGGGAGTGAAGGGGTCGTACTTCTTATTCAAGTGAAGGGGTCGCACTTCTTATTCAATGTACGCCCGCGGAGTTCCGCCACGGAACGGGACCTCGGCTAGATTTCAAAGAGGTGTCACGGACACCTCCAACTATCTCTTGGGAACGACCATGGCAAAGTCTGCGACGATAGAAGCCCCATCGAAAGCCTCGGCTGCTGCGCTCGACGTGACCGACACCCGCTCCGGCGAGAAACACAGCTTCCCGATCACCGACGGCGCGATTCGCGCGACGGACCTCAAGAAGATCCCGAGCGGCGACGCCGACGGCGGCGGGCTCATGAGTTACGACCCGGCGTTCCTGAACACCGCGGCGTGCCGGAGCGCGATCACCTACATCGACGGCGACAAGGGCATCCTCCGGTATCGCGGTTATCCGATCGAGCAGCTCGCCGAGCGGGGCAATTTCCTCGAGGTTGCGTGGCTGCTGCGGCACGGAGAGCTACCGAACCAGAAGGAGTACGACTCGTTCGTGCACGACATCACGTATCACACGTACGTGCACGAGAACATCCGCAAGTTCCTCGAGGGCTTCCGGTACGACGCGCACCCGATGGCGATGCTCAACAGCGCGGTGGCCGCGCTGGCGTCCTTCTATCCGGACTCGCGGAACATCTTCGACGCCGAGCACCGCAACATTTCCATCATCCGCCTGCTCGCGAAGGTCCCGACGATCGCGGCGTTCTCGTACCGCCACGTGAAGGGCCTCCCGTTCGTGTACCCGGACAACGATCTGTCGTACGTCGAGAACTTCCTGTCCATGGTCGCGCGGATGAGCGAGCCGAAGTACGAGGCGGACCCGGTATTCGTACGCGCGCTCGAGATCCTGTTCATTCTGCACGCGGACCACGAGCAGAACTGCTCGACCAGCGCGGTTCGAGCGGTCGGCTCGTCGCACGTGGATCCGTTCTCGGCGATGTCGGCCGGGATCGCGGCGCTGTTCGGTCCGCTGCACGGCGGCGCGAATGAGGCGGTGCTGCGGATGATCGGCGAGATCGAGCATCCGAAGAACGTGGCCGGGTTCATCGAGGGCGTGAAGGGCGGCAAGGGCCAGCGACTCATGGGCTTCGGCCACCGGGTGTACAAGAGCTACGACCCGCGCGCGCGGATCGTGAAGCAGCTCGCGGACGACGTGTTCAAGATCGTCGGAGTGGACAAGGACCTGGAGATCGCGCTCGAGCTCGAGCGGATCGCGCTGTCGGACGACTACTTCGTGTCGCGGAAGCTGTACCCGAACGTGGACTTCTACACGGGGCTGATCTACCGCTCCATGGCGTTCCCCACGGATTTCTTCACGGTGTTGTTCGCGATCGCGCGCATGGCCGGCTGGCTCGCGCAGTGGGAGGAGATGCTGCTCGACAAGGAGCAGAAGATCGCGCGCCCGCGGCAGATTTACACTGGGCCGGGGGAAAGGGAGTACACCTCACGCCTTGCCCCGCCCAAGGTGGGCCCAAGAGCGGCCAAGAAGGACGCGCTGCGGCAGTAGTTGAACTACCACTTAGAACTGATAAGCTGCGAGCTGCCAGC
>CAYGJL010000041.1:0-4709 GCA_964350145.1 uncultured Gemmatimonadaceae bacterium
TCCGGCGGGGGCGGCGGTGCGTCGGGCGGTGACGGGCTGGGCACGTTCGAGCCGCGCGGGAACGCGGCCGGCGCCGGCGGCGTCACGGTCGTGCTGATCACGCGGAATCCGTACGGCCGCGACGAGATCCAGGAGACGATCTACAGCCTCGAGCGCGCCGACATGCTGAAGCGCCGCGGCGTCGAAATCCCGCCGACGACCGGCGTGTCGAGGGTCGCGTAATGGCATCCGAGCGCCCTCTCCTGCTCGTCGACAACGTGTTCGACGCGACCAACCTTTACCCCACGGCCGTGCTCTCTTCGACCGGCGACGCGGCCGGGAGGAGCGTCCGCGCGGTTTCTGACTACCGCCGGGAGCGCACGTTCTGGCAGGCAGCGACGAGCGCGGCCGATCGCGACGTGCGCGTGGACCTGGGCTCCGGCAATTCCAGGCTGGTCGACTCGGCGTGGCTCGACCGCGGGCACAATCTCTGGGGGCTCACGGTCCGGGTCGATGCATCCGACGCTTCCGACTTCTCGACCGGCGACGGGCTGCAGTGGGTGGTTCCCGCGGAGGGGACCGTCGGCGGAGATCCCACGGCCGGCTGGTGCGTCACGGAAGAGGGAGCGCTCTACACGCTGTTCAGCGGCTTTTCGGCGCGGCGGTACTTCCGCGTGCGAGTCGTTTCCGCGGCGCAGCCGATTCTCACGGGAGTCATCGTCGGCGCGCGCACGCAGCTCGCGGTCTACTCGCGGCAGCTCGACGAAGACGCCGGCGAGCGGAACGAGCGAATGCTCGATTCCGACGCGATGTACTCCGCGGTGGACCGGGTCTACTCGCGCCGCACGCTCAACCTGGACTTGGCCGTCATCGGGGCGTCGAGCTACGACGCGCAGATCCGGAGCCTCCGCGGCTGGCTCTTCGAGAGGAATCAACCCGTGTTCGTGGTGATGAACTACGGCACGAAGCCGGAGCGCGGCTGGCTCTATCAGTACGCCGGGCGCAGCTGGAGCTTCGGTGCCGACCGGTCGCACCGCAAAGGATCGATCCCGCTCCGTGAGCTCGGCCCGCTGATCAGGTAGGGCTCGGGAATCAGATGAGGGACATCCACCCCGATCTCCTCGACTGCCTGCGCCGGGCCAATCCCTACGTCGAGCTCAGGACCGAGATCTCAGCTCCAGACGTCGGCGTCACGATCCGCCGTCCGGACCAGCACTTCGGCGCGCAGCTCGTCGGCGGATCCGTAACGCCGGCGAATTCGCTGGTGTCGGGCGCGACCGGCGCGCTCGAGATCGCATCGAGCGGCGTCAACCTCGCGCAGTTCACCGGCGAGCAGACGCGCTACGACCTCAACCGCGAGGATCCGACGCGCCGGGTCAAGGGCCTGGCGTGGAAGATGGACCCCGCGTTCACGCGCGCGGTGCTGCGCACGTTTACTGCGCGCGTGCAGCGGTCGGCCTTCGGAGCCCTGTTCATCACCCGCGACTTCGAGCTGCAGATCTATCGCGTGACGAGAACGCCGGGCGTACGGCAGAAGTTCACTCCGGGCGCGCCGCAGCCCGTCGAGACGGCATGGACGGAGTACACATTCAACGCGGTGCTCTCGACGCCGGCGCTGGTCAAGGCGGACACGATCTCCTGGGACGGCTCGCAGAAGGCGACCGTCTCCTTCGACCTGTCGAACCAGCGCGTCGTGCTCGAGAACACGCCGGAGCAGGCGTCGGCGCCGGACCAGGTCGGCGAGCTGCCGGAGTACTACTTCGTCGTCCGCGCGGTCAACCCGCCGAGCGCGACGGGGATCTTCCACTGGCTCTGCGACAATGTGGCCAGCCGCGACGTCGCCGGCGTCGGCACGTTCGAGCGCGTGTTCTGGGCCCGGAACAGCGACAAGGAACAATGGTCGAGAGACGCGGCCGCGCAGTGCCCGGCGTTCACCATGGTGATCGAGTCGTACGAGGCGAGCGCGCAGGCCGTCTACTCGATCGACCTGGGGAGGGCGCCGGCGGCCGGCGCCCTCGGCCGCATAGTGTTCGAGCGGAAGCTGCCGGCCGGCACGACCGCGACAATCGAGCTCTCGACGGCCGGATCCGGCGGCGGGTGGACCGCGGTGAAGCACGGCGACCAGCTCGCCACGGTGCAGCAGACCTACCACCTCCGGGTGACGCTCGGCGCCGACGCGTCCGAACGGTCGAGCCCGGGCATCACGGCGTTCGGCGTCGATTACCGGGTGCCCTTCGACGTGAGCGTCGAGAGCATCCCCGAGCTGCCGACGCGGGAGATCGCGACGCCCTGGCTCGAGGCGTCGATCGCCGAGGCCAAGCTCAAGGTGCTGCGCACCGGGGTGAAGGACTACCTCGACGTCGCAACCACGATCGGGAGCACGAAGCCCACGACCAAGCTCGAGTGCGAGATCTTCCTCGCCTCGCGACACCCGAGCATCACGCGCGACAAGTGGCTCCGGCTCGAGCGGATGACGGTGACGAACCGCGTGCCCTCCGGGATGGCCGAGGAATTCACGCTCCTCTCCTACGCGTCCAAGCTCAAGAAGAAGATCCCGGACACGGTCGAATCGGTGAACAGCGTGCACACCGTCACGTCCGCGACTGTCGACTACGTGGAGTTCACGCCAGCGCTCGTGGGCGTCGCCGGCGGCGACAACACCGCGTACGACGGAAAGGGCTACTACATGCGGGTGCAGGCCTCGGCCGCGGCCGGCATGCCGCCCGGGTTCACTCAGACCATCCAGGGCAACACCGACAACGACCGGGTCGACTTCAGTCCCGCACTCCCGGACGCGCTCGTCGCCGGCGACACGATCGAGGTGCACTCGGGGATCTTCGTCGCCCCGGAGCGGTCCTGGCTCGATGCGGACCTGGCCGACGTCTGGTGGGAGCTGCTCACCAACGACCTCGGGATCCCAAGCGAGCGGATCGGCCTGGGCTCCCTGCCCCGCGGCGGCAAGCCGCCCGCGGTCACGGACTGGGCGCCGGGAGACGCAGCCACGCAGGCCAAGCTCAAGGCGACGCGCCGCTTGAAGGAGCAAACGCAAGCCGACAAGCTGATCGACGCCGTGAGCACGATCCTGGGCGGTGTGACGCTAGAGATCGACGGACAGATCTGTTTCGTGCAGATCTATCCGCTGCGCGGCGCCGACGGGCGCGTGACGGTGCCCGTGGCGCCCGTCACCGCGGCGTTCGACGGACGCGATTACGCGAACCCCTCGACGCCGCCCGGGCTCGAGGCGCGCGCCAGCGTGGTGAGCGCGAAGTACGGGAAGAACGACGCCGCCACGAACCCGGACGCCTACCCCGAGCGGATCACGCGCGTCGTGGATCACGACGCCGTCGCCTGGCTCGCGAAGCAGGACCTGGACGAGATCGGCTCGAGCGAGGTCCCGGAGGACATATCGAAGTGGCTGTACAACAGCACCGACTTGGGGCTGCACCTGGCGACGCAGGTTCCGGGGGCCGTCGTGCGCGCGCTCTCGACTGGCAAGCGGATCTTCACGTTCAGCCCGGTCGAGATGCAGCCGGAGATCACGCCCGGCGACTCCGTGATTTTCGTCACGGACGGCTACACCGATTACGACCCGGCATCGGCGACGGAGCTCCGCGGCTGGCTCGCCGTGCGCGGCGTCGTGGTCCGCGTGGGCCCGCTCGGCAGAACGCTCGGGATCTTTATCCTGGGGCTCGCCGACAACGTCACGCAGATCCAGGGCGGGAAGGCCGGCGACATCTCCGAGCTGGGCGACGCTCCCGAGAAGCCCAGCGTGACGGTGGGCTTCAACGCGTCGGGTGAGGCGACACTCAACATCGACGGCCGCGACCGGACCGCCTCCCTCAAGATCGAGGCCGAGAAGGTAGACACGCCGACGGACGCGGAGGTCGAAGCAACCACCGCGATCGAGGGCGCCGGCGCTTCGGTATCCGTGCTCTCTCCCACGTGGGCGCCCGGGGAGATCCTGTACGGCAAGGCCTTCGCCTATGCCGGATCCGGCGGCGCCGGGCGGCGATCGGAAGCGGCGATCTTCGCTGTGCCTCGCGAGGGCACGGGCAAGGCGGGAGCTCCGCGCGCCGTGATCAGCCGCCTCGTCGAAGACACCATCCCGAGCGTCACGCGGAGATACACGGCCGAGCCGGGCCTCGACGGCGTAGCGCCGCACGAATACCGGCGGCGCATCGACGTCGGCGGGGTCGAGGGAGCGTGGACCGGATGGGCGGCTTTCCCATCCGGCGGCGGGACGTACGCCGACGAGACGATCACCCGGGACATGATGCTCGAGAAAGCCGTCGTGCTCCAGACGCGCGACGCCAACGGAATCGAGAGCGACTACGCCTGGGACTTCATCCGAAGCCGCCACGATGAGGTCGTCGCGGCCCGGGGCGCCGGCACGGGCCGCGGCCTCGTCGACGCCGCGCTCAGGCGGAGCGGCATGGGCGGCCTGTTCAACCGTGCGGCCTTGTTCGTCGGCTTCGACGTGTACGACCGCGCGGGGACCAACCCGCTGATCAACACTGATCTCGGGCGTGCCACCGCGGACCTGGACGGACCGACGGGCATCGGCATGGACGTCGTCGAGAGAGGCGGCAACAAGGGCGACCAGGCGATCGACGCCGGCAACATCGCTGTCGCGGCCGCGGTGGACTTCACGCGGAGCTACACCGGAAAGAATCTCGCGAACGTGCCCGACGACGCGACCAGCGACAGGCGGGCCGCGACCGCCGATGAGA
>CAYGJL010000041.1:4809-27682 GCA_964350145.1 uncultured Gemmatimonadaceae bacterium
AGACCGGCGGCTCACGCGGTTTCTCCGTGATCGACACCGGGCTCCAGATCGTGGCGAGCGGGATCGACTTCGTGAGGTCGTACACGAACAAGTCGCTCGCGAACGTGCCTGATGACGCCACCAGCGATAGGCGTGCGGCCACGCTCAATCAGAAGACCGGCGGCGATCGCGGTGCCGCGGCACTCGACGCAGGGAACGTCCTTGTTGCTGCGAGCGCGGACTTCACCAGAGCGTACACCGGGAAATCTCTCGCCAACGTGCCCGACGACGCGACCAGCGACAGGCGGGCCGCGACCGCCGATGAGAAGACCGGCGGCTCACGCGGTTTCTCCGTGATCGACACCGGGCTCCAGATCGTGGCAGCCGGGATCGATTTCGTCCGGGCGTACACGAACAAGCACATGGGGAATGTGCCCGACGACGCTACCACGGACCGCAGAGCTGCGACCGCGAATCAGAAGACGGGGGGCGACAGAGGGGCCGCCGCGATCGACGCCGGCAACATCGCTGTCGCGGCCGCGGTGGATCTGTCGCGCAGTTACACGAACAAACACCTCGGCAACATCCCGGACGACGCCTCGTCGGACCGGAAGGCCGTCACCACCAACGAGAAGACGGGCGCCGGCCGGGCGTACCCGGCGCTCGATGCGTCGAATAAGCTCATTACCGGGGTGACCTCGGCCGCGACGGCGGACGACGGTACGCAGATCGAGTCCATCAAGCGAGCGAAGATCAAGTCCGCCCGCGGCGCCGGCGCCGGCGCGCAGGGCTTAAGCGCTGCCTACGCGCGCCGGACCGGCGAGGGTGGCACGGCCTCGGCACCGTTCAAGACCGGGCACCTGTACAGCGACGACGGGGCACGCCCGCTCATCGACACGGCCTCTGAACAAATTCTTTCGGACTTGGCGATCGGTCCCGGCGTGCGGGCCGCGTCGAACTTCGCGCTGGGCGGCGCGGTCAAGTATTCGCCGAACCGTCACAACGATCAGCAGACCGCGCAGGACGGGGACGCGAAGTCCTTCGCCATTTCCTATGATGGGATCCCGCAAATGCGGGCCATTCCGCAGAGCATGATGACGTTTCGCGCAGCGAGCTCCGGAGTTGACCAGAAAGTGGACTGCCGCGCCACGGCTGTAACCGTCGCGGGATACACGGCGCGTGCCAAGATCGTCACGGGGGAGACGTCGTCGCCGGCAACCAACGACTTCGCGGCGAGCCTGAACGGTACGCCAGTCGGCGCCGGCGTCGCGCTCTCGGCAGATGCCGCGGCCGCGTACTGCAACCTCGCCAGCGCCGACACCGACCTCACGACGTACACCGTCGTGTTCGATGTGGACACGACCGGCATGGACCCAGCCAATATCGTTTCCGTCCTCGTCTATCGGAACGATGGCGCGTCCTCGACATCGTGGACCCTTGTGGCCTCGACGAGCTATGACTCGGGCGTCAATGGAACGGGATTCACGCTCCAGTTCGCCGCAGCGCTCGCCGTCAACTGGGACGTGCGACTCCTGATCTCATACGACCAGGCGCCGGGCGCTTCGACGGCGACGATCACAGCGCAGCAGGTGGACTATCAGGTCGTGATCCCGGGCCTGGAATACGACGCTACGGCGGGCGCGACCGATTCGGTGCTGTTTCAGGCGATGGAGGCACCGTGAGTTGGCCCGTGACGCTCGCCGACCGGCCCGCACTGATGCAGCGGTACTACGTCCACGCGGAAACAGCGCCGGACACTTTCGACCCGACACTCCGGACGACGTTCGTACTCGCGCCGTGTTGCGGCCGAAGAACGCCAGCGGACACAGTGGTTTCTCTCGCTGGGCTCCACACGCCGATCTGCGGCGGCAACCGCCTGCCGAAGGCGAATGTTGATTGGGCGTGCGACGGCTGCCGTCATCTCCTCGTCCTCGATTCGTCGAACGGCTGGACGTGGAGCAAGCTCTACCGTGCGCTCGGCGCTCCGGCCGAAGTGGTCCGCCGCGAGCGCGCTCGCGAGCTAGTCCGAGTTGCCGAGCGGGCCGCCAAGATCGCGCGCGTCGGATTTCGGCCCGGCGCCGAATACCAGCTCGCCTTGAATTCGCTGCCGGCGGACACGACCGACATCCCCGGAACGGAGCGGCCCCCAGATGTGTGAATTACGGCGCGCTGAACTCCATGCGGATCGTCGCTCCGGCGACAGTCAGCTTGCCGATACCGAGCGTCCCGCTCGGCCCGGTGACGGTGACCGTGCCTACGCCATCAGCAACCGCGGTGAGCGTTCGGGCGGCGGCGCTACCGAGGACGTCGCCGCCGACCGTCACAAGACCCCCAGTGTGAACGAGCTTGTACGGGACCGGGTTCCCGAACGTATCGCGCACGAAGCGGTCAACAGGGTTGTTGTCGACGAGCCACGGACTCGTTCCAGTCGTAGTGAACCCTTCGTTGTATGCGTTGACCGTCGCAGGCCCCGCCTCGACGGTTACGACGGTGCTGTCCTTGACGGGCTCCTGGCTTGGCACCTGCGCGCTGAACACGACATGGTGGACGCCAGCCTTGGTGCCGCCCTTGATCGTAATCGGGGCCTTGCCGTTTCCGAGCGTGAACGCGCAGAGCGGGAACGCCGTGGGCTCTCCGGGCCCGGCCTCGCGCGCGCACACCAGCGCGCCGGCGACCGGCGTCCCGGGCATCTGGAGTCCCTGAGCGAAGGCGATGACAGGCAGCACAAAGTTCTTCAGGCGGGTCGCAAACTTCCCGCCGGGGTCTTTCGTGAGCTGCGACGTGATCGGCTGCGGGAGAGCTGCCGCGCCGGCTGTGGACGACTGATTCGCGCCGTCCACGATCCCGAAGTTGTAGCGCGTGGGGCCGGGATCGATCAGATCCTTCCCGCTGCCGCACGCCATGATCGCAAATACCAATGGCAAAACAACGCCGAAAGAATAAGACTGCCTCATGGGACCCTACCTCAAAGGGTGATGCACGCAATGTACGCCAGCTGCCGAATCCGGCGGCACCACTTCTTCAGGAGAACGGTGGAATGAATACCAGGGACGAACTGATCCAGGAGGAGCGGGCGGCCGAGATGGGCGTCCGGGAAGAGGAGGTGCGGCTCAAGGCCGCCGAGGCGACCGGGGACCCGGAGATCATCGCCGAGGCACAGGAGCGGATCCGGCTGGCGCGGGAGGCATCGCTGGCCGTCCGGCAGCGGGTACAGGGCGACCTCGATGGGCTGTCCAAGAAGGCGGCTGAGGACGAAGTGCTGCGTCACGCGCGCGAGGTCGGTGTGCCCGAGGAAGTGGCGCGCAAGGCTATCGCTAATCCACGGGGGCGGTAAATGGCTCTCTCCGCTGCGAGCTGCCTGCACTACTGGTCGTCGCGATACGGCCATATCCCCGTCATCGGCGGGAAGCCCGTGCATTCCCGCGCGTCGACGGCGCGCCTGATCGACATCGCAAGCAAGCAGATCGTGGAAGTGCCGGCGGCCACGCCACGCGACACACATCTCGCCACGATCTCCGGAGAGGAGCGAGCGACGTTGCTGCTTGAATCGGCGCGGACGAACGAGCTCACGTACTCGGACGAGTTCGACAATGCGGCTTGGTCGAAGTCGGGGAGCACGGTGTCCGCCAACGCCACGATTGCGCCTGACGGCACGGCGACCGCAGACAAGATCGTGGAGGACAGCACCGCCGGGTCCGCACACGATGTTCGCCGGGGAACGACCGGAGGTGCGGGGCAGAAGCAAGCGTACTCGGTATTTGCGAAGCCCGCTGGACGAAACTGGATTTATCTCCGGCTGATTGGCGGTGGCGGGATCGATGCGAGCACCTACTTCAACGTATCGACGGGTGCGGTCGGCAGCGTGGGCACGAATCACACGGCGCAAATCATTTCGCTAGGAGATGGCTGGTATCGGTGCCAAGTGATCGTCAACGCCGACGTGAACGACTTTCGAATCGGGCTGACGACGGCGGACGCAACGGCGACTTATAACGGCGACGGTGCGAGCGGCGTGTTCATGTGGCGGGCGCAGCACGAGAAGAACGTGCCGAACGTGACTTCCGCCATCGGCACGACATCCGCCGCCGTGACCCGCGCCCGCGACGACCTCTATTGGGATTACACGCCCGGCCCGCAGGCGATGATGGCGTACCTGCGATTCATCGAGCGTGGGAACGCGAAGGTGTCGGATTCGCGGCCGTTTATTTTGGGAACGGCGGGCGGCGACACGGGTGCGCGCGTGGCCGTCCTTGCGGCTGCGAGCGGCTTTTACCAGGCCGCCCACAACAACGGCTCTAGCTGGGGCGGCTTCCCGGAACTTGCCGTAGGCCCAGCGATCGGAGACACGGTGGAGTTTGTAGTGCGGCTCAAGTCCGACGGCGCAATCGCGCTGATTCAGTCGATCAACGGCGGAGCCGTTACGGCGACCGCTGACGGCACGGCGAACGGCCTCGCGGCGGCGTGGGTCGGCCGCCGCCTGTATGCAAACAACGACAACAGTGGGAACTACGGCGGCATTGAGTACGCCGAGATTAAGATCGTGAAGTACGCGGACGTAGCGGGCGCGACGACGCAGACGCAGATGGACGAGTTACGCGCCTTTGAACTCGGCCCCAATCGTGAACTTTTGGCAGCGGCGTAGGAGAACCCATGCACCGAGTCACTCACAGCATTCGACGGATTACTTCGGCAGGTCTCCCGACTGTCACTCCGCTCGACGGATCGGGCGCGCGGCCGATGAACGAGCAGGAGCTGCTCAACCTGGGCGTCGCCCGGATCCGCAGCGACGTCTACTCCTGCTGCGTCCAGGAGCAGACCGAGGACGGCCGTACGTGGACGCCGGCGGTGGTGCTGCCCGGCATCGAGCTGTCGCGTGGCCGCCCGAAGGACCGGTTCCGCCGGCTCCCGGCCGCCGTCCGCGCGGAGATCATGAACGCACAGGTGGAGCGTACCAGCGGCACCGGCAACAAGCGCAGGACCGACACGCTCGTTGTACCGGAGCCTGAGGTCCTCCCGGGCGACGTCGTGAAGAAGCAAGGACTGCTGCCTCACATGTGGGCGGGCGAGCGGGAATAGGGGTAACGCACGAAACTAGCTCTGGCGTCACCGGAGCTACGCCGTGTAGACTGAAAATCCGGGCGTATTTAGACCCTTAAGTAGGCCCGACAATTCGAGCTGTTTCAGCGAGCTGCGCTTTATAACCGCGGCCCCGACTCCGATCTCCGGAGCTGGGGCCGCTTTCTGTTGCCGCCCATGCGTCGATGCCCTACGCCAACCCGCAGTCATCCTCCCCGTGAATCCGCGCCATCTCGCACCCGACGTAAAGCTCACGGCTGAGCTGGGCGCGGTGTTCTCCGCTCCGTTCGAGCGTCTCGCGCTGTCGCCCGACTGGGCGAGGGTCAGCGCGATCGCACTCGGCGCCGTGCACTTCCTCTGGAACGACCTCTGGACGGTCGCGCTGCTCTTCATGGTCTCGTGCGCGGCGGGCGACTACTGGGCGGGCACCAAACGGGCGAGGCTTTCCGGCCCCAGCGTTTACACGTCGACCGCAGCGCACCGCGGCCTGGCAACCAAGGTCATCTCGCTCGGACTCACCCTCTTCGTCCGGATCGCCGAGCAAGTCGTCTTTCTCATGGGCATCGGCGACACGAAGGGGATGCTCGCGGTGGTCGCCCTGGTCGGATTCGGCATCGCGGACTTCCGGTCCATCATGACGCACCGGGAGGCGATGGGCGGGGCTCCGATCCCGCTGGTCTCGGCCATCATGGACCGCCTCGAGGGCCTGTTCGGCTCTCGCGTCCAGGTCACTCCGGGAATTCCGGAAACGCCGCGGCGCCGAGAGGGCGAGGTATGACCGGCGGCCCCGTAGCTGTTCCGAAGTCGCGGCCGCAACTGGACGTCGCGTCCGTGCGCGAGCTGCTGCGCGGCGCCGGCGTCGACGTGAACTACCCGGCGTTGCTCGGACAGCGGGGCTACTACCGCGACACGATGGGGAAGCCGGGCGTTAACGACTGGGGACTGTACGACGACGCGATCTTTTATTTCTCGCCGACGGCGTTCTCGAGCTTCAACGCGAACACCGATCCGAGCCGGTCCTATCCGAGGGTCGCCGTACTCGAGCCCGGGCTCTGGCGCTACAAGCTCGGCGTTCACGGCTTGAGCCGCCCAGCATCCAAGCGATACAAGGCGCTCGTCCAGGGCGCAGCTGTCACGGTGCGACGCGTCGACGTCGCCGTGCCCGACACGGGGTGGTTCGGCATCAACATCCACCGCGGTAGTTACGGCTCGACCTCGAGCGAAGGCTGCCAGACCATTCACCCGGATCAGTGGGACGGCTTCATCGGCCTCGTCGACGGCGACATGAGGCGGCACAACGTCCTCTCGATCCCATACCTGCTCACGGAGCAGGCGCCGGCGTGATCGTCGAAAGCGTGAAATGCTGGACGCTTTCGCGCGAGGAGCTCGTCGGCTGCCGCGGCTATCCGCTCGGCGGCTGCGACTGCAGCCAATGCGTGAGCCTTCGGCGCTACGGGATCCCCGACATGCCGCTCGAGATGTTGCGCGAACCGGAGCAGCAGGCGGACGGGAAGCCCGGATGACGAACCCCGATCGCTGGTTCGAGCGCCTAGTCGCCGCCCTGCTACTCGCATCTCTCATGAGCGTCGCGGCGTTCCCCATCTGGCTGAGAACGGTCCAATGATCTCAATCCCTCGCGTCCCGACGCGCGCGCTCACATGGCTCGCCGCCGGCGCGATCGCGCTGGTGCTGCTCTCCGCGGTCGAGCGATGCAGCGGCAACGCGGCCGCGGACGCAGTCGAGTGGAAGGTGCGCGCCGAGTTCGCCGAAGCCAGGCGAAAGCAGGCAATCGCCCAGCGGGACTCCGCGATCGCGCGCTACGGATCCTCGAGCGCCGACGTCGATCGCGCGCAGACGCGGCATTCCACCGCGGCCGCGGCCGTGCGCGCTCGCCCGGAGCTCATGGCGGACCGCGACGTCGCCGAGCTCGTGGCCGCCGGCGAGCAGATCTCCCAGGCAGCGGACACGCTGCAGGTCGACGGCGAAGACGCGATCGACGCCGGGATCCGCGCGACCGACGCCACCGACAGCGTGACGATTGCCGTGCGCGGGCAGCTCGACGCGGAGCGCCGCGCCTCGCGGCCGCGGCTCACGGCGAGCGCTTCCCTCCTCTGGGACTTCCTCCACCAGGTGCCCGTCGTGCGCACGGCCGTAAACCTCCGGGTCAGCGACCGCCTGCAACTGGTGGCCGGCGCCGAGGCCGCGGGGCCCGGCGTCAACGGGATCGAGGCGCGGCTCACCGCCGGCACCACCTACACCTTCCGATGAGCACCGCCACCCACGGGCGGATCCGCTTCTACGCGCCGGATCCGGCAGCCCGCTTCACCCTGGCCGCAAACGACCCGTTCGCCTTCATGGACCAGCGCGAGCGGCCGCGGCGCCGCGGTCCGAGCCTCTCGATCTCCCTGGTCCGATGCTCGATGGTCTGGTGCGGCGAGTGGATCCAGACGACGGCGACGTCCTGCAAGACGTGCGGTAACCCCGCGCGGCCGAGAAACTAGCCCGTGAGGTCGGCCGCATGCCTGGTCTTCGCGGCCGCCTGCAGCATCTCCATCACGTGCACGACGTCGCCGAGGGTGCCGGCGGACGCAGCTCCGAAAGCCGCCCCCGCGCTCGGGTTCTCCCCCGGGCTGCTCGACACCCTGATTGCGATCGCCGGCGCGCCCGCAGCGATGATCGTGACCCCGATTCCCCATCCGTACCTTGGGATGTATCACGCGCTGACCGACAGCATCGCGCTCAGCCCGATACTCGCCTGGTCCCCGCGTCACCGGCCCTCGGAACGCGTCGACCGGGATACGAGGGTCGCGCCCGACTGGGTGCTCGCGCACGAATTCGGGCATCGCTACGACGCCATGCTTCGCCACCGGCCGTGCGCCGACTGGATGGTGAACGCGAACAGGATCTCGGCCGACAACCCGTACGCGAACCAGGACGCGCAGGAGCGCTGGGCCGAGGCCTTTGCCAACGCGATCGATTATCTCCGCTACACCGGCAAATTCAAGAAGCACGACATGGAGTCGCTCATTCAGCGTGAGTGGTTCGTGCCCGGGACCTTCCAGGTCGTACGAGTGCTGCTCCAGCACCCGATCTACCGCCGGCATCCGCTAGCCCGCGGGGAACGCCGCAGGAAGTGAACCTGCCGGTGGGGCTCGTGAAGTGCGATCCGGACAATTCGTTCGTGATCTGCCCGGAGCGGAAGGCCGCTATGGTGGCCGGCGATTTCTTCTACGACTTCGCCCGGGACGGCTGGGTTCACCTGCACGGCGCCGCGCGCACGCCGCTCGGCGATCGCGGCCGCTACTTCAACGAGGGGCCGTTGCCGGCGATGCTGATCACGGAGATCTGCCCATTCTGTGGCGGGGGCCTCCCATCACTGAGCCGAGCTAGCTCAGACTCCGGCTGACGTGGGATCAGCTTGAAAGCCGGCCTGTGATACCGTCCAACAGCTCGGGCGGTCGCTTAGACGCTACTGCGGCGGCCGCCTTCACGATGTCCTCTCCAGGGTTTTGCACGACCAACTGAGGGTCGCCGCCGAGCTGGCGGGACTTTTTCAACAACACGCCGTCGAAGGTTTCCAAGTAGTGCGCGCCAGCCGCGATCGCCGTGGCGACATGGATCGCGTCCTTCGGCATGACCTGATGCTCCCAATACAGATCCTGCGCGTGCTCCGCTATGAATCGATCCACATCAGCCACGGTAAAGCAGCTCCGCCGGAAAAAAGAGCGGATCCGGTCCCTCGTCTCGCTCGGCAGACCGCGCTTCTCTCCTTTGAGGTGCAACACCTCAGCGATCGTCAGCGCCGAAATCACGATGTCGGAGTGTCCCGATTCAGCGTCGTCTATTACGCGCTGACATTGCTCTGCGCGACCGGACTGATCCGCCAGGTAGCCAAACGCGCATGCGGTGTCCCAGCACCGGCGTGGTTTAATCGCCATCAGCGCGACGGTATTCGGCCAGGATGCCTCGCACTTCACCGGGAGCAACGAGCTCGTCATCCTCAGGAACGACCTCGAAACTGCGCACATCGATACGAACGGCCGATCCATCGCTCCGGGACACGACTATGCCGCGCACGATCACTCGGCGCTCGAACGCGTCCAGCGCTCTCTTTAACAACTCCGGCGAGATAGAGCATGGCACGCTGCGGCCGCGGAACCGGTCTTTGATCGCAATCCGGTACGCCCCGTCTTTGCTCTGGACCCCAATGAGCAGACCCTCGATGCTCCCGATGCTTTGGAGGTTGCTCTTTATGATGGTGTCGACGTTCGCGGTGATGTGAGCTGAGGGAGCGACGCTCTGCTCGCCAAACGTCAACCGGGCCTTACCGGCGTCAGAGCCGGACGCCAGTTCGATAAGGCGCCGACTCGTTTTCAACGCCTCATCGTTGAAGAACTTCGGGCGTGCGGGCGATGATTCGAGCTCGCGCATCCCCACGCCGGCGGCCCTGATGGCTAGATCGATGTCCGACATGAAGACCTTGCCGCCGAGCACCTGGGGTGCCGCGACCGCGGCCGCGCTGCCGAAGTTCAGATCGTCGACAACCCAGCGAACCTCGTGCGCGGGGATCCCCATCTCGATCATTACTTCGCGAACGAGGCGCACCTGCGCGCTAAACGCCTCGGTAAAGTCGCTTACCGAGATGTCGCCTCGATCGAGGTAAAGACCAATCTTCGCCATAGGCGCAAATCCTACAGGTCGGGCGCATGTCGCACAATCACGAACCTCCGCGCTCTGACGGCACGCAGCTGTGGACGCGCGTCAGCGCTTCTTCCCGCCGCGCTTTCCCTTTCCATGCCGCTGCCCGAGGGCGGACCCGGCTGCGCTCTTCGCGGCAGCCGACGACCGCTTCGACCGAAGAACCTTGGACGCGTTCTTCGCGGCCTTCGTTCCCGTCGTCTTACGATGTGCCATGGCCCACCTCCGCATGATTGTTCAGCCTCAACATCCCACGACACGGCTGCGGCGATACCCGCGCGCGGCCGCGTCAGATTCAATCCGGAAGTACACCCGCTCTTGCGGCCAGAGCTTCGTGGCCATCACGCAGGTCGAGCGGTAGTAGATCGAGCCGTCGACGCTGCCGATCCAGTCGAAGGAAACCGAATCACGTGCGGTTGCCGATTGACCGATTAGCGCCTGCGTAGAAGTGGCGGGCTCACGCGGCGCAGGCTGCTCGCGGGGCGCCGGCGACGTACCGATGCGGCAAACCTTGTTGGCGGCGATGCAGGAGTTCCCGCACGGGATGCCCTTGGTGCACCGGCGCTGGGCATCTGCCGGGGCGGCGAGCAGTGCGATGCCGGCGAGAGCGGCGACGATCGCGGTCCTCATTTCGAACCTCCAGACAACGAGAGAGGTAAATCATCGCGTACGGTAGCGCCTGGCGTAACCACTACTAGTAGTAGGTGCCTAAAAGGACGCGATCAGCGGCGATTCATGTACCGGTTGTAGGTGAGAACGACGAACGCCTCGACCATGTACATGAACGCGACGATTAGGCTCACCGACGCCACAGCATAAACGACCACCGGAGTCGTGTCGTAGAAGGACCCGAAGAGTAGCGTCCAAGCAAGCACGGTTGTTAGCAGCGCGAACAGCAGGCCGGCGAGGGATGGCGAGCGTTCCGGCGAGCGGTACGCGGACCTTGGCCGGGCTTCACTGTTCGCAAGACGGGCCCGAACCTTCCAATCACCGAGCTCGGCCACGATACGCACGCTGAAGTGCTCCCCGGGATTGAGCAGAAACGGCGCGATAGTCACGCGCTCGCCCGCAACGGTGGCGTGGTCGGCACGGCCCTCCATCGCGGACCCGAGGACATCGGCACTGTAGACTGGCGTTGGAATCGAAGAATAGAGCGCCAGCGGTTCGGCGAAGTCCTCCGGACGCACCGGCCCGCGGCCGGCGTTAGTGAACCGAAAGGTTACGATCTCGAGCAGGGACGATGGTTGGTCGTCCACGAGCACCTTTATCCGCCCTTTGCTTCGGAGGACCGAGTGACTTGCCTCGATCTCGTACTCCAGGATGCCAGGAGGGCGTTGGCGCCGGCGGTACGCCAGCCACGCCACGAGCACTCCGGCGAGGGCTATGAGCGCGGTGATGCCGCTCCAGAAGGCGGTGCTCTCGGGCACGCTACTGCTGGCCGCCGACGAATCCCGCAACGCGATCGTACGCCGCGTCGGCGTTAGCCTGCCGGATCCGGCGCTCGTAGTCGGCGACCAGGTTCAGCAGCCTGATCTCCTCAGCCTCGGTCAGCTGGTCATCGCCGGCGAGGTAGCGGTCGAGCTTCCCGGGCTCGAGCATGAGCGCGCTCTCGACCGCGAACCTCGTCGTGAAGCCGGTCGCGAACACGGCGTAGAGCTGCGCGGCGGGAGTCACGAACTTTTTACGGAAGGGTATCTGTCGCTGCGCCCACGGCGGTGACCGGCCGGGCGAAGTCTGCGAGGAAACGGGCAATCACGCAGGACCCCTGCTTCTCGAGGTTGTAGTCGCTATACCCTCTACCTCCATGCAGCCGGACCTTTACCTGCTTCGCCGCGGCAATTCTCGACAGCTGTTCCGGTGTGATCTCGTACATCGCTCGCTCGCGAACAGTTGAACCGTAGACTGTCTCACGGTCTGCGCGGCTCCCGTTGCGAGAAGTGAGTCCGATTCGTTCTCCGTCGGCTAGAAAAAGCAGGGACTCGCCCTCCTCGATAAAAAACCAACCCTCTCCCTCGTAGAGTGCGAACACTTGAAAGCTTGGCGCGCCGGCGCGGCTGACGAAGTGCTGAAGTTGAAGCCTCATTTTGTCGTTAGAGACCGCCGCAGCCAAGAACCCGCTGAGCCCCTTAGCCGCCGGCATGAGCGTCGTCTCTCGGCTCTTCGTTCTCGTGAAGCCTTCAAATTCATCGCGCTCGGATGAAGCGGGATTGAATCCGCGCCTCGAGTATTCGGCTGGCGTGCAGTAAGTCGCCCTCGCCGAAGTGGCCGAGGCCGAGTCTTGGGCGACAGCTTGCGGCGCGATGATGACCAGAGCCGCAAGCGCAGCATACCTAAGCAGTTGTGTCATTTCCCTCCTCCTCACGCTGAATTTCTGACGTTGTAGGTCGCCCTGCAGTCGAGATCGAGCTCGAGGCGCACGCCATATTCGCGCCGGCGAACATCCCGCATGATCACCGCGGGCACCGTGATCCACTTCCGGCGATAGACGCGTCGGAAGCGGTCAGCGTCCTCGCGAGAGAGATACCCAACCTTGCGGCCGCGAATCTCCACGCGAATAGGAAACGGGAAACGATCCTGAAGCGGATCGTCCGGCCCCATGTTCGCCTCGACTACCAGCGGCGTAGCCATCCAGTGCCGCTTGCCGAGCAGAGATTTGATTGTCGGCTGCCAGAACGTGGTAGCTGCAACCGCCACGGGAAATCGCTCTTCCGCACTGAGAACGGGTCGGTCCTTCGCGCGTACGGCGGGGAGCGCCGACGCGCGTCGCAGCATCGCGGCCGGCTCGAGTCGATCCGCGAGACGCTTGGGCGCGAGAAGCGCCGTCGCCAGGAAGTCCGCCTCCTGCTCGCGCGGATCCGTGTTCCCGGGGTAGCTGTAGTTGATACACGGCTCGAACCTGCCCTCCTGTTCGTCGACGTGCAGCCACAGGTGCGCGAGCTCGTGCGCCGCGTTCATCGTGCGCCGGCGAGCTGGGTGTGCGGAACTCACGACAATGTTCCATGTGCCGTCGAACCGGAGCAGGCAGGCAGGATTCGGCAGCGGCTTCGAGAACAACCCCACGTGCTCGCGTTCAGCGATCCGTCGCAGGCTCTCCCACGTGAGCGGTTCCGCGAGCTCGGGATGGACTTCGCGTTTCCGTTCGAGCAGCCGGTGGATGTGGTCGACTCTCACTTAGCCGCCTTCAGCTTGTAGCCCCGTTGTTTGAGCACGTGGCGGATGATGTCCGCAAAGGATCCAAGGGCCACAAGCATTTCCTTTGGTGTCGCATCCTTCCACCACGTCGCGTTCTCGGGCGATGTGAGCACCGCCCGAGCCTCCTCGATCTCTCGATCACTGACGTCTGCGCGTGCGAGCTCGAGCAGAAATTCGTGCATCCAAACACGCACCTCTCTTGGCAACCCAAGTGCGACTGCAGGCACTCGCTCCTCTGCAGAAGGAGACGGTCTGCGCGCGGCGTATCCGTCCCCGCTGTAGACCTCGCGCAACCGCAGCTGCTGTCCTTCCGGAACCGGAAAGCCGCGTTCCCATCTGCTGACCGTCGCAGTGTCCTTCCCAAGCAGATCGGCAACCTGTTTTTGGGTCAGTCCTGCCCTCTCCCGGAGCGCCTTTAACTCCCGCCCAGTCAACGGCTTATCAGAAACCTCGTCGCCAAGATTCCTAGGTATGTCCATTTTTGCCTCTTGACGCCTAGGCATTCCTAGGTAAGGTTCTGCGTTGGCTGGTGCATCATCTGACTCAATAACGGGGCGGCAATGGAGAAAGTCAAACGGCTGGTGAAGGCAGGCTCGACGGTGAGCGGCGCCGTCAAGGAGCTGCTCTCGCAGAGCGGCCTCACAGTCTCCGGTTTCTCTGACAAGTACGCTCGGAATCGCAGCAACATGAACCAGGTCGTCATGGGAACGCGCGCGCCCACGGATGCTGATCTCGATGCATTCGTTTCGGAGTTCGGCGGAACTCCTGCGGACTGGCGCGAGCTGCTCCACGAGGCCGGCCGGCCGACGGCCAGGGCGAGCTGATCATGCGTGCGACACTGGCCACGCCGGTCTCGGCCGACAACCACCGCATGATTCCTCCGGTGGATGCGCCGCTCGCCGAGGCTGCGCTCAACGAGGTTCTAGTCGCGACGTCACGCCGCGCGCGGAGGGGCGTCCGCACTCAGCGCACGATCCAGAAGGAGAAAGACATCGGCGAGGGCCGGTGCCGGCCGTGGAAGGACGTCGTGCAGCTGCTCTTCTCCGGGCAGGACAACGAGGTCGACATCAATTACCTCGAGCAGCCTGCGTACATGCTCATCGGCCTGCTCCGGACGCGCGCCGGCGTCGCACCCTCCGACTCCCTTCCCAGGATCAACCGCCACGAGGGCGACATCGACTGCCGGCTCGACGCGTATCAGCTGGCGATCCAGGACGGTGAGTGCTCGACCGAAAACCTCCGGGTCGCGGCGGAGCTCGCCACCAAGCAGATCGAAGCCCTGATCGCCCTGCGCGACAAGCTCAACGAGCGCCTGCTCGCGCGCGGCCCCCGGATGGTGGCGCTGTGATCGAGCTCACATGGGCGCTGGCCGGCCAGATCGTCGTCATCACGATCCTTGCGGTGGTCGCCGCGGTCGCAATCGCGGCCGGAGTTGCCTGGGTCATCTTCTGGCTGTTCGGCGACCGGCTGGCGTTGGCGTTCGGCGGGGCTGCTTGCGAAGACCTCGACGAGGATAACGACGACGCTCACGATGACCCCGAGCACATGCGCGTCGTACGCGAGCACGGGGCAGGAACAGCGCTCGACCATCGCAGCATCCCTCTCCCTTACCGCGGGAGCGCCACATGAAGCGCAAGACCCGCGAGCCGATCGCGAAGCCAATCCTGCGCGAGATGGCGCTTCGGTATCTCAACTATCCGGAGAAGACCTACGTCGCCGAGATCTCCGCGGACGGCGTCCGATTCCGCGAGAAGAGCAAGCACGCGTGGTTCGCCGTCGTTCCCTGGGATCGCATCCTCGAGCGCTCGGTCTCTATCCAGAGCCACGCGAACGCGCTCGCGGTCGCGCCCGCGCGCAAGCGCGTGAGCCGGAGTCTGCTCGGGTGAGCTTCCGCGCCGAGACCGCGGCCGAGGCCGAGCGCTTGGGTGAGCTCGTCCGGGCGACCGAGTACCTGCAGCAGAAGGCCGACCGGTACGTCGCCGCGGCGGAAGCCGCCCACGAAGCCGGCAAGCTTGTCGCCGCCGGCGCGCGCATCGAGCACTTGACCGCCATGAAGGGTCAGCTCGAGCACGCGGACTTCATGCTGACCGCGGCGCTGCACGACGCCAAGGACGCCCTGGACCGCGCGCGGCTGATGTCGCCGGCGCTGTCCCGTCACACTGATGCCGCCGAATCCGGCAGGAGCCTCACCCAATGACCGGCACCGCTGTCCAGAAACCCGTTAGCTCGACCGGCGCGCTGCCGGTTCCGGCGGAAGCTGCACCGCTGCGGCTCCTGCGCCCCATCGCGCAGCCGGCGGATCTGCTTCGCGCGCACGAGGAGGCCCGCTCTCTGATCAAGGACGTTCTCAAGGAAGGCCGTGACTACGGGACCATCCCGGGTACCGACCGGCCCACGATGTACAAGGCCGGCGCCGAGCGCCTGGCGATCGCGTTCGGGCTGTTCCCGCAGTTCTCGATTCTCGAGAAGGAGATCGACCACGACCGCGTCACCACCTGGGTGAAGCGCCGGAAGGAATTCCAGGGCGCCCGGGGCAACCGGAGCTTCAAGGGCTGGGTCGAGGAGCACGGCGAATCGCGCGGACTCTACCGCTACGTGCAGGTGTGCGAGATCGTCGACCGGGCGACCGGCTCGGTGATCGGCTCATACCCGGGCAGCGCGTCGACCATGGAGTCGAAGTACATCGACCGACCGCGCGACAGCGAGAACACGGTCCTCAAGATGTCGGCGAAGCGCGCCTTCGTCGGCGCCATCCTGGTCGTCACCGGACTGTCCGATCAGTTCAGTGAAGTTGGCCGGGACGAGGAGGATGAGGTCCCGCGCAACATGGGCGAGACCGAGCCGGAGGAGCTGACGCTCGAAGCGGCGCTCGCGATTCCGTTTCCGTGGAAGACTCCGGAGAAGTACTCCGGCAAGCCGCTCGCCGATCTCAGCGACAAGATGCTCCGGGCCGTCGCCAAGGCGTGCGATGAGAAGCTCGACGAGCTCGGCGAGGATCCGTACTACGAGCGCCTGCTCGGAGCCACGCAGATGATCCTCGAGGAGAGGGAGTCGAAGAGGGCGGCATCGGCAGAGGCGGCCGCGTCGACGGCCGCGCCCGTTGGCGAGCTGGCAGAGCAGCCGGCGGCGCCGGCGGCGGAAGTCACGGCATCAGCTGACGCGCCCGATGACGAAGCGCTGGATCCAAAGGAAGCGGACACGACGTCGTACGAGGCCAAGACGCGGCGACTCCGCGAGCTGATGAAGAATCCCGCCATCCGTGCCTCGTGGCGCGCGGATCTGGACCGCGCGATCCTGGCCGGCCTGCGCGGGCGGGAGCTGAACGACGCGATCGCGCGATGTGAAGAAGCCATCAAAGCCGCAGAGGAGGACGTGAAGTGACTACTGCAACTACGACCGTCACGGACACGCGCACCGACAGCGGGGCGCGCATCGCCATGGTCGGCGAGGGCGACACGATGACGGCGGCGCCAGTAGCCGCGATCGAGGTGCTGATCCCGATCGCGCACATCCACCCGGATCCGTTCCAGCCGCGCATCGACTGCGACGCCGAGCTGGCGGAGTCGATCAGAACACAGGGAGTGCTGCAGGCGATCGCCGTCGAACCTGCGCAGGCTCTCGATGCTGTGTGTGACCACTGCGGCAACACCTTCATCGAGCTGGCGGCGCTCGGTCACTTCATGATCAATGACGGTGAGCGCCGGTGGCGCGGGTCAATCGCCGCAAAGCAGACGCGGATCCTCGCGAAGGTCATCGAGCCGACCGAGGAAGGCGCACGCCTCAAGCGGCAGCTCACGGCGAACACCGGCAAGCCGCTCACGCCGTTCGAGGAAGCGATCGCGTTCAAGCGGCTGATGGAGGTCGAGGAGTGGAGCCAGGTAGAGCTCGCCAAGCAGCTCGGCCGGCCCCGCGCCACGATCGGCGACCGGCTGCGCCTGGTGGAACTCGACAAGGTCTGGCTGGATCTCATCCAATCCGGCCGCCTGCAGATCTCCCACGCGCCGATCATCCACCAGTACCGCGAGGTGCCGGCTGAGTACCAGGCGAAGGCGGCGGAGAAGATCGCGAAGGGCGAGGGCTGGCAGATGCGCCGGCACAAGGACGAGCACGACGTCATCCCTGTGTCCGACTTCCGCTTGGCAATCCGCGAAGCGTTCCGAGACTACATCGTCAAGCTCGACGAGGTCCGGAGCTACAAGGGGCCAATCCTCGAGATTGAGGAGGAGCAGTACTCGTTCAGCAGCGGCAACAAGCTCAAGAAGGTGAAGTACGCCGCCGACATCAAGCTCTGGCGGCCGATCAAGAACGCCGCGGAGAAGCGCGCGAAGGAGCGCCAGAAGCGGGAGCGGTCGAGCTTCACGCGTCACACGTACGGGACGCCGATGACGAAGCTCCGCAAGCGCCTCGCGAAGGAAAAGATCGAGATTCCCGTTCGCGCGACGTCGGAGTATTACGGCGAGGCGGGCACGGGCGAGACGGTCATCTTCAACGACCAGGGCTGGCAGGGTGAGCTCCATCCCAAGGTGCTGCTCGAAGCGCTCGACTCGTCGAAGGTGGCGATCGTGCATGGGAAGCACGACGCCGGCGGCGGAAAGATCGTCACGTCGGATGCGGCCGCGGTGGAGAAGGAGAGGAAGGCGTACGCGGAGTTCGCGGTCGAAGCGACCAGGAAGTCGGTCGCGCCGCTCCGCGCGAAGCTCACCGATGAGGTCCTGACCGAGTACGCCGTGAAGGGGCCGGGTGCAGCTGCCTTGCTCTCGACGCTCGACATGCAGCGGGGCGCCCCGAAAGTAGTCGCACTGGCAATCGGGATGCCTATAGCCGGCGCGGTTGAAGCCGAGGACTACTACGACGAGGACGAACCCACCGAGGTCCTCGCCGACGCGTCGCGGCGCAATGCCGAGCGGTTGTTATCGGCGCTCGCTGCGGTCCGCGCGTTGGAGCTCAAAGTTCCGGATCCGTGGGCGCTCACGCGCGAAATCGACGCGAAACTTTCGGCGATCGAGTTCCGGCTCCCGAAGGCGACCACGGCGCAATCGAGCAAGAAAGCGGCGAAGCGCGAAGCGCGCGCCCGCGGCGAACAGGTCGGCGACCCTTCACGCGCAGCGGTGGCCACGGCGTGAGCGCCGGATCGAAGAGGAAGCACCAGCGGCTCAAGGAGCGGGAGTGCGTGCGGTGCGGATGCACTGACCGCCTCGCGTGCCCGGGTGGCTGCTCGTGGGTGAGCAAGGATCCCCCGATCTGCTCGGCGTGCGCGACGCCGGCCGAGCTCAACGCCGCGCTCACGGCATCCATCAGGCGCCGTGGCTGACTCCGAAGTCGTGCCCATTGATCGGGAGCGGCCGGCTGCCGTCACCGCCGCGCAGCGCCGGCTTTCGATCGGCACGAAGCTAATGCGCGCGATCCGGCTGCTCCCGGGCATGGACCCAGGCAAGGGAGAACAGGACGTCGTCGGCGACGAGATCGAGAACATCCTGCTCAGCATCACGTGCGAGGATCTCGACTACCTGAATCCGCCTCCGTCCGACGAAGAAGCCAGGACCGTGGCGGACCAGCGGACCGAGGCGCTCCGAGCAGCGAAGCTCGACGAGATCGTTGACCGCGTGGCCGCGCGGGCCCAGCGCCTCGGACACATGATCGCCATCGGCGCGTCCGAGTCGTTCATCCGCCCGGGCGGTTATGAGAGTTCGCTCCGCGCGGCCGTCGACGAGCTCTGCGCGCGGATCCCGCCTGCTCACATCGAGGAGGAGCCGTCCTGATGTTCGAGAGCGCGACCGGCCTCTACCTCATTCCCGCGGGCACGCAGCCTTCGACGTGCGAGTCATGCCATGCGAGGATCTATTGGATCGAGCACACGCGGAAGCCCCGGAACAAGGCTGACCATCCTGTGCCGAAGCCGTTCCCGATTTCGGTCCCGGCCAACCACGTGCACGCGCTCGAGCCGACCAAGACGACGTTTGGGAAGGGCATCTCGCATGTCGCCGACTGCCCGCATGCAGCGCAGCATGTGAAGGGCGCGAAGGACGCGCCGATCGCGCGGCATTCTCCGGGCGGGCCGGTCCACGCCAAGCTGGAGCTCGTCTCTTGACCCCTCCGCTCCTTCGGTTCGGCGTCGGCGACGGCGCGAAGGTGGATCTCGCGAAGCTGTACGAGTCGCGGCTGCTCATCCAGGGCGTGAGCGGCTCGGGAAAGTCCACGCTCATCCGTTCGATCCTCGAGCAGACGTACGGCACCATCCCGCACCTGGTCGTGGACTTCGACGGCGACTTCGTGACGCTGCGCGAGAAGTACGACTATGTCCTCGTGGGCCCGGGCGGGGACGTCCCGATCGCGACGAAGACCGCGAAAATCACTATCCGCCGGCTGTCAGAGCTCGGGGTCTCCGCGATCTTTGACATCTCGGACATGAAATTCACCGAGCGGCGCGAGTGGGTCAGGCTCGCATGCGAGGAGCTCGTCCACCTGCCGCGCGCGCTCTGGACGCAGCGGCTCTTCGTCCTGGACGAAGCGCATATCTTCGCGCCGGAACGCGGGAGTGGCGAATCCGTAGCGACCAACGCGGTGATCGACGTGATCACCCTCGGCCGGAAACGCGGCATCGTCACGGTGTGCGCCACGCAGCGCCTCTCCAAGTTCCACAAGGACGCCGCGGCAGAGCTCAACAACAAGCTCATCGGGTTCACGGACGACGTCGACATCCAGCGAGCGGGCGACCAGCTCGGCATGACGAAGGACCAGCGCTCGGGCCTCAAGCTTCTCGAGACGCACACCTTCTACGGCTACGGGCCCGCGATCTCGCGGACGCCGGTGCTCGTGCGGACCGCGATGCCGGCGACCAAGCCCCCTGCCCGCGGGAAGGACAGGCCCGCCGCGGCGCCGGCGCGCGACAAGGTGAAGCGGATCCTCGCGCAGCTGGTGGATCTGCCGAAGGAGGCCGAGGAGGAGGCGAGGTCGATCGAGGATCTGCGCCGGAAGAACGCGGAGCTCGAGCGCCGGATCCGGCAGGCAGAAAAGGGGCAGGCAACGAAGACGGTCGAGAAGCCGGTACGCGACGAAGCCGCGATCGAGCGCGCCGTCGTGGCTGCCGTTGCCGCTGAACGGAAGGAATGGCGATCGCGCACCGCCGGGTTCGTCCGGGCGGCGCAGCTCGTCGAGCGAAAGCTGCAGGACCTGGCCGCGCCCGTCGGCGGCCTGGCGGCGATGGCCGAAGGAGCGATCGCCAACCTCCCCGCTGCGCCGGCACCGCAGATCTCGGCTGCAGCTCGCCCCATCGCGCCACCCCGCCCTGCTCCGACGCCGGCGCGCAGACCGGCCACCGCGGCCGCGGTGGAGTACTCCGGCGACGTCGCGCTCTCCGGGACGCAGCGGCGGATCCTCGCGGCGCTCGCACAATTCGCGGCCCTCGGGCAGGAAGAGTCGTCCCGCGCGGCCGTGGCCGGTTACTGCGCGATCTCGCACACGGCCGGGTCATTCAGCAACAACCTGAGCGCGCTCCGGACCGCGGGCCTGATCGAGGACGTCGGCGACGGGAAGATCCGCCTCACCGACGCGGGTCACGCCGCGGCCGGGCCCGTCGACGCGCCCGTTGGCCTCGACGAGCTGCATCGCACCTGGTACGGAAAGCTCTCCGGCACGCAGGCGCGAATGCTCGAGGTCATCGTCGCCGCGTATCCGGACGCGATTAGCCGGCAGCTGATAGCCGAGACGATCGGAGTCCAGGCCGACACCGGTTCCTACAGCAACAACCTGAGCAAGCTTCGCACGCTCGGCCTCATCTCGGACAGATCCCGCACCGACGTCGTGGCCACCGAGCTGCTCTTTCCGCCGGGGCTCGCCTGATGCTGGACCTCATCTTCTCCGCTGCGCGCGCGCAACTGCAGACGTGGACCGACGAGACCGCGCGCCGGCGGCAGATCAGCAAGCTCGATCCGGTCGCCGACACGCTCGAGCATTGCGCCGAGGAAATGACCGAGCTGCTCGACAGCCTGGAAAAAGGCTCCGAGTGGCTGACGCCGGAAGAGTACGCGCTCGCCGTCAAGCCGCGGCCCGTGTCTGCGCAGACGGTGCGCAACTGGATCCACCGCGGCGAGCTCAAGGCCTCCGACAGCGCGCGGGGCTTCGTGATTCACCGTAGCGCCCGCCGGGTGCGGAGACTCAAATCCGCATGAACGAAGAGATCTGGCAGGAGTCCGTGGGCTACGTACCCTTCAAGGTCGACGTCCTCGAGATGCCGCGGCGCAAGCGCGTTCTGTATCTCCGGTGGCGCCTCGACAACAACTGGAAGTACGAGTCGCTCCGGCGCACGTTGTACGACGCCAAGGGAAAGCGTCTCCGCGGCCGCGCGCTCGAGGACGTGAAGCGAGAAGCGATCGACCGCGCCAAGGTGAAGCACCAGGAGCTGATCAGCGGGCTGCCGACGAACGTCGTCGAGCCGCAGCGCCAGCTCGCGATCGGCGAAGCGTGGGACCTGGTCAGCAATAAAGAGAAGGGTCTCTACCCCGTCGACTCGCCGCACCGGCGCGAAGTGAAGCGCGCGCTCGACGACGCCATCCGCATATGGGGCGCGAGGAAGCCGTGGAACGCGATCGACCGGGACGAGATCACCGCCCTCGGCCGGCGCCGGATCGACGAGCTCGCGAAGTCACCGCGTGCGAAGGCTGGCCACCGCGGCGCCGAGGTCACGATCGCGCGCGTGCTCACCGTCGCGACCTGGCTGCGCGATCGCGGCCACATCAACCCCGCGGCCGCGGTACCGACGTCGACGTGGAAGGATGACCTCCGCACGTATTGGAGCCAGGCGCGCGGCCAGGCCGGCGCACCCCCGGTGCATCGGCCGCGGTACACGCTCCCCGAGATGAGGCAGCTACTCGCAGTGTCGCCGCAGGTGGATCCGCGGTTCAAGCTGCTGCTCGAGCTCGGCGCCGGCCTCCGCTTGGGCCAGGTCGTGCGCAGCAAGCGATCGCACCTCGATCTCGACGCCGGCGTGCTGATGGTGCAGGGCGCTGGAAAGAAGCGCGCCCCTCGCGAACGTCTCACGGCTGGCCAGCTGATGGCCGCCCGTGAAGCGCTCGACTCCGGGTACCTGCACGAGCTAGAGACGGCGCGCGTGCAAGGCACCATCGCCGACTATCCGCTCTTCCCGTCGGGCCAGCTGCCGGGCAGCAAGCCACACCTCTGGCGCGCGAAGGGCAAACGAGCTCGCGTGTCGCGCGGCCCGGAGACGCCCACCGCGGAGGTCGATCGTCACGCGACTGCAGCGCCGCTCACGATGGGTCCGGTGCGCAAGTGGGTGCGGAAAGCCGAAGAGCTCGCCGAGCCAAAGATCGCGAATGTGAAGGGTCGGGCCGGCACCGGGATCCGGCGCATCGTGGTCGACGAGGCGAAGAAGCGGAAGATCTCGCGCGAAGGATTGATGGCGATCGGCGGGTGGTCCGACAGCCAGGTCCCGGACTCGATCTATGCCGATCAGGAACGTCAGTACGCCGAGCTCGAAGCACGCGATGTCCGCGCGTCGATCAGAGGAGAAGCGCCGGCAGAAGAGACTCTCGAAACCCCGAATGGAGTCCGGCAGTGAAATCACGAAACGTAGACACCGCGTATACAACGACGAACCCTCCGAGACGTGAGTCTACGGAGGGTGGGGTGATGTCGTTACTACTCAATGCGTTGCGGATTTTCTACAGATGGGCCTGCGAGGAGTTGAACCTCGGACCTCACGCTTATCAGGCGTGCGCTCTAACCACCTGAGCTACAGGCCCTTACCCGACTGATAGAACATCGGGAAGAGCCCATAAGTTTATCGCCAAATGGCGGGAGAATCTACCCTGCAGCGAACGCGGGGCGCATCTTGGACACGAACTTCGCCGTCCCGCACCCACAGCCTTTGCCCACCTCCCAATGCGCCCAACTGTCTCGCTCAACCTTCTGC
>CAYGJL010000042.1:0-26415 GCA_964350145.1 uncultured Gemmatimonadaceae bacterium
CCTCGCAGGCGGCGTCTTAGCGCGCGTAGTTTGCGCGCGTAGCCGCCACGCGAGGGACCCCCGGCAGTTCGGCCGTCAAGCAGACCGCTGCAATCGCGAACTGTTAACTGCCGAAGTTCTTCGCGACCGCGTCCCAGTTGACCACGTTCCACCACGCGGCGATGTAGTCGGGCCGTTTGTTCTGGTACTTGAGATAGTACGCGTGCTCCCAGACGTCGCAGCCGAGGATCGCGCGCTTGCCTTCCATGAGCGGGTTGTCCTGGTTCGGAGTGCTCGTGATCGCGAGCTTGTCGCCGTCGCGTACCAGCCAGGCCCAGCCCGAACCAAAGCGGCCGACGCCCGCCGCCGCGAACTGCTCCTTGAACTTCGCGAAGTCGCCGAACGAAGCGTTGATGGCGTCGGCCAGCTTGCCGGTGGGCTCGCCGCCGGCGTTGGCGCTCATGAGCGGCCAGAAGAAGCTGTGGTTCCAGTGCCCGCCGCCATTGTTGCGGATGGCGGCCTTCACCGCGTCGGGCGCCTTGTCGAGGCTCTGCATCAGCTCGTCGAGCGACTTGTTCGCGAGATCAGGCGCTTTCTCCAGCGCCTCGTTCAGCTTGGTGACGTACGCCTGATGATGCTTGCCGTGGTGGATCTCCATCGTCTTCGCGTCGATGTGCGGCTCGAGCGCGCTAAAGTCGTACGGCAGGGAAGGCAGCGAGTGCGGCATGGGGGCTCCTTGAGAACAGTGACTAGTGACTAGTGACTAGTGACTAGTAAATGCGGAAAAGGTGGAAAGAGGTAGGGGGTGGGCAGGTGGTGGTCGTCACTAGTGACTAGTCACTAGTCACTAGCCACCTCTTTCTTCTTGGACTTCACGTATTCGATCAGGATCGGAACCAACGACAAGCCAATGACGGTAAAGATGACAATCTCGATGCGTTTCTCGATCCCGGGGATGTAGCGGCCGAGCACGTAGCCCACCATGAGCATGCTCCAGATCCAGCCGATGCCGCCTGCAATATTGAAAAAAATGAATCTCCGATACGGCATGTCGGCGGCACCTGCCACAACGGGCGCGAAGGTCCGCAGGATAGGCACGAAACGCGCAATGACTATGGTCTTACCCCCATGGCGGAGGTAGAAATCGTGGGCTCGATAGAGGTGCTTCTTGTTGAAAAAGAACGAGTCTTCACGCTTGAACAGTCGCGGGCCCGCGGCCCTTCCGATTGAATATCCTACGGAATCGCCTGCGATCGCGGCCACTGTCAGCAAGCCGCCCATGACGTATACGTTTAGAAATCCCTGCGACGCCAGCAGGCCGGCGGTGACGAGCAGGGAGTCGCCGGGAAGAAAAAACCCGACGAGGAGCCCCGTCTCGGTGAATACGATAGCCGTCAGGCCGACGTATCCGCCCCACTTGATCAGCGCGGGGAGATCGGACAGAAAATGATAGAGATCGCTGAGCCAATCCATTCGGTAGAAGTTGCCGGGGACGGGGGAGATTCGACGGGAGCGGGGAAGTATGCCTGATTGGGCGATTCGCGTGCCACCCCGCCCGTCCCGCTGGTATCATCGCGCGGGGCTCTCTTCGCGGAGCGAGCGCACGTTCAACGTGCTGTCGAGCGCGTTCGTCCTGCTCATTGCGATGGGATGGTCGTGGTCCATCGCCACGGCGCGGCCGGCGCCCGCGAACGGCGGCGACAGCACGGTCGTCGCGCCCGCGGCATCGGCGATCGCGGCCGCCATGACGGCGCCGAATGCGACGTCCACCGCGTACCTCACCGATGCCGTGGTTAACGCGTTCGTGCCGCTACGCGGCGAGAGCGGCCGGCTCCGCGCGCAGTTCTCCGCCGAGGGCGCCCCGATCCTGCGGGACACGCTCCCGAGCGGCGCGATCGTGACGGTCGCGGGCGCCGAGGCGGGCCCGGCGCCGCGCGCTCCCCGGCGGGCGGGCATCTGGAGTCTCGCGATAAAAGTCGGGAGTGCCATCAAGCCGATGACCGACTTCCGCGTCATCACGCTCAAGCCGGCCAGCGCGGCCAAGGGCGGACGGATCGGCCTGTACTACATCGGCAACTGGCCCTCGGCGCGGGGCGGCGCCGCCGCCAAGGGCAACTACGCGCCGCCGCGGGGCTTCATCGAAGTCACGCAGGACAATCGCGATACATACGTATCGGAGCACTTCCGGCTGCGGGATTTTCTCCCCAAGGACCAGTTCAACGTCTGGCCGAAATACCTGGTGCTCGAGACCAAGCTCCTGGACAAGCTCGAGCTGGTGCTGGAAGAGCTGCGCAAGCAGGGCGTGAACACCAATGGTGTGCGCGTGATGAGCGGCTTCCGTACGCCGCAGTACAACAGTGGAGTGGGCGACACGCGCGGCCGGGCGTCGCTCAGCCGGCACATGTACGGTGACGCCGCCGACATCTACATTGACAACGACGGCAACGGCAGCATGGACGACCTGAACCGGGACGGCCGGGTCGACATCGGGGACGCACAATTCATTCGTTCCGCGGCCGAGCGCGTCGAACGGGCACATCCTTCGCTGATAGGCGGGATAGGTGTGTACCGGGCGAACGCCGCCCACGGCCCCTTTACTCACATCGACACGCGCGGGTACAGGGCGCGTTGGTGACCGCAATCGGAGAAACACGATGACAGGCGATTTCACAGCAGCGGAGCAGGACGAACACCGGACCACGCCGAAGCGCGACCATCCGGGAGATCCGACGATGCAGGTGCGTGCCGACGATCTCGAGCCATACGTCGGCTTGCGGTATCTGTCCAAGCTGTTCAAGCTGATGGCGATAATTCTCCTGCTGCTGCTCGTGGCGGAGATAATCACGGGGCTGGTGGCCCAGGGGAGCGCGGCGATTCCGACGCTGCTCGCCGAAATGAGCCGGCTGTTAGTTCTGGCCGGTCTATTGTGGGGGAGTGGCGATCTCGCCATTCTCCTGATAGACATGGGGCACGACGTTCGCGCGGGACGGATCCTGCTCGGCCGCATCCAGCTGCACCAGGGAGATCTGCCGAAGAAGGAGTTCGTGGAGCGGGGACCGCGCTGAAAACTGTGACTAGTCACTAGTCACCGCTGTAACGGTACGACTGTTGCCAAAGGGCTACGCGCTGTCGCAGGGCAGGCAGTACTCACTCTACTAGAGGAGCTCGCTCATGCTGTGGACGATCGCCGTAATCATCTTCATCCTGTGGTTGCTGGGCGCGTTCGTGATGCCGGTCGGAGGCAGTCTCATTCACATCCTCCTCGTCATCGCCATCATCGTTGTGCTCTACCGAATCATCACGGGGCGGAAGCCGATCCCCTGATCCGCAGCTGATGAAGAGATGACCGGGTCCGCGCTCGACGCGGTCCGCGTAGTCCTGTACGAGCCGCAGGACCCGGTCAACATCGCCGCCGCCGTGCGCGCGATGAAGAACATGGGCCTCACCAGGCTGCGGCTCGTGCGACCCGTGGAGTACGATCCGTGGCGCCTCGAGGGCATAGCCCACGACACGGCGGACATCATCGGCGCCATCGAGCATTTTCCCACGCTCGAGGAAGCTGTGGCCGATTGCGTAGCCGTCGCCGGCTTTTCGGCGCGCAGACGGGCCGCGAAATGGCGGATCACCACTCCCAAGGAAGCCGCCCGGGAGCTGCTCGAGCGGGACGGCCCGGTGGCGCTGCTGTTCGGCCGCGAGGACCACGGCCTCCCCAACGAAGCGTTGGACATGTGCCACGTCGTCGTGACGATCCCGACCACCGGGCACGCTTCGCTCAATCTGGCACAGGCGGTGCTGCTCGCCTCGTACGAGCTGCACCTGCGCGCGTCCGACGCCACGCGGGACCTGCCTCCACCGCGGAAGCAGGCCCCGCCGCCGACGGCCGGGCACTACGAGTTGATGTTCGCCGACGCGGAGAAAGCGCTCGAGGCCATCGATTTCTTCAAGACGAGAAACCACGAGCACATCATGCGCTCAGTCAGAACGCTGGTATTCCGCGCCGCGCCCGATTCGCGCGAGCTGGATTTATTGCGCGCGATGGCGATCGAGGTGCTGAGGACGCTTGCGCGAGCAGAGCGTCAGACTAATCTTCATTCCGACTCCTTGTGAAAAACTTCACAAGGCCTCTCCAAATGCACTCCCTCGACGATTGATGAAACTGCGGCGACAGTGGGCAGCAGTTCCGGCATTCTTTGCGCTCGCCGCGTTGGCGGCGCTCGTCTCCGCGTACAGCGGAGCGTCGTCCCGCGCAGGGAACAGCCCCACGCAGCCGGTCCGGTTTCCGCACCCGATCCACGTCCAGACGCTGAAGATGAACTGCCTGTACTGCCACTTCGCGGCGAACAAGTCGCCCGATCCCGGTATGCCGGCGATGAGCACGTGCATGGGCTGCCACGTTGTGGCCGGCGCGGCCAAGCCGGAGATTCAGAAACTCGCGGGATACTGGACGCGGCAGCAGCCGGTGCCGTGGGTTCGCATCCACAAGCTTCCGGAGTACGTGAAGTTTCCGCACATGCGGCACGTCGGGGCCGGTGTCTCCTGCCAGACCTGCCACGGCAACGTGCAGGACATGGCGCAGGTCTCCCAGTCCCAGACACTCGGAATGGGATGGTGCGTTAGCTGCCACATCGGAAAATCCAATCCGCCGCTCAGGGCGAGATACGATTGCTCGACATGCCACCACTGAAACAGCGCTGTTGGCTATTGGCTATTGGCTATTGGCTAACTGCCAACAGACAGCCGCTTCAAGCCAAGAGCCAACAGCCAATAGCTAATAGCTCCACATGACCGTAAAGCGTCGCGAGTTTCTCAAGGTTCTCGGTGCCGGTACGGCGACGGCTGCTGCCGTGGGTTGCGGAACCGGCGAAGTCGAGCGGCTCATCCCGTACCTGGTCTCGCCCGACGAGACGGTGCCGGGAGTGTCGAACTACTACGCGACTACATGTCGCGAGTGCTCGGCAGCGTGCGGCGTGCTGGCGGAGACGCGCGACGGGCGTGTCATCAAGGTCGAAGGGAATCCGCGGCACCCGCTCAGTCGCGGCGCCATCTGCGCGCGCGGACAGGCCGCGGTGCAGGGGCTGTACAACCCCGACCGCTTCCGCGGACCGATGGTCCGGCGCAATGGGACGCTCGAGCGGATCACATGGGAGCAGGCGCTTCAGCTGTTCGCGCAGAAGCTCGGCGAGACGCGTGCCGGCGGACGCGCGGCGTCGGCGGTGTTCATCAACCAGCACGAGAGCGGCAGCTTCCCCGGTTTTCTGGACGCGTGGTTGAGCGCGCTCGGCATGCCGCCGCACCTCAGCTTCGACGCGCAGAGCGATTTCGCAACCATCGCCGCCAACCGGCAGAGCTACGGCGTCTCCTGGCCGCGGTACGACTTCCGCGCCGCGCGCGTGGTGATCTCGTTCGGCGCGGACTTCCTCGACAGCTGGGGGCCGAGCGTCTCGCAGCAGCTCGCCTGGTCCGACGCCCGCGCCGACGTGGCGAACGCGCCGCGGTTGATCTACGTGGGGCCGCGCCGGTCGCTCACGGGTCTCAACGCGGACGAATGGATCCCGTGCAAGCCCGGCAGCGAGATCGCGATCGCGCGCATGCTCGCCGGTCAGATATCGGTCGCCGATGCGGCGTCGGCTTCGGGTGCTTCCGCGGCGGAGCTGGCGAATCTTCAGCGCGACTTCGCGTCGCTGCGTCCGAACCTCGCGCTCGCCGGGGGCAACGGACCCGGAGCCATGCAGCTCGCGCTCGCGGTAAATGCGCTCAATGCGGGGAACGTCGGCTCAACCGTGAACGTCGCCGAGGCAGTGACCGCATACGACGGCATGGATTCGCCGGCGGTGGTGCGCGCGGCCGTGGAGCGGATGCGCGCAGGCAGCGTTCCGCTGCTGATCGTGCGCGGCGCCAACCCGGTGCACGCGTTCGGCAAGGCGGCGCGAGTCGCGGAAGCGATCGCGAAGGTTCCGTTCAAGGTCAGCTTCTCCAGCGTGCCCGATGAAACCACGGAGCTGTGCGATCTAATCCTGCCGGACAATCATTCGCTGGAGAGCTGGGGTGACGCGGCGCCTGTGCAAGGCACGATCGGACTCCAGCAGCCGGCGATGGAGCCGGTGTTCGACACGCGCGCTACGGCCGACGTCCTGCTCGAGCTGTCCCGCCGCAGCCCCTCCACGGCAGCGCAGACCCCCGAGCCGGCCTATCGCAATTGGCTGATCTCGCGCTTTCCGGGCGGAGCGCGCGGCCTCACGGAAGCTCTGCCGAGCGGCGTGACCGCGGGTACCATCGCGGGCGGAACGGGCGCCGCGGCAGTCACAGCGGTGGCGAGTCCTGCGATCGAGTCCACGCGCGGCGACATGTACCTGATGCTGTACCAGCATCCGCTGCTCGGTGACGGGCGCGGCGCCAACAAGCCGTGGCTCCAGGAGATGCCTGATCCCGTCACCAAGATCTGCTGGCAGACGGTCGCCGAGATTCATCCGCGCGCGGCGGAGCGGCTCGACGTCGAGAATGGCGATCTCCTGACGGTGCAGACTGCGGCGGGATCGCTCACGCTGCCCGCGCTCGTTTATCTCGGCGTGCGCGATGACACGATCGCGATCGCGATCGGCCGCGGGCGGGATCACTCGGGGCGGTACGCGCGAGCGGGAATGAATGCGCTCGATCTACTCCCGGATGGCGCCGCCGACTCGAGCGGCGCGCTGGCGTACGTCAGCACCAAGGCGCAGGTGACGAAGGCGGGTGGGCATCACGAGCTGGTCACGACCGAAGGCTCGGCGCGCCAGCACGGCCGCGGCATCGCGCGCGCCGTCGCGGCCGGCTCGCTCGGCCACGCGCCCGCGCCCGCAGCCGCCGAGTCGCACGGCGCGGACGAAGGTGGGCACGGCGAAGACGGACATGTCGTGCCGGAGATGAAAGGGATGGCGAGCCGCGAGTTCCTCCCGGGACTGCGCGCGCCCGTAGCGAACGACGCGCAGGGCGACCTGGGCGATCCCAACTCCAACGACAAGGGGATGTACCATCCCGATCACTGGAGCGGGATGGCGAAGCGGCGCTGGGCGATGACGATCGACCTCGCGCGGTGCACCGGCTGCTCTGCCTGCGTTACCGCGTGCTACGCCGAGAACAACATTCCCACCGTCGGTGCGGATTGGCAGAACGCCAAGGTGTTCCCGGACCGTACCGGCTTCGGCGCGAACATCGTCCGCAGCCGCGAGATGGCGTGGATCCGGCTGGAGCGGTACTTCGAGGGTGGAGAAGACGGCGGGAGCGATTTCGACACGCGGTTCATTCCGATGCTGTGCCAGCACTGCGGCAACGCGCCGTGCGAGCCGGTGTGCCCGGTGTACGCGACGTATCACGCGCCGGACGGGCTGAACGTGCAGGTGTACAACCGGTGCGTCGGCACGCGCTACTGCTCCAACAACTGCCCGTACAAGGTCCGCTACTTCAACTGGTTCGGGTACGGCGAGCCGAACCGGCCGCACTATGCGTTTCCGGAGCCGCTCAACTGGCAGCTCAATCCGGACGTCACGGTGCGCGGCAAGGGCGTGATGGAGAAGTGCACCTTCTGCGTGCAGCGCATTCGCGAGGCCGAGCATCGCGCGTCTTCCGAGAAGCGGCCGCTCGAGGCTGACGAGTTCACGGTGGCGTGCGCGCAGGCGTGCCCGTCCCGCGCGATCACCTTCGGTGACGCGGCCGACTCCGCGTGGGCTGTCACCAAGCTCATTGACGACGAGCGCGCGTATCACGTGTTCGAGGAGCTGAACACGTATACCGCGGTGGTCTATCTCAAGAAGGTCAACCACCCGCGCGAGGGTGTCGCTACGGCGGCGACCGGCGCGACGACCGGGGCCGGCGCGGCTCCGCAGGCGGGGCACTAGCAATGGCAGCCGCCGCCAAGCCCGTGGACGACGCGCGCGATCTCGAGGTGCTGCACCGGCCCAACATCGCGTCGGCGGACGTGCAGCTTCCCGCCGTCAGGGACTACGAGCAGGTAGACAACGAGATCGCGGCGACCCTGAGCCCGACGGCCGGGTGGTACATAGGTCTTTTCACCGCTGTCGCCTTTCTCCTGATCGGCATCGCGGCGTGGATGTACCAGATCTACTCGGGGCTCGGAGTCGCGGGCTACAACCCGCCGGTGATGTGGGGCGTGTACATCATCACCTTCGTCTTCTGGGTCGGTATCGGCCACGCGGGCACGTTGATCTCCGCGATCCTGTACCTGTTCCGCGCGGGATTCCGAACCACGATTTATCGCTGCGCCGAAGCGATGACGGTGTTTGCGGTCATGACCGCGGGACTGTTCCCGATCCTGCACCTCGGGCGGCCGTGGAAGTTCTTCTGGCTGATCCCGTATCCGAACTGGCGCTACATCTGGCCGAACTTCAAGAGCCCGCTGGTGTGGGACGTGTTCGCGATCCTCACGTACCTCACGGTCTCGACGACGTTCCTGTACATCGGGTTGATCCCCGACATCGCGGTGCTGAGGGACCGGGAGAAGAACCCGATCCGCCGCCGGATCTACGGCGTGCTGTCGCTCGGATGGCGGAATTCGGACAGGGAATGGCGCCACTTCGCGCGGGCGTACCTGTTTCTCGCCGCGTTCTCGACGCCGCTGGTGCTGTCGGTTCACTCCGTCGTCTCCTTCGACTTCGCGATGGGCCTGCCGCCGGGCTGGCACACGACCATCTTCGCTCCGTATTTCGTGGCCGGCGCGATCTTCTCCGGCATTGGGATGGTCTTCACGATCATCATCCCGATCAGGAAGTGGTTCCGGCTACAGCACTACGTGACGCTCAATCATCTTGACGCGGCGGCGAAGCTTGCCCTGTTCACGTCGCTGGTCGTCGGCTGCGCGTACATGGTCGAGTGGTTTATCGCGTGGTACAGCGGGCTCCAGGTTGAGCAGGACTATTTCTGGAACCGCGTCTTCGGCCAGTACTGGTGGGCGTCGGCGATCCTGTACACGTGCAACATGGTGTTGCCCCTATCGCTGTTCTCGCAGAGGCTCAGGCGGAACACGACCTGGCTATTCATTCTCTCGATCTTCATCAACATCGGGATGTGGTTCGAGCGGTTTGTGATCGTCGTCCCGTCGCTGGCGCACGAGTACAATCCGTGGCAGTGGTCCGGCTACCGTGTGACGTGGGTCGACATGGCGATTCTGGCGGGAAGCTTCGGCTGGTTCAGCATGTGGTTCCTGCTGTTCATCAAGCAGTTCCCGGTAATCGCGATCGCCGAGGTGAAGGAGATCGTGAAACCGCGGCTCAGGAAGCCGCACGATCACGGCATTGATACTGCTGGGCAGCATCTCGCGTTCGAGCGTGAGACTCCGGGAGAGCACGAGTAATGCGCGGCGTACTCGGGCATTTCCGCGAGCTGGACATGGCGGTCGAGGCGATCGAGGAGCTGAAGCGGGCCGACTACGGCCCGATCACGGTGTATTCGCCCACGCCGCGGCACGAGCTGGAGCACGTGATCTCGGCTGGCCCGAGCGCGGTGCGGAAGTTCACGCTCATCGGCGGGCTGCTGGGCGTGACGTTCGGCTACTGGATCGCGATTTGGGTCTCGGACTATTGGCCGCTGGTGGTGGGCGGCAAGCCCATCGCGTCGTGGGTGCCGTACACGATCATCGGCTTCGAGGTGATGGTGCTGGTCGGAGCGCTGTCCACGGTTGCGGGAATGTTCATCAACTCGCGGCTGCCCAAGGTGACGCACACCGTCGGGTACGACGCGCGATTCAGCCACGGGGATTTCGGAGTGTGGGTGGAATGTGACCCGGAGGACGCGGCGAAGTGCGAGGATCTGCTGCGCGAGAAAGGCGCGAGCGAGGTGCGGCGTGAACGCTAGCTCGCCATGGACCGCGCTGCGGGCTTTGCCGGCGTCGGCGGCTAGAGCCGTTCGCTGCGGCGCCGTGACCGGCGGCCTTGCGAACGCTCACGCCGCCTCTGCCGGCGCAGCTCCGCATCGCTATCGCAGGCTCGCGTCCCGTGCGCTACTGCTGGCACTTATTCCGCTCGGCGGGTGCGAGTGGTTCTCGGACTTCAAGAAGCAGCCGGTGATCTATCCGTGGGCGAGTCCGGACACGCTCACTGCCACGCGCGGGAACCCGCAGGGATCGGTCCCGGTCTCGGGGATGGCCGTGAGCGGCTTCGAGGTCTCGTACAGCGGGATGCCGACCACGGTGGACTCGATGTCCGGGCTGGTGAATCCATCGCCGGCGAGCGCGGCCTCGCTCGCCAACGGCCGGATGTACTACCAGATCAACTGCGCCGTGTGTCACGGCGACCGGGGGGTGGGCGACGGCCCCGTGATCAAGTATGGGTTCCCGGGAATCGCGATCACGGGCGACGCCACGCGCGCGCGGAGCGACGGATACATCTACGGGATGATTCGCAACGGGCGCGGGTTGATGCCGACCTACAACCGGATCGAAGAGTTGGACCGGTGGGACGTGGTGAATTACGTGCGCGCGCTGCAGAGCGGAGCGGTCGTGGAAGTGGGGCCGCTCGCCGCGCCCGGCGTGACCGGGGACAAGGTCCCGGGCGCGACGCGCCGGGGTCCGACGCGGCCGTCGCCGTATTTCAATTCGCCAGCGAGGCCTCAGCCATGAGCCTTCACACGCACGCGCCGCACCTCACGCGCGACGAGATTCTCGCGGGCACTTCGAAGCCGGTCGCCGCGTGGATCAAGACCGCGTGTATCGTCCTGGCCGCGATCGGCCTGCTCGCGTTCGTCGTGGGGTTGTTCCTCGCGCCGGACCGCGCCTGGCAGTCAATGCACTTCAACTGGCTGGTGTTCACCACGATCTCGTCCGCGGGCGTGATGTTCGTCGCCGTGCAGCGGATCACGACCGCGCGCTGGTCGCGCACGGTGATTCGTTTCCTCGAAGGGTACGTAGCGTGGCTGCCGGTCGCGTTCGTGATCCTGTTGCTGCTCATCAGCTTCGGCAAGGGACACATCTTCCCGTGGACGCACGAGCCCATCCCCGGGCCGGAGAAGCAGCTGTACCTGGGCAACACGTTGTTCTTCACGCTGCGCGTGATCGGCGTGTACGCGATCCTCACGGCGATGAGCGTCTGGTACATCTATACCTCCGTGCGACTCGACGTTGGTCACTCGCCCGAGGGCGGCGCCAGGTGGGCGCGGGCGCTGCGCGAGCGGATGCGGCGCGGGTTCCGGGACGAGCGGCGCGAGATCCACTCGACGCACTCGCTGCAGGGCAAGCTCGCCGTGTTCCTCGGCTTCGCGTTCGTGTTCGGCTGGATCGTGCTGGCGTGGGACCTGTCCATGTCGCTGGACCCTCACTTCTTCAGCACGATGTATGGCTGGTGGGTGTTCATGAGCGGGTGGGTCGCGATGCTCGCGAGCTTCACACTGCTCACGATTGCGTGGCGCAAGCATTTGCGCCGCGACGACCTGATCACCGAGCACCACTTCCACGATCTTGGGAAGCTGTGCTTCGCCTTCACCGCGTTCTGGGGCTACATCACGTTCGCCCAGTACCTGGTGATCTGGTACGGCAACATCTCCGAGGAGACGCACTGGATGCGCCTCCGGCTGATGGACCCGTGGATCGGGCTTTCGCTCACGGTCGTGGCGCTGATGTTCGTGCTGCCGTTCTTCGGACTACTGTCGCGCGCCGCCAAGGTGTACTTGCCGACGATGGCGTTGTTCGCAACCAGCACGGTCGTCGGGCTCTGGTTCCACAGGTACCTCGAGATCTATCCGTCCATCTACGGCGTCGCGGCGAATCTGCCGTTCGGCGTGTGGGAGCTCGCGATCGGACTCGGTTACCTGGGCGCGTGGGGACTTTGCTACATCGCGTTCATGGACGCGTTTCCGCGAATGCGCGTGACGCTGATCACCTCACCGTATCGGGATGAAGTGCAGGTCCCGGTGGATCCGAAGACGATGGAGCCGCTGCCGGCGCACGAATAAGAGTTTTTTGGGGTATTAGGTATTGGTTGTTGGTGGCGTTCTACTGCTCCGCTCCATGTGATTACCGCTAGCCGGCCACACGGCTATCGTTCAGGGGTGTGTAACAGCGCTGTCGTCGCGGGATCGAGTTGTAGGCCAACGCTGAAGTGCAGCGGCACCCCGATTGCCTTCGCTGCAGTTTCGGTCTTGTTCGCGCTTTCGTGTGGCGACGGTCCGGGCGAACCGATAAGCGGGTCAACGCTGCAGAAGGCAGGCGGGGACAGTGCACAGGGTACCGCGGGACTCGATCTCCTGCCGCCTCCGGGCGTGCGCGTGGTTGATACGCACGGCAACCCTGTAAGCGGCGCCACGGTGGTTTTCACGGTGACGTCCGGTGGCGGGGTGGTGAGCGGCGCATCCCAGTTGACGAACAGCGAGGGCATAGCTCAACCGGGCGCGTGGGCACTCGGGACTGCCCCCGGTACGAACACGCTCGCGGCATCCGCGGACGGCGTCGGCGGGAGCCCCATCACATTGACAGCCTTCGGGCGGATCGGCTCGTACGTGGTGACATCGAGCGCCGCCAGTGCGGCCGCCGGTTCTACCGTGACATTTACGGCACAGCTGACGGACGCCGCCGGTAACGCCGTAGCACGGAGTGGCGAGACTGTCACGTGGTCGCTAAGCGGCACCTCCGGGACTTTCTCCAGCGCGACGTCACAGACGAACGCGGCCGGTATCGCGACTGTCGCTTTCACGCTCGATACGCTTCTGACGGCGGCAACGACGACAATCGCCGCGTCCGACGCCGTGTCGCGCACCGGTACGGTGCAGTTCGCAGTCACAGCGGGCGCGCCCACGAAGCTCGCGATCGTCGCGCTACCCGTGGAGGCCGGATATCTGGTCACCATGAGTCCCGTCCGCGTGGCCATTAGTGATCGCTACGGCAATACCGTGCCCACGAGCACCGGCTTGATTTCGCTGTCACTCGGCACTAACCCCGGCGGAGCGACGCTGGAAGGCACAAAAACCGCGACATCGGTAAATGGCGTCGCCACGTTTAACCAGCTCACGTTGGACGTCGCTGCGAGCGGCTATAGGCTTGCCGCGAGCTCCCCCGGTTTGACACCGGTGACGAGCTCGCCCTTCGACGTGTCCGCCGTGGGCGTGGTGACTTGGATCGCACGGCCGGTTTCCAGCCTCACGATCAGCGGCGGACGCGTGTACTTCTTCTCACCGCCCTTGGTCGCGCGCTATGAGCAGTTTGAGTATCTGCTCAGCGTTCCCACGACGGGTGGAAGCACTGCCGCGCATTTCACGCCGTGGGGGGCGAGCCCCACCCTCCCCACCGTGCTGATCACCAGCGGCGCGCACGTATATGGCTCCTACGGTGGATTCCCGCCAGCAACCGTCCGAAAAATTGCCGCGCCTGGAGACAGCGCGGCGTTTCTCGCCTCCTCCGCGTGTATCAATCCCGCACCCCCGCACTATCGGCCGACAGAGATGCCGGTCGAGGTGAAAGACGATGATACCTATCTCTTTCTGCTCACCGACGGCTATCTCGTGTTTGAGTGTGTTACTCGTATCCGCAAGAGCGACGGAGCGAAGCTGAGACTGCTGGACCGACGGCCGACGACAATCGCCGCAGCCGGTGGCTACCTCTACTTCAGCGACACCGCGAGCTCCGGGTACGCGATAAAGCGAATGTCGGTCGATGGAGGGCCGGCCACTGGTGTCGTTTCCGGCGTCGGATCGACGGCGAAGCGGATGCTGGTTATTGGCGGGACATTGTACTGGAGCGAAGGCCAGACCATCCGCAGCGCTCCAACTACTGGCGGCCCGGCCTCTACGCGAGCGTCAGGGCTCACGAATGTGACGCGGCTGATAACCGACGGGACGAGTCTGTACGTCATCGACGCCGGAACGATCCGCCGCTTCCGCCTCTCTACGTTCGAAGGTACGACAATGGTATCGAATGACGCCGCTTCGGACATCGCCCTCGATTCCGAATCCCTATACTGGGCAGCGTCGGCCCGGGTGAAAAAGATCCGGAAGTAGGCTACGCGGCTACAACTCGGGAGAGCGCGCGGAGCCGCTGCCCGCGCACGAATAGCCGTGATTGGTGATTGGTGATTGGTGGCTAGTAACAGCAACCCGGTCGTCACCAATCACCAACTACAAATCACTAATCACTATATTCCGTTCTTCGGGGCGGTAGCTCAGTTGGGGGAGCACCTGCTTTGCAAGCAGGGGGTCAGGGGTTCGATTCCCCTCCGCTCCATTCCTGTATCGTTAGGCCCGATCGCTACCTGCGCTTTCGGGCCTTTTTCCATGCTCCGCCCGTGGGCCGGACTACGGCTTGCTCAGGGCCGCGAGTACCGGCTGCGCGAGAGCCGTGAGTGCCGGGCGGTCGGCTGCTGGCACCTTCTTGTAGGCCTCGGTCAGGGCTGCGTTGACCGATGTGACCGCCATAGCGAGTTGCTCAGCAGTGTTCGGGCGATCCCCGCCGGTAAGACGCTCAGTCAGGTGACGTAGCCCGGAGCTCGCGACCGGCGAGGTCCAGCTGGACGGCGAGAACCGGACGGCATTCACGAGATCTTCGTATACGCTGAGACTGTTTCGCGGACGTGCAACCTGACTTCGTAGCGCGACGAACGTCGCGTGGCGCATCAGCCCTAGCTGGCGGAAGCCGCCGCCCGTGTACGAGCTGGAATGGCGCGACGGATCAAAGCTCCAGCCCAGAAACATCCAGCTCGTCCAATTCTCGACAGGATTGGCGATTGGCACGGTGCGATCGGCGCGGGACTTTCGCGCGGCATTGCCGACATCCCACCAGATGTCGTGAACCGTGCCACCTAGGTTGACGTCCATTCCACTGCGAAGGAGGTGGAGCGCGACGAGCGTGGATGTCCAGCGGCGAACTTCAAAACATTCCCGGTAGTTCACGCGCGACGTATCCTCGAGCATGCAGGGGGCGGCGGGGTTCGCGCTCGCGCGATCGGCGGTTCTGAGAGCGGCGACCGCGCGCATCAGGTTCTCCCGTGTCGGCGCCGCTTGGTAGCCGGCGACCGCGGCAGCGGCCGCGCCCCCCGCGTAGTGCAGCACGCCCGGCGGCAGCGGCGAGTCCGGCATCCAGTCCTTGTTGGATGCTTCGTCCGACCAGATCGGGAGCCGGATCGCGATTCGAACCGCGCGAGGATCGATTGCTGCCAGACCGGCCGTCGTCAGATCGGTTGGCCATTGGTCCCGGCCAAAAAGCGCGATTGAAAACTCAATGTCGCTGCCGACCGTCGCGGCCTTGGGCTGAAACAGCGACATGTTCTCTTCGTTGACCGGGGCCGGGATGCTACGGATATAAGCGACGATGTTACGCGCGGTCGTCGAATCGACGTGACCCACGGCGCGTCGGATGATGGTCGTATCGGTAAAGGCGAACGTCTTGAGGTCGAATCCATCGCGCGAGGCATGGCACCCCGAGCATGACTCATCGAAAGCGATGCGTCCAAGCAGGGCATTGGCCTTCGGCACAATGGGTTCGAGAGGTCCCTGATCTGAACCAGAGCAGCCGACCAAAGCGAAGCAACCCAAGGCAAGGAGTAGCTGAGCGGTGCGGTACATGGGCCCACCTCCGATAGCGGTTGGCGAAAATGCCGGAATTCGAGCGTCACCGCCAGATCCGTTGCAATAAGTAACGCCCCTTCCGCTCGACATCGAACTAGAGGCCTTGATATAGGTCAATCAGTACACCGCATGAATCCCAGCGCGGCGAGACCGTAGAACAGGATCGTGGCCGCGTGTCGGACCATGGAGCGCAGTGTGGAGTGACCGCTCTGATTGGTACGCATGACAATCTCCGGAAAGACGTAGTGCGCCTCGGACGAACTTCCGCGACCCAAAAGGCTCGCTCATTTTTGGGACGTGCCAACACGGGTTGTGGTAAAACAGGAAATGGCGACCGGATTTTTCCCCGCGGTACTGCTTTCTGCAACGGTTTGCGGCATGCTGCAAAACCGGCGTTCCACAGAGCCCCGCGGGGCTCACGACCGCCGAAAACTCGTCGTATCTTTCGCTCACGGTAGAACTCCCTCAGAGGACACTCATGGCACGCGCAATCTCTGTCCGACTCCACGCCCGTTTCGCCGCCGGCGTACTGGCACTTTCGACTTTCGCGCCGGCGCCCTTGGCGGCTCAGGCCGCCGAGCGTGTGGACACGGCGGTTGTTTCGCGCATCCGCGACGAAGGATTCAACCGCTCGCAGGTCATGGAGACCGCGAGTTGGCTGACCGACGTGTACGGCCCACGCCTCACCAACTCGCCCAACATGCGCGCCGCGGCGAACTGGACGATTCAGCGCCTGGCTGCGTGGGGGATCCCCAACGCGCGGCTGGAGCCGTGGGGCACGTTCGGTATCGGCTGGAGCAACCAGGCGCTGTTCGTGCGCGCGGTCGAGCCACAGGCGTATCCGATCATCGCCAACGTCGCCGCCTGGACGCCGAGCACGAACGGATGGGTGCGTGGGGAAGCGGTGATGGTGAACGACCTAACCGATTCCAGCGGCTTCGCGAAGTACGCTGGCAAGCTCCGCGGCAAGTTCGTGCTGATCACTGATCCGCCCAGCGTCGCGCAGCGCTTCTGGCCGGATGCGCAGCGCTACTCGGACAGCGCGCTCGAAGCGATCGCCAGGCCGCCCGCCTCGCCGGGCGAAGGCCAGTACCGCCCGCCGCAACCCCGGGGCACTCTGTCAGCCGCCGCACGGCTCCAGTTTTTCGAGAGTGAAGGCGTGGCGGCTGTCGTATCGAGCAGCCCGCGCAACGATTTCGGGACCGTGTTCGGGGCTGCCTCCGTCGGCGCGCGCAGCCAGGACGCGCTTTCCAACCTGATCGGGATCGGCTTCGCCGCGGAGCACTACAATAGGATCGCGCGCACGCTCGCGAAGGGGCTCCCGGTCGTGCTCGAGATGTTCGTGCAGAGCATGGCGCATGAGGACCGCTCTGCGTACAACGTGATCGCGGAGATCCCTGGCACCGACAAGAAGGACGAAGTCGTTATGCTCGGCGCCCACTTCGATTCGTGGCACTACGCTACGGGCGCTACCGACAACGCGTCGGGGAGCGCGGTGATGCTCGAGGCGATGCGCATCCTAAAAGCGCTCAACCTGCCGCTCCGGAGAACGGTCCGCCTCGCGCTGTGGACCGGAGAAGAGCAGGGGCTGCTCGGCTCGCGCGCGTATGTGAACAATCACTTCGCGGACCGCGCTACGATGTGGCTCAAGCCGGATCACGCGAAGTTCCAGGCCTACTTCAACATGGACAACGGGACCGGAAAGTTTCGCGGCATTTACCTGCAGGGGAACGAGGCGATCGGTCCGGTCTTCCGCGCGTGGATGGAGCCGTTCAACGACCTTGGCATGACCACCATTACCATCCGGAACACGGGCGGGACGGATCACCAGGCCTTCGACGCGGTCGGGCTACCGGGCTTTCAGTTCATCCAGGACGGGATCGAATACGGCAGCCGCACGCACCATTCGAACATGGACAGCTACGACCGGCTGATCGCGGACGATCTCAAGAAGAACGCGGTCATCGTTGCGAGCTTCGTATATCACGCGGCGAACAGGCCGGCGTTGTTGCCGCGGGAGCCGTTGCCCGCCCCGCCCTCAGCGCCCACGTCGCCCCGGCAGTAGGAGCAAACACCAAATGCGCTCATATGTACTGTTGCGCGGTCTGCCCGTCCTCGCCCTTGCGGCGCTGACAGCGTGCTCGGTCCGCGTCCAGCGAGACGGCTCGTCCGCTTCCGCATGGGCGGCGGACGAGGCCGCAATACTAGCGGCGACGACCGCGTCGGCCGGCGCATGGAATCGCGGGGACCTGAAAGGCCACGTCGCGCTTTACGTGGACAGCGTGACCTTCATGACCAGGAACGGACCGCGTCCCGGCGTCGCCGCGGTGGAGCAGGCGTTCGCTACGACCTATTTCCGTGACGGCCAGCCGAAGCAGCAGCTCCGTTTCGAGCAGGTGACGATTCGCCGGCTCGACGCGAATGCGGCGCTCGAGACCGGGCGCTTCATTCTCAGCGGCGGCGGGGAGCCGGACCAGTCCGGCTGGTTCACCTTGGTCTGGGTTCGGACAGCGGCCGGCTGGAAGGCCGTCCACGACCACTCGAGCTGAAAATCGGCGAGCTATCGCGTTGCCAGTTCGCGACTTGACTCCGCGGCGAGAATTGTGACGGGAGGTGCCGCTGGCCCGTCCATTATCGTAATGGGGAGACAGCGCGGATTTACCTTGGTGGAGGTGATGATCGCCGTCGTCGTGATGGGGATCATCATGGCGGTCGGCGCGCCCAAGCTCGGCGCCCTCAGAGACAGGGCGTCGGTGCGGTCCGCGACCCAGCAGATCGGAGCCTACGTCGCCACGACCAGGGCCGCGGCGATCCGTCGCGGGCTGCGGGCCAACTTCAAGGTTCGTTCGGATACGATGTGGATCGAGATTCAACAGCCGGGCGCGCCGGAGGTCGTGGCGCCACCAATCCCGCTGCATGAGACTTTCAACGTAGACCTGACTTCCACCACGGACTCAATCGTATTCGACGCGCGGGGATTCGCCATCTATCCGGCGCAGACCTCGAAGTTCGTTGTCACTCGCGCGTCCGCGTCGGATTCCACGTGCGTGACCAGGTTCGGCATGATCTCGCCGAAATGCGAGCTCCAGTGAAGGCGGGTGGACGCAGCTCACGGCGTGGCGGCCGGCCGGGCTTTACCATCGTGGAGCTGATAGTGGCGATGTTGATGCTCACGATCGGACTGCTCGGGCTGGCGGGGGTTGGCGCCGTGGTGCTCAAGCAGATGAAAGGAGGCACGTACCAGACGATCGCCGCCTCGATCGCGCAGTCGCGCTTCGAGCAGCTGGAAGGCGATCCGTGCGCGTCCATCACCAGCGGCAGCGCCACCGTGCGCGGCATGGCGGAGACGTGGACGGTGGCGAATCTCGGGCTGCGCGCCAAGACGGTTTACGATACGGTTGCGTTCGAGAGCTCGTCCGGCACGAAGAAGGTCGGCATTCACACGGTAGTCGCGTGCACGCAGTGATCCGGCCGCGCGGCGCCAGACGCGGATTCTCCCTGATCGAGCTGATGGTGGTCCTCGCGCTCTCCAGCATCGTCATCGGCGGGCTGATGTCGGTGCTGGTGAGACAGCAGCGATTCTATCGCGGCATCGCCGACCTGATCGAGACCCGCAGCCAGATCCGGCAGGCGGCGGGCATCATTCCCTCGGACCTGCGGGGCGTTTCTACGATCGGCGGCGACATCCTAGCGGTCTCCGACACGTCCATGGTCTTCTGGGCCACCATTGGCCAGGCCGTTGCGTGCGTGGCCGTACCCGGCGCGTATGTAATCTCCATTCCTCCGCTCGTGCTGGCCAACAACAACACACTGGCCAGCTTCACGATGACGCCGAGTGCGGGCGACACGGTGTACGTGTATCACGACGGACTGACCGAAGCGGCGAGCGATGACGCATGGGTGCCGTACGGAATTACAGGACCGCCCAGTACATCCGTGCTGCCGTGCGGAGAACTCACAGGAAACGCCGATCTGGTCACTGAGCGGTACTCGTTCTCGCTGAGCACTCCGCTCGGTGCGAACCTCAGCGTCGGCACGCCGCTGCGCTTTCTCCGCCGTACGCGGTACACTCTGTTCCAGGCTCAGGACGACGCCTGGTACCTCGGCTATTGCTCGCCCGATTGTGTCGGAGATCCTCAGCCGATCGCCGGTCCCTTCCTGCCCGGCGGCGGAGCGAATTCAGGCGTATCGTTCAGCTACCAGGATGCGGCCGGCGCGGTGACGACCGTTCCGGCCAGCATAGTGCAGGTGAGCATCGTCGTCCGCGGACAAACGAAGGGGGTCGTGGACATGGGCGGCTACAACACCACGCAGATAGGCGATTCGCTGCGCTTCAGCGTCGCCATCCGGAACCGGCAGTGACCGCGCATCCCGTGCGTCCTACCGAAAGCGCTCGCGATCGCGCCGGAATCGCTATCGTCGCCGCGCTCGGCGGCATAGTAGTGATAGGAGCGTTGATTGCGGGAGTGTTCTTCGTTTCCACGCAGGAGAGCCAGATCAGCAGCGGCTCCCTGGTCCACGAGCGGGCGTTCCGCGCCGCCGAGCTGGGACTGAACACGACGCTCGCGAGCTGGGACGCGTCGGTGATGTTCGCGCTTCCCGTGGGTGGGATGGACACCATGGCGTACTCCGGCACGGGCTGGGTGGACACGGTGGTCGTGACCAAGCTCACGAGTCAGGCGTACTCGATGCTGTCCACCGCGACCGCTGGCAGCGGACGGCTCGCGCGGTCGCGCAAGCAAACGCTGCTGAGCGTCCGCCTGTCGTCGCCGGACTTCGACTTCCTCGGCGCGCTGACCGTCCGTGGCTCCACGCAGATCGGCGGCAGCTCCCTCATCAACGGAAGCAACACTAATCCGGCAGGCTGGGGCGACTGTCCCGCGGCGAGCGACACACTCGCCGGCGTGGCCACCTCCGACTCGACGCTGATTACGTACTCGGGGTGCAGTGGAGGCCTGTGCGTGCAGGGTTCTCCCCGAATCCTGCAGGATCCGGCCGCCGGGGACACGACGAAATACTTCGGCTTCGGGGACGAAGGTTGGGAGACGCTCACGGCCGCCGCCAACAAGATCATTAACGGCACCGTGACGCTCAGCCAGATCGACCCGGTCGTCACCGACGGCGCTTGCGACAAGTCCGCGGCGTCCAACTGGGGAGCTCCCCTGCACACCAGTCCGGCGAACCCGTGCGAGAATTACTTTCCGATCATTTACGCGATAGGGTCGACCAGCACGCTGAAGTTGTCCGGCAACATGGGGCAGGGGATCCTCCTGGTGGACGGCGACCTCGAGATCTCCGGAGGATTCGAGTTTTATGGCCCGGTCATAGTGCGCGGCCGCATCAAGAGCACGGGCACCGGCGGTAAGCTGAATGGCGGCGTCATGGCCGCGAACGTAGATCTCGAGCAGAACACGGTGCTTGGCGACGCGACGATCACGTACTCCAGCTGCGCAGTCGAGAAGGCCATCGCCGGTTCGGCGAACCCGCGGCGACTCACGGAGCGCGCCTGGACGGAAGTCCACTGACGATCAGCGCTTGTCCGAGGTCTTCCCAGTCTGCCAAGCTGGCACGACCAGAAGCCCGGTTCGGTCATCTTTGCCGATTGCGGTCCGGGCAATACCCTTCGTTCAACTCAACAGGAGCTTCGTATCTCCCAGCGCAATGTTCTAATTGCGGAGGATGAAGAAAGCCTCCGTGCTGTGCTCGAGCGATTTCTCAAGAGCAAGGGACACGCGACCGTGGCGGTTGGGGACGGCACGTCGGCGCTGGCATGCCTGAGGGGGCGGGTGTTCGACGTCGCTCTGGTGGACATCAACATGCCGGGGATCGACGGGCTTGAGGTCCTGCGTCAGATGCGCAACGAGCCGGACCCGCCCGAAGTAGTGATCATGACGGGCCATGGTACCGTAGACACAGCGATTACGGCCGTGAAACTCGGCGCATACGGCTACGTGACCAAGCCGTTCCGGATGGATGAGATTGAAGTCGTAGTGCAGAAGGCGGGGGAGAAACGGGATCTCGCTGCCGAGAACTCGCGCCTGCAGTCCGCTCTGGGTAAAGCGGCCGACAGCGATCCGATCATCAGCCTGGATCCGCGGGTGCTGGCCGCGATGGACAGGGTGCCGGAGATCGCCGACAGCAGACTGCCGGTGTTGATCACCGGCGAGCGCGGCACGGGCAAGGAAGTCTTCGTTCGGGACATCCACTTGGCCTCCCTCGCGAGCGAGCTGGTCGCCGTTGATGCGGATGGACCCACGGAATACGACGTGGACAGCGCGCTCTTCGGGCACGAAGCCGGGAGCCATCCCGGCGCGAACCGCGCGTGTCCGGGTGCATTCGAGACGGCGCGCACCGGAACGGTGGTGCTCGGCAACGCGCACGCCCTGACGTCGGCCTTGCAGAAGAAGCTGCTGGGCCTGCTGACTTCCAGCTGCTTCGTGCGCGCCGGCGGCGAAGACCTGATTCACACTTCTGCGCGATTGATCGCGACGACGTCCCGCGACTTGGCCGTTGCTGTGTCGGCGGGCGCGTTCTCCGCGGCGCTCCTGAGCGAGCTGTCCGCTCACCGGATAGACATTCCTCCGCTGCGCGAGCGGCCAGGCGACGTGGTCCTGCTGGCGGAATATTTTCTGGAGAAGTATTCCGGCGGAAAGAGCCGCGCGTTCGACGCCGAGGCCATCACCGCCCTGTCGCAGTACAGCTGGCCGGGTAACGTGGTCGAGCTCAAGAACATTGTCGAGCGGGTGGCCATGCTGGATGGAGGAGACGTGATAGGCAGGCAGGAGCTGCCGCTGCCGGCCGTCGTGGGTCGAGCCACGCCATCGTCGTGGAACCTACCGCTGGCCGAGCTCGAGCGGCAGCACATCCAGGCGGTTCTGACGGAGACGAACTGGCATCAGGGCAATGCCGCTGCGAGGCTGGGGATATCATCCAAGACCTTGTACAGAAAGATTCGCGAATACGGATTCGTCCGTCCCCGCGACGCGCAGAGCGGATGAGGGTGCTCGTAATCGAGGACGATCCGACCGTCGGGACGTTCGTGAAGCGGGGGCTGGAAGAGCAGAGCTGGCAGGTCGATCTGGTCACCTCGGGCGACGAGGGGCAGCAGCAGGCAGAAGCGGGCTCGTACGACGTCATCGTTCTCGACATGCGGCTTCCCGGCAAGTCCGGCATGGAAGTACTGCGCGATCTCCGCGGTCGCGGCTTCGAGAAGCCGGTGCTGGTGCTCACCGCGCAGGACGCCGTGGACGCGAAGGTCGACGCGCTCCGCGCCGGGGCGGACGACTATGTGACCAAGCCGTTCGCGCTGGAGGAACTACTTGCGCGGGTGGAGGCGATCGCGCGCCGGCCCGCGGCGCTCGCGCTCCCCGAGTTGCGCGTGGCCGATCTCGTGCTCGACCGTGCGACTCGGAAGGTCACCCGCGCCGAAAATCCCGTGGAGCTGACGCCGAAAGAGTACACGGTCCTGGAGTATCTCATGCGCCACCCCGGACGGGTAATGAGCCGTACGCTCATCACCGAGTACGCCTGGGGCTATCATTTCGATCCCGGCACCAACATCGTGGACGTGGTGATCAACCACCTGCGGAAGAAGGTCGACGCGGGTCGGTCGCGGAAGCTGATTTCTACTGTGCGCGGCGTCGGCTACGCCATTCGCGATCCCGCAGAGGCATGAGCTGTTGGCCAATAGCCAATAGCCAATAGCCAATAGCCAATAGCCAATAGCCAATAGCTTCTCGTCATGTCCACGCGCCTGCGCCTCACGCTCATATTCGCGGCCACGCTCTCCGCCGCGCTGGCGGCTGTCACGACATCGCTGTGGCTCTCCCGGCGCGCGTACGTCTACCGTGATCTCAGCGCGTACGCCGCCTCGCAGGCGTCGCTCGCCGCTCGGGTGATCCAGGAGGCGGCCGTCGCTGGCGACCCGCTCACGGAGGAGCCGCTGATGGGAGCCGAGGGCGCGCCGCTGCGCCGTGTGCTGGCGCCGCGTTTGTGGCGGATCTTCGAGGCGCTGCCCGATTACCTCATAGTGATAGACCAGAACAACAATGTGGTGTTCGCCTCGGCGAGCCTCATGCGGCTCGATCGCGACGACTGGTCCGCGATCGAGGCCGGACTGCCCGAGGTCCCGGATGACGGTCCGGCCGCATTGCTCGACGTTGACGGCGGGGTGCTGCTCGTGGCGAGATCCATCGGTACGCCCAGCACGGTGCTCACGCGCGTCATCGCCGGCGTGCACGCGGGCGGCAGACTGGAAGCTCCGAGGGAGTATCTCATCACGTTGTTCTTCCTCTTTCCCCTCATCCTGGCCGCGGCGCTCGTCGCCGTGTGGGGGACGCTGGGCAAGCCGTTCGAGCAGCTCCGGCGAATAACCGACGAAGTCGCGGCGATGACCGACGGGCGCAGTCTGCACCGGCGTCTGCCGGTAGACGACAGCCGCGCCGAGCTGTCGGACCTCGTGACGACGCTGAACGCGATGATCGACCGGCTGGAGCAGTCTTTCCTCGGGCTGCGGCGATTCACCGCGGACGCCAGCCACGAGCTCAAGACGCCGCTCGCGGTGCTGCGCGCGGACGTCGAGCGAGCGATGAGCGACGGCGCGACGAAATCCGAGAAGCTGGTCGCGCTGGAAGAGGCGCTGCATGAGACCGCGCGAATGGCCGACCTCGTCGAGACGCTGTTGACGCTGGCGCGCGCGGACGAGGGCCGCTTCGACCTGCATCTCGAGGCCGTGTCGCTCGCGCCGATCGTCCGGGATGTGTACGAGACCGCGCTGATCCTGGGGGAGTCGGCCGGGGTAGAAGTGAGCATGCCGTTCACCGCGGAGGCGGTAGTGATGGGGGACCCGCCGCGGCTGCGCCAGCTTTTCCTCAACCTCGTGACGAATGCGATCAAGTACACGGCCGCGGGGGGCCGCGTGGACATCGGACTCGGCTGCCACCCGGACCATGCCGCGTTCGCGGTGCGCGACACGGGTATGGGAATAGCCGCCGCGGACATACCGTACGTCTTCGACAGGTTCTGGCGGGCGGACCGCGTCCGCTCACGCAACATCGCGCGCGGGCGCGATGGCGAAGGCGGCGGGGGTGGATCCGGCCTCGGGCTGGCGATCAGCCAGTGGATCGCGCAGGCGCACGGCGGTACTTTGACGGTCACTTCCCGCCTGGGAAAGGGAAGTCTGTTCACCGTGACGCTGCCTCTGGCCGCGGAAGACGCCCCGAAAAGCTTCATCGAACCTTAATCCGCGCCGGATTCCATCGGTGCCCGGCCGAGGTACGTTCAATAAGAACTTGAATTGCTTGGAACTTGAATCGCTGCGAGCGGGCGGGCGCGATCCCGTCTCATCCATTGCTTTTTCGAGAGAGGATAGGATCGAATCATGTTCAACAACCTGATCGAGTCGAAGGCCAGGAAAAGCAGGAGCGCGGGCGGAACCATCATGAGCGTGGTCATCCACTCGCTGGTGGCGGTGGCCGCAGTGTACGCGACTGCATCCGCGGGGATCGAGGCGGAGAAGAGCCGTCAGGAGAACATCAAGTTCATCGAGACTCCCAAGGCCAAGGAAGTCGAGGTCAAGAAGGAAGAGCCGCCTCCGCCCGAGAAGATCGCGGTGATTCCGCCGCCCAAGGGCTTCCAGGTGTTGCGGGCACCCGTCGAGATTCCGATCGAGATCCCCAAGATCGACCTTTCCAGACGAGTGACGAACGAGGAAGACTTCACCGGCAAGGGCGTTCAGGGCGGAACGGCTACCGGCGTCGTCGGCGGCAGGCCGATCGACCTCACGAGCAACCAGACCTACTTCTCGTTCCAGGTGGAAAAGCAGGTGGAGCCGATCGCGAGCACGCAGCAGGTCGCCTTCCCCGAGGCGCTTCGCTCTTCGGGCGTGGGCGGTGAAGTGACGGGGCAGTTCGTCGTGGACACGCTCGGCCGCGTGGAGTCGGGCAGCTTCAAGGTGCTCAAGGCCACCAACGACATGTTTGCGTCGGCAGTGAGATCGCACCTCCCGCGGATGCGGTTTTATCCGGCGGAAGTCGGCGGCCGCAAGGTTCGCCAGCTCGTGCAGCAGGGGTTCGTCTTCAACATCCAGAACTAGCCAGATCCATTTTCATTAACGAAAACCCGGAGAGCATCGTTTTATGCAGATCTCGCTGATTGAGCTGTGGGGCCACATGATGTGGTTCGCGAAGGGAATCGCGTTCGTTCTCTTCGGCATGTCCATCTGGTCCATGTCGGTTTTCGTGAAGAAGTGGTGGGAGCTGCGCAAGGCGCAGGCTGAGACGCGCAAGTTTGCCCCCGAGTTCTCGCAGTTCCTCGAGGAGGACAACATCACGGAGGCCATCAACCTGTCCGAGCGGTACAAGCGGTCGCACGTGGCCCGGGTGCTCGGCGGCGCGCTGGCCGAGGTGAAGCCGCTTATCCAGGACGGCTCCGTGGGTGTGAACGACATCAATTCGGCGGAGCGCGCGGTCGAGCGCGAGATGCTGATGACGCTGACCGACATGAAGCGCGGGAACGGCATTCTCGCGACCGTGGGCGCCACGGCGCCGTTCGTCGGTCTGCTCGGCACCACGATGGGTATTGTCAACGCCTTCCAGGGCATGGCGGTTTCCGGCTCCGGCGGCATCGGCGCGATCTCGGCCGGTGTATCCGAGGCGCTTCTGACCACCGCGCTCGGCCTGCTCGTCGCCATTCCTGCGGTGTGGGGATTCAATTATTTCCAGGTGAAGATCGAGAATCTCGCCGCGGAGATGACGTACACCTCCAAGGAGTTCATTGATTACCTGATCCGCGGCGTCAGCGGCGAGTACGGCCGCTCGCGCTTCACGCGTGAGTTCAACACCGCGGCTTCGGCGGGCACCGATCCAATCGCCGGCTAACCGCACCCGCAACCAGGAGATACGG
>CAYGJL010000043.1:0-24413 GCA_964350145.1 uncultured Gemmatimonadaceae bacterium
CTTCGCCGAGACCATCCGGCAGATTCACGACCGGCTGCCCGGCTGTTCCGTGGAGGTTCTCGTGCCCGACTTTCAGGGCAGCGAGCCGAGCATCCGGATGGTGTTGGACGCCGAACCGGAGATCTACAATCACAACACCGAGACGGTGCCGCGGCTGTACAAGCGCTGCCGGCCGGGCGGACGCTACGAGCGCGTGCTGAAGATCTTCCGGATGGCGAAGGAGATCGCGCCGCACATCCCGACGAAGACCGGAATCATTCTCGGCATGGGCGAGACGATCGAGGAAGTGAAGCAGACCATGGCCCAGCTGCGCGAGGTGGACGTGGACATCCTGACGATTGGGCAGTACCTGCGCCCGTCGAGCTCGCACATCCCGCTCGACCGGTACGTACAGCCGGAAGAGTTCCGCGACCTGTACGACGCGGGCATGGCGATGGGCTTCCGTCACGTGGAGTCGGGCCCGCTTGTGCGCTCGAGCTACCACGCGTGGGAGCAGGTGCAGTCGGCGGGAGTGGCATGAAGGAGCTATTGGCTGTTGGCTATTGGCTGTTGGCCAAGGGCCCCGGGTTCCCGCTTTTCTCCGCCACAAGCCAAGAGCCAATAGCCAACAGCCAAGAGCTTTATTGAATGGCCAGGAAGCCGACAAAACCCCCGGTCTCTAGAAGCGATTCCGAGCTGAACCACAGCTTCCTGCGCTCCATGCTGCTGCAGCGGCGGTTCGAGGAGCGTTCCGCGGAGGCGTACGCGCTCGGCAAGATCGGCGGCTTCTGCCACCTGTACATCGGGCAGGAGGCGATCAGCACGGGCGCGCTCTCGGTGCTTCGCCCCGACGACTACGTGGTGACCGCGTATCGGGATCACGGCCAGGCGCTCGCGCGCGGAATGACTCCGCGCTCGGTCATGGCCGAGCTGTTCGGCCGGCGCGACGGCTGCTCGGGCGGCAAGGGCGGCTCCATGCACCTGTTCGATGCCAAGCTCAACTTCCTCGGTGGCCATGGGATCGTGGGCGGCCACATTCCGCTTGCCGCCGGCGTCGCGTTCGCGATCAAGTACCGCGCGGGCGATCAGGTCTGCCTGTGTTTCTTCGGCGAGGCCGCCGTCAACATCGGCGCGTTTCACGAGGCGTTGAACATGGCCGGACTATGGAAACTGCCGGCCGTTTTCATCATCGAAAACAACCGCTACGGGATGGGTACGGCGGTGTCGCGAGCCATGGCGAACGAGGACGTGGCCGCTCGCGCGGCGACGTACAACATGCCTTCGGAATCCATCGACGCGCAGGACGTATTCGCGGTACGCGACGCCGTGTCGCGCGCGGTCGAGCGCGCGCGGTCGGAGAAAACGCCCACGCTCCTGGAGATGCGCACGTATCGCTTCATGGGCCATTCGATGTCCGACGCGGTCAGCGGCACGTACCGGACCAAGGCCGAGCTCGAGGAAGAGATGCGCCGCGACCCGATCATCCTGCTGCACAACCGCATGACGAAAGCGGGAGAGATCGACGACGACTCCTACGCCAAGCTGGACGAGGAGATCAAAGCGGAAGTGCAGGACGCCTGGGACTTCGCCGACGCGAGCCCGGAGCCGGAGCTGGACGAGCTGTACGCGCACGTGGTGGGTGATTGACACCGTGACTAGTGACTGGTGACTAGTGACTGGTAACGGCGGAAATCAGGCGGCTTCATGCGGTTGTAGTTACAAATCACTAGTCACTAGTCACTAGTCACCAATATGCCCATTGTTACATACCGCGACGCCCTGAACCAAGCTCTCCGCGAGGAGATGCAGCACGACGACCGCGTGTTCCTGATGGGTGAGGAAGTCGCGGAGTACAACGGCGCGTACAAGGTTTCGCGCGGGCTGCTGGACGAGTTCGGGCCGATGCGCGTGGTGGACACGCCCATCGCGGAGCTGGGATTCGCCGGAATCGGCGTCGGCGCGGCGATGGTGGGACTTAGGCCGGTCATCGAGTTCATGACCTGGAACTTCGCGCTGCTCGCTATCGACCAGGTCGTGAACGCGGCGGCGAAGATGCTGTACATGTCCAACGGCCAGTTCCCGATACCGATGGTGTTCCGCGGCCCGAACGGCGCGGCACTGCAGCTCTCCGCGCAGCATTCGCAGGCGTGGGAGAGCTGGCTCGCGCACATCCCCGGCCTCAAGGTCGTGACGCCGGCGACGCCGTACGACGCGAAGGGCCTGCTGAAGAGCGCGATCAGGGACGACAACCCCGTAGTCTTCCTCGAAGGCGAGATGCTGTACAACACCAAAGGCGAGGTCCCCGAAGGCGAGGAGATCCTCATCCCCCTCGGCAAGGCCGAGCGCAAGCGCGAGGGCGAGCACTGCTCGATCATCGCGCACGGCAAGACGGTGCTAATAGCGATCCAGGTCGCGGACGCGCTCGCGAAGGAAGGGATCAAAATTGACGTCATCGATCTCCGGACGGTGCGTCCCATGGACGTGGACGCGATCGCCGAGTCAGTGAAGAAGACCAACCGGGCGGTCGTCGTCGAGGAAGGGTGGGAGCTGTGCGGGGTCGGCGCGCAGGTGGTGGATTACATCCAGCGTGAGTGCTTTGATTTTCTCGACGCGCCGGTCCTGCGCGTGCATCAGGCCGACGTGCCGATGCCGTACGCGAAAAATCTGGAGAGAGCGGCGAAGCCGGACGCGCAGAAGGTGACAGCCGCGGTGAAGAAAGTCCTGTACCTCGAGTGATAGACAATGGCCACTAAAGTCGTGATGGAGGCGCTCTCGCCGACGATGGAAGAGGGCCGCCTCGTCAAATGGACGAAGAACGAAGGTGACGCGGTCAAGTCCGGCGAGATCCTCGCCGAAGTGGAAACAGACAAGGCCGTCATGGAGGTGGTCGCGCGCGGCGACGGCGTGCTCCGCAAGCGGCTGATCAACGAGGGCGATACCGCGCCGGTCGGACAGCTGATCGCGATCGTGGCCGCGGCCGACGAGAACATCGACGAGCTCGCGGCGGGCGGCGCGCCCGCGGCCGATGCGCCGCCACAGGAGCGGCCGCGCGACGCGCGGACTTCGGTTCCCGAAGTCCGGCGCATTCGCAGGGCGAGGCATCCACCCCGCCGCAGGAGCGCGACCGCCGGGGGCCCGGGCGATTCGCCACCGCGTCGCAAGGCGCGGCACTGCGAGCCGGCGACGGCGGGCCCGGCGATCGCGTGCGGTCTTCCCCGCTCGCGCGGAAGCTCGCTTCCGACCACGGAGTCGCGTTGGGCAACATTCAGGGATCGGGTCCGGGCGGCCGGATCGTCAAGCGCGACATCGAGCAGGCCGCGACTCAGCCGCAAAGCGGCGCAGCCGCGCCGAGCGCGCAGCGCGCCGCCGCTCCGGTGGCCGAGCGAAAGATCTCCACCGAGGGTGACTACCAGGACATCCCGCTCACGCAGATCCGCAAGACGATCGCGCGCCGGCTCGCCGAATCCATCGGCCCCGTGCCGACGTTCTATCTCACCGCCGAGCTGGACGTCGAGCGCGTGGCGGAGATGCGTGAAGCGATGATCGAGCTCGGCGACCAGTACAAGGTCTCGTTCAACGACATCGTGCTGAAGGCCGCGGCGACCGCGCTGCAGCAGCACCCAGAAGTGAACGCGCACTGGCTCGGCGACAAGATGCGCTACTTCAACCGGGTGCACGTGGGCATGGCCGTGGCGGTCGAGGACGGGCTCATAACGCCGGTGATCTTCGACGCCGACCGGAAGGGGCTCGCGGACATCTCGCGCGAGGCGCGCGAGCTCGCCAAGCGCGCGCGCGACCGAAAGCTCAAGCCGGAGGAGTACACGGGCGCGACGTTCTCCGTGTCGAACCTCGGGATGTTCGGGATCGAGCACTTCACCGCGATCATCAATCCGCCCGAGGCCGCGATCCTCGCCGTCGGCGGCGTGGAGGAGCGCGTCGTGGCCGTGGACGGCGCGCCCGCCATCCGCAAGCGGATGTCCGTGACCATGAGCTGCGATCACCGCGTTGTCGACGGCGCGACCGGCGCGAAGTTCCTGCAGACGCTGCGGCGGCTGATAGAGAATCCTCTGATGCTGGTGTACTAGTGAGCGATTCAGACAAGCTGTTGGCTATTGGCTATTGGCTATTAGCCACAGCGGAAAAACCGGAACTACAGGGCAGTAGCCAACAGCCAACAGCCAACAGCTAAGAGCTTATGTCTTCCTTCGACGTAATTTTCATCGGCGGCGGGCCGGCCGGGTATGTCGGCGCCATTCGCAGCGCGCAGCTCGGCCTGTCGGTCGCGGTAGTCGAGCGCGACGGCCTCGGCGGCACCTGCGTGCTGTGGGGATGCATCCCCGCCAAGGCGCTGCTCGAGGCGGCGTCCATCGCCAACCGCGTGAAGCACGCGGCCGACTTCGGCGTGAGCGTCGGCGAGGTCAAGCTCGACTACTCGGTGGCCATGAAGCGCTCGCGCGCGGTCAGCACGCAGAACTCGAAGGGCGTCGAGTTCCTCTTCAAGAAGAACAAGATCACGCACATCAAGGGCACGGCAAAGCTCGCGGGGAAGAACGCAGTGTCGGTCAAGACCGCGGACGGGAAGGAGGAGCAGCACGACGCGAAAAAAGCGATCGTCGTCTCGACCGGCTCCCGGGTGAAGGGTCTGCCACAGGCCGGCCTCGAGCTCAACCAGACGACCGTCATCTCGTCCGACGAGGCGCTCACGCTCGAGCAGGCGCCCAAGACCATGGCGATCGTCGGCGCGGGCGCGGTGGGATGCGAGTTCGCTGACGTGTTCAATGCCTTCGGTACCGCGGTCACGCTGATTGACATCGCGCCTGTGATTCTCCCGCTCGAGGATGCGGACTGTTCTGCCGAACTGACGAGAGCGTTCAAGAAGCGGAAGATCGACGTGATCACCGGGGCGAAGATCTCGAACGTGAAGGTCGGCAAGAGTTCGGTGAAGCTGACCGTCGAGGCGGGCGGGAAGAAGACCGACCTGGAAGTCGAGAAGGTCCTCGTCGCCGCCGGACGCGCGCCGAACATTGACGACATCGGTCTCAAGGAAGCGGGGGTCAAGATCAACGACCGCGGCTTCATCCAGATCAACGAGCGCATGGAGACGAGCGCGGAGGGCATCTACGCCGTCGGCGACGTCGCCGGCCCGCCGATGCTGGCGCACAAGGGATCGCGCGAAGGCATGGTGCTCGCGGAGATCCTGGCCGGCCACGCGACGCACGGAGTCAACTACTCCAACATCCCGAACGCGACGTACTGTCATCCGGAGGTCGCTTCCATCGGCCTGACCGAGCAGCAGTGCAAGGAGAAGAAGCTCGACTACAAGGTCGGCAAGTTCCCCTTCTCCGCCAACGGCCGCGCGCGCACGTCAGGCGAGACTGACGGCTTCGTGAAGATCATCCGCGACGCGAAGTACGGCGAAATTCTGGGCGCGCACATCATCGGCGCGCACGCCACGGAGCTGATCCACGAGCTGGCGGTCGCGCGTGAGAACGAATTCACGGTGGAAGAGCTCGACCTGGCCATCCACGCGCATCCGACTCTGGCGGAGGCGGTGGCTGAAGCGGCGCTCGATTCGCTCGGCAGGTTGATCCACGCTTGAGCTGTGACTAGTGACTTGTGACTAGTGACTAGTGGAGGCGGACCTGCGGGAAAGGCTCGGCATGGGGCAGTTGCCGTTACTAGTCACTAGTCACTAGTCACCAGTCACCTGCATGCCCGAGCTCTGGGTCGCCGACCTCCACACCATGCCCTACGCCGAAGCACTCGAGCTGCAGCGCGCCGTGGCCGCTGACCGCATCTCGGGGAAGATCCCCGAAGACGTGCTGCTGCTCATGGAGCATCCGCCCGTCGTCACGCTGGGACGATCCAGCAAGGACGCGCACCTGACGGCGTCGCCCGAATTGCTACAGCTACGCGGCGTCGAGCTGTTCGAGGTGGAGCGCGGCGGGGACGTGACGTTTCACGGCCCCGGGCAGCTCGTCGGCTACCCGATAATAGACCTCAAGCGGCACAAGCAGGACCTGCACTGGTACCTGCGGACGGTCGAGCAGGCGCTGATAGACACGCTGGAAGCACTGGGAATCGCCGCGGGCCGAAACCCGGGCTACACCGGCGTGTGGACCGGCGGGAAGAAGATCGCTTCGATAGGCGTGCACGCGCGCGACTGGGTGACGTGGCACGGCTTCGCGCTCAACGTGACGACTGACTTGTCGTTCTTCAACCTGATCGTCCCGTGCGGAATCCCGGACGTGACGATGACTTCGGTCGAGCGTGAGCTCGGCGCCGCCATTCCGGACAATATTCTCGGCCTGGCGACGTCGACGCTCACCGCGGCCTTCGGTAATGTCTTCAGCTTGGAGCCCACCCTGACTCCCGCTTTGAGGTTGCGGGAGGAAAGAAAGCTGTCGACGTAAACCGTCGGGGCGGATGCTACGAAATCATTCCTGCGTCAAAAAAACAACAGGGGAAGCCGAAGCTTCCCCTGTTGTCCATGTCCAGCGCGAGCCTTAGAGGTTCGGGTTGTTGTCGATCTCCCGAATGGGGAACGGATAGCACGTGTCGTTGCCCACGGGGGAAAAGCCGGGCTTCCAATAAGTAGACCCCGGCACCGGAACTCCGATGATGTGCGTTGGATGGCGCCGGAAATCACCCATGCGCTTCCCTTCGAGATAGAAATCGAAGCCCTTCTGGGTGAAAAACTCTGTCCGAACCGAGTTCGCGTCCACTGCACCGGTGTACGCGGGCTGGCCGTTCGCGGCGCGGCGCGCAGCGATCAACACCAACTGCGCGGCCGTGCCCTCGGCCTCGGCCTTGATGTAATCCGTCTCCAGCTTGGAAGCCAGCCGGACCGGTGTGTTGTAGGCAGGATACTTGAGCTGAATCGCGTACGGGACACCCCGGTCCGCAGCGTATGCTGCGTCCTGTGGAGCGAAGGCCGTAGTCACCTGCCACGGCACCCGTGGGTCGGTGGTCCGCCAGATCGGCGCCACGGCGATCGAGCCGCGGTCCCGGACATAGAAGAACATCCGGTTCGCCAGACGGAAGCGCTGGGCCAGATCATCTACAAAGTTAAGACTGTAGGTGAAGCCAGCCGGGACTGCGTCGGCGGCCGTGATTGCCTGCGGCCCCCGCCCGGCCTGGAGGTGCGCCCGCGCCGTGCCGACTCGCGCGACGTTGGCCAGTATCAAGCCCTCGCCGCCAGCTGCCGTACCTCGGGAAGTGGCCAGAGCAAAGTGCGCTACCGCCGAGTCGAGCATGGCGGCAGTCGTCAGCGACGGCCCCGACAAAACCGTGCCGACGCAGAACTGCTCCGCCATGAACACGTAAGAGTACCCCAGGAACAGGTTCGCCCTGGCGTAATTGATGTTGCTCGCCTCGTTCGGCAGCACCGTCTTCAGCACTAGATACGCCGACGATGCAGCCTGCGACAGCGGGAACCACACGTCAGCGTCATGACTCCCGTTCTGAATCGTGACCTGGCGCCGCCCGTATTCGTTCCGCGTAGGGAAAGTCTCGGACACGTCGGTCTCGCCCACGAACCAGGACGAGTAGACAATCAAATGCCCGTAGGCCGAAGCAAAGTTCTGCTGCGCGGACCTTGCTAGGAGGTCCGCATCCGCGACCGGATCGAGCGCGCTGGCGTCAATGACGCTGGGATTGTCGACGGTGAGCCAGTCAGAGCATCCGCCCAGGGAAAGAGCCCCGGCCGCGAAGGCCGCGCTGGCCAATCTTTTCAAGTTGCGCATTGGTCAAGGCTCCAGTTAAAAGGTGAGGTTGAGACGGGCGATAAAGCGCTTCACCGGCGGCTGCGTGAAAAAGTCATCACGCTGGAATGCCGCGGTCGCATTCGATACCACTTCGGGGTCGTAGCCTTCATAGTCCGTCCAGAGGGCGAGATTCTGCCCTCCGAGAGTGATCGACGCAGCCTGCGCCCGCACGCTGCTGGCAAACCGGGTCGGCAGCGTCAAGGTCGCGGAGAGCTCCCGGAGCCGGACGAAGTCGCCGCTCTGCATGTACGCTTCCTGCACGTCGTTCACCGTCTTGTTAACAATGGGATTACCAGCTGTATCGCCGCGGAAGGAGATGAACGCCGGCTGGCCCGCCGTGGGGTTGCCGAACCGCCGCAGCCGCTCACGTCGGCTGAGCTTCAACGTGTCGAGCCGGCTATCGCTCCGCACCAGTTGGGTCTCGCGGAAGAAGTCGGTAAAGTTCCGCACGAGGTGCCCGCGCTTCGTGTCGAACGATCCGTAGATGCGGAGGTTCCGCATCAGCGTGACCGTATTCGCCAGGTGGCCCTCGAACGTCGGGAGCACGTTCCCGATGAACTGCCGAGCGTTGGACACGGTCACTACCCCCGTGGCCTCGTTGATATCGAGAATCTTGTTGGCGACCCACGCTCCAACCTGCAGCCCCTCTTCGACGCGATTCAAGGTGCCGAAGGCCGGGATGTCGCCCATATCCGTGACTTCATTGTGCAGTGTGTTGGCACCGAGGCGAACGTCCCACGAAAAGTTCGGCCTGTTCAAAGGTGAAGTCGTTACCGCGAACTCCCATCCGCGATTCAGTACCGACCCGATATTCACGAACGGGCTTTGCGTGAACCCGAGCGACGGCGGCAGCGGCCGCGCGAGAATGAGGTCGTTGCTGCGCTTGTTGAAGTAGGTGACCTCGAGGCCGATACGATCGTTGAGGAGCCCGGCATCGAAGCCTGCTTCCACTTCCTCCCCGCGTTCGAATCTCAGATCAGCGTTACCCGGGTTGGACGGCACCGCGCCTGGTCGAACTATCGCACCGTCCAGGTAAGGGGCTGGCGCAAGCGTCGTAAGGGACGCGCCTGCCCCCGGAATCCGTCCGGTCGTACCCCATGCGGCGCGCATGCGCATCGTGTTGAGCAAGCCGAAATTCCAGAACGGCTCCTCGCTCACTACCCACGACACGTTGACCTTGGGCAGGAACACCCAGCTCGCCTCGGTGCCGAACGACGATGCGTTGTCGAACCGAGCGCCGAACTGGGCGTAGAGACGGTCGTTCAGCCCGAGCTGCAACTGGCCGATGAGGCCGACATTGCGATCCAGTGCATAGCCCTGGCCCCCCGAGCGCAGCGAGGCGGCAGTGACCACGTTGTTCGAATTGACGGTGAGCCCTTCACCGGTGGCGAACACATCCTCCTGCCGGGTATCGATGAACTGGGATCCGAACGAAAGGTTGGACACCAGATTCGACCGAAGGTTGGTCCGGATGTTACCGAGGTAATCGAACGTGTATCGCTCGATGCCACGTCGCAGCTCCTGGATCTGCCCAGTGTTGATCGCGTACGACCCGCGAGTGTTCTTGGGCAGAAACCTCCGATCTTCCTCGCGGGTCCAGTCGGCACCAACAATGAACCGATTGGTGAACCAGGCACGCGGAGTCCACGTTGCCGTCAATGTGCTGACGGTTCGGTGGGTCAGCCGCTGGTTCTCGATCAGCCTCAGCGAAGCCAGGTCGCGCTGCGTGCCGAAATAACCGTTCGCCCCGGTGCCATCCACCGTCCGTGTAGTAGGCAGGCCCAGGTGGGCGTTCCCCAGCCAGCCGAAGATGTTGTTGTCATTGTCCGGCAGATCAGTGCGCGAGCGGTTCATTCCGACGCCTGCGTCGAACGTCAACTTCGACGTCGGGATCCAACTGAAGTTCACCCGTCCCGACTTCCGCTCAAAGGCGTTGTTAGGCAGCACGCCCGTCTCATCATCGCTGTTGAGCGACGTGTAAAAACCGTAGCTCTCGCCACCGCCCCGTCCGCTCCAGCCGAATCCGCGCGTCTGCCCTTTTCGGAACGCGCCCTCGCGGAGAAGCGGATTGTCGCTCACCAGCGTGCCAACCGGCTGCCCGAAGCACAGCAGGTTGTTGGCGCTCGCCACGTTCGCCGCCGTGCAGCGAGCGAAGTTGGTGAGCGGCTCGAAGTTGCGATCAATGCTGTTGTGTTCGAGGCTCATCGACTGGGTAAACCGGCTGGCTCCGACCCGGCCCCGCTTGGTGATTATCTGGATTACACCGGCCGAAGCGTCCGCGCCGTACAGCGTTGCCGCCGCCGGCCCCTTCACCACCTCGATGGACTCGATGTCGTCAGGATTGAGATCGTGCAACCGCTCGTAACTCTGCCCGCCCGTGAAAAAGGCGTTGCCGGCGCCCGTGACTGCCCGTACGCCGTCTATGTACAGCAGCGGCTCGTTGCTGAGCGAGATGGACGAAACGCCGCGCACGCGAATCTGGTTCGAAGCTCCGGAAGTGCCCGAGGCGGCCAGCACTGACACGCCAGTCACGCGGGACTGAAGTATCTGCTGCACGGATACCACCGGCGCGACCTCCAAAAGAGTCGCAACGGCGATCTCGGCGACGGTCGCTGCCTGGGCCCGACGCGTCTGGTCACCCGCGGTTCCGGTGACCACCACTTCGTCGAGCGCCACGGCGGATGGCGTGAGCTGGGCGTTGCCAGCAAACGTCTGCCCCGAGGCAAGCGTCACCGGGATCGAGGTTGCGCGATAGCCGATCCGCCGCATCTCAATCGTCAGGGCCCGTGCCGGCACGTTCACGATCCGGTACAAGCCGCGGGCGTCTGTTGTAGCCTGAAGCACGGTGCCTGTGATCGTGACGCGCACATCCGGGATCGGCGCGCCGGTCGCGGCATCCGTCACTGTTCCCTGCACGATGGCTGGCGCCTGAGCCACCGCAAATCCGGGAACCAGCAGCGCCACCCCCAGTACAGTGAGCGAGCGTTGCAGTCGGGCGAACACACCATGTCTACGCATGTGGTTCCTCCTTATCTCAAGGCTTGGGGGAACGCCCGGCACCGCTTACTCCAGTGGAAGGCAGGAAAGGGCGGCCTGAGGCGCCCTCTTTGGGTCTAACATACGGGCACTTCGGCAGACCGGTCAACCTTCTTCTCATCCACGCACGCGAGCGGCCGCCAGCCGGCCCGGTGCCAAAGTTATTATACTTCGTTCATATGTGTGGCCGGCCCCACCTTCCCGGGCTTAAGCCCAGCCTGCTCGCGGTCGTTTTTCTCGCGGTGGGCGCCCACCTGGCCTCAGGCCAGGCCCGCTCCGGGGCGGTCATTGGCTTGGTAACCTCCCTCCCAACGCACCAACCCTTAATCGGAGCGTCAGTCGAGGTCGCGGGCATAAACCGCCGCACGCTCACGGACTCGGCCGGCAAGTTCCGGATTGCTAATCTTCCCGCAGGCACCGTTACCGTCAAAGTGCGCGTGATCGGGTTTGAGCCGATGATTGCCGCTGTCGCAATCCTCGCGGATAGCATCGTGCAGTTGGATTTCGCTTTTCGCGCGATCGTCGAGCTGCCCGCGGTCACTGTCGATGCCGCGGCATTGGGCCCGCGGGACGCCAGGCTACGCGGCTTCCACGACCGCCGCGCCGCCGGATTCGGCAGGTTCGTCACACGCGCCGATATCGAGAAGCGCGCGCCGGGCGACTCGCGGGACCTCCTTAGGGGGATGCCGGGGGTCCGTGTGGTGGGCAACCGCGTCCAGATGGCCTCTGGAATGAGCTCCTCCAGTAACTGCCGGGTACAATACTTTGTGGACGGTATCCATATGGGCGCCAGCGCCGCTGCATCCAGCGATTTCTTTGTCCAGTTCCGTCCCGACGACATCGAGGGACTGGAAGTGTACCGGGGGCCCGCGGAAACTCCGGTGGCGTTCAGCCGGGGTGGAGCAGAGTGCGGCGTGATCGTTATCTGGACGCGAGCCCCAGGAGGCAGTAAATGAAACGGGCATTGCTGCTCCTCGCTTGCAGCGGAGCGCTCGCACAGCTCGCGTGCTCGCCCGGCGACGATATCACGGCGCCGGCGCCCGGCACCATCCTGGTGGATATCAGAGACAGCTTCTTTCAAGCCAAAACGGTGACGGTCCAGCGCGGCGGGCATGTCCGCTGGACCAACCGGGGGAAGGAACTGCATTCGGTCACAGGCGACGCGACGGTGCTGCGGAGCCCGTTGATGCCGCCCACGACGTGGTTCGAGGCGCAGTTCAACGAGTCAGGCACGTTTGATTACGAGTGCTCGGTACACGAGGAGATGACCGGAACGGTGATCGTCCAGTAAGGAACCCTGCTGACTGGCCGGTATATTTCGGGAAGTGACCCACCCGCCGCGCACATATCAGCCCCGCGCAAGAACAGCAGAAGCTGAAGGGAGGCGAGCTGATCCTTCGGCTGATCTCAACCCCGCGCAAGCCGCCGCGGCGACGCACGGCGACGGCCCGCTGCTGATCATCGCGGGCGCGGGTACCGGCAAGACGCGCACGCTGGTGTATCGCGTGGTGCATCTCATCGAGCGCGGCGTGCGGCCGGAGAGAATCCTGCTGCTCACCTTCACGCGCCGCGCCTCGCAGGAAATGCTGTCGCGCGCGGAGCGGCTGGCCGGCGGGAGCAGCCGGAGCGTGCACGGCGGAACGTTCCACGCCACGGGGCACCGCCTGCTGCGACGCTTCGGCGAAGGCGCCGGAATCCCGAAGGACTTCAGCATCATGGACCAGGGAGACTCCGAGGACCTGATGCAGCTCTCGCGCGCGCAGCTCGGCTACGCCAAGGGCGCGAAGCGGTTTCCGAAGAAGGAGACGCTGCAGTACGTCTACTCGCGGCATGTGAACACGGGCTTCGACATCAAGGACATCATCCGCGACGAGTACCCGCAGTTCACCGATTACATCGAGGACTTCCGCAGAATCTACGGCGACTACACCAAGCGGAAGCACGAGCGGAACCTCGTGGACTACGACGACCTGCTGCTGTTCTGGGCGGGGCTGCTCGAGGAAGCGCCCGCGCTCGCCGACCGGATCGCCGCGCTGTACGACCACATCCTGGTGGACGAGTACCAGGACACGAACGCGCTGCAGGCGCGGATCCTCCGCGGGATGTGCCGCACGCACTCCAACATCACCGTCGTCGGCGACGACGCGCAGAGCATCTACTCGTTCCGCGGCGCCAACTTCCGCAACATCCTCGACTTTCCCGGGCAGTTCCCCGGCGCCACCACCGTGCCGCTGGAGCAGAACTATCGCAGCACGCCGGAGATCCTGGACGCGACCAACGAGCTGATCGCGCGGGCGCAGGAGCGGTTCACCAAGCACCTCTGGACCGAGCGCACGGTCGGGGAGAAGCCGTGGCTGGTGGCCGCGCGCGACGAGCAGCAGCAGACCACTTTCGTGGTGGACCGTATCCTCGAGCTGCACGAGGAGGGCATGAACCTGCGCGACATGGCGGTGCTGTTCCGCGCGGGGTACATGTCGGCGGACCTCGAGATCGAGCTGACCAACCGCAAGATCCCCTTCGAAAAGTGGGGCGGGATCAAGTTCCTCGAGACGGCGCACGTCAAGGACGTGCTCGCCTTCCTGCGTATCCTGGAGAACCCGCGCGACGAAGTCAGCTGGTACCGTATCCTCCAGCTCCTGCCGGGCATAGGCGAGACGACGGCACGCGCGGCGATTGACTCGATGGCCGCGATGGCGTGGGAATCGGGCGCGTTCGGCCGCTTCACCCCGCCCGTCCGCGCGCGCGCGGCACATGCGGCTCTCGTAGCGCTGCTCGAGAAACTGCGCGCAGGCGAGAGCACGGACGCGGGTTCGGTGAGCGCGGAGATAGCCGGCGTCCGATCCATGTACGACGGCATTCTGAAAGAGCGGTACGACCGGGCCGAGCCGCGCCTCGCGGACCTCGACCAGCTCCAGGTCATCGCCGCGGGCTATCCCGACCGTGACGCGTTTCTCTCGGCGCTCGCACTCGAGCCGCCGCAGGCCACGCAGGACCTCGTCGGCGACAAGTCGCGCAGCGAAGACGACTGTCTCGTACTGAGCACGGCGCACTCGGCCAAGGGCAAGGAGTGGGATGCGGTGTTCGTCATCTGGGCGCTGGACGGATGGTTCCCGTCGTCACGCTCGCTCTCTGACCCGGAGCAGCTCGAGGAGGAGCGACGGCTTATGTACGTGGCGATGACGCGGGCGCGCGACCACCTCGCAGTGATCTACCCGCTCAACAGCTACGGCTCGCGCATGGGGTCCGATTACTTCGTGGCGCAGCTCTCACGCTTCATTGACGCGGGTGTGCGGGAGAAGATGGAGCGCGTGACTCTGGCGGCGCCGGCGGCGGAGGTGGTGCCTGAGGTTCAACTGCCGACAGTAGACCTGCGCGCGCTGTTGCGTGGACGGTTTGGGGCCTAGCGGCGGCCGCTGAGCGCAATCGGGACTTCAGGGGTGCGCTGCCTCACCCCGGCTCCTATCATAGAATATCCGCCAACTGGAGAGCCGCATGGTCGTGAAGAAGTCAATGTTGTCCGCGTTTGCCGTGCTCCTCGCTGCAACCTCCATCAGCTGCAGCGATCCAGGCGAGCCCGAGGTCGTCACCGACGTTGCCGTCCTCGGCGTCATCCACACCATGATCATTGGCCAGACACTTCAGTTCGAGGGGCGCGCGGCCACGAACAACGGGACCCGCGTGGATGGCCTGATCACGTGGACCGTTTCCAACTCGGCCATAATCAGCGTGACGGCCGAGATCGTCACGATCGATGGAACCCTGGTCAACCGCGCGACCGTCACCGGGTTAGCGGCCGGAATGGCCGATGTCATTGCAACTGCGGGCGGCGTTACGGGCTCCCTCCGGGTCACCGTGAACTCGCCGGGGCCAACTCCGCCATAATCGGCGTGACCGCCGAGATCGTTACGACTCGCCTCGCAGCCTAAGCCACTCCCGAATCGCGCCGAAGGGGTCGTTGGACGACCCCTTCGCCAGGCGCAGCACCGTCGCTATCGTAGCGCGCAGGTCCCGGTCTTCCGCCCAGTAGATCTCGTCGAATAGCGCCAGCTCGTTGGCATACACCACCCGCGCCAGCACGTACGCGTTGTTCAGCGGCACGCGCTCGGCGTACCACGGGCCGATCGTGCGCAGCAGCGGGACGACGCTGTCGGTCAGGGCGCGGCGCGCGTGCGCGTACACCGTGTCACGCGCGAGCAGCCGGCGCTCGCGGCTCGCGGGATGCGCCGCGAACGCGGAGTCGAGCGAACGTGACAGCGACGCCCAGAACGCGCTCAGCACCTTCTGGTCGCGCCACGCGGCGTCGCTCCGCGCCGCGGCTTCCGTGGATCCGCGGGAGCGAAAGAAACGCTCCGCCCCGCGCGCGCCCACGAAGCTCGCGAAAGATTCGTTGAATACAGCCTGCCCCTTGGGGAAGTACGTGCTGTGCGTGATCTCGTGGATCACCGTGTTGACGAGATCGAGCGAGTCGTGCCGGAGCGTGGTGCTGAGCAGCGGGTCCTCGAACCAGCCCAGCGTGCTGAATGCGTCCGAGGTCCTGAGGTACGTGTCGTACCCCTCGGCCTCCAGCTTGCGCCGCGCCTTCAACGCATCGTCCAGATCGAAGAAGCCGCGATACGGCAGGCGTCCCACCACCGGGTACCGCCAGGTGAAGCCGGCGAGCGAGTCACGCCGCGCCGCGCTCAGCACGAGGACGAGCGTGTCGCGCCCAATGTCCGTGAACGTCGTGAAGCTTTCGCCCGGATCCAGGCCGAGGGTGTCCGCCGCGAAGCGGCGCGCCGCCAGAACGAGCCGGAGCTTCTGTCGCACCGAGTCCGCCAGGGCAGGGTCGTCGATCAGTCGTTGAATCGGCCGGCGGCCGGCGAGAATCCGGGCCTCCTCCACTGCCGCGCGACCGAGGTAGCACCCCTGGCTGATGCCCAGCAACGTAGCCAGCGCGAAGACCCGCGCGGTCCTGTTCATGTAGTGCGGCATAGGTATCTTTCGTAATAATAGGGCTCGTTACTGCGGAGGGAAAATGCTGAAGAAGACGTTCATGCTTTCGATCGGCGCCGTCGCACTGGCAGCCGTCCTGGGTTGCGCGGACGAAGTGGACCCCATGTTCAACGAAGTTGCACAGGTCACCGTTTTCTCAGCTTCAGGATACACAGTGAAGGTCGGAGCTACGCTCCAGCTCGAGGGACGCGCCGTAACCTGGGGGGGTGACCGGGTAGATGAGAGGATCGACAAGTGGGAGTCGTCCGATCCCTCGAAAGCCACGGTTTCCAACACCGGACTGGTGACCGGCGTGGCGGTCGGAAGCACCGAGATTACGGCCACGGCTGACGGTATCAAGTCAATCGGCAGGCTGATCAACGTCACGGCGAACGACGGGGGCGTGCAGTAGGAGCCGCCAGTGGCTAGCGGATGCGTCCTCGGAATATCCGCTTTTTACCACGACAGCGCCGCGTGCCTCCTCGACGACGAGGGGATCGTCGCGGCCGCGCAGGAAGAGCGCTTCACCCGTGTGAAGGGTGACGAGCGCTTTCCAAGACACGCCGCCCGATACTGCCTCGACGAGGCCGGAATCGCCGCTGGCGACCTGGACGCCGTCGTCTTTTACGAGAAGCCGCTGCTCAAGTTCGAGCGCCTGCTCGAGACGTACCTCGACATCGCGCCCCGCGGATTCGGATCGTTCCTGCGGGCGGGGCCGCTGTGGATGAAGGAGCGCCTCTTCGCCGAGCGTGACATTCGTGAGGGGCTGGGCGGGTACGGCGGAAAGCTGTTGTACGCCGAGCACCACGAGTCGCACGCCGCCAGCGCCTACTACCCTTCCCCGTTCGACGAAGCCGCCGTGCTCACGATTGACGGCGTCGGTGAATGGGCCACGGCCACCATCGGGATCGGCCGCGGCGCGGAGTTGGAGCTGCTCGAGGAGCTCCGCTTCCCCGACTCGCTCGGACTGCTTTACTCCGCATTCACCTATCAGGCGGGCTTTAAGGTCAACAGCGGTGAGTATAAGCTCATGGGGCTGGCACCGTTCGGGCAGCCGCGGTACGTGGACCGAATCTACTCCCATCTGCTCAACGCCCGCGATGACGGGTCGTTTCGCCTGGACCAGCGGTACTTCGACTACCGCGGCGGCCTGCGGATGACCAACCGCCGGTTCGCCCAGCTGTTCGACGGACCGCCGCGGAAGCCGGAGGCTCCGATCACCCAGCGCGAGATGGATCTGGCCAGCTCGGTGCAGGTCGTGTGCGAGGACATCGTGCTGGCCATGGCCCGGCACACGCACCGGCGCACCGGCCTATCCAACCTTTGCATGGCCGGCGGCGTTGCCCTGAACGCCGTAGCCAACGGCCGGCTGGCGCGCGAGGGCCCTTTTTCCGAAGTCTGGGTGCAGCCGGCGGCCGGGGACGCGGGCGGTGCCCTCGGCGCCGCGTACGTGGCGCGCCACAAGTATTTCGGGAGGCCACGACCGGCTCCGACGGGCGACTCGATGCGCGCCGCGCTCCTCGGCCCCGAGTTCGGCGCCGACGCCATCCGGGAAGCGCTCAACGCAATGGGCGCGAAGTACGAGGATGTTCGCGGTGCCACACCCGCATCCGCCGCGGCCGCCATGATCGCCGAGGCGCAGGTGGTGGGGTGGTTCCATGGGAGGATGGAGTTCGGTCCGCGGGCGCTGGGCGCGCGAAGCATCCTGGCCGACGCGCGCGATCCCGACATGCAATCGAGAATCAACCGGAAGATCAAGTTCCGCGAAGGGTTTCGGCCGTTCGCGCCCAGCGTGCTGCGCGAGCGGGCGACGGAGTACTTCGACATGAAGGAGGACGCGCCGTACATGACGTTCGTGTATCCCGTGGCCGGGACCAGACGGCGAACACCCGGTGAGACCGGACTGGACGGGCTGCCGCGCGTCCACGAGGTGCGCTCCGATATCCCCGCCGTGACGCATCTGGACCACTCCGCCCGCGTGCAGACCGTGTCGCGAATCGAGAATCCCGACTTTCACGAAGTGATCGCGAGCTTCGACCGGCTCACCGGTTGTCCTGTGGTGGTGAATACGTCCTTCAACGTCCGCGGCGAGCCGATCGTGTGCACGCCACGCGATGCCTACGCCTGCTTCGCCCGCACGCGGCTGGATGCGCTCGTAATCGGGCCGTTCATCGTGCGGCGTGCGGGCCAGGACGAAGCCTCGCTGGCAGCGGCCGGAGCCGGCACCGGCGCAATGGGACTGGATTGAACATGACTCCCGCAGCGATGCCTACCGGCGACCTCAGGCGCAGCGGACGGGTCTTCGCCTTCACCATGATGGCGGGGTTCGTCTTCGTGGCGCTGATCGGGTTCTGGCGCGAAATGCCGGGCTTGACGAAGGGCGCGCTGGCACTGGCGGTAATCTCTTTCGTCGCCGGGCTGGCGATCCCCGGGAGGCTGGAGCCGGTCCGCCGCGGCTGGATGAAGCTGGGGGAAGCCATCGGCCGCGTGACGACGCCGGTCATGTTGGCTATCGTGTACTACGTCGTGCTCACGCCTACGGCGATCCTGCGGCGCGCCTTCGCCAGGCGACGTCCGCCGGCGGAATCATACTGGCAGCCGCGGGCGCCGCTGCCGGACAAGTCGCGGCTCGAACGCCAATTCTAGGGGAGGCCGTCCAATGCTGTCCGTGATCAAGGAGCTGTGGGCCTTCATGCGCGAGCGCAAGAAGCTGTGGCTGACGCCGATCATCGTGGTGATGGTGCTGATCAGCGGGTTGCTGTTCCTGGCTCAGGGGACGGCGCTGGCGCCGTTCATCTATTCGATCTTCTAATAACGACAGCTATTGGCTGTTGGCTATTGGCTGTTAGCCAGCCAAGGGCCAAGAGCTAACAGCTAAAAGAAAACCGGGTGCGCGTCCGAAGACGCGCACCCGGTTGTGTTACGTGGTGCTGTGAAGCTTACTGCTCGTTGCCCGGACCGCCGAAGGTGTAGATCGGAAGACCAAGCGTCTCCAGCTCCTTCGCAGGGATCGGAAGGTGACGGAACGTTCCCGTCTGCAGCCGAGCCGTGAGACCCTGACGGGCTCTCGGCAGATCGAGTCCATTGCTGTGGAACAACTCGACCTGACGCTCGTAATCGATCGCCGTCAGTAGCACCGCGTTCGTTTCGGCACCCGTCAGCGCGGGCAGCTGGCCCCGAGTGACGCGGCTGTTGTTGATGAGCGTGGCGGCGGTCGTCTTGCTGCCACCCGACCGGATCAACGCTTCCGCTCTAATCAGATCGCTCTCGGCCGCCAGGATGTATGGTACCGCGGTTTGGCCGCGAGTCCCTGACGTCGTGCGAGCGTGATGCGCGTGTCTCCGGTGGAACCAGACGCTCTGCATGTAGATCCCTCTACCGGGATCGCCGAGTACAGGCGTCGTGCAGGAAGCCACGGTTGACGTACCCGGTGGATTGCTGGCCTGGCAGTACTGGAAGTCACTCTCGTACCGGGCATCCGCCGACGTACCCTTGGGCGGGACGGTGCCGTTGAACTTAACGGGCGTCGTGCCGTCCATCAGATTGATGAGGCGATGGTCCGTCCGCGTCCAGCTATGCTCGCTGCCGTAGTAATTGATGTACGACCACCAGTTGGTGAGGTCTCCGGTCACGTACATGTCGAAAGGAGTCCCGGCCGAACCGGTTCCGATGCCCTTGTCGGCGAGCGTGGCGACCTTCGCCCAGTTCACCGCGGCGTTCTCCGTCGCGTTCCGCGGGGTGTACGCCATTGTCAGAGCGGCGAAGGTGTTCGCCAGTCTGTTCAGCCGGGCACCCGTGAGGTTGCCGACCATCGGCAGCTCCGCCTGCGCGTACGTAGCAGTGTTGCCGGCGCTCGAGGCAATCAGCGCCTCCCACTTGGCCAGTGCCGCAGCCGAGACGGCCGTGTAAGCCTGGAGCTCGGGCCGCGGGCCGTTGGGATCGAAGGTTTCGTCCACGATGAACGCCTTGTCGAACCACAGGGCGAGGTTCATCATCGAAGCTGCCTGCGAGAACATCGCGAGGTGCTTGTACTTCGCCGTCTCTGCCGCGTTGGCCAGAGTGACTCCGCTGCCGAACGCGCGCAGGGCGTCGTTCGCGGCGCCGAGCGTGCCGTAGTTGAAGTCCCACGGCGCTCTGGCAACCTCCCGATCGCCTCCCGCCGAAAGATTCTCGTACGCGATCCGCGGCTCGAGGTTGTTGAACCTCATGCCAAAGTTGCCGTAGTTCGACGTCAGCATATCGACCGTTGCCGATGCTGCCAGGTACGGCTCGATGTACGTGCTCGTGAGGTACCACGAGTTGATCGTCGAAATCGCGAGGTTCTTGACGTCTTGAGCCGAAGCCAGAGCGCGCTCGACATCCGGCGCGTTCGGGTTCGTCACTTCGAGGTCGGCGCAGGCGCTACCGAACAGCAGCGCGCCGGCTCCAACCATCGTGTACAGCTTTCTGAATCTGGTCATGTATTTAAGCTCCCCGGTCGGGGTAGAGATCAGAACGTGATCTCTACCTGACCCGTGAATGTCCGGAAGTTGGGATAGCGGAAACCGTCAATGCGGAAGTTGAAGTCCGAGCCGGACGTAACTTCCGGATCGAATCCGCTGTAGTCGGTCCACGTGAGCAGATTGCGACCGATCAGCGCCAGCTTAACGCCGCTGGCGAACCGGTTCAATCCGGCGACCTGAAGCGCACGGTCACCCAGCCTGTACGCGACGGAAAGCTCGCGCAGCTTGACGTAGGAGCCGTCCTCAACGAAGTACTCGTTCGCCACGAGACCGTTGTACAGGCCGGCGGCGTAGAAGTTCAGCGGAATCTTGTCTGCTTCAGCCTTGCCCGTCTGGTCGAGGTCACCATGACGGTGATCCTGGAACATCCACTGCTTGGTGAAGTTGTAGATGCTGCCACCCTGCTGGCCGTCGATCAGAGCATAGATCGAGAACGCGTTCCAGCGGAGGTTGTTCGCGAACCCAAAGCTGTAATCGGGGTTCACGTCGCCGATGATGAACTGGTTGGTGCTCACACCGTCGATGATTTCGACGTACCGGATCGGTGCCTGCAGTCCGGCCGGCGTGTTCCGCACCAGGTAGCCGAGCGAGTTCACGACATAGTCGCTCTCGACCGCGCTGGCGTAGGTCGGATTCTTCTTGAGCTGCTCGAAGTTCCGAACCCACTTCGCGCCGTAGATGATTCCGAGAGGCTGACCTTCCCAGTAATAGAAGGCGTCCTGCCCCTGCGACCCTTCCGGGTTCACGCGGAACGGAGCGCGGCCCAGCTTGTCGATCTTCTGGGTCGTCTGATCGCCGGTCAGGCTGAACGAGTAGCTGAAGTTCGGCCGGTCGAACACCCGCGTCTGGAACGCAACCTCGGTGGTCTTCGCCGAGACGTCGGCGGCGTTCTGAACCTGCGACCTGAAGCCGCCGGACTGCGCGAGCGACAGCGGAATGGACAGGAACGCGCCTTCCGTCACGCGGTTGGCCTGCACGATCTCGAGATCGAACCTGCTGCCGAAGCTCGTGTTGATGCCGAACTCCGTCTCGGTCTGGATCGCCGGCTTGAGGAGCCTGTTACCCTGCTGAAGCTTGGAGATCTGCCCGCTGTTCACCGAGTACGTCTCGTACTGGTTGCTGAAGCCCGGGCGAAGACCAGCCGTTCCCTGCGCCGCGCGGATCTTGAACTCCTGAACGCCAGGAATCGCAAAGTCCTCGCTGACACGCCACGCGCCGGAGACGCGATAGAAGTCCTCGCGGCGATTTCCGGGACCGAACAACGAGGAGCCGTCGTTACGGATGAGGAAGTCGAACAAGTACCGATCTCTGATATCGAACGCCTGCGAGCCCATGTAGCTCTCGGACCGGGCCAGCGACTGGGACGACCCGATGGATACCTGCGCCGGGTCGAGCGCGTCGAGATCCGGCACGTGATTGACGTTCAACTTGCTGCCGCCAGCGGAGAAGGCGGAGTTTCTGTTCTGCTCGTAGTTGTAGGCAAAGCCCGTCGTCGAAAGGACGGGACCGAACTGCTTGGTCGCGACCACCCTCGCGCCCATGTTGTCGGAGATGATGTTCTCCGTGAAGCGGCTGAGGTCACCCTGCTCAGGCACACCCGTTTCGCCGAGAATCCCCCGGAACCCATAGCTCGTCTGGAGCCGGTTGAGGCGGTCGGTTCCGTAGCTGGTCTCGAAGCGCAGCCACTCCGTCGGCCGATACCGCAGCGACGCCGAACCGATGATGCGCTCACGCCGAAGGTCGAACTCCCGGTTCACGAGATTATACAATGGATTCGTGCGGGAGCTGGCCGACTTCGTAGTCGGGATCAGCGGGAAAAACTCGACCGGATCCGATCCGCTCGGATTCCGGAGATCCACGTCGCCCGGCATCTGCATGAAGCTGAACCAGGATGGAGCACCATCTGGATTGTAGTCGTTCTTATTGATTCCGTACGTGGTGCTGAGCGAGAGATCCGCCTTGCTGCCAAGACCCTGGTCAACGTTCAGCCGCACGTTCTGGCGGTGCTGTCCGTTGGTGAAGGGCACGACGCCCTGATTGCGGTCGGACGTAAACGACGTGTGGAAGTTCGTGTTTCCGCGACGCAGTCCGAGCTGCAGGTTATTGCTGTAGAAGACGCCGTCTTCGAGCCACGTCTTCAGCTGGTTGCGCCACCGGTCCGGTCCAATGGCCGGATACGGATTATCGGAAATTCCGTCCGCGTCCACTATTCTCTGGCCGGACGGCGTCTGCCGGATCCTGCCGTCGGGATTCACTACATAGTGGTGAGACTCATTCAGCGGAACGTAGCGCTGGAAGCCCGACTGCCCGTACTCGGACCGCAGCGTGAAAGCCAGCTTGTTGTCCGGGAGATCGCGGCCACGCTTCGTGGTGATGCTCACCACGCCGTTGGCGGCATTGGAGCCGTAGAAAGACGCGGCGGCCGCTCCCTTCAGGACTTCGATGGACTCGATGTCGTTCGCATCGATGTCGGCGATGGTGGCCGCCGAGATGACGCCGTCAATCAGGATCAGCGGCGTGCTGCCGCCAACGCCCAGGTTGGTCGACCCGCGGAGGCGGATCGTCGGCGTCGCGCCGGGGTTGCCACGGCCGATCGCGATCTTCGCGCCTGAGACCTTGCCCGCAAGCGCGGCGATCGGCGAGCTGGCCGGAACTTCCTTCATCTGCGCTTCGCTGACCGTTGCGACCGAGAACGTCAGCTTCTTCTGCGACGTCCCCGTGGCGACACCCGTCACGACCACCTCTTCGAGGCGGAATGGATCGGCGCGGAGGGAGAAGTTCACCGTCTGCGTACCGGCGGACAACGCGATGCTGCGCGTGGCCGGCGTGAAGCCGATGAATCTGGCGGTCAGGGTGACCGTCTGTCCGTTCGCCTGAGCGTCCGGCACGGTGAATGAATAGTCGCCGCTGGCGTTAGCCTGCGACCCGACTCCGAGAGTCTGGATAGCGACGTTGGCGCCCGGAATCGGCGCGCCCTGTTCGTTGGTCACCCGACCTGTGATGACCGCCGCCTGCGCCTGCGCTTCCTGAGCACCAAACAGGCTCAGTGCAAGCGCGAAGAGCGGGACGGTGATTCGCGTACGTGCGAGTCTTGTCATGCTCGATCCTCCTAGTACAACTGGTGAAAGCCAAAAAGCCTCGGGCTGCATGAAGCGGTGCACCGGACATGCGCGGGCAACGCATGCCTGACGTAACGATTCATGAACAGCTCGAGAAGTTGCCGCCCGCGCGAACCGAAGCGATTCGTGGGGGGGATAGGCACAAAATGCCGCCGGGGGCTCGCGTTCCGCAAGGATAATCTCGTGATCCGGCCCGGATCGAAGCGTCCGGTCGGCCGGGCTCCCCTACCGCCTCCCTAAGGCCGATTGCCACCAGGCACTGACTCCTGGACGGGAGTCTGCTGTGTACGGTCGAAAACAAATGGTACCTGAACGAGCTGCCGTACGCCCTTCCCCGCCAGCTTGGCGGACCTGAAAATGGCCGTCTCGAGAGCCGTGCGAACCGCCGCCGAGAAGTAGGGGTGGGTGGTAGAAGCTACGCTGAACGTCCCTTGCTCGATCACGCCGTCGGCCCCAACGATGAACTCCGCGACGACCCGGCCGCTCACCCCGGCCTGCCAGAGCGTGTCGGGATAGGCCGGCTCCACGCTGCCCGGCACCAGGATCGCCGGCTCGTCCACCTCCGCGGCCGTATAAACAGTTGGCAAGGCCACCGCGCGATCCAGCTCCCCCGCCCGCGCCTCCGCCAGCCGCCGCGGGCGTGGGCGAAACGGTCTCGACCATATGGCGATCACTCCACACCGCTCGGTACCCTGGATGCTGCGGAACTCCGGCGGGACAGTGGCGAGCCCCGAATACACTTCGATTCCTTCCACGCTGGCGAGATCGACCATGTCGAGATCGACCGGTCCGGCCGCCGCGGGGAACCCGTCAAAGAAAACGAGCGGCGAGCAGTTGCCGCGAATAGCGACCGTCCTGCCCCCGCCCGACCCGCGGAGCGGCCGCACGACCACGCCGGGGATCGTCCGGAGAGCGTCCGCGAATCGCGGAGAATCGTGCCGATCGAGCTGGTCGCGCGTAATAAAATGGCCCACTCGCCGCTCGCGCCGCGCGTTGAATCCAGCCAGACGCGCCTCGAATACCGCCGGCTTGCGCACGAC
>CAYGJL010000044.1:0-23891 GCA_964350145.1 uncultured Gemmatimonadaceae bacterium
CCGAGCGACACCGCGCGGTCGCTGCTGCGCCGCGCCGGCATCCTCAAGGCGCGGCATGAAGTGCGGCTTGGCCGGACTTTGAGCGCCACGGCCGTCCCCATCTCCGACACTGGTGACGAGGGGAGCGCGGGCGAAACCGCCGGCGCGTGACGTGAGTGCGCCTCGCGATCATCGGGCGGATTCGTAAGGCCCAGGGGATCAAGGGCGAGCTGCTCGTCGAACCGATTACCGACACGCCGGACGCGCTCTTCGCGTCCGGCTGTCGTGTTTTTGTGGGCGACTCGTTCGGCAACGCCCCGGAAAATCCCGACGCGCTCACGATCACCGAAGCGAATCCCTTCAAGGAGACTTTGCGAATCGTGAAGTTCGCCGAGATCGCCGACCGGAACGCGGCGGAGCTGTGGAGCCACCGCTATCTGTTCGCGCCCGACACCGAGCTGGCGCCGCCGGCCGAGGACGAAGTGTTCGTCGAGGAGCTGTTCGGCCTCATCGCGGAGACCCCCGATGGCGAGCAACTCGGCCGCGTGTCTGATATCGTCGAGGTTCCGCAGGGATTGCTGCTGGAGATCGCGCGCGAGTCCGGCGCGCCCGTGCTTCTGCCATACCGCCCGGAGATGGTGCGCGAGGTGCGGGTGCACGAGGGGAAGGTCATCGTCACTCCCGTCGAGGGGCTGTTCGACTGATGTTGCGCGTGAACGTCGTCACCATCTTCCCGGATTTCTTCAAGGATCCGCTGGCGCTCAGCATTCCTGCGCGCGCGCAGCAGGCGGGAGCCGTCGAGTACCGGGTGCTGGATCTGCGCGACTTCACGCACGACAAGCACCGCACTGTGGATGACGCGCCGTACGGCGGCGGGCCCGGGATGGTCATGAAGCCCGATCCGTTCTTCGAAGCCGTGGAATCGCTGGGCGCGGCCTCGCCGATCGTGCTGCTGTCCGCGCGCGGGCGCCGCTTCACACAGGCCGACGCGCGGCGATTCAGCGAGGGGAGCGACCTGACGTTGCTGTGCGGCCACTACAAGGACGTGGATCAGCGCGTGGCCGATTTTCTCGCGACCGAGGAGCTGTCGGTCGGCGACTTCGTGTTGAGCGGGGGCGAGGCGGCGGCGCTGCTCGTGATCGACGCGACGGTACGGCTGCTGCCCGGCGCGATGTCGGACCCGGACAGCGCGCGCGGGGACTCGTTCCACGACAGCCGGGGAATTAGCGCGCCGAGCTACACCCGCCCGCCGTCGTATCGCGGCCACGACGTGCCCGAGGTGCTGCTGTCGGGCGATCACGCGAGAATCGCAAAGTGGAGAAGTGACCAGGAGCGGAAGCGCGAGAGCGGGACTTAGGCTCTTATGTAATCAGGTTCTGGATTCGCGGCATCTACGGCGCGCGAGGCACCACGATGAGGCCGAGCTGCCCGCTCGCGCGACGGAAACGAACCGCGACAGTCGCGGGGCCGACGGCTGTCGCGATGACGCGCGCTCGCGCGCGGTCGTAGGCGTGCAGTCTTCCTCCGCCATCGGTGGTAAACGTGAGCGGCACGTCGCCGACGAGGATGCCACCTGAATCGAGCGCCGCCGCCAAGACGGTGACCGTATCGCCAACGGATATCGCGTTCGGCAGCACGGATAGCTGAATCGAGGCGAGCACCGGGATGACTCGCGCGGTGGCTTCTCCAGTTATGCCGCCCGATGTAGCAGTCACGCGCGCGGTTCCCGGCCGCACGCCTCGAATCAGCGCACGGGCGCGTGGAAACGAGTCCGTAGGAGGCGGAGGCGGCAGGAGCTCGATTCGTGCTATCGTTGCGTCCGACGTCGCCCAAACTGCGTCGAGGATCGGGGCGTAGCTGAGTAGCCCGATGAGTCCGTCGATGGTGCCGGACGCCGTAACGCGAACCGTGTCGCCAACCTCAACCAAAGCATGGTCGACATTAATGCCGACCAGGCGACCGCCGAAGATGTCGTTCAGGCCGGTTAGATCGGCGCACGCGAACGGAACGACAACGGCAACAAGGAGCGTAAGCCGACGGAGCGCATGTGTGAGCATGGGAGTCGGGCCGGAGGCAGAAACTGCGTGCGCGTGCTACGTACCGTACAGCGCAAGGTTACGCAGGCCCGCTCGGCATCCCCAATACGTCACGTGACGTAGTCAGCTTTCGGCGAGGGGATAGCCGCGCGAAGGGCGACCATTCTCCATATTCAGCCGCGGAATTTGTGGTTAGCCGACTATCGGGCTCAAAACCCCGGGGGGGACTGAGCGTCAGTAACGCAAGCGGAGCCCCATCATGACCGTTCTGCCTGTGTTGACGTGCAGGTTGTCGCGGCCGGCGTTCTGCTCGTTCGTCAGATTCTCCCCGCGCGCGACGAGATCCGCGCCGTTCCAGAGCCGCGCGCTCGCGGTTGCGCGCACGCGGGTGAACCCGGGATAGGTGATCCAGTAGTTGCGGACCGGGCCCGGAGCACGCCGCTCGACAAAGACAGTTCGATACAGCTTGACCCAGTCGTAATTGACCCAGTCGCCGACGCGCCACGCTGTCGCAGACACCCGCAGCCGGCCCAGGTCGAGCGCCGACGTCACTCCCGCCGTCCAGGCTGGCACCTCCAGCATCCGGTCCCCCGCTCGAAGCGTTCCCGTATAACGCGGTGCGACGGATCGCACGCGGCTCGCCGTCCTAGCGTAGTGGGCTGAAAGCAGCACGGGTCCGATGGTGGAACTGCTTTCGATCTCCCAGCCCTTGTTGTCGATCGACCCTAGGTTCTGCTGCTGAACCGTCCTCGGCCGCGCCTGAACGTTGATCGGGGCGAGTTGGATCAGCCCATCCGCGATCTGGTTGAAGACGGTGACGTGAAGGCGGGTGTGCGCGGCGACGTGCAGGTCCACACCGTATTCGGAGCCCCGCTGGGATTCTGGCCCCAGGTCGGGATTGGGGAGTTGTTGCCATGCATGGACGACGCCGGCCGAGGCAGCTCCCGGCGCGGGAGGACGTATGCCCTTGCCGTAGGCGGCCCGGAGCTTGATGGTGACCGGGCCCTGGGTGCGGGCGAGCGCCGCGCCCAGCAACGGCAGCGTCACCGCGCCGTGATCGACGCCGAACCCGGTGTTGGCCTCGCTGCGGACGCCGGCCGTGAGCACGAGCGTGTTGGCCAGCGCCACGTTGGTCTGCGCGAACACACCGGTCGCCCAGTCGCGCCGGCTTCCGCCGCCCGTGGGCTCGTCGTCAGACCTGTGTGAGAGGCGGGCGCGCTCCGCGCCGAGTGTCACGGTAGTGTTCACGATTCCGGCAGCGCTGCTGCGGAACTCGGACGACGCGCGCATCGACGCCCGCCCCGACGTCCCCGCGGACGCGGCCACGACGGAGTCCGCCGCGCTGATGAACGGCACGGGATTGACGTCGGAAGCGAGCTCGGTCTCGTCGTATCCGCCGACTGCGCGCAGGCTCCACCAGGGAACCGGCGCGAGTCGAAGGCTCACGCTGCTCGTGCTTCTCCGCGCCTCGCGCTGCTCATAGGTTGCTCTGTGCCGGATCGGAAAGCCTTCGGCGAGCGCGACCGGGTTAGGCGCTGGATCGGCGCTCCGCGCGGAGGCGCGGTATGACACCGCACCGCTCAGCGGACCCGTGACGAACTGACTCGTCGCGAACATGGAATGGGCGTCGCTCGCCCCTCCGGTCTTCGGTTCGGCTCCCGCGAGCGGGCGCGACCTCGTGTTCCAATTCGCCGGGATTCCGCCGATGAACGCTCCGGCGCGCTCGGCCGTTCCCCCCACCGAGTAGGCTAGCGCTCCAAGCCGTCCGTCCACCGCCGCCTCGTACGCCTGTACCGGCACGGCCCCATCGATGAACCGGCTGTCCATGTTCCCGCGTTCGGCGGTGACTGCGGCCCTGGGTCTAGCGCCGGCGCCGGCTCGCGCGCCGCGCGTGGTGATCTGCACGACGCCGCTGCTCGCATCGGAGCCATAGAGCGCGGCACCCTGCGGCCCGCGGATCACCTCGACACGCTCGACCGTCGCGGGGTCAATCCCGGCCGCGATGAATGGAGCCGCGATTTCCACTCCGTCCACGTAGGTCTTGAAATAGTTGATCGCGAAGGAGCTCGATCCGCGAATCGATCCCAGGGCCACCGTCGGCGATCCGGGACCGCCATCCCAGGAGACTACGCCGGGAATCATTCCGGAGAAGATGTCCTCGAGCCTGCGCAGGTCCAGCCGCTCGAGTGTCTCGCCGCTGATCACGGTCAGCGCCCCCGCGTACGATCTCTCCTGGATCCCCTCCATGCTTCCCATGACGATGACGCGATCCACCGCCACCGCGGTCGCGCGGAGCGGTACGATCAGGGGTTGCGAGTCGGCCGCCGGAACGAGCAAATGCGACGGCTCGTAGCCGATCCTCCTGACGGTCACGCGGTCGCCGGGAGCGCGCGGCCCCGCGCGAAATTCTCCGAACGGATCGGTGAGAAGGTTGTCGCCATTCTGGAAGACGACCTGCGCGTCGCGCACGGGCGTTCCGGCGACGGCGTCACGAACGACACCGCGAAGCTCGATGGCGTCGGCGGGGCCGGGGCCAATGACGACCAGTCCGCTCCGCAGCACCGAAAAGCGGAGGCCCGTCCCCGCCAGGACGCTGCTGAGTGCTTCATCCACCCGGACTCCGCGCCCCGCCAGCGAGATGCGAGCGTCCTTCGTCATGAGTTCCGCGCTGTACGACACGCGGAACCGTCCGGCCCGCGCGATTGCGTCGATCGCGTCGGGCAGCGATGCCTGCTCGAGCCGCAGCACGATCCTCCGGGAGAGCACCGGCGCGCTCTCGGCGGCGGCGCTGTCCGCGGCGGTGCGCGGCGGTATCGCCCGCTCGCGCACCTGCGCGCGTGCCGGTAGCGCCAGCCCGATGGCCGCGCCCAGCGACAGGATCAGGCTCGCAGTCACCTTGACTGTCACGGCTCGAAGCGGACGGTGTCACCCGCGCGCGTGTGCTTCAAGCCCAGCGACAGGTCGATTGCCTCAAGGCTCTCGTCCACGCTCTCGCTCGAGAGCCGCGCCGTGAGCGTGCGCGCCTCGAGCGAAGGATCCGCGAGAAGGACGGTAATTCCAAACCACCGGTTGAGCTCGCGAGCCACCGCCCGCAGCGGCAAATCCTCGAAGACGATCTCTCCGCGCGTCCACGCCAGGCCGCGGGACCACGTCGCCGAATCGCTGCGAACCGCGCCCGCGCCCGACACGGTTCCTGACTCACCCTCGCGGAGGATCAGCGTCCCGCTCCGTCCCCGCGCCGTGGCGGGAGCCAGTGAAACGATACCCTCCTCCACGGCGACGAACGTCGGCTGCCGCGCGGATCCGGCGCGGACGACAAAGGACGTCCCGAGGTCCTCTATGGTCGCGTCTCCCGTCTCTACGCGGAAAGGGCGACGGGAATCGTGCACGACCACGAAGTACGCCTCTCCGACCAGCTTCGCGCTTCGCTCGCCGACCATCGCGAGCCGCGACAACGGCGCGACTACGATGCGCGACCCGTCCGCGAGAACGATCTCCCGCTTTTCTCCCGGGCCGGTAGCAACCGCCGACCGATCTGCATTCGACAGGTTTCGGACGGCAACGAGCGACCCGGCGGCCGCGACGACGAGCACGGCCGCGGCCGCCAGTCCCCACCGGCGCCAGCCGGCCTTCCTTGAGCGCGACGCTCCGGAAAGGCTGGATTCGACCGCGAGAGGCTCCCGATCGATTCGTGCCGCCAGCGCGGTCCAGGCAGCGTCGACATCGACCGGCGTCCGCGCGGGAGTGCGCGCGACGAAATACGGTCGCAGCGAATCGAGCACGGCGCTGCGCCCGGGATCTTCCGCCAGCCATTGCTCGAAGCGCCCGCGCTCCTCGGCGGACCCTTCGCCGGCAAGGTATTTCGCCGCCATCTCCCACTGCATGTCGTCCACGGTTTTTCCTGGTCGCTGGCGAAAATAGAACACTCGGCCATCACATTACCCTGACACGGGCGTCTAACGGGCGTTGGACCGCTGGCCCACGGTCACACCGTAATGACGCTCCGGGAGTCCCGGCGTTGCGACGGCGTTACGGTTGTCGTCGGGAGACTTGCGGGATCGCATGAATCCGGAGCTCGCACATGACCAGGAACGTGGATCGAACTTGACGGCACGTACCGAGAGCAGCCAGCGGAAGGAGTTCGAGAAGCTCTTCAGGGCGCACTACGCCGCTCTGGTGACGTTCGCCGCGGGGATGGTCGGGTCCGCGGACGCCGCCGAGGACCTCGTGCAGGAAGTGTTCATCGCTATCTGGCGCCGCCGGGCCGAGATGCCTCCCGATGCGGTCGCCCGCGCGTACCTATATAAGGCCGTCCGCCATCGCAGCCTCAACGCATTGCGGCACGATCGTATCGCCCGCGAGTCGGCCGACTCCATCGAACGCTCATTTATCGTAGCGAGCGCCGAGGACGACCTGATCCACGACGAGGCTGAATCAGCCGTGAGGGCAGCCATCTCCCGGCTGCCGGAGCGGGCGCGACTGATGTTCACGCTGAGCCGCGACGAGGGCCTCACCTACGCGGAGATCGCCCGGGTCACCGGCGTCAGCGTAAAGACCGTGGAGACCCAGATGGGGCGGGCGTTGCGAGCTCTGCGGGAGTCGCTCGCCGGCTACCAGCGCTAATTTTCCGCGCTGTCAGGGTATCGCCGGCCTGGGGTGTCTGATTATCGGCGCGTCGAGGGCATGCACCAGCCCAACGCGTCACACTCAGACTCGAATGGAGGAACGATGAGACGCGACATTGCTTTGACGTTGGGATCGGCATGGATTATCGGCCTGGCAGGCGTTGCCTGCAGCGACGGCGCGACCGCTCCACTTGCGCCGGACGCGGACGCGGACCTGGAGCTAGCGGCGCTCGAGACCATCGGGATAGCCGAAGACCAGGCTAACGGATCGAGCACGGTGCCGTCGTCGGCGCAGTCGGACGTATCGCGCGCGTCAGCGAGCGACCACGGTACGTGCACTTTCTCCGCCAGCACCGGGAGATTCGTTTGTCCCGATTTCACTCGGAACGGCGTGACGATCAGCCGCTCGTTCGCGCTGTTCAACGCGGCCGACCAGCCGCAGGAAAAGCGGGATTCGAACACCGTGAAAGTCAACACGCAGGTGTGGGCGCGTGGAACCGTAGAGAAGGACCGCGGCAAGATCACGATCGACCGGAGGAGCGATCTCACGGCGACCGGGGTTCAGCCGAGCAGCCCGAACCGGACGCTCAACGGAACGGAGCAGGGCACGAGCGAGATGGTGCACAGGACGGAGCGCGGGATCGTGAAATCCAACGTTGTGTTCGGCGATACTACGATCAACCTCGTGGTCCCGAAACCCAATTCGCCGCGCAAATGGCCGCTGTCGGGCAGCGTCATCCGGTCGCACAGCGGAACCCGCACGCTGGAAGGGCACTCGCAAGTCAGGCCCTTCAGCTACCGCGCCGTGTTCGTGTATGACGGCAGCGCGGTGGTGAAGATTACGATCATCTCGAACGGACAGACAAGGTCCTGTACGCTGAACATGGAGACGAGGGAACGGCACTGTACGCCGTGACCATGGGCTTCCGTGGAGGAAAATGGCCGCGCGAAAGCGCGGCCATTTTCCATTTCGACGTCAGTTGACCGCCAACCGTCTCCGCGTCCGGTTCGGATCCCGCGACAACCGGTACATCAGCAGCGCCGCCCGCGCGGTCTGCTTGGGCAGCGAGGAAAGATTCACCCACTCGTCCGGCGAGTGCGATCCGCGGCCGAACGGCCCCAGCCCGTCCAAGCCCGGCAGTAGCGGCGCGACGAACGAGATGTCGCCGGCGCCGCGGCGGCTCGGGTCGTTGCCCGCGACGGGGGCGTAGCCGAGCGCCCGGCTCACCGTGTCGTACACGGCGACCAGCGCGTAATTCGCCGGCGTCGGAGCCATCGCGGGATAGTACGACTCGCCGAACCGGATCTCGGCGGCAGTCCCGCGGAGATTCCGCGACACGATCTCGCGCATCACCGCGCGCGCCGAATCGAGCTGGCCGGACGTGAGGAACCGCAGGTCGCCGTGCACCACGGCCGTCGGCGGGACGATGTTCGTCTTCCCCGACGCGGTGCCGGTCATCATCGTCGTGTCGTAGCTCACTTTCTCGCCGCTTACCATCACGCCCGGGCTGAACGTCAGGAAGGGCTGCCCCTCCAGCGCCGTCCGGAATTCGGTGAGTATTCGCGCGGCCTCGTAGATGGCGCCGTATCCCGCCCTCTCCCCGAACATGCCGGAGCTATGGTACTGCCGTGCGTTCACGGTCAGGACCCAGTCGCTCGACCCGCGGCGCGCGACGACCGCGGTCGAGTCGGACCCCCCCTCGAACGACAGCACGAGATCGCTGCGGCGCGCCGCGCGTACCATGTCGTCGCGCGAGATCGTGTGCGGCTCGCCCGCATTCTCCTCGTCGCCGGTCAATAGTACGATGACGTGCATGTCGTCCAGCGCGCCGACGCTGGCCAGAGCCTTGAGCGCCTGCACGATGATCACGATGCCGCCCTTCATGTCCCCGGTTCCCGCACCGCCGGCGGCCGTGTCCGCACGCACGAACTGCTGGCCCTCGCCCTCGAAGACCGTGTCGAGATGCCCGATCAGCAGGACGCGCAGCGGCGCGGTTCGCCCGCGCCGGCGTCGCGCAGGGCGCTCGGCCAGCAAATGCCCCGCCCGGTTCACCGCTGCCTGCGAGAGCCAGCTCGTGCGGAAGCCAAGCTGCTGCAGCTCGCCGGCGAACAGCATGCCGACAGCTTCCACGCCAGGGAAGTTCATCGTCCCGCTACCGATGTTGACGGAGCGCTCGAGCAGGTTGATTCCCGCGTCGGTGTTGGCGGTGACGTGGTCGCGGATGCGCTGTTCCGCGCGCGCCAGTGCTTGCGCCGGCGCTGTGATCGGCGCGGCGACGACCAGCGCCGCCAATGCGCCGATGGCGGAGTATCGGATAGAATTGGGCATGGAGAAAGCTACGCCCGCTTCCGTGCGGCTGGACAAGTGGCTCTGGGCAGCGCGGTTCTACAAGACGCGCTCGTTGGCCGCTCAGGCCATCGACTCCGGGAAGGTGAAGGTCGGCGCCGAGCGGGTGAAGAAGTCCCGTACCGTCGCCGTGGGAGAGGAGCTGTCCATCCGGAGCGGGCCGTACGAGCGAGTGCTCACGGTGCGCGCGCTATCGGAGGTACGTGGCGCAGCGCCGATCGCGGCGACGCTGTACGAGGAGACTCCCGCGAGCCGTGAGGCGCGCGAGCGAATCGCGGCTATGAACAAGGCGATGGGCGAAGCGCTGATCAAAGGGAAGCCCAGCAAGCAGCAGCGCCGCCAGATAGATCGCTTTCGCGGGCGCTGATTGCCCAAGGCGTTTCTCTCGGAGATAATTCAGGCCGTATAACCCGGGAGTGACGATGTTGAATGGACGATTCTTCGTGTTCGCGACAGCGCTTTCTCTGGCGACGTCCGCCGCCGCGGGGCAGGGGCAGCAGCGGCAGGTCCAGCTCCCGGAAGGGGAGGGTAGGCAGGTCGTCCAGGTGCTATGCACCCAGTGCCACAATTTGAGCAACGTCGCCAACTCGGGCGGCTACACTCGAGAGGGGTGGAAGGAGCTGATCCGCTCGATGATCTCCATGCGCGCGGAACGGGAAGACACGGTGGCCACGTATCTCGCGGCGCATTTCCCGGTAAAACCGCGCCCGGAAGCGGTGCTCGTTCCGGGAGACGCGACGGTGGTGATCCGGGAATGGATGCTCCCCACGCTCGGCCAGCGGCCGCACGATCCAGCGCCCGGGGTCGACGGCTCCATCTGGTGGACGGGTCAATGGAACAACGTCCTCGGCCGGCTTGATCCCGCGACGGGTGCGATGCGGGAGTACACGCTGAAGACGCCCGACTCCGGTCCGCACGGTCTCATTGCGGACAGGGCCGGCAACATCTGGTATACCGGACAGGGCAAGCGACACGTCGGCGAGCTCGACCCGGTGACGGGTGCGGTGACAGAGTATCAGATGCCCGACACCGGCGCGCGCCCCCGGCGGATCGCTATCACGTCGGACGACGCGGTCTGGTACACGGATCACGCGCGCGGCTACCTGGGCAGGTTCGACCCGAAGACCGGTGCCGTGCGAGAATGGCCGTCGCCAGGCGGGCGGTAGTCCCGCCCGTACGGCATCGCTGCTACGGGGAGCATTGTCTGGTACAGCGAGTCGGGGGTTCGCCCAAACACGCTCGTACGGTTCGATCCCGCGACCGGGAAGTTCCAGACCTGGACGATCCCGTCGGGCGGAGGGATCGTGCGCCACATGATGGCGACGCCGGACGGCAACCTCGTCCTGGCGTTGAGCGGCGTGAACCGCGTCGCCCTTGTGGAAGTAGGTAAAGACTGACGCTGTCTTGGCGACTGAGGACTGAGGACCCTTGCGGCCTCAGGACCAAGAGCCATCGCGGATCGGCGATTAATCGAGGACTGAAGATCGCGGAATGCCTCTCTCCGTAATCCTCAGTCCTCGATTAGTCGCCGATCGTCGATTGTAGTTAGTCCTGAGGCCGCAAGGGTCCTGAGTCCTCAGTCCGCAGTCCGCAGTCCGCAGTCCGCAGTCTCCGACTGGCCTAAGCGGGCATAGCCGATTAATTTGATAAGTCTATCCCAGAGATACCTCACCGGGCGCTCGACCAAGCGCCGGAGCTCCGTTTATGCACGCATTCAGCGAAACCCAGAAAGAGTGGCTGCGGGACGACATCCCGCCTTTCCGCGCCGGTGACACCGTCCGCGTCAACGTCCGCGTCAAGGAAGGCGACAAGGAGCGGCTCCAGGCGTTCGAGGGCGTGTGCATCGCGCGCCGCGGCGCCGGAGTCAGCCAGACTTTCACCGTCCGCAAGATTTCCAGCGGCATCGGCGTCGAGCGAATCTTCCCTGTGCACTCCCCGATGATCGGGAGCCTGCAGGTCGTCCGCCGCGGCCGCGTGCGCAGAGCCAAGCTCTACTACCTTCGCCAGCTCACCGGCAAGGCGACGCGCATCAAGGAGCGAAAGGCGAAGGTCGCCGTCGTCCCGGCCACAGGCGAGTAAATGGTCCACCCTCAGCCCGGCGACGGGTCGAGGGATTCGGGTGTAACCGGCAAGCGTCGGCCGCACTCCAGAAAACGCTGGAGTACGATCGAGCGCGATCTCCGCGCCTCGCTGGGCCCGATGCTCGCCGGAGTGGATGAAGTCGGACGTGGTCCCCTCGCCGGTCCCGTCGTAGCCTGCGCGGTGATCATGCCGCCCAACGAGCGCGCAATTCCCGGCGTGGACGATTCCAAGAAGCTGCCACCCGCCACACGTCTCAAGCTCGCGCTCAAGATTCGCGAACGCGCGGTGTGCATCGCGCTCGGAGCGGCGTCGGTGCGCGAGATCGACAGGATCAACATCTATCAGGCGAGCGCGCTCGCCATGCGCCGCGCGCTCGAGCGGCTGCCCGTCACGCCCGACCACGTGGTCATTGACGGCAACCGGATCCGCACGCTCACAGTGCCGCATACTGCGGTAGTTCATGGCGATTCGCGATGCTTCAGCATCGCCTGCGCGTCAATTCTGGCCAAGGTCACGCGCGATCGGCTCATGGCGGCGTTGGGCCGCAGGCACCCCGGATACTGCTGGGACACCAACGCGGGATACACCACGCGCGATCACGTCGCGGGGCTCGCTTCCCATGGGATAACCGCGCATCACCGGCGCAGTTTCTGGCGCATCGGCCAGCTCACGTTCGACTTCGATTCCGTGGTAACCGAGAGCGACGAAGGGCTTGAACATCTGGCGCACCTCATCGCGGCACACTCGGAGAATGACTCGCAACAGCTTCTGGCATAGCTGTCGCAATCAGCCCAGTGCCAAGCTGTGTCCCGGGCAGTTACTAGTCACCAGTCACTAGCCACCAGTCACTTTGCCTAAACCCCTTGTCGGCATCATCATGGGCTCGCGCTCCGATTGGGAGACGATGTCGCACGCCGCCGACACGCTCTCTGAGCTGGGGATTCCGCACGAGACCAAAGTGGTCTCCGCGCACAGGACACCGGACCTGCTGTTCGAGTATGCGTCGTCTGCGGAGAAGAGAGGACTCGAAGTGATCATCGCCGGGGCCGGCGGCGCCGCGCATCTCCCGGGAATGACGGCCGCCAAGACGATGCTCCCGGTGCTGGGGGTGCCCGTCGAGTCGAAGACGCTCAAGGGACTGGATTCGCTCCTGTCCATCGCGCAGATGCCCGCGGGAGTTCCGGTCGGGACCCTGGCGATCGGCAAGGCCGGCGCGATCAACGCGGCGCTCCTCGCCGCGCAGATAGTCGCGCGCAAGCACGCGCAATTTCAGGCGGCGCTCCGCTCGCGCCGCGACGGGATGCGGGACACGGTGCTGAAGCAGCCCGATCCCGCGGCTCCCGCGCGCGCGCGCAAGTCGGCGAGCAAGCGGGGGAGGCGATGAACGTCGGCGTTCTCGGTGCCGGTCAGCTCGGCAGGATGCTCGCGCTCGCCGGCCGCGGCCTCGGGATGCGATTCAGCTTCTTCGATCCGAATCCAGATTCGCCGGTTCGCGACGTAGGGGAACTGACGGTTGCCGATTATTCCGACTCGGCCGCGCTGGAGCGGTTCACTGAAGGACTCGACGTCGCGACCTACGAGTTCGAGAGCATTCCGGTCGCCGCCGTCGAGGCCGTTGCCAAGCGCGTCCCCGTTTCCCCCTCTGTGCAGGCGCTGAAGGTCTCGCAGGACCGCGTGCTCGAGAAGCGCTGCTTCCAGCACCTGAGCATCTGCACGGCGCCGTGCCGCGACGTCGCGAGCCGCGGCGAGCTCGACAAGGCCGCGCACGAGATCGGTCTCCCTGGCGTGCTCAAGACGCGCCGCCTCGGGTACGACGGCAAGGGTCAGGTGGTGATCCGGGACGAGAACGGGCTGGCCGACGCGTGGGACAGGCTCGGCGGCGTCCCGCTGATTCTGGAGCAGTTCATCGAGTTCGACAGGGAGCTCTCGATCATCGCCGCGAGATCGCGTGCGGGGGAGATCGTTTTTTATCCGATGGTGGAGAACGAGCACAGTGAAGGGATTCTCAGCCGCTCGGTCGCTCCCGCGGAAGTGAGCGAGACGAAGGTCCGCGCCGGCAGGGACTACGTGCGGCGGATCATGTCGAGCTTCGACTACGTCGGCGTGCTCGCTCTCGAGATGTTCGAATCAGGAGACAAGCTGATCGCGAACGAGATAGCGCCGCGAGTGCACAACTCGGGACACTGGACGATCGAGGGCGCCGAGACCAGCCAGTTCGAGAATCACGTCCGCGCGATTTGCGGGAGAGATCTGGGCGGAACGGCCGCGGTCGGCCATTCCGTGATGCTCAACATTCTTGGAAGCGTGCCCGACGTCGCCCGCATCGCGGGCATGTCCGGCGCGCACGTCCACATGTACGGCAAGTCGCCCGTGCCGCGGCGCAAGCTGGGACACGTGACGGTCGTGGGTGACAACGCCGACACGGCGCGTGACCGCGCAGCGGCGGTTCTGCGCGCGATCGCGGCGGAGGGCGTGCCCGCGTGAGGCACGGCGCGGAGGGCGGCCGCGGTGCGGTGATCGGCCACGAGCTCAACAACCTGCTCGCGGCGATCCAAGGGAATGCCGATCTCATGCGCGGCGATTTCGGCGGCGTCGAGGCGATCAGCGAAGGGCTCGACGAGATAGACAAGGCGGTGACGCGCGCGCGCGATCTCGCGCGCAAGCTGCTCGCCGACACTGTGCGGGAGCCGAGGCCGGAGCCCGGGGTCGAGCCCGCGCCGACCACGCGCCCGGCGGCGCGCGAGCCGCGCGGTCAGATGGTGCTGATCGCGGACGACGAGGAGCCGGTGCGGCGGGTCGCCTCGCGCCTCCTGGTCCGGAACGGGTACGACGTGGTGGAGGCGGCGAATGGCGCCGAGGCGCTGCGCATGCTCGCCGCGGGCGACGGTAAGATCGACATCCTCGTCAGCGACATCATCATGCCGGAAATGGGTGGGCTGGAGCTGGCGCGGCGGGTGGCGACCGACTTTCCCACGCTGCCGATCCTGCTCATCTCCGGTTACAGCGACAGCCAGGAACTGGGTCAGTCGATCCCGGCGGAGTTGGATCTCCTGCAGAAGCCCTTCAGCGGGGCAGAGCTGACGGCCGCCGTAGCGCACTGCCTCGCGCGGAGGGCAGCAGCGAAACAGCCGTAACCTGCGGGCCAGGCCCGTGTAGGGGGATCCCGAACAGGCCGCTAGGGGGAATCCCGACAGATCTTGACGGGATTAATTCCAGGCTCCTAAGTTCAGGGCGCAAAGACACGTCGACAAGCCACTCTGAACCAATAGCCTCCGAAAATACCGATGATCGCCCGCCATTCCGCCTTCCGCAGCAGTCTTTCGGCGTCCGCCCTTCTTTTCCTGCTTCTGCTCAGCGGAGTCGCGTCCGCGCAGGCGCAATCTGGTGTGGTCCGCGGCCGCGTCATTCTCACGGGAACCGGCGCTCCCGTCAGTGGCGGGATCGTGTCGGTAGTCGGCACCTCGCGCGCGACGCGAACGAATGACGACGGGTCGTTCCAGTTCCTCGGACTGGCGCCGGGGAACTATGAGATCGAAGGCAAGCGTATCGGCACCACGGTGGCGCGCGCCGTCGTGACGGTCTACGAGGGAGAGACGGCCGACGTCACGTTGCGTGTGGCCGAAGCGCCGGTCGAGATCGTCGGAGTGGAGGTCGTGGGCTCGCGCTCCGACGCGCTCACGCGCCTTCCCGGATCCGCGTCGGTCATTCCCGCCCAGGAGTTGCACGCGATGCAGCCGCTGTCGGCGAACGAAGCGCTCCGCACTCTTCCCGGCGTGCACGTGCAGGACGAGGAAGGCGTCGGCCTCCGCGCCAACGTCGGCATCCGCGGACTCGATCCCGACCGCAGTCGTACGCTGCTTGTGCTCGAGGACGGCGTGCCGGTAGCGCTCGCGCCGTACGGTGAGCCCGAGATGTACTACTCGCCGCCGATCGACCGCATGAATCGCGTCGAGCTGGTAAAGGGAAGCGGCTCGATCCTGTTCGGCCCGCAGACGATCGGCGGCGTGCTGAACTACGTGACCGCCGACGCGCCCTCCGTCGCCACTGGAAGCGTCACGTTACGCGGGGGCGAAGGGCACTCGCGACTGATTCAAGCGAGCTACGGCGGGAGCTGGAGCGGCGTCCGCGGCAACATCGGCGCGTTCGACAAGCGCGCCAGCGATCTCGCTGGGCTCTGGTTCAACGTGAGCGATGTCACCGCGAAGGTCGGCGCGCGCATCGCGGCGGGCGAGGTCGGACTGAAGGCCACGTATTACGACGAGCAGTCCAACTCCACCTACGTCGGCCTGACGCAGGCGATGTACGACGCTTCGCCCTACACCCATCCCGCGCCGAACGATCTGTTGAGCATCCGGCGGTACGCCGTGACGGCGTCGCACGAGACCGGCTTCCTCGGAAACAGCAGCGTGCGCACGAGCGCGTACGCCTATCAGACCACGCGCAACTGGCGCCGGCAGGACTACGGCTACACGCCCGATGGGACGCAGCATGTGTTCCGCAACAGCACGGGCAACCGCAACCGCAGCTTCGACGTGGCCGGCATCGAGCCCCGCTTCCGCACTGTGTGGGCGCGCGGCGGCCGGCCGGTCGAGCTGGACTTCGGCGCCCGCCTGCACTACGAGCGCGCGCGCGACCAGCACGTCAACGGAGCGACCGCGACGGCATCCACGGGAGAAGTGCGTGACGACGAGATCCGTGTCGGCAAGGCCGTGTCGGCCTTCGTGCAGAGCCGATTCTTCATCACTCCCGAGCTGCACGTGACGCCGGGCCTCCGTCTTGAGCGGTTTACCTATGACCGCAACATTCTGCGCGCGCGCGTTCGCCGGACGACGGGCAGCGGCACCACGCGGGCCGTCGAGGATGTGAACATCGAGGGAGGCGACGCGGTCGCGGAAGTCATTCCCGGAATCGGCAGCGCTTGGACTCCTTCACCGCTCTTCACATTGTTCGCCGGCGTGCACCGTGGCTTCGCCCCGCCGCGCGTGAAGGACGGGCTGGTGTATCCCGATCCGACCCTCGCCGCGGACGCCCAGATCCCGCAGCTTCAGACGCTCAGCCTCGACGCCGAGCGCAGCCTCAACTACGAGCTGGGCACGCGGCTGACGCCGCGGCCGTATCTCTCTCTCGAAGCGACGGTGTTCTTTCTCGACTTCACCAACCAGATCATCGAACCGTCGCTGTCCGCGGGCAGCGCGGCTGATGTCGCGCTCGCGAATCAGGGCGCCACGCGGCACCGCGGGGTGGAAGCCGCGCTGTCGCTCGACATCGCCAAGGCGATGGGGCAGCCGTTCGGCCTGATCGCGCGCGTCGCGGCGACGCGCACGGCGGCGGAATTCTCGAAGGATCGCTTGCTCCGGTCCGCGTCGGGCGACACGGTGAACGTGCGCGGGAATCGCCTGCCGTACGCGCCCGAGGTGACCGCGAGCGCTTCGCTCACGCTGAATCACCCGGCGGGACTGCTCCTGCGCCTGGACGGGCTGCACGTGGGCGAACAGTTTGCCGACAACTTCGAGACCCGCGCGGGCTCGGCGAACGGCCGGACGGGATTGGTTCCCGCGCACCGCGTGTTCGATCTCGCGGCGAGCTACAGGCTCCCGCTGGTCATGGACCTGGCCATCACCGCTTCCGTCAAGAACCTCGCGGGCAAGAAGTACATCGGCTCGCGCCGCCCGGAAGGGATCAAGCCCGGATTGCCCCGCACGGTGTCCGCCGGGCTCGAATGGCGGATGTAATTGTGGTGGCTATCTAGGCGGAGCGAGCGCGATCTCGCTGTAATCGCGCACCAGGTCGTCGAACACCGACGGCCAGGATCGCTTGCGTGCGGCCCGCAACGCGGCGGCGGCCATGTGTGACCGACCCGCGGGATCGGTAGCCAGCCGGTAAATCTCCGCCGCGAGCGCGGCGTCGTCGCCGGGCCGGACGAACGCGCCTGCTTCCTCACCCACGACTTCGCGCGTGGGGCCGGCGTCGGCCGCGACCACCGGCAGTCCCGATGCCATCGCTTCCAGCAGCACCTGCCCGAATGTGTCCGTGGTTGACGGGAACACGAACAGGTCAGCCGACGCGTACGCCTCGCTCAGCGCGTCGCCGGAGAGTCGTCTGGTGAAGACGGCGTCTGCCGGCGATTGCGACCGCAGGCGCTCCTCGTACGGCCCTTCGCCCACGACCACGAAGCGGATGGACTTCTCTCCTTCCAGCCGCCGCATCGCGGCCGCGGCGACAGCGAGTCCCTTCTCGGCGGCGATGCGGCCGATGTACGCCACGACGACCGTGTCGGGTCCCGCTCCGAAACGCGCCCGCATCTCCGCGCTGCGCTTGCCCGGACTGAAGCGCGACATGTCCACTCCGCGCCCCCAGATCCTGGTGTTGCGGAATCCCCTCTCGTCCAGCTCCTCGCGGATCGCGTTCGACGGGCAATAGGTGCGCAGCCCGCTGTTGTGAAACCAGCGGAGAAACGACCAGCCCGGAGCGCTGAGTTTACCGAGCTTGTAGAAGGCGGCGTACTGGCTGAAGCTGGTGTGATACGACGTCACCATCGGCACGCCCAGCGAGCGCGCAGCGCGGCGGGCCGCGAGCCCCACGCCGAACGGCGTCGCGACGTGCACCAGGGTGGGACGCCAGGCCAACAGCTCACGCGCGACGCGCTCCGCCGGCGGCAGCGCGATCCGGAGCTGCGGATACGCCCAGAACGGTATGCTCGGCCACCGTCGGACCGTCGACTCGGTTTCGGGCGCGCGCGGGTCGGACGTCGTCACTACGCGCACCTCGCCGCCGCGGTCGCGCACGGCATGCGCCAAGCGCCCCAGCGCGGCGGCAACGCCGTTCATGTGCGGCGGATACGTGTCCGTAAAGATCGCGAGCCGCATCCCTTCGGCGGACACCGCTGGCGGCGCCGTCATTTCGCGATCTCCGCGTACATCTTGAACAACCGGTCGAACGTTCCCGACCAGCTGTGCTCTTTCTCCGCGTGCGCCCGGCCCTTGGCGCCGAGCGCGGGCAGGTCCTGTCGCAGCATCGCCGCGATTTCTTCCGCGAGACTTGGCGCGCTGCCGGTGACGAACAGGCGGCCGGCGCCGGACCGCTGCACATGCTCGGCGACTGCGCCACGATCGCACGACAACACGGGGATGCCGGTAGCGAGCGCCTCGACCGCGGCAAGCCCGAAGGTCTCGACGGGCCCGGGCGCGATGTAGCAATCCAGCGCGCCCACGAGATCGGCGAGCGCATCTCGGTTCTTTTCGAACGGAAGCCAGACAATTCGCTTCGATTTCGCGCGGGCTTGCAGCTCCGGCTTGAGCGGCCCGTCGCCGATCATCAGCAGAGTTGCGTCCGTGTGGCGCTCTACGACGCTCCACGCGTCCACCAAAACGTGCAGATCCTTCTCCCGCGCGAACCGGCCGACGTACGCCGTGAGCGGGCCGTTGGGGAGCGAGTGCTTGCGCCGCGTCTCAGCCGCGTACGCTTTCCTGCGCGGATGAAAGCGGTCGAGGTCCACGCCCATCGGGACGCGCACCGTGTTCTCCACGCCGACGCGCCGCAGCTCGGACGCGGAAAAATCGGACGCGACCAGCGTCGTGACGAACAGCTTGTCGAGCGCCCGCAGGTAGCCGTACGCCATCGCTCTCGCCGCCGTCCACGCGATGCCGGTCTTGTGGTGCGGTGCGATGATGTTCGGGAAGTCGCTGTGGAAGAAGCACACGACCGGGATGCCCGTGCCTCTGGCCGCGCGATTGACGATCCACGGAACGATTCCCGTGCTGCCCACTTCGATGACGTCGGGACGCTCGTGCGCGAAGATGCGCGTGTTGGCGCGGAGTCCGGCCATGAACCTGTACGGGTGCTGCGTGGGGACCGGCTGGCCGCGGAGGCGGTAGCAGCGCACGCCGGTGGCTTCGGTGACGGAGTCGGCGGGGCCGGGGACCACCAGCACGTGCCGCAGCGTTGGCGATGCTTCGACGTACTTCGCCTTCTCGAGGAGGTACGTCCGGATTCCGCCGGTAGTCTCGCCGAAGAACTCGGTGATGTCGAGCACGCCCATCCGTGCGCCCGGCCTGAGCCTCGCGGGCAGCGCGGCAGTACGGAGATCCATCGCCGGCGACGGCGTCGCCGGAAAGAGAGTCTGCTCGAGCGTCGGTTCGGTTCGCGGGTCGTGCGCGGCCGGCTGCGTGGTGCCGGCCATCAGATGGCGATTACTAACGCTCCGGTGAGGATCGCGATCGTCTGACCGATAACCACGTCACCCGGGTAGTGCACACCGAGGAAGACGCGGGACGCGCCCACCGTCATGGCAAGTGCGAGCAGCGGCGCCGCCCATGTCGGGAACGTCATCGCGTACACGACGGCGACGGACATGGCGGCGGTGGCGTGGCCCGACGGACAGGAGAACCGGTCCGGCTCGTCTATGAACGTCGAGCATCCTATGCCAGTGGACGGTCGCGGCCGGCTGAGCTTGCGCTTCATGACCTGCACGACGAAGTGCGAGATGCCCAACGTGAGGAGCGCGTTCCACGCGGCGAGCTGGAGGACGTCCTGTCCGAACGCGAGCGGCACCAGCGCGGCCGTGACCGTGACCTGAACTCCGCCCACGTGCGTGATGCTGCGCCAGAAGCGCTGCACCGCGTGGGTGGCGGCGGGGCCGATCGCCCAGCGTGTGAAGAGGGCGCGATCGCGGCGGTCGAGCTCGTTCAGGAGGGAGGTCGAAGTTTCCACTTGTTCATAATACGGTCGAAAGTCTGGTTTGGCGAGCGTCGTTACTGTACCGATACGCGGTACGGGATGGGCGCGGAGATAAGGGGCCAATTTCGGTGGCGTTCAGCTGCGACTGAGGACTGAGGACTCAGGACCCTTGCGGCCTCAGGACTAACGGCCATCGCGGATCGGCGATTAATCGAGGACGGAGGATCGCGGAATGCCTCTCTCCTCCGTCCTCAGTCCTCAATAAATCGTCAATCCGCGATTGTAGTTGGTCCTGAGGCCGCAAGGGTCCTCAGTCCTCAGTCCGCAGTCGCAAGACAACATGACGAAACCGCCCCCCCACGAACGCGGATCCGACCTGACCTGCCGGATTTCGGCCGGGTTATATTGGCAGAGCGCAGACCCGGTAGCTCAGTTGGTAGAGCAACGGACTTTTAATCCGTAGGTCCTGGGTTCGAGACCCAGCCGGGTCATTCCTTTCTCGGCCGCAAACCATGGCATCGCCAAGCGAAGCCTCACCTCCGCAGGAAATAGCGTCGATCAGTGCGGTGGTCGCGATGATCCGCGTCGAGACTATCGCCCGGTCTGCGGCGTTTTACCGTCTGCTTGGTTTTGAGATCGGGAACTACGTGCTGCGTGTTGGCCCGATGCACTGGGCATGGTTGTACTCAGTGAAGGCGGACGACTGGAAGCGCGGGCCGAATCTGATGCTGACGCGGTGCTCGCGGGCCATCGATCCTGCTGCACAGGAGGTTCTATTCTACCTCTACGCGAAAGATTTGAAGTCGGTGCGGGACGTGTTGCTCGCTAACGGAGTCGCGGCCGGCGATATCTGCTACCCAGAATATCTACCGGATGGAGAGTTCAAAGTCTCCGATCCCGACGGCTACACGCTGATGATCGCGCAGGGCGGAGCCGATACGCCTTAGGCGCTATTTTGACCCATGCAAGTAGCGGCCGACTCCGGAAAGTGGCGGGCACTGGCGCTGCTCGGAAGTGCCGAGCTGCTCGGCATGTCGCTCTGGTTCTCCGCGAGCGCCGTCTCCCCACAGCTCGCCACGGTCTGGGGGCTCTCACCGTCCGAGGCCGGCTGGCTCACAACGGTCGTGCAGCTCGGCTTCGTGGCCGGGACAGCGGTATCGGCGACGCTCAATCTCGCCGACATAGTTCGCTCGCAAACTCTGTTCGCGCTGTCGGCGCTGGCCGGCGCTGCCGCGAACGCCGCGGTGCTAGCCGCCGACGGGTACGAGGGCGCGCTGGCGCTGCGGTTCCTGACCGGCTTCTGCCTCGCGGGCGTGTATCCGCCGGCGATGAAGATGATCGCCACGTGGTTCACGACGCAGCGGGGGCTTGCGATCGGAACCATCGTCGGAGCGCTCACGATCGGGAAAGCGACGCCGTATCTGGTGAACGCGATTCCCGAGACGGGCCCGGCGCCGGTCGTGCTCACCGCGTCGGCGGGCGCGATCATCGCCGCGCTGATGGTATGGATCGGATTTCGTGACGGGCCGTACGCGTTCGCATCGGGGCCGTTTTCCTGGGGGCTGGTGGGCTCGGTCGCGCGCGTGCGAGCGTGGCGGCTTGCGACAGCCAGCTACCTCGGCCACATGTTCGAGCTATACGCGGTGTGGACGTGGATCCCGGCGTTCCTCGCGGCGAGTGTGCTGGCGCGCGATCCGGATTCGACCGCGCCGGTCACGCTGCTGTCGTTCCTCGCCATCGCGATCGGCGGAGCGGGCTGCGTGTGGGGCGGATTGTTCGCCGACAAGGAAGGGAGAGAAAAGCTGGTGACCATCTCGCTCTTCGCCAGCGGAGCGTGCTGCCTCCTGAGTGCGCTGCTGTTCGGCACATCGCTCTGGCTGCTGGCGCCGTTCGCCATGGCATGGGGATTCTTCGTGATCGCGGACAGCGCGCAGTTCAGCACGCTCGTCACCGAGTCGGTGCCGCGGCACGCGGTGGGGACGGCGCTCACGATGCAGACTTCGCTCGGATTCCTGCTGACGATGCTGCCGATGCAGCTGGTTCCGGAGCTCGCCGCGCGGGTGGGGTGGCGGTGGTCGCTCGTTTTTCTCGCACTCGGCCCGGTCGCGGGGATCGTCGCGATTAAACGGCTCGCGCGCGTCCGTTTTCGCGTCGGGAATGCTGACGGGGAATCCAAGTTCGGAGTGTGACAGTAGGGAGTTTGGCAGTAGGAAGTTACTTCGAACTGCCCTACTCCCGACTGCCACACTCCGAACTTGGATCCCCCAGCCGTCCGTGTGAGATAGGTGACGCGGGGTCCTTATCTCGCGGGCGGCTCGGGCGGAACGGCGGGGCCCAGGCCATCGGGATCGTGATGCTTCTTGTGCGTCAGCAGCCGATAAAACGCCCACGAGACGAGGCCGAGCACGAACCCCCAGCTCAGGGCCATGAAGATGATCGCTCCCGTTGTCATACCGTGATCCTCCCGGATTGGTCGACTTCCACGAAGCCGGCGCGGTCGTCGTAGTTGTTGCGCTTCCACGCAATCCGCACGAGGAACGCGAACACGATCACGAAGCCTACGATGATCAGGCGCGCCGTCGTGACGTACGGATGCATCTCCGGCGTCAGCGTGCCGCCGCCGGCAGCCCTGGCGTTGGTGAGAATCGGGATGGCGTCCTGGAAGCCCCACCACCCGAGAATGAACAGCAGGTACACCGGCGTCACGTACGTCATCACGAACTTGAAGATGCGCGGGATCTGAATGTCCGCTCCCTGGTGGATGGACGCCCACGCGTTCTCCGGCTTGAACACCCACATGAACAGCACGGTCTCGATCACAGCGAGCAGCACCAGGCCGAAGGTGCCCGCCCAGTAATCCCACTCGTCGAGGAAGCCGTACTGGAGCCAGAAGATGTTCATCAGGCCGAACAGCAGCGTAATTACGCCGAACGACCAGGCGACGATCTCGCGCTTCCAGCCGAACTCCTCGCGGAAGAACGCCACGATCGGAGTCAGCATGGCGACCGACGAGGTGATGCCGGCGAAGAAAAGGAGTATGAACCACATGAAGCCGAGCACGTTGCCCATCGGGAGCTGCTGGAACACGACGGGCATCGTCGCGAAGCCGAGGTTGAACGAGCCGGACTGCGCCACGGCCATCGCGCCCGTGACGCCGAAGAACACCACCGCGGCGGGAATGGCGATCGTGCCGCCGAGGATGACTTCAGCCGTCTCGTTGGTGGCGGCGGTGGCGATGCCGTTCAGCGCGATGTCGTCCTTCTTGGACAGATAGGAGGCGTACGCCTGGAGCGAGCCCATCCCCACCGACAAGGTGAAGAAGATCTGTCCCGCCGACGCCAGCCACACGCTCGGCTCGTCGAGCCGGGAGAAGTCAGGGTTGTAGATGAACTGCAGGCCCTGCCACGCCGTCTCACCGCCCGGACCGGCGGGAAGGAATATCACGACGACCGCGAGCACGACCGCGAACAGGAATAGAATCGGCATTCCGATGCGCGCGAGCTTCTCGATGCCGCCCTTTATGCCGCGCGACAGGACCCAGATGTTGATCGCAAGCGTCACCAGGAAGAACCCGAGCGCCGCCATGTGGCTGCTCCCGGGAGTGATGCCCTGGTAGGTCTGGAGGTAGCCCACCATCGCTTCCTGCGAGGTGTTGCCCCAGTAGTCCTTGGTGATGGAGAAGTACGAGAACGCGAGCGTCCAGCTCTCGATGTAGGTGTAGTAGATCATCACCGTCAGCGGGATGATCATGCCGATCACGCCGAGGTACTTGGCGGCGGGGTGCTTCCAGATCGCCGCGAACATCCCGGGAAGGTGGCCCTTCCGGAAGCGGCCGCCGTTGCGGCCGACACCCCACTCGATCCACATCAACGGGATGCCGAGCAGCAGTAGCGCGATGAAGTAGGTGATCATGAACGACCCGCCGCCGTTGACTGCGGCCTGTCGCGGAAATCTCAGGAAATTGCCCAACCCAACGGCGTTGCCCGCCATGGCAAGGATCAACCCGATGCGGGTGCCCCATGCCTCGTGGGAAGATGACGTGCTCAAAGTGTGCCTCGGTCGGTGGTGTGCCGAACTCAAGCCAGCGTTAGCGGGCGTAAATAGACGGGCCCGCTGTTTCGGGCGGAAGGGGAGGGGGGCCGAACG
>CAYGJL010000045.1:0-23796 GCA_964350145.1 uncultured Gemmatimonadaceae bacterium
TAGCGCGCGTAGTTTGCGCGCGTAGCGGCCGGAGCGCGACCCACAGCCCCAGCCGCCACGCACACATCAGGCAGCCAGCCTGAAAACTCTGAACTCCCTACTCCTCGACGACCTCGGCCACCTCGACCTCGGCTCCTGGCGGACGGATGCCGAGCACGACCTTCACCTTCTCCTCCACCTCGGCCAACATCGGCGGGTTGTCCTTGAGGAACATCTTCGCGTTCTCGCGGCCCTGCCCGATGCGCTGGCCGTTGTAGCTGTACCAGGCCCCGGACTTATCGATAATCCCGGACTCCGACGCGATGTCGAGCACCAGCGACGCGTGGCTGATACCCTCGGCGTACATGATGTCGAACTCGGCCTGCTTGAACGGCGGCGCGACCTTGTTCTTCACGACCTTCACGCGGCAGTGCGAGCCAGTGACCTCTTCCTTGTCCTTGACCGCCGCGATCCGGCGGATGTCGAGCCGCACCGACGCGTAGAACTTGAGCGCCTTGCCGCCCGTCGTCGTCTCGGGGTTGCCGAACATCACCCCGATCTTCTCGCGCAGCTGGTTGATGAAGATCACCGACGTCCGCGAGCGCGCGATCGCGCCGGTGAGCTTCCGCAGCGCCTGGCTCATAAGCCGCGCCTGGAGGCCGACGTGCGAGTCGCCCATGTCGCCCTCTATCTCGGCCTTCGGGACGAGCGCGGCGACGGAGTCAATGACGACGACGTCGACCGCCCCCGAGCGCACCAGGATCTCACAGATCTCGAGCGCTTGCTCGCCGGTATCGGGCTGGGATACCAGCAGTTCCTCGACGTTGACGCCGAGCTTGGCGGCGTAGTCGGTGTCCAGCGCGTGCTCGGCATCTATGTACGCCGCGACGCCACCGGCCTTTTGGGCGTTGGCGACGACGTGCAGACAGAGCGTCGTCTTGCCGCTCGACTCCGGCCCGTAGATCTCGGTGACCCGGCCGCGCGGAATCCCGCCGACGCCGATCGCGGCGTCGAGGTTGATCGCGCCGGTGGGGATGGCGTCTACCCTGACCCGCGAATCCGACCCCATCTTCATGATGGAGCCCTTGCCGTGGGCCTTCTCGATCTGGGCGATGGCGAGGCCGAGGGCTTTCTTTTTCTCTTCCTGCATTGCGGGCGAAGCCATGGGTGGAGTCCTCGTACAGGTGGCTAGTGACTGGTGACTGGTGACTAGTGACTAGTCACCGAAAAAGCAGGAGTTTTCGGAAACCGAACAAACTACGAAAGCTCCCGGAAATTAGCAAATGGAATCTCCGGCGTCGAAGGCGTTGGGGACGTGCTTCACCTTCACGGTCGAGCCGGTCTTGAGGATCCCGATAACGTCGAAACGATAGTCCTCGCCGGGGAGTCCGTGGCGGGAGATCCAGACCTGGGCTGACCGGCGGAGCTCGCGCTGCTTGCGCCAGTCCACGGCCTCGACGGGGTCGCCGAACTGGGCGCCGGCGCGGGCTTTCACTTCCACGAAGACGACGGTCCGCTGCTGCTGGGCGACGATGTCTATGTCGCGGTGCCCATTGCGGTACCGCCGGGCGCGGATCCACCACCCCTTGCTCGCGAGCCAGCGCGCCGCGACCCGCTCGCCCAGCTCTCCCAGTGCCCGCCTCGCTTCCGACATGCCGCGAATGTGCGGCATGCCGGAGGCGAGTGCGTCATCGATTCATTCGGATGAGTACCGAAAACGGCTATTGGCTATTGGCTATTGGATGTCAGCTATCAGCGATCAGCTAGCGCAGTGAGAGGGTGTACGACCCGGTTCGGTTGGCGTAGCGCGAGCGGGCACAGATGGTGTACGAGCCGGTTTCGGGCAGCGTGAACACCAGCCGGGAATCGAGCCCGTCGCCGCCGTCATCGTCCTCCGCTACCCATCGCGTTCCCTGATACAGGTCGATGAACGTGTCGAACTCGTCCGACTCCAGGTCCACCTGGATCACCTGACCTGCGGAGCCCGAGAACGTGTAGTCGTCGTGGTACCAGCCGCTGTCGGTCTGCACGTCGGCGGGAGTCAGCGAGCCGCGGATTGTCGAGCCGACGCGGATCGTCGACACCGACGACGAGGAGGAAGGCGTGCTGGCCGAGCTGCCGCTCGAGGAGACGGTGAGGACGTACTCTCCGGTGTGGCGGCCGTGCGAGTTGGCACGGATGCCGTATTCACCGGTCTCGGGCAGCGTAATGTCGAGCACTGTCTCCTGCTGGCCGCCGATCGTGCGGCTGGTAGAGCCGCCCTGATAGCTGAACTCGTTCCCGTTCATGCGGCCCCACTGCAGGTAGCTGCTGAACGAGGGTGAGCGCATGATGATCGTCACTCTCTCTCCCGCGCGGCCGTGGTAGCGCCAGAGATCGTAGTGCGTGTCGTCGGTCCAGAGCGGATCCGACGATTCGAGCGCGCCGGTAAAGCTCTGTCCGGCGGACAAGACATTTCCACCGGCGGCACGAGGCGCAGTAGTCCCACCGGCACGGCTCAGGCTCAGGGTGTAGGCGCCCGTCCGCCCGCGACCGACCACGTTCACCCTGATCACGTACGGTCCGTCATCCGGTAGCGTGAAGTCGATGCGCGCGTCGTTACCGCCGCCATCGTCGTCGTTGAACTCGTCGAGCTGGAACTCGCCGTTGACCACGCGGCCGATCAGTAGCCAGGAATCGAAATCGCTGGACCGCTGTGTCACGGTGATCCGCTCGCCCGCGCGGCCCACGTAGAACCAGTCGTCGTAATACGTGTTGTCACTGTCACGCACTCGATCCGACGCGTCGAGCCTGCCCGACACCGTCTGGCCCGCCATGATGCTGCCTTGCCCCTCAAGCGGCCCTACAAGGGCGACAAACCAAAGTCCGGCTACGGCCACAAAAAGATTGGGTCTAACCAATCGATCGATTTCCACGAAAATCTCCGAGAAGGGTGGAATGGTGCACACACTACAACCCAGGAGGCGCCGCCGGAAGACTCGATTCCGCCTGAAGGCATGAGGCTGCCTCCGATGGTACATGGCGACGAGCCCGACGAATGTCATTCGCCGAATTGAACTACGCCGCGTCCTGCTAACGGAGCGAGTCTATCCGGAGGATGTAGTCGCCCGTCGGGCGGCGTGGGGACAGGGAGTTGGCTCGAATCACGTACTCACCCGCGAACGGCAGGCTGATGTCGAGGCGGGAGTGAGTTCCACCGGCTCCGTCGTCCGCCGACTCGATGGCCGTGAAGACTCCGTTGGTGACCGTGCCAATCGACACGAACGCGTCGAAATCGTCCGAGTGGAGCGTGATACGAATGCTCTCCCCCGCCTGCCCGACGTAATTCCAGAGATCGTAGGGAGTGTTGTCGTGCATCTTCGGGTCGGAGTCGTCGAGCTCGCCGGACACGGCCGAATTGGGCGCGATCGTCCGGTCGCCTTCCGCACGCCACCCCAGGCGCGCGGCCAGCGTGCTGGGGCGAAGTACCAGCGTGTAGGAGCCGCTGCGCCCGGGATACCGACGCTCGGCACGCGCCACGTACTCGCCGTCCGCGGGGGTCCTGAACGTGATGCGGGAGTTGAGCCCGCCCCCGCTGTTGTCGTCCTGTGCGACCCGGGTAGCGGCGCGGCGCCGGTCAAACGAGTACAGCGTCAGGTATGAATCAAACTCGCTCGAGCGCATGTCGAGCGTGATCGTCTCGCCCGCGCGCCCGGAGAAAGTCCAATCTCCCTCGCTGGTGCCAACGGGTCCGCGCACGTCGGAGCGAAGCTCACCCGCAACCGCCCGCCCGGGCACGAGCGCACGCGCCACGGGCGGCGCACGCTTGGCTTTGGGCGACGGCTTGTCCGCGGCGCCACCCGGGAAGGCGGCACCCTGCGCCGGCGCGACGCGGCGGTTGGATTGGACGCCGAGCCTGTAGGCTCCGGCCTCGCCACGCTGCGCGCTGGTCACCACGATGAGATAATCGTCGGTCTCCCTCAACGTCAGCTCCGCGCGGGCGTCGTTGCCTCCCCCACTGTCGTCGTCCCGCGCGAGCAGCGGCTCGGACCCGCCCGGGTACCGCTGCACGATCACGTACGGATCAAACTGGATCGAGCGCACAGTCACGACGATGCGCTCGCCGCGCGTACCCGAGTACACCCACAGATCGTAGCGCGAGCCGCTGGCCATCCGACTGTCGCGCGAGGTCAGCGCCCCGCTCACCGTCTCGCCGGCCTCTATCCGCGTCTGGGCGCTCGCGACCGTCGCGCCCAGCATCCCCAGCCCCAGCGTGACCGTGATCAGGCGGTTCATGCCTGGCTTTGTAGCGAAGTTCACGCCAAGACGCTGGCTTGGTGCCGGGCGGGGGCCCGTCGGGCGGCGGTGGCCCCTCTGCTGGCGCTACGCTCGCGCGGGTTACGGTGGAGTTGTGGATTTCAGGTGGTGCGAGCTAACACGCGCCTGCAGAGGGGTCACCGCCACCCTTGGAGCCCCGCACCAGCATCATGGCGTGGTTAGGGCGCGGACCAACGCGGACGGAGGAGCCCACCGCATCGCCCGGCGCGCGCCTGAGCCGCGGGCGATGCCTGGGCGCGGCGTGGCGCCCTGGGTCGTCCCAAGGCGGCGTGTTAGCTCGCACAAACGGAGCCTTCAAACTCAACCGTCCCCATCGCGAGCGTAGCCGCCGAGGACGACCCCGGGCACCACGCCGCGCAAGCGACCCAAGCCAGCCCCTACGGTCGCGGGCCGAACATGCGGTCGAGCTCCTCCAAACCAACCAGCACGTCTCGCGGCTTGGAGCCGTCCGGTGGGCCGAGGATGCCGGCCGCGTGGAGCTGGTCGATGATGCGGGCCGCACGGCCGTAGCCGACCTTGAGGCGGCGCTGCAACAGCGAAGTCGAGCCCTGCTGGTGCTGGATCACGGTCTCGGCCGCCTCGCGGAACAGCTTGTCACGGTCGCCGTCCTCGCCGTCTTCGCCCTCCGCCCCGCCCTGCTCCGCGATCTCCTTCTGCCGCACGAACTCGAGGATGTCCTCTTCCGTGGCGACCGAGCCGGACATCAGCGCTTCCTTGCGCACGCGCGTCCGATCCTCGAACCAGCCCGTGAGCCGCTCGGTGTCCTCGTTGGAGATGAACGCGCCCTGGATTCGCGCGGGCTCCGCCTTCCCGGGCGGGATGAACAGCATGTCGCCGTTGCCGAGCAGCGACTCGGCGCCGATCCCGTCGAGAATGGTGCGGCTGTCCACCTGCGAGGCGACGCGGAACGCGATGCGACTCGGAAAATTCGCCTTGATCAGGCCGGTGATGACGTTCACGCTCGGGCGCTGCGTCGCGAGAATGAGGTGGATGCCGATCGCGCGCGCTTTCTGCGCGAGCATCGCGAGCGGCCGCTCCACCTCGCCCTGCACCGTCATCATCAGGTCCGCCAGCTCGTCTATGACGAGCACGATGTACGGCAGAAGTCCGCCCGTGTACTCCAGGTTCTCGAACGCGACGTCGGGCCGCTTGGGCTTCACGAGCTTCGCGCCTTCCTGGAACTTGCGGTTGAAATCCTGGATGTTGCGCGCGCCGTTGGCGGCGAGCAGTTGGTAGCGGTCCTCCATCTCCAGCACGGCCCACTTCAGTACCGCGGCAGCGTCGCGGTTTTCGGTGACGACCTTGTGCCGCAGGTGCGGCAGCACGTTGTACACGCTGAGCTCGACCATCTTCGGATCCACCATCAGGAAGCGCAGCGTCTGCGGCGTGTGCCGGTACACCAGGCTGGTGATGAGTGTGTTGACGCACACCGACTTGCCCGAGCCGGTCGCACCGGCGATGAGCAGGTGCGGCATCTTCGCGAGATCAGCTATGACCGGAGTTCCCTCGAGATCCTTGCCGAGTATCATCGGCAGCGCCGCGCGCGCGTTCTGGAAGTCTTTGCTGTCGAGCAGCTCGCGGAAGCCGACCAGCTCGGCTGTGGGGTTCGGCACTTCGACGCCGACGGCGCCGCGACCCGGAATGGGCGCGACGATTCGCACGCTGGCGGCGCGCATGGCGAGCGCGAGATCGTTGGACAGGTTCGCGATCTGGCGGACCTTCACGCCGGCCGCGGGCGCGACCTCGAACTGGGTGACGACCGGCCCCGTCGTGCGCCCCACGAGCTCGCCCTCGACCTTGAACGTGCGCAGCGCATCCATGAGCTGCACGCCCATCGCGTCGAGCTCGCGCTTCCCGACGTCGGCGTTGCGCGCGGGCAGCGGCGCGATGAGCTCGGGCGGCGGTAGCTCGTCATCCGCTTCGTCCCGCCCGAACGGCGCGGACGCGGCGGCGGGCGAGGCGGACCCGTTTCCGGCCGCGCGCTGGGCGACGGAGGGAGCCGGCTTCGGCTTCCGCTCGCGGTTGGGCCGGGCCGGCAGCGCGCTTTCGGTCGAGACTGCCGGCGCGTCGTCCATCAACGTCAGATCCAGCGCGGGCATCTCTTCCGGCGACGGCTCGAGCACGCGCGCGATCAGAGGATCAGGCTCCTTCCCCCGCCAGCGCCGGGGCTGCGGGAATGCATCCTCCGGGTTCGACGGCTCCAACCCGTCGAGCGCCCGCACCCGCCGACCCACGAGAACGCGCACGGGATTCCACGCGAGAGTCGCGGCCATGAGCGCGCTCAGGGCGAGCAGCCAGATGATCCACGCGCCCGCGGCTCCGGCGAATTGCAGCAAGTAGTACGCGGCGAACGCGCCCCACATGCCGGTGAGCGCGCTCTGCTCGGCGGCGCCGCCGAGGGAGAAGCCGAGCGCAATCGGCAGCAGCACGACCATTCCGAGAAGGAACACCAGCCAGGATCGGTCGGTGCCGCGGTCGAGCCGGCCGAACAGGGTCATGGCGTGCGCGGCGGGTGCGATCGGAATCAGCACGGCCGCCGGCCAGCCGAACATGGACGTGATGGGAGCGGCGAGGGCCGCGCCGAGCGCGCCGAAGCTCCCGCGCAAATCGGCCTGGGCGTCGGGGTTGGCGGTCAGCAGCGCGTAGCCGTGGACCGCGAGCGCGCCCGCAATGAAAATCGCGAACAACAGGAGCGCGATGGCCGCGACCTCGCGCCGTACTTCGTCGGCGTGCGAGAGGACTCTCTGCCCGTCTATGTCAGACCCGTCCTGCTCCGAAAGGGACGATCTGCCGGTCGCTGTAAACGGGGACCACAGAGAACGAATCCAGCGCGGCACAGAACGCGAGGTCGTCGCCGAATCCCGCGCCGATGAGCGCTTGCCCGTGGTTCGAGTCTTGGAGGAGCTTCGCGATGTTCTCGCCATACTTCCTGTCGATGAGGGCGCAGGCGGTAGCGCCGTCGTTGGTCGCGACCCCGTTGAGTCCCTTCTGAATAGCGCGAACATAACGTCCCGCGCAACCCGCATCTTCCAGAGTGAAGCGCCGCTCGTGCCCGGAGCACAGGATGACGATGTCCGTTTCGGCCCGCACGGCGGCCCGCAGCATGGCCGCCACCGCCGAGAAGTTGACGTACGACGCGACCACGATGTCACCCGCGCCCTGCGCGGCCAGGACGGCCCCGCTGCCATTCGTCGTGGTGAGCAGAATGGTCTTTCCCTGAACCTTATCGGCGGTGAACTCGCCGGGCGAATTGCCCATGTCAAAGCCCGGAATCGGGAGCATCTTCTGCTCGCCCGCGAGGAGCACTGCCTCGCGCCCGAGCTGCTTCGACTGGGCGACGGCGTCATCCGAGGTGAGGAAGGGGACCACCGCGCGCGCGCCGTTGGCCAGCGCCGCCGCGATCGACGACGAAGCGCGCAGCACGTCCACCACGGCCACGACCCTGCCGGTCACGTCGGCGGCCGTGAGCTGCTGGTAGCCGAAGAAGACGTCGAGCCTCACGCCGCTGTCTCCTTGACGACGTCCTTCATGAGATTCGGCTCCCGTTCCAGGAACTTCGTGTCCACGTCGCCGGACTGGAACCGCGGGTTCTCCATGACGCGCGCCAGGAACGGGATCGTCGTGGTGACGCCCTCGATGATGAAGCTCTCCAGCGCCATGTGCATGCGGCGAATCGCCTCCTGCCGGTCTCTTCCCTGGCAGATGACTTTCGCGAGCAGGGAGTCGTAGTACGGCGGGACGGTGTAACCGGCGTACACGTGCGTGTCGAGCCGGACGCCGGGGCCGCCGGGCGGGTGGAACGTGTCTATCCGGCCCGGCGAAGGCTGGAAGTTGCGCGCGGGATCCTCCGCATTCACCCGGCACTCGATCACGTGGCCGCGCAGAGCGGGCAGCGACTTGAACGACAGCTTCTCTCCCGCGGCGACGCGGATCTGCTCCTTCACGAGATCGATGCCGGTAATCATCTCCGTCACCGGATGCTCACCTGGATGCGGGTATTCATCTCCATGAAGTAGAACGAGCGGTCCTCGTTCAACAGCATCTCGATAGTTCCGACGCCGACGTAGTCTATGGCCTTCGCGCCGCGCACCGCCGCGTCGCCCATCTTCGCCCGCAGCTCCGCGTTGAGCGCGGGGCTCGGCGCTTCCTCGATGAGCTTCTGGTGGCGGCGCTGCACCGAGCAGTCGCGTTCGCCCAGGTGGACGACGTTGCCGTGCCGGTCGCCCACGACCTGGAACTCGATGTGCCGAGGCCGGTCGAGATATTTCTCCACGTACACGTCGGAGTTGCCGAACGCCGACAGCGCTTCGGAGCGCGCGAGCTGGAAGGAGCGCGCGAAATCGTCGGCGTCCTTGGCGACGCGCATCCCCTTCCCACCGCCGCCGGCGGAGGCCTTGATGATCACCGGGAAGCCGATGTTCCCCGCGAACTCCAGCGCTTCTTCAACGTCTTCGACGGGCCCAGGCGTGCCGGGGATGATGGGCACGCCGACGTCCAGCATCGCCTTGCGGGCCGAGGCCTTGTCGCCCATCACGCGGATCTGCGATGGCGTGGGGCCGATGAACTCGATGTTCGACGCGGCGCACGTCTCGGCGAACTCGGCGTTCTCGGCGAGAAAGCCGTAGCCCGGGTGGATCGCGTCGGCGCCGGTGATCTCCGCCGCCGCGATGAGCCGCGGAATCTTGAGATACGAGTCGCGCCCCGGCGGCGGCCCGATGCACACGTCGTCGTCCGCGAACCGCACGTGCAGCGACTCCCTGTCCGCCTCGCTGTACACCGCAACCGTCTGTATGCCGAGCTCTCGGCAGGCGCGAATTACGCGCAAGGCGATCTCGCCCCGGTTGGCGATCAGTACCTTCTTAAACATTGCGGCTCTGGTGTGTGCGAGGCCCGGGCGATCCGGGCACGGATCCAGCCCGGGCGCTACGCGAGCAAACTACGCTCGCTAGCACGCGCCCTTGGCTGGACCCGTGCCCGAATCTTCCGGTCCTCGCACAAGCGCTGCCGTTTGTGCGGGTACTGAAGACGGGGCGAGTTCGCAGCGGGTTCGCGCGGACGCAGGAGCTTGAGGGACAGCGGCGCGCGCGCATAAGGCGGCCCGTCAGGAGCCGCCGCACGTTGGTTGACTGGGCACGACCGACCAGCGCGACAAACTCACGGACTGATCCCTGACGTGAACTTGTCCCAGCTCGTGTCGCTGGTGCCCGCGATTCCCTGGACCTTCAGAGCGAACTCGGACGGACTGGTCGCGTAGAAGATTGCGTTTTCGTACGAGATCATGCCCTGGGAGTACCAGTTCATCAGCGACTGGTCGAAGCTCTGCATGCCGTACTGGATCGTGCCCTCGCGGATCAGCTCGGGGATGTCGAGCGCCTTGGTCATGTCGCGGATGTTGTCGCGCACGGCGGCGGTGTTGATGAGGACTTCCGCGGCCGGCACGCGGCCGGCCTTGTCCGCGCGCGGCACGAGCCGGAGCGAGATCACGGCCTGGAGCGCGCTCGACAGGATGTAGCGCACCTCGTCCTGCTGGTGCGGCGGGTAGAACGAGAGCACGCGGTTGATCGTCTGCGTCGTATCCGTGGTATGCAGCGTCGAGAAGACCAGGTGGCCCGTGTCCGCCGCCTTGAGCGCCGTGTCCAGCGTCTCGATGTCGCGGATTTCGCCGACCATGATCACGTCCGGGTCCTGCCGCAGCACGCGTCGCAGCGCCTGCTCGAAGCTGGCCGTATCGGTGCCGACTTCGCGTTGGTTGATGTGGCAGTTGATGTCGCGGTGCAGAAACTCGATCGGGTCCTCGATCGTGATGATGTTTGCGCGCCGGTGGATATTGATGTGATGGATCATCGCCGCGAGCGCCGTGGACTTGCCTGAGCCGGTGATTCCGGTCACCAGGACCAGACCGCGCGGCCGCATGGCGATTTCGGCGCAGACCTGCGGGAGGTGCAGCTCCTCGATCGTCTGTGCCTGGAACGCGATGATGCGGAAGGCGAACGCGATCGTGCCCCGCTGGTGGTACGCGTTCACGCGGAAGCGCCCGATGCCGGGCACGCCGAGCGCGAAGTCCGCCTCGTGGTGCTCGGTGAACTCCTGCATGTGCTTGGCGGTCATCGTCTGCTCGGCGAGCGTGCGGAGCTGCTCCGGACGGGTCTGCGGGAGCTCGAGCGGAACCAGCTCCCCGTTGATCCGGAGCGTGGGCGGACGGCCGACCTTGAGGTGCAGGTCCGACGCGCCCTTGTGCACCATCTGCTGCAGGATCGCCTTGTAGTCGAACGGAGCCGCAGCGGTCTCCGCCGGCGTGATCTGCGCGGGGTCAGCCATTCGGGGCAATTCTGAAGAGAACCTGGCCGTACTCCACCGGGTGCGCGTCCTGCGCGACGATCTCTCGCACCGCGCCGTCGAACTCCGACTCGATCTCGTTCATGATCTTCATCGCCTCGATGATGCAGATGATCTGGCCCTTTCTCACAGAGTCACCCACGGCGAGGTACGGCTTGCCGCCCGGCTCGGGCGCGGCGTAGAAGGTGCCCACCATCGGCGATTTTGCCTCGAGCAGATGCTCCTTCGGCTTCTCGGGCTTGGACGTGGCCGCCACTTCGGGCGCCACCGCGGGAGCAGCGGGCGCGGCTGGAACCGCGGCCGGCGCGGACAGCACGACCGCCTGCTGCTGCGCCTTCGATATCCGGATCTTCATGCCCTTGTCGGAAGAAATCTCGATCGAGTCCACCGAGGACCCGTCGAGCATGTCCACCAACTTCTTCACGTATCGTAAATCGAACATGTCGGCTGTTTAGGGACCGGTCGCCTGGTCGTCAGGCGACCTCGATTAGCTCTCTCGTAAAGTCCGTGAGAATTTCCGGACCACCGGTACCGAGGTGAACGTCATCCTCGATGCGGATCCCGCCCCACCCAGGGCGATACACCCCCGGCTCGATCGTCACCACCGCGCCGAGGACCAATGTTCCCTCGGCCGTCCGGGCAAGCCGGGGGGCCTCGTGCACTTCCAATCCGAGGCCGTGCCCCAAGCCATGACCGAACGCTTCCCCAAAACCTTCGCGCTCAATGTAGCCCCGCGCGAGGGCGTCGGCATCCTGCCCCGCCATCCCCGCCCGCACGGAGCCCGCCGCGAGCGCATTCGCTTGCCGCACAACGTCATAGACCGCCCGCTGCTCGCTCGTAGCGCTGCCCACGACGAGCGTCCGTGTTATGTCCGAACAGTACCCCCCGTATTCGGCCCCGAAGTCCAGCAGCAGGAAATCGCCCGGCTCGATCACGCGCGCGGACGAACGCGCGTGCGGCAACGCCGCGCGGGGACCCGAGGCGACTATCGAGGGAAACGGGAAGCCCTCGCTCCCCGCGTCCCGCAGCGATTTCTCCAGCACGCCAGCGACCTGCAGCTCCGTCATGCCAGCCCCGACATGCGGGATCGTGCGCACCAGCGCTTCGACCGCGATGGCGGCCGCGCGACGGATGAGCTCGACTTCCCGGGCGTCCTTCGACTCGCGCAGTCGCTCGACGGCGTTCACGCGCGCGCGCCACTGCCGCGCCCCGCCGCTACTGTTCTCCAGCAGCCGCTGAAAGTCGCGATGGAAGACGTGCGCCGACTCGAAGCCGACAGCCGTAGCATTCGCGAGCGACGGAAGAATCGCCCACAATCCGTTCCATAGGCTCACCGGCTCGATCCTCACCTGCGCCAGATCGCCGACCTCTTCGGCCACCTGGGTGGCGTAACGGAAGTCGGTGATCAGGTGCAGTTCACGCTGCGTCACGAGCAGCAGCGCGCTCGTTCCCGAGAAGCCCGTCAGATAGCGGATGTTCGGCAGGCTCGTGACGAGCAGCGCGTCGAGATCGCCCGCGATGTCGTCGCGCAGCGCGGCGATGCGCCGCTCGCGCAAGTCAGCCACGGTCGCGGAGCGTAGTGACCAGGCCGCGCAGCGCCAGCTCGTAGCCGTACGCTCCGAAACCGCACACCACGGCCAACGCGTCTTCGGCGAGCATGGACCGGCGCCGATGCTCTTCGCGCGCGTAGATGTTCGTCAGGTGCATCTCGACGTACGGCAGGTTCACTCCGACGAGCGCGTCGCGAATAGCCAGGCTCGTGTGGGTGTAGGCGCCGGCGTTGATGACGATCCCGTCGGCCGATTCCGTGAGCGCGTGGATCGCGCTGATGAGATCGCCCTCGCCGTTGTGCTGCGAGCACACCAGTTCGACGTCGAGCTCTCGGGCTACCTCGCCCAGCGTGCTCTCGATCTGCCCGAGCGTGGTGTGACCATAGATGTGCGGCTCGCGCCTGCCGAGCAGGTTGAGATTGGGACCGTTGATGATCGCGATCTTCACGGGCCCCAGAGTCCTTTGAGCCACGCGTCGAAGTCGTCGTCGTTCGCCGTGGACGGATTGAACGACTGCTGCGGGCCGGATGTGCGCGGGACGGGTCCCGGCGCGGGCGGGTTGGGGAACGCGAAGGGATCGTCCGATGCGTCGCTCGTTGCCGCTTCTTCCTCGGGCATGGGGACGAAATCGGAGCGGCGGCGGGAGATCGGAGGCGGCGCCACCGCGCTCGCGCGCGGACGTGCCCGGTCCATCCGCGCGAACAGCTCGCGGACCGAGATCGGCGCCTCCGACAACTCCACGGCTTCACCATCGCTTTCAGCCGGCGCGGTTTCCGTCGCGCTTTCCGCCGCGATTTCCGCCGCGGTTTCCGCCGCGATTTCCGCCGCGATTTCCGCCGCGATTTCCGCCGCGATTTCCGCCGCGATATCCACCGTGACATCCGCCGTGACATCCGCCGCGACATCCGCCGTCTCCGCGCGCTCGGCGCGGGCCGCGGCAACTGCCGCGTCGCGTCGCACCACGATCACGGATTCGATGTGCTCGACCTTCGCGCGGAGCTGCTCGTCCTCCGGCCGCTGCTCGGCGAGCTGCAGCAGCAGCTCGAGCGCTTCGTGCGGGTAGCCCTGCTCCAGGTAGAGGTCGGCCATCGTCTCGGTGACGAACGGCGCGGCCGATTCGAGTACGCGCTCCTCCGCCTGAATCGCTTCCTCGACCGGCTCCGTCTCGGCCGGTGCGTGAGCAGCAACGTCGAATCGCTCGTCCGTCGGCTCGGTGACTGCGGGTTCGGCGACTGCGGGTTCGGTGACCGCGGGTTCGGTGACCGCGGGTTCGGTGACTGCGGGTTCGGCGACTACGGGTTCGGCGACTGCGGGTTCGGCGACTGCCGGTTCGGCGACTGCCGGTTCGTCGGGCGCGGGCTCGGTCGTGTCCGGCGCGGTGGAGACCGAGAGATCACCCGCGAACTCGCCGGTCACCCTGAGTACCCCCGATGGTGACGATTCCATCTCGGGCGCTGTTTGTGGCGGTGGCGCAACCGCGTTGGGGGCTTCTGTCGGTACCTGGTCGGCCAGCTGCATCGCCGCCGCTGTAGCTTCTTCTAACAGCTCCGTTGGAGCGGTAAGCACCTCGTTTGCCAACTGCGCTGGCGCTACAGTCGCCTCCGCGGCGACCTCGGGTTCTTCGCCCGTCGCCTCAACGCTGGATTGCAACTGCTCCGGCAGGTCGGTCCCGGCCAGCTCAGCCCGATAGTCGGGCGTGAGGTCCCGCGCAGCCTCGATCTGACCGGCGTCCGCGACCTCGACGGGCGGCGCGACCTCCGGCACCAAAGTCTCGCCGGGAGTCGACGGCCACGGCTCCGCATACGACGTAGGCTCGAATCCGGCGGCCGGCGAATGGGTCGCCAACAGTGGCTCGGGTGACTCCACCGCGACGTCGCCCGCCGGTTGCGGAGTCTCGTCCGTCATCTGCTGGGACTCGTCCGTCATCTGCTGGGACTCGTCCGTCATCTGCTGGGACTCGTCCGCCGACGACCGGCCCATCGGCGCCGGCGTTTCGCGCAAGGCCTGGAGCGCAGTCGTTGCGGCTTCGTTGTACGGGTCGGCATCCAGCGTGAGGGAATACCACCGCTCGGCCTCGGCGGCGTCGCCGGTGTCGCGCGCTATGTCTCCGAGATAGCGCAACGCGACGATGTTCTCCGGATCGAGCGCCAGCGCGGCCTCCAGCGCGGCCCGCGAGCCGTCGAAATCGCGGGCGTCGTACAGGGCCTGGCCCAGCACGATGTTACCGCTGATGTGGCCCGGCACCTCGGGCAGCTGCGAGCGGCAGAGATCCGCGGCGCGCTGCGGCTCGCCGGCCTTGCGGTACTCGTTCGCCAGCGGGGCGAAGTATCGGCGCGGATTCTCCTCGAACTTGCGTTCGAGCTCTTCCAGTCTCGCCACTAGGAGGTCCGCAGGGTTTCCGGCATCGGGAGAAATTACCGGGATTGCGGCGTCAGGACTAACTACAATCGCGGATCGACGATTAATCGAGGATCGCGGAGAGAGGCACCTACGTACCCTCCCCCGCCGTTCCGCCCCATCCGCAGTTCTCAGTCCTCGATTAATCGCCGATCCGCGATGGTAGTTAGTCCTGGGGCCGCAAGGGTCCTGAGTCCTCAGTCCGGGTCCAAAGCGAGGCACGACACCTTTTCACAAGCCGTTGCGGCCGATAACTTTCAAGGCTGTTTCAGCATCTTTAAGGAGCTTGCCTTGCTGCAGGGAATGCGCGCTGCCACAAAATGGGTCTGGATCTTCATTGCTGCCGCTTTTGTCGGCGGATTCCTGCTCATGGACACCTCGGGGCTGATTGGCCGATCGGCCATCACGCCGACCACGCCGGTCGCGACCGTCAACGGCGAAGACATCCTGGCCACGCAGTGGTACGCGCTGACGCAACAGCTCGAGACGGGTGAAACGCAGACCAGCGGACGCACGCTCACTCTGGAGGAGCGCGAGCGCCTCGCCGCCCAGGCGTACGAGCAGCTGGTTGGAGAAGTCCTGCTCCGGCAGGAGTACCGCCGGCGCGGAATCAGGGTCACGAACGAAGAGATCGAGAACGCCGCGCGCTACAGCCCGCCGCCGCAGCTCATGCAGAGTGCCGAGCTGCAGACGGAAGGTCAGTTCGATCCCGCCAAGTACCAGCGGTTCCTGTCGAGCCCGCTGGCGCGGCAGCAGGGCGTGCTGGTCCAGCTCGAGGGCTACTACCGGAGCGAGATTCCCAAGCAAAAGCTGTTCGAGCAGGTGCTGAGCGACGTGTATGTGAGCGACGAGCGGCTGTGGACGTTCTGGAAGGACACGCACGATTCGGCGCAGGTGAGCTTCGTCGCGTTCCGCCCGGACGCCGTGCCCGATTCGCGCGTCAGCGTGACCGACGCGGAGATCAGGTCGTATTACGCCGAGCACAAGAACGAGCTCGAGCGGCCGGCACGGGCCATCGTGTCTGTCATGACGATCCCGCGTGTCGTCTCCGCTGAGGACACCGCTGCCGTCCGCGCGAAGGCAGGCGCGCTCAGGCAGGCGATCGAGAGCGGCGAGCTCACGTTCGAGGAGGCGGCCCGCACGGAATCGGCGGACACGGCCTCCGGCTCGAACGGCGGGGACCTGGGGCGCGGCGGCCGCGACCGGTTCGTCGCCGCTTTCGAGAGCGCTGCGTACGCCCTGACGCCCGGCCGGATCTCCGACCCGGTGCTGACGCCGTTCGGCTATCATCTCATCAAGGTGGACTCGCGCAAGGGTGACACGCTGTCGTTGCGGCACATCCTGCTGCGCATCGAGCAGCGCGAGGAGTCAGCCGTGCTAACCGACCGCCGCGCCGACTCACTCGCGCGCATCGCGGCGACCGCGGAAGATCCCGCGAAATTCGAGGAGGCTTCCCGCACGCTGCGGCTACCGATCACGCGCGGCGCGGTGATCGAGGGCGAGCCGCTGACCATCGGCGGCGAGTACGTCCCGAGCGTGGGCGCTTGGGCAACGAGTGGGGCCGAGCAGGGCGACATCAGCGACCTGTTCGACTGGGAGGACGGCTATGCCATCGCCCGACTCGACTCGCTGGTGGAAGGGGGCGTGCCCAAGCTCGACGCGGTCAGTGACGAGATCCGCGCGCGGGTCGCCCAGCAGAAAAAGCTGGACATCCTCATGAACGAGGCGCGGGCGTTTGCGACCGCTGCCGCATCCAGCTCGTTGGAGCAGGCCGCGGCAGCGAAAAATGTGCAGGTCAGTCAAACGGAGATGTTCACGCGCACGGCGCCCGCGCAGGGGCTCGGGCGCTTGAACGAGGCGATCGGCGCGGCCTTCGCTCTGCCCGCGGGCGCGATCAGCGCTCCCGTTCGCACGGAAGACGCGGTGTTCGTCATGCGCGTGGAACGCCGCACGCAATCGAACCGGGCCGAGTTCGAGGCCCAGAAAGCGACGCTCAAGGAGCAGCAGCTCAACGCCTATCGCCAGCAGCGGCTGCAGGAGTTCCTCGACAATCTGCGCGACGTCGCCGACATCGACGACAACCGCAAGAACCTCGCGCGCGCCCAGGCCCAGGCCGCCAACCTCCCGCCCCTCCCCTTCGCGCCCTAGTGCGCGCGCGGTAGACGTTCAGTCCGGGATCCCGCGACAAGCCGCGCCGGCTGTATGGTGCCGCGGTCGCGGGCTGTACAGAGGCTCCCTTCGCGCCCTACGCTCGCAAACTACGCGAGCTATCACGGGCGCTATGGGAGCCTCTCCACACGCCCGCTCCCTATGCCGTAATGGTCCGGTCGGTCTGTCCGTACCTCCGGCAGGCCCGTGTTAGCGAGCGCAGTTTGCAAGCGTAGGGCCAGCCGGAGGTACGGACAGACCGGCCGGACCCGGGCGCGCGCGAGCGCGCCCGGGCAGTTCGCGCTTACAGCAGTCGTCTTGGCTCGGAGTTCGACGCGGAGTCCTTCGCGGCCTCGGACGCCCGGCGTGCTTCCAGCTCGGCCTCGGTCAGGCGCGGCTTGTCGTGCATCCCGTCCTGAACGTCGCGCGTGGCGTCGTTGATGTTCTTCTTGAACTCGCGGATCCCCTTCCCCATCGAGCCCGCGATCTCCGGAATTCTCTTCGCCCCGAACAGCAGCAGGACGATGAGCATGATCAACAGGATTTCGGGCATGCCTAAGTTGCCGAACATTAGAACCCCCTAGAAAAGCGAGCGCGCCACGAGGTACGCGATGAGCACCCCGACGAGACTCAGCAGAGACACGTCGAGCGCCACCGGCCCGAGCGCGAACTTCAGAATAATGAGGTCGAGCGTCACCGGACCGAACGACGGCGTCACACCCGTGGTGAAGAATTCCTTCGCGGCGCCGGCCGGGAGAAATATGCGCGCGGCCTGCGTCAGCGCGCCCCCCACGATGAACCCTATCGCGAGCGTAGTGGCGTAAAACCCGGGGCGCTTGCTCGCCTGGCCTCGCGGCGCCATCAGGAGTGCCGCTCCATCACATACGAGATCGCGCTCCGCAGCGCGGCGGTCGCTTCGCTTTCCGGCACGGGCGCAAGCGCTTCTTCGGCGATCGCCGCGTGCTCGTCTCCGCGCGCTCTGGCGTAGTCCAATCCACCCTCCTCCGCCACGATCTCGATGATCCTGGCGACGGCGTCGTCATCCGGCTCGGTCGCCGCGAAGAACGCGTCGACTTCGCCGCGCGCGGAAGCGCCCATCGTTCGCAACGCAGCAATCAGCGGAAGCGTGACCTTGTGCTCCCGCAGATCCAGCCCGGTCGGCTTCCCGGTCGTCTCTATTGCCGCCGTATAGTCCAGCAGATCGTCCGCCACCTGGAATGCCATTCCCATCGCCGCGCCGTACCGCGCGAGCGCGGCGCGGTGCGCGGCCGCGCCGCACAGCGCCCCGACCTCGCACGCCGCCGACATCAGCGACGCCGTCTTCGACCGAATCAGAAGATTGTAGTCTGCCTCGGAAAATGCGAGTGGATTCTCCAGAGCCAGCTGCCGCATCTCGCCAAGGGTCATGTCGTTCGAGGCCTGGGCGAGCACCTCCAGCGAGTTCATATCCTTCAGCCGGACCAGCTCCAGCAGGGCACGCGAATACAGAAAGTCGCCCATGATCACCGATATCTGGTGACTGAACAGCGCATTCACGGTCGGCATCCCGCGCCGCAGCACCGAGTGATCCACGGAATCGTCGTGCACGAGCGTCGCGAGATGGATCAGCTCGACCACGGCGCCAAGCGTGGCCGCGCGCTCCGTGGCGCCGTCCTCCACCTGGCTCGCGAGCAGGACGAGCGCCGGCCGGAACATTTTCCCCTTCATGCCAAGCAGGTGCCGGCTCACCTCGCTGATGAGCGGCGTGTCCGTCACGACGATGCGGACCATCTCTTCCGACACCTTGTCCAGCCCGGCGCGGACGGGCTGCTGAATCCGCGCCAGGGGCGCCGTCATCGGCGAGCGCGGGCGCAAAGTCGCCGTCATCTCGCCGCCTGCGTCACGGCGGCGAGCCGCTCGGAGACGTCGCGGAAGCCGATGTTCACTGCCAGCACGCGCTGGTAATACGTCGCGGCGTCCTGCGTCTTGCCGAGCGCTTCCGCCGCCGTGCCGAGCAGGTACAGCACTCCCGCCAAGTTGTCGTCGTCCAGTCCCGGCTCGTTGAGCGCCCGCTGGAGAATCGCAGTCGCAACCTCGTACTGCTTCTTCTCCACGAAGCAGGTGCCGAGCGCCTCGTAGGTGGGCGCCTTGTGCTGCGTGGTTCCCCGCAGCGCCTTCTGGAATTCGCCGATGGCCTCCTCGACGAGCCCCATCTCCTTGAACGCGATCCCGAGGTCATAGTGCGCGGCGGAGTCGTCTTCCTCGATGTTGGCGGCGATGCCTTCCTTGAACCGCTGCAGCATCTCCCTGAAGTCGGCCTGCTCGTCGATCGGCGGGGGCGCGATTCCCTCGGCGACCATGCGGGTCGTCCTGGGTGCCTCTTCCGCGCGCAGCCAGTCGCCGAGGTCGAGAAAGTCGTCGTCGCTTCCGGCTGCGGGAGCGGCGGGAGCCAGCTCGGGCACGGGCTCCTCCGCAGGCGCCGGCGGCGGAACCTCCACGAGCGCCGTGGGCTCGAGATCGAGTGGCGGCGCGACATCCGCTTCCGTGTCCGGCGTGTCGGTGAACCAGTCCTCGGCGGCAGAATCAACCGGGGCCGTTACCGGGATCTCGGCGAGCGCCCGCGCGGCCGCCTCGCGCTCCCGCGCCCCGTCCGCGGGTGGCGGGAGCGGGACCGCGGCGAACTCCAGCGGCGTGAGCGGCCGATCGCGCTTGGCTGGCTTATCCTCGACGAGCGACGTCGGCTCCAACCCGGCGACAGGTGCGGGCTCCGGCGCGACCTCCTCATCGGAACCCACGTTAACGTCGAGAAACACGAGCTCGTTCGTTCGGCGGAGCTTCCCACCCGTCGCGCGGCGTGGCTCCACCGTGGGGTTGAGCGCCTTGAGACGCTCGATTGTCGCCGCGGCTTCGTCCTGCCGCCCCTCGGCGTCAAGCTGCTCGTGCAGAATCTGGAGCTGCTCGAGCGCTTCCGCCTTCCGGCCGGCGCGGGTGAGCTGCTCGGCGAGCATCAGTCGAACGTCGTCCTGGCTCGGACAGAGATCGGCGAACTCCTTCAGCGCGTGAAAGGCGTCGTCCATCCTGCCTATCTTCTGCATCCGACCCGCGTACTCCAGGAAGTTCTGCTTCGCGTCGCTGTTGAACCCCTTCTGCGCGCTGATCTTTCCGAGCTTGTAGTAGATCGAGGCGCGGTTGGGCGCGTGCCGCAGGATCTTGTTGCAGAGGGCGATGGCGTTGTTGAAGAAGCCGCCCTCGGCGTACAGGTCCACCGCCTTCTCGTACAGCGTGACGGCGCGCTCGAGGTTTCCGGTGCGGAGGTAGAGGTCGCCGGCACGATTGTAGAGCGAGATGTCTGCTTCCTGCTCCTCGCCCGCAATCTCCTCGAGTATCTGCTCGTACACGGCGAGCGCCCGGTCGTGCTGGCGCTTCGCCTCGAACTCGGCTGCTTTTTTCTTAAGTCGTGACGCGTCAGCCATTTGCAGCGGGAGAGCGGGAGCGGGAAAGGAGAGGGCGTCCGGCCACAGCCGCGCTGGCGTTCATGAGGGCGCCACGATCTTAACCTAGCCCCGGCTCATAGGGGTGACAAGCTACGCCGCGCCTCCACGAGCCACGACAGCGACGATCACCGTACCAATAGGGCAACTCCCGGAAATCGTCCCCCTCGAAAAGCGCGAAGTCCGCCGCGAACCCTTCGGCGAGCTGGCCGGTCTCCGCCGCGAGACCCAGAGCGGCCGCGCCGTTGACGGTCGCCGCGATCAGCACCTCGGCGGCGCTCATGCGCAGCTGGCTGATTCCCAGCGTCAGCACGAGCGGAAAGTTGACCGTGGGGGACGAGCCGGGGTTGAAGTCGGTGGCCAGCGCGACAGCCGCGCCCGCGTCTATCAGGGCGCGGGCCGGCGCCTGCTTCGACCTGCCCAGGAATAGCATCGTGCCGGGAAGCAGCGTGGCGACGGTCCCGGACTTCGCCAGCGCTTCGATTCCCGCTTCGGAGATCGCGCCGAGATGGTCGGCTGACGACGCGCCGAGCTCCGCGGCAAGCTCGGCGCCGCCGGAGTACTCCAGCTCGTCGGCGTGCAGCTTGACGGCGAGCCCCGCCTGTTTCGCGGCAGTGAGCACCGCCCGCGACTCATCCACTGTGAAAACACCGGGTTCGCAGAAGATGTCCGCGAAGCGGGCGAGGCCGGACGCGGTCACTTTTCGGAGCATATCACCGGTGAGGAGTTCGATGTACTCGGTGCGACCGTTTTCGCGGTCGCGGTAGTCGAGCGGCACCTCGTGCGCGCCGAGCCAGGTGGGAACGATTCGTAGTGGGAGATCGGCGGCCAGGCGGGCGATCACGCGCAGCGTCTTGAGCTCGTCGACGGTCGTCGTGCCGAACGCGGCGAGCCGCCGGACCCGCGCAACCGACAGTTCGTACAGCTCCTGCTCGGCGCGTCCGCGCAGGTCGCGCACGGACGCGTGTATCCCGCCGCCGCGACGAGCGATCTCCATGTAGCCAAGCCCCGCCGCGCGCAGCTCGTGCTCGTCGTAGCGCGGGCGCCCGAACACAGCGTGGGTGTGCGAGTCGACGAGCCCGGGTGTGAGCACGCAGCCGGAGCAGTCTATCTCGGTCGCTCCCGGGTGCGCCTTCGAGAGAGCGCGCGCGTCGCCGATTGCGGCGATGCGCTCGCCCTCGACGAGGACGGCGGCGTCGGTGAGCACGCCCGCGTCAGCCATCTCCCGGCCGCGGCGGGCCCGGGCCGGGCCGGCGCAGGTAACGACCTGACGCGCGTTGACGAAGAGCAGCGTCATGGCCGGCTCACGCCATCACGTCGCGCACACGCGAAAGACGCATCGGCGCTTCCGCTTCGCCGCGGCAGGCGTAGAAGCAGGCATTACATGCGACAGGCTCATACTGCTTGAAGTCGCTCCAGTGGAAGTCTGTTGGAAAGTCGGGGCAGCGCTTTACGTGACCCGTGGGATTCACGTGAATGGTCCTGATTCCGGAACGGCAGGACCCGGTCAGCTCGCCCCGCGCGTACCGGGGAATCTCCGCGAGATAATGATCCGAGTTGGTGATCACGCCGCGATGGTCGCGCTTGAAGGCGAGCAGCTCCGCGGTGACCTCTTCCAGCTCGACGATCCTGTCGCCGTCAACGAGGTGCATCCTGTTCCCGTTCTTGGAGTCGGTGTACAGGCTGAAATTGACGCCGCAGCCCAGCTCCTGCGCGCGGCGCACGATCGGGAGCAGCTGATCGAGATTGTCGCTCTTGATGACCGTGTTGAAGCGAATGTTGTCTATGCCTTCGGCGCGGATGCCGTCGAGCGCGCCGAAGATGCGCCCGGTCAACCCGGGGATGCCGCGCGCGGCGTCGTGGCGCTCGTCCAGGTAGTCGAGCGAGATGTTGAATTGGTTGATCCCCGCATCCCACAGCGAGCGAGCGCGGCGGGGCGTGAGCGTCCCACCGTGCGTGATCAGCGTGATGTACTTGAGGTGGACGGCACCGGCCACGCCCTGTACCAGCAGCTCGAGGTCGGCGCGCAGGGTCGGCTCGCCGCCGGTGAACGTGATGACCATGGGGTTGAAGTACCGCGCGGCGTCGGCAAAGCATTTGAGCTCTTCGGCGCGGGCGGCCGGCGAAGTCTTCCAGTAATCGCAGAAGCCACAACGCGCGTTGCACCGCATCGTGACCTCGAAGTGCACGAGGACCGGACGACGGCGGACGGTCAGATAGGCGTATTTGGCCAGGAACAGCGGGACGTGCCAGGGCTTGAATCTCGCGGACAGCATCCGATGGTCTGGTTAGTTCTGGCCGAGCCGGGGGGCACCGTGATGCCTGAGAGTTCGGCCGCTACGCGAGCTGCGCTCGCTAAGACGCGGCCTCATCTCAGGCATCGCGGCGCTTACCCGGCTCGGTCAGCATCGGGAGGACGATGTCGTGCTGGGCCGCCGTTTCAATCGCTAGATCGTAGCCGGCATCCGCGTGACGCGCCACGCCGATCCCGGGGTCGTTCGTGAGCACGCGCTCGAGCCGCACGCGCATCTCGGGCGTGCCGTCGGCGACGATCACTTGGCCGGCGTGCAAGGAGTTGCCGATTCCAACGCCGCCGCCGTGATGGAAGGAGACCCATGAGGCGCCGCCGGCAACGTTCAGTAGGGCGTTCAGGATGGGCCAGTCCGCTACGGCGTCGCTGCCATCTTTCATCGACTCCGTTTCGCGGAACGGCGAAGCAACGCTGCCCGTGTCGAGGTGGTCGCGGCCGATCACGATCGGCGCGCTGATTTCGCCCGAGGCTACGAGATCGTTCAGCGCGACGCCGAAGCGCGCGCGGTCGCCCTGCCCCAGCCAGCAGATGCGCGCTGGCAAGCCCTGGAAGTGCACCTTGTCCCGCGCGATCGTGATCCAGCGGCGCAGATGCTCGTCGTGCGGAAAAAGCTCGAGTATGAGATCATCGGTGCGCGCGATGTCGCGCGGGTCGCCGGACAAGGCCACCCAGCGGAACGGCCCCTTCCCCTCGCAGAAGAGCGGGCGGACGTACTCGGGAACGAAGCCGGGGAACGCGAACGCGTCCCGCACCCCGGCGTCCAGCGCCACGGTCCGGATGTTGTTGCCATAGTCGAAGGTCACGGCGCCGCGCTGCTGCATGCGCAGCATCGCGCTTACGTGCTCGACGATGGACTGCGTGGCTGTCGCGACGTATGCGTCGGGGTCGCTCTGGCGGAGCGCCAGTGCGTCCGCGAGCGACATCCCGGCGGGCACGTACCCGTTGAGCGTGTCGTGCGCGCTGGTTTGATCGGTCAACACGTCCGGGGTCACGCCGCGGCGCACCAGCTCCGGCAAAACCTCCGCGGCATTGCCGATGAGTCCGACAGAGACGGCTTTCCTTGCATTCCTCGCGCGGCCGATGATATCCAGCGCGTCGTCCAGCGTCGCCGCTTTGACGTCGCAGTAGCCGGTCTCGATTCGCTTGTCTATGCGGCTCTCGTCCACCTCGACGCACAGGATCGCCGCGCCCTGCATCGTCGCAGCGAGCGGCTGCGCCCCGCCCATCCCGCCGAGCCCGGCGGTCAGCACGAACCTGCCCGCGAGCGATCCGGCGAAGTGCCGGCGCG
>CAYGJL010000046.1:0-23517 GCA_964350145.1 uncultured Gemmatimonadaceae bacterium
TGCCAGCTAGAAGCTGCCAGCGACCAGCAAAGCGGAACCAAGGGTTAAAGGCAGTAACCAACAGCTAATAGCCAATAGCTAATAGCTACAAGTAAATCGGATCAACGATGCCCAGAGACAAAATCATTTTGGCCTGTAGCGATTGTAAGAGCCGCAACTATTTCACTTCCAAGAACAAGCGCCTGCACCCTGAGCGCGTCGAGTGGAAGAAGTATTGCCCGCGCTGCAACTCGCACAAGCTGCACAAGGAAACGAAGTAACCGATGGCAGTCGCGATCATCCAGCGCACGTCGACGTTGTATCAGGAAATCGTCGCCGAAATGCGCAAGGTCACCTGGCCCGACCAGGCGCAGCTCAAGGACACCACGATCAAGATCCTGATCTTCGTGCTGTTCGTCGCGGCGGTGATCGGACTGCTGGACGTGATTCTGCAGGGAGTTCTGGTTCGCGGGATTCCTTCCCTGTTCGCGAGGTGACGGTGTCGCTGGAGCAGCAGCACAGGTGGTACGCGATCCAGACGACGTCTGGTCACGAGAACAAGGTGAAGTCGCTCGTCGAGCGGAAGATCCAGGCGGACCCGCGTCCGGCCGAGGAGCGCCCGATCCGTCAGGCGCTCGTGCCGACGCAGGAAGCGGTGGAGATCAAGAACGGCAAGAAGGTCAACGTCGAACGGAAGATTTATCCCGGCTACGTGCTCATCGAGATGCTGATGGATCAGGAGACGCTCCACACCATCAACGGCATTCAGGGAGTGATCAAGTTCGTCGGGCAGGACAGGGCGCCGCAGCCGCTGCGCCCGGAAGAAGTGAATCGCCTGCTCGGCCTGGGCGTGGAAGAAGAGAAGCACGAAGAGCGTGACGAGATCCCGTTCATGGTCGGCCAGGCGGTGGCGATCACGGAGGGCCCGTTCACGGACTTCAACGGAACGGTGGAAGAGGTGATGCCGGACAAGGGGAAGGTGCGGGTGAGCGTGTCGTTGTTTGGGCGCCCTACTTCCGTCGAGTTGGATTACCTGCAGTTGAAGGCGTATTAGGAGCAAGCAGTTACTAGTCACTAGTCACTAGTCACTAGCCACTTGCAGTTCGTGGCCCTTGCGCGGGGCGGTCGAAAGACGAGGAGCGCACGGTCGGATACCACTACGACCTTAAATACACCGTGGGAGTTCGGAACCGCGGCGGTGCACGGGGCACTTCGCGGATTAGACGCTAAGGAGTTTTATGGCTAAAAAGATCACTGGTTTCGTCAAGCTGCAGATCCCTGCAGGCAAGGCGAACCCGGCTCCTCCGGTCGGCACGGCGCTCGGCCCGCAGGGGATCAACATCATGTCGTTCTGCAAAGAGTTCAACGCTCGGACGCAGGGACAGGATTCGATTCTCCCGGTCGAAGTCACCGTGTACGCTGACAAGTCCTTCAGCTTCATTCTCAAGACGCCGCCGACGGCGTTCCTCCTGAAGAGGGAAGCGGGGATCGAGAAAGGCTCGGGTCAGCCCAACAAGAACAAGATCGGCTCGGTCACGCAGGCGCAGGTGCGCAAGATCGCCGAGATGAAGATGCCGGACCTCAACTGCGAGTCCGTCGAGGCCGCGATGAAGATGGTCGCCGGCGCGGCGCGCTCGATGGGCGTCGAGGTACGCGGCTGATGCGCGCCCACGGCAAGAAGTACAACGAGGCGGCCAAGGGCCGCGACATCGCGTTGCGGTACGAGCCGAAGAAGGCGATCGAGCTCGTGAAGCAGGCGTCCTTCGCCAAGTTCGACGAGACGGTGGAAGTCGCCGTCCGGCTCGGTGTGGATCCGCGGCACGCCGACCAGGTCGTGCGCGGCACGGTCGTGCTCCCCGCGGGCACGGGTAAGACGGTGCGCGTGCTCGTCATCGCCGCCGGCGAGAAGGCCCGCGAGGCCGAGACCGCCGGCGCCGATTACGTCGGCACCGAGTACGTCCAGAAGATCAAGGACGGCTGGCTCGACTTCGACGTGCTCGTCGCCACGCCTGACCAGATGGGGCAGCTCGGCCAACTCGGCCGGGTGCTCGGACCGCGCGGTCTCATGCCGAACCCGAAGGCGGGGACGGTGACGTTCGACATCGCGCGCGCGGTGCGCGAGGTGAAGGCCGGCAAGATCGAGTTCCGCGTGGACAAGGGCGGCAACGTGCACGCCGCGATCGGCAAGGTGTCGTTTCCACTGGAAGCGCTGGAGACGAACTTCACCGCGTTCATGGATCAGATCGTGCGCTCCAAGCCGTCCGCGGCGAAGGGCGTGTACGTCCGCAACGTCGCGATCTCGAGCACGATGGGCCCGGGCGTCGCGATCGACACCACTCCCTACCGGTAACCGGCGATGAAGAGAAACGAGAAGGAACGCCTGGTCGCCGAGCTGAAGGACAAGCTCGCGGGCGCGAGCGCGCTCTACTTCACGGACTTCACGGGTCTCAACGTGAAGAAGATGACCGACCTCCGCCGCCGCTTCCGGAAGGCCGGCGTCGAGTACGTCGTCATCAAGAACACCCTCGCGCTGCGGGCGGTGAACGAGAGCGGTCTCACCGGCGAGCGCCTGCGCGGACCGACGGGGATCGTCGTGGGGAAGGACGCGGTCGCGGCCGCGAAAGTTCTGGCCGATTTCGCCAGGGAGTTCGAGCAGAAGCCCGAGATCAAGGGCGGCATGCTCGACGGCAAGTCGATTGACACCGCCCAGGTCAAGAAGCTGGCGTCGCTGCCGTCACGGGAGCAGATGCTCGCCGAGCTTGGCGCGGGAATGCAGTCGCCGATCGCGTCGCTGATCGGCGCGATGAACGGTTTGATGGGAATGTTTGCGGGAGCGCTCGAAGCGCTCAGAACTCAGCGCGAAGGCGCATAACCAACAGCTTTTGGCTGTTAGCTGTTGGCTGTTGGCTCAGCCAATAGCCAATAGCCAATAGCCAACAGCTCACCAACAGGGAACAGGACAATGGCTAACGCTACCATGAGCAAGGACGAGATTCTCGACGCGATCGGCAACATGTCGGTATTCGAGCTCGCCGAGCTGGTCGAAGCATTCAAGACGAAGTTCAACGTGACGATCGCCGCGGCTCCGGTCGGCGGCGCTCCCGCCGCCGGTGGTGGCGGTGCCGCGGCCGCTCCGGCCGCCGAAGAGCAGACCGAATTCACGGTCACGCTCAAGGAAGCCGGCGCCAAGAAGATCCAGGTCATCAAGGTCGTGCGCGAGCTTACCGGTCTGGGCCTCAAGGAAGCCAAGGATCTAGTGGACGGCGCGCCGCAGGCTGTGAAGTCCGGCGTGACGAAGGACGAGGCGGCCACGGTCAAGGCGAAGCTGGAAGAGCAGGGCGCGACGGTAGAGGTCAAGTAATCCTCCGTTCCCGGAGCGGTGCTCAGCCGCTCCGGGCCGGACGGGTCTCTTGAACCTCTAACGACGCGTACATGATCAAGCACTTCGCTCAAAAGCACGACAAAAATCAAGCTGAACGCGTCCACCCCGCCGCCGCGAAAATCTCGCAGGCCGGCGGGGCGTCGGCGCTTTTCGCCTATTGCCGGTTGGTGAACAATGCCTGAACTGTCCAAGCAGATTTCCTTCGCGAAGCTGGAGAAGGGGATGCACATGCCCCATCTCCTCGACATCCAGACCCGCGCGTTCGAGTCGCTCCTGCAGCTCGATGCGGTGTCGCTGGAGCGCGAGGACATCGGCCTCGAGCGGGTCTTCAAGGACCTGTTCCCGATCGCCGACGTCCACGAGAACTTCTCCCTCGAGTTCAAGAGCTACACGCTCGGCGAGCCGAAGTACACCGTCGGCGAATGCATCGAGCGCGACATGACCTACTCGGCGCCGCTCAAGGCGACGCTGCAGCTCGTCGTGTTCGAGACGACCGAGGCGGGCACCAAGCGTCCCAGGAACATCATCGAGAAGGAAGTCTACCTCGGCGAACTGCCGCTGCTCACGCCGCTGGGAACCTTCGTCATCAATGGCGCCGAGCGCGTCATCGTCAGCCAGCTGCACCGCTCGCCGGGCGTGGTGTTCGAGGAGTCCACCCACCCGAACGGCCAGCGTCTCATCTCCGCGCGCATCATCCCGTTCCGCGGATCGTGGGTAGAGTTCACCGTGGACATCCACGACGTGATCTACGTCCACATCGACAAGAAGAAGAAGTTCCCGGCCACGGCGCTCCTGCGCGCGTTCGGCTACGGCACCAACTCCGACATCCTGCGCCTTTTCTTCGGCGTGCGCGAGCTCGACCTGTCCAAGAAGCGCGAATCGCGCGTGGACGTGCGCGAAGTGCTGGGCGCGATCATCGCCGAGGACATCACGCTCGCCGGTGAGGTCGCGACGCCCGACACGCCCAAGCTCAAGACCAAGAAGGCGCGCGAGGCCAAGGCCCGCGCTGAGGCGGAGTTGCTCGTCAAGGAAGGCGATGAGCTGACGGAAGAGGTGTGGAACCGCCTCATCCGCCTGAACATCAGGAAGATCAAGGTGTTCGCGTCGTACACGATCATTGATCTGCGCGACGAGCAGGACGCGATCGAGCGCGGCGAGCGCCCGGTGCGCCGCGACCTCGCGCTCGACGCTGTGGACGCCGCGACCGGCGAAGTCATCGCCGACGCCGGCACCACGCTCACCGACGCCGCGATCAAGCGCCTCCGCAAAGCTGGCATCAACAAGGTGTACGTGTTCGTCGTGTCCGGCCGCGCCGAGTCCACGCTGATCAAGAACACGCTCGCCAAGGACCCGACGCAGCACGAGGAGATGGCGCTCAAGCAGATCTACTCGCTGCTCCGCCCGGGCGACGCCCCGAACAAGGAGACCGCGCGCGACGCGCTCAACCGGCTGTTTTTCTCGCCCAAGCGGTACGACCTCGGCCGCGTGGGCCGGTACAAGATCAACCAGCGGCTCGGGCTCAACCGCCCGGCCAACGAAACGGTGCTGACCAAGGAAGATTTCATCGCGATCCTCCGCTACCTCGTCGAGCTGCACGAGGGCCGCGGGTACGTGGACGACATCGACCACCTCGGCAACCGCCGCATCCGCTCGGTCGGCGAGCTCATCGCCAACCAGTTCTCGGTCGGCCTCTCCCGCATGGCGCGCCTGGTGAAGGAGCGCATGTCCATTAACACGGACCCGGAGAAGATCTCGCTCGACGATCTCGTGAACGCCCGCACCGTCTCGGCGGTCATCCAGGCGTTCTTCGGCTCGTCGCAACTGTCGCAGTTCATGGATCAGACCAACCCGCTCGCGGAGCTGACGCACAAGCGCCGGCTCTCGGCGCTCGGACCGGGCGGACTGACGCGCGAGCGCGCCGGCTTCGAAGTCCGCGACGTGCACTACTCGCAGTACGGCCGCATGTGCCCGATCGAGACGCCGGAAGGGCCGAACATCGGCTTGATCACGTCGCTCGCGTGCTACGCGCAGGTCAACGACCTCGGCTTCGTCGAGACGCCGTATCGCGTCGTGCGCAACAGCAAGGTCACCAACGACATCCAGTGGCTCGACGCGAACCGTGAAGAGGACGTCACGATCGCGCAGGCCAACGCGCGGCTGAACCCGGACGGAACGTTCGTGGACGAGCTGGTGCTGTGCCGCCAGCGCGGCGACGTGCCGCTCGTGGCGCCGGACCGCATCGATTTCATGGACGTGGCGCCGGAGCAGCTCGTCTCCATCGCCGCGGCGCTAATTCCGTTCCTCGAGCACGACGACGCCAACCGCGCGCTGATGGGCTCGAACATGCAGCGCCAGGCAGTTCCACTGTTGAATCCGCAGACGCCGGTCGTCGGCACGGGGCTGGAGGAGAAGGTCGCGCGCGATTCCGGCGCGATTGTGTTCGCGCGCCGCGCCGGCGTCGTATCGAGCGTCACCGCCGACGAGATCGTCGTGGACGCCGCCGGCTCCAGCGCGCCGAGGAAGAAGGGTGACTCGCAGCCGCTCGCGCGGCTCACGCAGCACGACCGCTACCGGCTCAAGAAGTACTGGAGAACCAATCAGGACACCGCCATCAACCAGCGGCCGCTCGTGGCCGTGGGTCAGAAGGTCAAGGAAGGGGAAGTGCTGGCCGACGGCGCCGCGACCGAGATGGGTCAGCTCGCGCTGGGCGCGAACGTCACGGTGGCGTTCATGCCGTGGTATGGCCACAACTTCGAGGATGCAATCGTCCTCTCCGAGCGGCTGGTGAAGGAAGACGTGTACTCGTCCATCCACATCCAGGAGCTGGAGCTGCACGTCCGCGACACCAAGCGCGGCCAGGAAGAGATCACGCGCGAGATTCCGAACGTTGCCGAAGAGTCGCTGGTGGACCTCGACGACCGCGGCATCGTCCGCATCGGCGCGCACGTCAAGCCGGGTGACATCCTCGTCGGCAAGATCACGCCGAAGGGCGAGACCGAGCTGTCGCCGGAAGAGAAGCTGCTCACGGCCATCTTCGGCGAGAAGGCGAAGGACGTGAAAGACTCGTCGCTCAAGGTTCCGCCGGGAATGGAAGGCGTCGTCATTGACGTCAAGATCTTCTCGCGCATCGAGGACCAGGTGGTCGAGAAGGACCGCGGCGAGCGCATCGGCGAGATTCGCCGGCTCGAGGGCGAGGAGAAGATCCGCGTCAACGACGCGCGCGACGCCGAGCTGGCGGAGCTGCTGGATGGCCAGACGGTCGTGCTCGCGCTCAAGAGCGGCACGGTGGAGGAAGCGATTCCGGCCGGCACCAAGCTGACGGCGGACGTTCTGCGCGACCTCAAGTTCTCGTCGCTGGACGTGAAGACGTTCCGCGTGCAGGACAAGAGCACGCAGGAGCAGGTGCGTCGCATCATTGATCTCGCCAACGACGAGAAGGCGAAGATCGAAGAGAAGGCCGAGGAGCGGATCGACCGCGTGCTGCAGCCGGACGAGCTGCCGCCGGGCGTCATCCAGCTCGTGAAGGTTTATCTGGCGGAGAAGCGCAAGATCTCCGTCGGCGACAAGATGGCCGGCCGCCACGGCAACAAGGGAATCGTGGCGCGCATCGTTCCGGAAGAAGACATGCCGTTCCTTCCGGACGGACGCCCGGTGGACATCGTGCTCAACCCGCTCGGCGTGCCGAGCCGGATGAACGTGGGTCAGATACTGGAGACGCACCTCGGCTGGGCCGCGAAGATCTGCGGCTTCTACGCCAAGACGCCGGTCTTCCAGGGCACCACCGAGCGCGAGATCGGCATACTGCTCAAGCTCGCGGGCGTCACGTGGGCGCGCGACGCGCTGCAGCTCGAGTCGCCGGCGCCGGTCGTGACGGACGAGGAGGTCCGCGCGATTCTGGCCGACGTGCGGGTGGACGTGGACGTCGGGCACGGGTCGCGGGCCGGTCTCATGGTCGAGGCCACGCTCAACGATCTCGCCAAGCGCGGCGTGTCCACGACGACCCGCGACGTATACAAGCGGATCCGCGACTTCCTCGCCGGAGCCGCCCGCGAGCTCGCGGCGCGCGACTTCAACGAGCTGGACAACCAGATCACGTATCACACCGCCGCGGCGGACGACGAGGATCTGTCGGACGCGCTCAAGGCGCAGTTCAAGCCCGCGCTCAAGCTGGTGGAGAAGGACCGCGCGGTGGACGAGACGGAGCTGCTCGCAAGACAGGAGCTGTCCGCGCTCGGCGCCATGTTCGGCGCCAAGGGAGACGTGGACGTGAACGCGGCGACGCTCGAGCTGCTGCGGCTGGCCGGCCTCACGCCGGGCGGCAAGGTGTGGCTGCGCGACGGCCGGAGCGGAGAGACGTTCTCCAGCCCCGTCACCGTCGGCGAGATCTACATGCTCAAGCTGTCGCACCTCGTGGACGACAAGATCCACGCGCGCAGCATCGGACCGTACTCGCTCGTGACGCAGCAGCCGCTCGCCGGCAAGGCGCAGTTCGGCGGCCAGCGGTTCGGAGAGATGGAAGTGTGGGCGCTCGAGGCGTACGGCGCCGCGCACACGCTGCAGGAGATTCTGACGGTCAAGTCGGACGACGTGAACGGCAGAAGCCGCGTGTACGAAGCGATCGTGAAGGGGCAGAACCTTCCGGAGCCGGGCACGCCGGAGTCGTTCAACGTGCTCGTGCAGGAGCTGAAGGCGCTGGGAATTCACGTGCGGATGGACACGCACGTGAATAACGGCCGGGGATTCGGGAATGTCTCCGGTAACGGGAGTGAGGGTTAACCATGATTGATTTTCGCAGCTCGCGCGACACGCGCTCGGCCGCTTTCGATTTCATCCAGGTCCGGATCGCTTCTCCGGAAGAGATTCGCGGACCCAAGGACTCCAAGGAGCGCGAGCGGCTGGAGATGGCCGGCCTGCGCACCTGGTGGTCGTGGGGTGAGGTAACCAAGCCGGAGACGATCAACTACCGGTCGTTCAAGCCCGAGAAGGACGGTCTCTTCTGCGAGCGCATCTTCGGCCCCGTGAAGGACTGGGAGTGCCACTGCGGCAAGTACAAGCGCATCCGGTACCGCGGAGTCATCTGCGACCGCTGCGGCGTTGAAGTCACGCTCAGCAAGGTCCGCCGCGAGCGCATGGGCCACATCGAGCTGGCCGTGCCGGTCGCGCACATCTGGTTCTTCAAGACGCTGCCGAGCCCGATGGGCAATCTCGTGGATCTCACGCTGAGAGATCTCGAGAAGGTCATCTATTACTCGAACTACGTCGTCATCGAGCCCGGCGAGCAGGAAGTCCGCCAGGGCGAGCTGCTGGACGAAGACCAGTTCATCACGCTGAAGCAGAAGGCGAAGGAAGACGGCGACACGCAGTTCCTCGCCGACATCGGGGCGCCCGCCGTGCGGGACCTGCTGCGTCGCATAGATGTGGACAAGGTCGCCGTGGAGCTGCGCGCGGCGCTGGTCGACGAGGGTTCACAGCACCGCAAGAAGCAGCTGCTCAAGCGGCTCAAGATCGTGGAGGCGTTCCGCAACTCCGGCGACGACGGCCCGACGCGCAACAAGGCCGAGTGGATGATCCTGGACGTGGTCCCGGTGATCCCGCCCGACCTGCGTCCGCTCGTGCCGCTCGACGGCGGCCGTTTCGCGACGTCGGATCTGAACGATCTGTACCGCCGCGTCATCAACCGCAACAACCGGCTCCAGAAGCTGATCCTGCACCGCGCGCCGGAAGTCATTCTCCGGAACGAGAAGCGGATGCTGCAGGAGTCGGTGGACGCGCTGTTCGACAACGGCCGCCGCTCCAAGGCGATCCGCGGCCGCGGCAAGCGTCCCTTGAAGTCGCTGTCCGACATGCTCAAGGGCAAACAGGGCCGATTCCGCCAGAACCTGCTCGGCAAGCGTGTGGACTACTCGGGCCGCTCGGTCATCGTCGTCGGTCCGGAGCTGAAGCTGCACCAGTGCGGACTGCCGAAGGCGATGGCGCTGGAGCTGTTCAAGCCGTTCATCATCCACAAGCTCGTGGACAAGGGAATCGCGGAGACGGTCAAGCGCGCCAAGAAGATCGTGGAGCGCGAGTCGCCCGAGGTGTACGAGATCCTCGAGGAGATCATCCGCGACCATCCGGTCATGCTCAATCGCGCGCCGACGCTGCACCGCCTGGGCATCCAGGCGTTCGAGCCGGTGCTGGTCGAGGGCAAGGCCATCCGCATTCACCCGCTCGTGTGCGCGGCGTTCAACGCCGACTTCGACGGCGACCAGATGGCGGTGCACGTGCCGCTGTCGTTCGAGTCGCAGCTCGAGTGCCGGGTGCTGATGCTGTCGTCCAACAACATCCTCAAGCCGTCGGACGGGCGTCCGGTGGCGGAGCCGTCGCAGGACATCGTGCTCGGCTGCTACTTCGCGACGAAGGCGCCGGTCGGGTTCGACGAGCTGCTCAAGGATCCGAAGAAGGCCGCGCAGCTCAAGGCGTTCAGTTCCGTCGCCGAGGTCGAGATGGCGCTGGCGCAGGGGCGCGTCGCGCAGCAGACCGCGATCCGCTACTGCGTGGTCAAGGACGATGAACCGAACTGGATCATCACCACGGTGGGTCGCGTGCTGTTCAGCGCGATCATCCCGACCGTGCTGCCGTTCCAGAACCGGGACATGAAAAAGAAGGCGCTGGGCGAGCTCGTGTTCGAGTCGTACCGCCACGGCGGGCTGGCTCCGACGGTCGACTTCCTCGACCGCCTGAAGGAGTTCGGCTTCCACCACGCCACGCGCGGGGGAGTCTCGATCGGGATCGAGGACCTGTATATCCCGCCCGAGAAGGAGACGCTGATCGCCGAGGCGGAGCAACGCGTCGAGCGGTTCGAGAAGGCTTACCAGACGGGTAACATCACGAACGGCGAGCGCTACAACAAAGTCATCGACACGTGGACGCACGCCAACAACGACATCGCGGATGCGATGGTCAAGGCGATGAAGGCATCCAAGCAGGGCTTCAACCCCGTGTTCATGATGTTCGACTCGGGCTCGCGCGGATCGCGCGACCAGATCCGTCAGCTCGCGGGCATGCGCGGCCTGATGGCGAAGCCGCAGAAGAAGCTCACGGGTGGAATCGGCGAGATCATCGAGAGCCCGATCAAGTCGAACTTCCGTGAAGGCCTGTCGGTGCTCGAGTACTTCATCTCGACGCACGGCGCGCGCAAGGGACTGGCGGACACGGCACTGAAGACGGCCGACGCCGGCTACCTGACGCGCCGGCTCGTGGACGTGGCGCAGGACGTCACGATCAGCGAGGAGGATTGCGGCACGATCCTGGGCCTCGAGGTGGGAGCGCTGAAGGAAGGCGAGGACATCATCGAGCCGCTGGGCGAGAGAATCGTCGGCAACGTCGCCGCCGAGGACATCGAGGATCCGCACGAGCGGGATCAGGCCGGCCGTCCGACGCGGATCGTGGAAGCGGGACAGCTGATCGACGAAGACAAGGCGCGTATCATCGAGGACTCGGGGATCGAGACGGTCCGGATCCGCAGCGTGCTGACATGTGAAGCAAAGCGCGGTCTCTGCCAGATGTGCTACGGCAGGAACCTCGCGACGATGGCGATGGTAGATCGCGGCGAGGCTGTGGGCATCATCGCGGCGCAGTCCATCGGCGAGCCGGGCACACAGCTCACGCTTCGCACGTTCCACATCGGTGGAACGGCGGCGCGTATCGCCGAGCAGACGGCGCGCAAGTCGAAGGTCGCGGGTACGCTCGAGTTCGGGGACCGGCTGGTCGCGGTCACCAACTCCGAGGGCAAGCAGATCGTCACATCGTACGAGGGTGAGATCATCATCCGCTCGACTGGCGAGAAGCACGGCGTCGGTGTGTGGCGCCTGTCGGTGCCGCTCGGCGCCGAACTACACGTGAAGGACGGCGAGGACGTGAAGAAGGAGCAGGTGATCTTCACGTGGGATCCGTACACCAACCCGATCATCGCGGACGTGAACGGTACGGTCCGTTTCGTGGACCTGGTTCCGGAAGAGTCGATCAGCGAAGAGCTGGACGAGCTCACCGGTCTCCGGCAGACGGTCGTGATCGAGGACCGCGAGAAGAAGCTCCACCCGCACATCGAGATCTGGCAGGAGAAGGGCGGGAAGGAGAAGCGGCTGCGCGACTTCGTCATCCCGGTGGGCGCGCAGCTCACCGTGACTGACGGTACGCGCATCACCGCCGGCACGACGCTGGCAAAGGTAGGCCGTGAGGCGTACAAGACGCGCGACATCACCGGTGGTCTGCCGCGTGTTGCCGAGCTGTTCGAGGCGCGGCGCCCGAAGGATCCGGCGACGATCTCGGAGATAGACGGATTCGTGCGGTTCGGCGAGATCAAGCGCGGCAAGCGCGAGATTTTCGTGCAGCCGATGCGAATGGAGAAGGGCGCGAGCGGACAGGCCCAGGTTGCCGACGACACGCAGGAAGCGCAGCTGTACGAGGTGGGCGCCGGGAAGCACTTGCGGGTGCACGAGGGCGATCGCGTGCGCGCGGGTGACAGGCTGAGCGAAGGTCCGGTCAATCCGCACGACATTCTGCGGATCAAGGGACCGCGCGCGGTGCAGGAGTATCTGCTCAACGAGGTGCAGGAGGTTTACCGACTGCAGGGCGTGAAGATCAACGACAAGCATATCGGCGTGATCGTGCGCCAGATGCTGCAGAAGGTTCGCGTCCTGGATTCCGGCGAGACCGAGTTCCTCGAGGGCGAGAACATCGACAAGCAGGTCTTCCGCGACGTGAACGAGCGGGCGAAGAAGAAGAAGGAAGTAGCTGCTTCTTCCGAGCCGCTGCTGCTCGGCATCACGAAGGCGAGTCTCACGACGCAGTCGTTCATCTCGGCGGCGAGCTTCCAGGAGACCACGCGCGTGCTGACCGACGCTGCGATCCGCGGGGCGAAGGATGATCTCTTGGGGCTCAAGGAGAACATCATCATCGGTCACCTGATTCCGGCGGGTACGGGCATGTACCGGTATCACGAGGTAGATGTCGAGAGCGGGCCGGACGTGCCGACGGCGGAGGAGCAGGCCGCGATCGCGGCGGCCGCGGCTCAGCCGCTGTTCGCGTTGACGCCGGCGGAAGCCGAGGTCAGTGTGTCGCCGGTGTTTGCGGAGGAAGAGCTCTAGACTTCGAGATCGTTCCGCGGCTCAACGACAGAGGGCCTCACCCCCGCGCGCTACGCTTCGCTAAGACGCGCGCTGGAGTGAGGCCCTCCGCCGTTGAGCCCAAGGCTTCGCGCACTACTACAGGTAGTAGGATCCTCTCGGGGAATCCGCAGTTCTATCGCCGACGGAAACCCATGCGAGCTTGTGCGTTGCCCTCTTGGCTGCGGTGGTCGACGCGGACTCCATGGCCGCGGCACCGTGTTGTCTCGCGCCTGAAGGTCGTCACTACTACCACTAGTAGTTGGGATGAGGAAACGTGTCTCATCCGACCTTATTCATTTGCACTTCGCTTGCGAGCGGGGTACTTTCGCCGCGCCAGTTAGATCGCTTTCACCCAGGAAAGAAACGCTCGGAGAGCAGAAAATGAAGTTAAAGCGCGTGCACATCACGGAGTTCCAGAGCATACGGGATTCGACTCCGTTTGAGGTCGGCGGCATCACGTCGCTTGTGGGGAAGAATGAAGCCGGCAAGACCGGCGTGCTCCAAGCTATTTATCGATTGAATCCGATAATCGAGGCCGACGGTCGCTACGACGTGACTGATGACTACCCTCGGGCCGAGGTCGAAGATTATAGAATCGCGCTAGAGAACGAGAGCCGTGAGCCGGCGACGGTGATTCGCGCCACGTTCTCTTTGGACGAATCGGAGCTCTCGGAAATAACCAAAGCATTGGGCAAGAAGGTTCTCGCGGCGCCGCCAGAACTCATTCTCTTAAAGGGTTACGGAGACAAGAACTACAGGTTTGTCCTTGCAGTCAACGGAGAGGCCGGCCTCCAGCATCTGATAAAGACCGCAGACCTTCACCCCGATCTTGAATCGCAATTGCTAGGCTCGCGGAAGGCAGCTGAAGCGCTCGAGATTCTCAAGGCGGCGGAAAAAACTGCGGCTGGTGACGCGCTTTCCGAGAAACTTAGCAAGATCAGTAAACGCGGTATGAACGGGTACATCTTCGATGAATTCCTCAATGATGCCGTGCCGGAATTTGTGTATTTCGATGAGTACTATCAAATGCGCGGGTATGAGAACATCGAGGCGCTGAAACAACGACAAGCGACCAAGAAGCTACAGCCGTCCGACTATCCAATGTTGGGGTTGATTGAGCTCGCCCGCCTTAAACTCGATGATCTGATTAATCCTCAGCGCACTCAGGAGTTAGTTAATAAACTTGAAGGTGCGGGCAATTATTTGAGCAAGCGCGTCCTTCAGTATTGGTCCCAGAACAAACATCTTGCTATGCGGTTCGACGTCCGCCCTGCACGTCCAGGTGATCCGGTCGGGATGACGGCCGGCACGAATATCTGGGCTTCTGTGTACGACTCTCGCCACAGGGTGACAACTAGCCTCGGCGCTCGATCACAAGGCTTCGTTTGGTTCTTTTCTTTCCTGGCCTGGTACTCTCAACTTCAAAAAGAGAACAAGCCTCTAATCATGTTGCTCGACGAGCCTGGCCTCTTTTTGCACGCGAAGGCTCAAATGGATCTTTTGAACTACTTCGAAAAGGAACTGGGGTCTGGGCACCAGCTCATTTACACGACGCATTCGCCCTTTATGGTCGACCCAGCGCATTGGGATCGAGCGCGTATCGTGCAGGACAAGGGCATTGATACAACGGACCCGCTTCCTCCCGACCAAGAGGGAACGAAGGTATTTGCGGACGTGTTGGAAGCGAGTTCCGACAGCCTTTTTCCACTGCAGGCAGCCTTGGGCTACGAAATTCACCAAACGTTGTTCATAGGGCCGAACACTCTAATAGTGGAGGGCCCCTCGGATTTGCTTTATCTGGGAACTATGTCAAGCGTCCTCGAACGGGACGGGCGAGAGGGGCTCAGTGAGAAGTGGACAATTACGCCCGTCGGCGGTGCAGAAAAGGTTCCTACGTTCGTTGCGCTGATCGGAGCGCAGCGTGATCTCAACCTTGCAACGATTATCGACATCGATAAGGCGAACGAGCAGACTGTCGAATCCCTGTATAAGCGTAAGCTGCTGCAGAAGAAGCGAGTAAGCACCTATGCTGAGTTCACGGGAACCAAGTACGCCGACGTCGAGGACATGTTCGACGAGGGTTTCTATTTAGGTCTTGTTAATGCCGAATATAAAGGAGCCCTTGGCAAACCTCTAAAGGAGGACGATCTCACTAGCAAGCGGCCGCGCATTGTGACCAAGCTTGCCGACCATTTCGAAAAGAACCCGATGAAGCAAGGCGGTTTCAATCATTTCCGCCCTGCTCGCTATTTCGCGGAGAACGCGACGGCGCTCAGGCCAAAGCTGGCAGACGAGACCCTCAATAGATTCGAAGCTGCCTTCAAGAAGCTCAATGGCTTGCTCGGGTGAGGGCAGGGTCGGCGACACCTGCGCCCAGTTGTTTGCCGTTGGCTGGACCCCCGGCAGCGATCACGGCGGTGGGTCAGGTTGATTGTAACAAATAGATTGGGTTCATTTTTTCGAGGACTTCTTCGATCGGCCAGACGTGGTCCGTGAGGTGGGCGGCCATAGCCGGCGTAGTCTTAATCCCATTTGCGGCTTTGGTGAGCGCCTGATGCTGGCGGCAGTAATTGTAGATCATGAAATAGAGCGAGACCGCGCGAACGTGGTTCTCGGCCTTTTTGCTGAACGCGTTAGCTAGGCGGCTGTAATGACCAACGCTGCCTGCACTCGGGTTGCCGCCTTCTGCGTACTTCCTGACGAGCTGCGCGAAATCGACGCCGTTCCAGCTTAACGCCCCGACTGCTGCTCCGGCATACCACGGCAACCCCTGTGTGGTTATTTGACGGCGAATAGCTAACCGAAGCGCAACATCCCTCATGAAGGCGAAAGCATTGGCGTTGTTTCGCTCGCCCACGAGCCACGATATGAGGAGCTTGGAATCGGCGTCGACAGCAGTGTACGTCCAGATGCCAAAGGGACTAGACGACTTGGCGTTTCCTCCCCTGGCCCCAACGAAGGTCCAAATCTCGTCCGCCTCAATGCGTTTGACCGCCAGGGAGCGGTGGGCACGGTGTTGGTAGATCGAGCAGAACTCACCGATTTCCACCATCAGTTTGAGCACCGTCGCCTTGGCTGCACCCGTGAGGCGGGCTGTCGCCGTCACGGAGTTACCCTCGGCCAAGGCCCTAACGATGGCTATGCGCTCCTCAATGCCAAGTCTGTTCAATGGATTGAAACTAGTCCATTGGTCAAGCAAAGTCGATAGTGGCCGATTGGCTCCAAGCCCTTGCGTCGCCGGAACTTGGCGACGATTCTGAGGTAGCAAGGTTGCTCACGTATCTCTCGAATGGAGTTCTCCGTGGTGAAGGGGGCCAAAAAGCAAGGCTTCAATCTCTATGGCGGCTTGGACCCCGCGGATATTCCGCGCTACACGCGCATCGACGCGGAACGGGCTACGCGCGTCCCCGCATCGACGGTCGCTGTGTGGGTGGCTGGCATGCCGTACACTACCGGCAAAGGCGTGAAGAAGCGATATGAGCAAGTCATCGCCCTGCCTGATCCGGACGACCCTCGCCTTTCGTTCAATAACCTGATTGAGGTCTTTGCCCTGCGGGCGCTGCGGGAAGTGCACGAAGTGAAATTGCAATCCGTGCGCGAGGCAATGGACAATGCAAAGCGAGATCACGGCATTGATCGCTTGCTCATCCACCCGAATTTGCGCTCGTCCGGTGGAAGGTTGTTTCTCGACTATTACTTCCAGCTCGTTGATCTTTCGAATTCAAAGCAGCTGGCGATGCGCCAGATCCTTGAGCACTCCTTACAGCGCATCGAGATAGACGAGCAGCTCCGAACGTACTTCTTCCCAATTCCACGTCGCATGCCAGCGGAGACACGTCCTATTCTTGTGTCGCCCTACATCTCGTTCGGGAACGCTGTCATAGATCGCCGTGGTGTTTCTACGTATGCAATTAGGTCACGATTCGACGCCGGAGAGGACAAGTCTTCTATAGTGGCGGACTACGACCTAACGGAAGAAGAGTTCGAAGAGGCTATTCGCTACGAAGCCGCCGCTTAAGCAACCGCCCGCATGGGTTTTCTTTACTGACCGCGACCTAGGGAAGAGTCTTCCCAACGCGATTCGGGCGGCTGGGTATATGGTCGAGCGGCATGACACTCATTTTCCGGATACCAGAACGCGAGACGAGGTCTGGATACCTTGGGTTGCTGAGCGCGGATGGATTGCGTTGTCCCACAACAAGCATATCCAGCGCACCAAGAGTCAGGTCGACGAGGCGATGAGGGGCGGCCTTGCGTTGTTCTTCCTCATCGGGAAGAAGCACGAGGAGTATCAGCGAAACTTGATCGTGACTCTTCCACGCATCATCAGATTTCGCGAGAAGTACGAACCGCCCTTCATTGCAAAGGTTTTCCGGCCACCGCCTAAGTTTCCGCTCGGAAGCCGTCCCGGAACTGTGGAAATGTCATTGACCAAAGAGCAATGGCTTGCCGCCGAAGCCGAGCGCCGCTAGTCGCCTCTTCTCCCGTGTTTCTTCCATCGAGATTTCGCACCCAGGCGCGCGATGTTGCTACGATCTGCCTTGGACAATGACTTCGCGCGCGCCCTCCCTCCTTTTTTTCCACCCAGCGAGCCGCGCCTCACTGCCTCCCGGTTCTTTTCGTCGCGTTCGTGCGGCGGAAGGGTTTTGGGTGTTCCGCCAGTCGCTTCCTGAAACACACGAAAGGCCGTCTCCGCAACGTCCGGACGTAGCTTGACGGGCTTCTTCGTCATAGGGCAAAATAGCGATTCGCCTGCTCGGCGGCCGCACGTTTCGGGACGGAGCAACGCAAGTGCGTGGTCGGGCGGCGTAGTTCAACTGGGCTCCTCCCGTGGGCGCCCGCTCCAATGCCAGCCAGACCGCGGCGCTCGAGTGCTCCGCGAAGGCGCGTCTTAGCGGGCGAGCGCAGTTTGCGAGCCCGCGTAGCGCCGCAGCGGAGTACCCAAGCGCCGCGGTCCGCACGCCTAACCCAGCGGTAGGCGCCTGGTACTCAAGCCTGTTGGACCTTGCGCATTCGCCCGCGCTTCACAACAATCTGTTCATGGCGAATTCTGCTCACCTGTCTCTCCACACGCCCGCCGGCGATGAAGAACGCGCCCGCGCCCAGGTCGAGCAGCTCTTCCGCGAGCATTACCGCGGGCTCTGCGGCTGCGTGCGGGACTACGTCCATTCCATGGATGCGGCGGAGGAGATCGTCCAGGAGATGTTCCTCAAAGTGTGGGACATCGTCCGCGACGACCCCGCGCGAACCATAACGCGATCGTATCTGTACGCGGCTGCGCGCAATCATGCGGTGACAGTGCTGCGGCACGAGCGGGTCGTGCAGGCCCATGAGGCGACGAGCGCGGTTCAGGCGGCGAGCGACCGGACAAGGCCTACCGTGGAAGACGACCTGATCGCCGACGAGCTCACGCATGCGTTGCGTCACGCGGTGGACCGCATGCCGGAGCGGCGACGGCAGGTCTTTCGCCTGAGCCGGGAGCGCAGGCTCACATACGCCGAGATCGCACAGGTGCTTGGCATCTCGCCGAAGACAGTGGAGCTCCACATGACCGCGGCCTTCAAGTCGCTTAGGGCTTCGCTCCGCGGCTTCAGCTAGCCACCGCCCCCCCCGCCTAGGCGGTCATGAAGGGGTGTCACATCCGACATAGGGAGTGACACCCCTTCGTGCGTTCCCCTAACACGAAAATGATACCAGACGACGATCTCACCCGTATCGCGAGCTACCTCGCCGGCGAGGGCTCGGCCGAGGCGCGCGCGGAAACCGAACGCTGGATCGCGGCGGACGCGGAGCGTCGCCATGCGGTCGAGTCGCTTCGCCAGGCCTGGACGGATGCGGGGCGGGACGAGCCCATGTTGGACGTCGAGCGCGGCTGGCACCAGCTCCAGCTCCGCCGCGCTGCTCGCGACACGTCGCATGACGCTCCGGTCAGGTCGCTGCCGTCGCGGCGAGAACCAGGCCGCCCGGTCATCCGGCTCACCCCGAGACATGGGTGGCGGACGCGCACGCATTGGCTGCGAGCCGCGGCGGTCGTCGTCGCCGTGGTAGGAGGCGGCCTGCTCTCTAAGCAGTTGTCCGTACGCACTCCAGCCGTGGAGTCGCCCGCACAGGCGATGCGAGAGGTCGCTACAGCACGCGGACAGCGCGCGACGCTCACGCTGAGCGATGGTAGCCGCGTGCAGCTGGGCGTCGCGAGCAAACTGCGATTCGCCGAAGGATTCGGCGGCGCCCGCCGCGACGTGTATCTCGAGGGCGAGGCTGTGTTCGAGGTGGAGCATGATTCGCAGCGGCCGTTCGTCGTGCACACCGATCGCGCGATCGCGACCGATCTGGGAACGACGTTCGTCGTGCGGGACTACGCGAGCGACAGCAGCGTTACAGTTGCTGTGCGCGAAGGCGTTGTCGAGCTGCGCGCTGCCGTGGTGCAAAGCCGGCCGAAAATGGCGCACTCGGTGACTCTCGAAGCTGGCCAGTTCGGCAGCGTGGACCAGCTCGGCAATCTCGCCAGCCGTCTTGGGGACATCGACGATTTCTTCGCGTGGGTTGAGGGGCGCCTGGCATTCCGCAACGCTCCACTCGGCGAAGTGGCTGCGCAGCTCGAGCGCTGGTACGACGTGGACATCGAGCTCGGCGCAGGCACACAGCAGCGGACCATCAACGCCACCTTCGGCGACGATGGGATCGAAACCACACTGGACCTCATCGCCAACGCGACGGACGTTCGCGTCGTTCGGCGCGGCAAGATCTACATGCTAACCGTCAGCCCGGGGCGCCCATGATTATGCAGCGACTGTTTCGTGACCGCAGCATTCGCACCGCCATCGTCGCGTGCTTCGCGCTTGTCGTCGGCGCCGCGGGTGCGAGCGCTCAGCAATACACAGTGGCACAGGCTGACAAAGGGGCGCCGCGCTTTCTGGTCGCATCCTCGCGGGGCGAAGCTCCGGTGCCTGTAGACGCCGGTAGCATCCCCGCGTTGGGTCGGCGCATCGATCTGGATCTGAGCAACGTGACCATCGACGAAGCTCTGCGCGCAATCGGGAGCGCATCGCGGTTGCAGTTGGTCTACAGCGCTCAGGTGGTGCCGCTAACGAAGCGCGTCAGTGTGCAGGCGACTCGGATTACCGTCGCGGCCGCACTTACCGAGGTGCTGTTCAAGGCGAATGTCGACGTTCTGCTGTCCGGCGAGCGGATCGTCATGGTGCGCGGCCCCAAGCCACTGCAAGTGGGAACGATCGTCGGTCGGGTCATCGACGCGACCACGCAGCAGGGCGTTGAAGGCGTGCGCGTCTTTCTCGAAGGAACGCGCTGGAACACGACAACTGACCGCGCCGGCAATTATCGACTGATCGGTGTAACAGCAGGTGCATATACGCTGGTGACGCGACGCTTGGGCTATAAGGCGTCTGAGCAAGCGGTAGTGGTCGCTCCCGATCTAGAAGTCACCAGGGACGTGGCGCTGCAGCCGGTGCCGAGCGCGCTGGATGAGGTCGTGGTGACGGCCACAGGCGAGCAGCGCCTGCTGGAGTTGGGGCATGTCGTGGGCCGCATCAACGCCGACTCGCTCGTCAGAACGGCGCCCGTCCAGAGCCTGAGCGACCTGCTCACCGCTAGGGTCCCCGGGGTCCAGATAGCGCAGGTGAGTGGTGCCGTGGGCGGCCGGGTGAAGGTGCAGGTGCGCGGGCTCAACTCGGTGTTGCTCAACAACCAGCCGATCGTGATCGTCGACGGGGTGCGTTACACCAACGAGGAACGGCCGCGCCTGTTCGGCTCCGGTCCCGGCGACACGGATCCCTCCAGCCCCCTGAACGACATCAACGTCAACAACATCGAGTCGATCGAGGTGGTGAAAGGTCCCTCGGCCGCCACGCTCTACGGCACCGACGCGGCGAACGGCGTCATCGTGGTCACGACTAAGCGTGGCCAGGCGGGGCCGGCCCGTTGGAACGCCTATGCGAAGGGCACCACTAGCTCGGTCCCGAGAGGGTTCCCGGACTTCTACTGGGGCTGGGGCACGGTGTTTGATGTGCCAGACAACTCCACCGCCAGCTGTTTGCTCTCGGGCCTGGCGGAGGGCTGGTGCACCCAGCAAGACAGCGTCACCGTGCTGCCCAACCCGCTTAACGATCCGCAGTATTCGATCCTGGGTAGCGCGCCGACCTGGGAGTACGGGGCGAGCGTCGCGGGCGGCCGGGAGGACCTGCGTTACCACTTCTCCGGTGACTTCCAGGACGCCACCGGGCCCATCCGGATGCCGCCTGCCGTGGTGAAGCAGGTGCAGACGCAGCGCGGCTTGCGCGAGCTGCCGGAGGAATGGCTCAGGCCGAACGCGCTCACCAAGCTGAACCTCCGCAGCAACCTGACCGCCGACCTTAGCGAACGGGCGGACCTGCGCCTCAACGTCGGCTACATCAGGACCGACACCCGGACGCTTCCACGCGCGTTGGACCCGTACACGCAGGCGTTTTACGCGGTCAATCCGCAGTCGCCTTATGGCTTCTTCGACCCCAGCGGCCCCGCTGAAGCGTACGCGCAGAGCGCAAGCGAGAAGACTGACCGCTTCTTGGGCAACGCCAGCGGGCGGTGGCGCCCGGCGCCGTGGCTGCAGATGCGCGGCACGGTGGGCCTGGACCTGACGACAAACCATCGCTACGGCCTGGTACGCCCGGGCGATCAGCCGAACTTCCAGAGCGATGGTGCCGTGGAGGACAGCCGCACGCGCCAGGTGGCGACCTCCGCCGAGCTGAGCGCCGCGGCCACGGCGCGGCGCGGCCGCCTCAGCACGCGCACGACGGTCGGCGGCCAGTACGTGCGCACGCTCGCCACGGGCTCGGGGGTGCTCGGCCGGGGCTTGCCGCCCGGAGCGAGCGTGCCCCAGAGCGCGCTCTCGATCCGGACCAGCCAGACCCATCTGGAGACCGTCGTGCTCGGCGGCTACCTCGAAGAGATGCTCGGGGTCAATGACCGGCTGTTCCTTACGGGCGCCGTCCGCCTGGACGGCGCGAGCACGTTCGGACGGGACTTCGACGTGGCCGTCTACCCCAAGGTAGGCGCCTCTTGGCTCGTCTCGGAGGAGCCGTTCCTGCCACGGCTGACCGGCCTCGATCATCTCCGGCTGCGCTACGCCTACGGCGCCTCGGGCAAGCAGCCCCACCCCGCCTGGGCGCGCCCCGGTCTTGTGGCCGGCCAGGCGTGGCTCAACGGCGGGAGCGTAAACGCGGTGGTCCTGAACGGTCTGGGGAATCCGGAGCTCGGCCCCGAGCGGGTGCGCGAGCACGAGTTCGGCTTCGATGTGGGCGCGGTCGGGAGCCGCGTGACGCTAGACGCGACCTGGTTTCGCCGCCGCACGGCCGGCATGATCGTCTCCGAGCCCGGACCGGTGGGTTCGGGTGTCCTGTTCAGGAATCTGGGGCTCGTCACGCAACGCGGCTTCGAGGCCCAGGTGCACGCCCGCGTGCTGGATCGGCCGACGGTGAGCTGGGACCTCGCGTTGCAGCATTCGGATTACACGACGCGGATCAACGACATTGGCAACGGCGCCCCCAGGCTGTCGCACCACGGCGGCTACGCGGAGGGCTATCCGCTCGGCGGCCGGTTCGAGCGACCCATGGTGGGTTTCGACGACGCGAACGGCGACGGGATCATTGCCTTCAGTGAGATCCAGGTAGGCGACTCGGCGGTGTACATGGGGCAAAGTATTCCGCCGCGGGCCCAGACGTTCTCGACGGTGTTGGGTTTGTTCCAGCGACGGCTGCGGCTTTCGGCGCTGGTAGAGCGCAAGACCGGCTTCACCCAGATCAACGACATGCAGTGCTTCGGGACCTGTCGCGCGGTCGTGGACCCGAGCACGCCGCTCGAGGAGCAGGCCAAGGCGGTGCACGCGCAGTCGACCGGCGCGCTTCCCGAGAAGGGGGATTTCACCCGCCTGCGGGAGGTAACGGCGGCGCTGGACCTGCCGGTGGCCCTGACACGGGCCATGCGGCTGCGCTACGCCACGCTCTCGGTTTCGGCCCGCAACCTGGCTCTGTGGACGGATTTCGGCGGCCCCGATCCCGAGGCCGGCAACCCGAACTTCCTCTCCAATCTGTGGAACGCGGCGGGCGGCTCGGCGGCGGGCATTCCCCAGAGCCGCACTTTCTCGCTCCGCCTCGACCTGGGGCTTTCAGGCTCTCCCGCTGCGAAGGAGTCACGATGACTAGGACCTTGGTGGCACCCCTGCTCCTGTTGCTTGTGACCGGTGGCCTCGCAAGCTGCAGTGACCCGCTCGACGTAACCGACCCTACGACGATTCTGGACAGCGACGTGAACAACGCCGAGGGGGCCCAGTTGCTGCGGCATGCGGCGCTGGCGCTACTCTACCAGGGGGTCGCGTCGTCGGCATTAGCAAGCGGGCTGGTCGCCGACGAACTCCTGAACCAGCCGTCGCTGTTCACGGAGCGACAGGGCGTCCCGAGATTTGAGGGGCTGCTCGACCGACGCGCCACGGCGGAGATCGTGCAGCGCGAGGGGGGTGGGACCGAAGCGTATTCCCGATGGCAGACCGTGCGGTTGCGTGCGGTTCCCGTGGCGGTCGCGAAGCTGCAGGCCTACGCTCCGCCCGGCGCCCGGGAGGCTCACGTGGGCGAGATGCTGGCGGCACGCGGCTACGCCGCTCTACGGCTGGCCGAGGACGTGTGTCCCGGCTTCCCGCTGCACGACGTGGTGGACTTCAAGCTGGTCTTCGGCCCGCCGCTGTCGACGGAGCAGGCGCTTGAGCGCGCGCTCGTCGACTTCGAGGCGGCGGTGAGCCTGGCGGCCGACAGCACGCGCGTGCTCAACTTCGCGCGCGTCGGGCGGGGGCGGACCTTGCTCCACCTGGGCCGGTTCGCGGAGGCGGCCGGCGCGGTGGCGGGCGTGCCCACCGACTACGTCGCTGAGGCCGAGTACACCAGCACAATCTTTAACCAGCGCAACAGCCTCGCGATCGACCAGCGCGGCTGGGCTTTCGAGGATTTCGTCCTTGGCCGGCGG
>CAYGJL010000047.1:0-4524 GCA_964350145.1 uncultured Gemmatimonadaceae bacterium
TTGGCACCTCGATGTCGGCTCATCACATCCTGGGGCTGGAGCAGGTCCCAAGGGTCCGGCTGTTCGCCGGTTAAAGTGGTACATGAGCTGGGTTCAGAACGTCGTGAGACAGTTCGGTCTGTATCCGCTGTGGGCGTTGGAAAATTGAGGGGCGTGGACCCTAGTACGAGAGGACCGGGTCGAACAGTCCGCTCGTGTACCGGCTGTGGTGCCAACTGCAGCGCCGGGTAGCGACGACTGGCGGAGATAACCGCTGAACGCATCTAAGTGGGAAGCTTCCCCCAAGATGAATTTTCCCTGGAGCTTCGAGCTCCCTGAAGGGCCGGGAGAGACCATCCCGTCAAGAGGCCGCACGTGGAAAGTGAGCAATCACCTACAAGCGAAGCGGTCCTCATCGCCCGTGAGGCTTGACCTCCTAATTGCAGTTTGCTGGTGACTGACCAGAAACTGCTTAGAGCAGAGCACTGCGCACGATCGCAGCAATTCGCTGACTTACACGATTACTACCAATTCCGTTGTTGTTTTTAACTAGTCACTAGTCACTAGTCACTAGTGACTGCTGTCTTGCTGGCGACTAGAGCGCAGGGGCCACACCCGTTCCCATTCCGAACACGATCGTTAAGCCCTGCAGCGCCGATGGTACTACGATCGAGAGATCGCGGGAGAGTAGGCCGTCGCCGGCTTTTCTTCGAGAGCCCGTCACGAAAGTGGCGGGCTCTCTTTTTATGCGCGGTCCGGCTGGTGCCAAACTACTACGGCGGGCCGTAGCCGGTGTTGACGCCATTGCCGCAAGGAAGCGACATCGGCGCCGGCCCCGGCGGATCCGCATCCCCCAACTCGCGCCGCAGCTGCCCCATCCGCTCACGAAGCTCGCGCTCCGTCGCGGCATGGCGCCGCTATCCCGCGAGGTTCCGCGTCTCGTCCGGGTCGCTCTCCAGGTCGTACAGCTCCCACTGCTCGGGCTGCTCATATAGATGAATGAGCTTCCACCGCTTCGTCCGCACCCCGCGATGCTTCCGCGCGCAGTGCTCGGCGGGGTACTCGAAGAACTCGTACAGGAAATCCTCCCGCCACGGCACGGTCTGGCCGAGCAGCAGCGGCGCGATGCTCCGCCCCTGCATCGTCTTCGGCACGGGCACGCCGGTCAACTCGAGCAGCGTCGGCGCGGCGTCCACGTTCAGGATCATGTGCGACCGGTCCACCCGCGGCGCCACGCGCGCTGGATACCGCACGAGCAGCGGCACCTTGATGGACGGCTCGTACATCAGCCGCTTGTCGTACAGCCCGAACTCGCCCAGGAAGAAGCCGTTGTCCGAGGTGTACACGACGATCGTGTCCTCGGCAAGCCCGGCCGCGTCGAGCGCGTCGAGGAACTTCCCGACGTTCTCGTCCACGCTGAGCAGCACTCGATAGTAGTTCTTGACGAGATGCTGCAAATTGAGCCGCTTGCGCTCCTCGAAGGGCAGCGACGAATCCACGCCCTTGTTCCTGAAATCCGGCATGTCGGCGATGGCCATCTCGGCGCGCCGTACGGCGTCCTTGCCCACCAGCCGGTCCTCGAACGTCCGCGGCACCGGCACGTCCATGTCCTCGAATGCGCGCGCGTGCCGCTCGGCAGGCATCCACGCCCTGTGCGGCGACTTGAAGTGGTACAGCAGGCAGAACGGCTTGTCCGCGGGGCGCTCCCTGAGAAAGGTGAGCGCCTGGTCGCCGACGACGTCGTCGGCGTGCCCGCGGAACTTCGCGCGCACGCCGTTGACCTCCATCTCGGGATCGTTGTACCCGCCTCGCGTCCGGCCGAACACGACCGACGAATCGAATCCCGTCGGTGCCGAGCGCAGATGCCATTTGCCGATCACGCCGGTGTAGTAGCCGGCCGCCTTGAGCAACTCGGGGAAGGTGATCTCCTCGTCGCGCAGGCCCGGCTGATTGTAGAACTGCGGGCCGCCACCGTTGGATAGCACGCCGTGCCTGTGCGAGTACAGCCCGGTGAGGAACGTCGCCCGGCTCGGCGCGCATAGCGAGTTGGTGACGAATGCCTCGGTGAACCTCACTCCACCGGCCGCGATGCGATCGATGTTGGGGGTGCGCAGGATCGTGTTGCCATAGACACTCAGCGCGTCCTGCCGCTGATCGTCGGTCATGATGAACACGATGTTGGGCACCGCCGCCGCCGCCGGGCTGGCGGATGCGCGGCCGGCTTTGGCGAATGGGGCGGCGGCGACGACGCCGGCGAGCATCCGCACCGCGTCGCGCCGGGTGACTAGCTTGGCGGGGTCCTTGCGCTGCATGGAATCGTTCGGCCGAGGGTGATCGAGCGAAAAGCCGACATACCAGAGAACCGGAGAACATGGCACGAAAGAGAAGGCGCGCGCCACTGTACGAGCTGCGCAAGTCCGGAATTCAGGGCAGGGGAGTCTTCGCGGCCCGGCGGATCCGCCCGGGCCAGCGGATCATCGAGTACGCCGGCGAGCGCATCTCCCCGGACGAAGGCGACCGCAGGTACGAGGACGAGAAGATGAAGCGGCATCACACGTTTCTCTTCAGTCTCGACAAGCACACTGTCATTGACGGGAACCGGCAGGGAAACGACGCGCGCTACATCAACCACTCGTGCGATTCCAACTGCGAAGCGGTGACGGTCGGCAAGAAGATCTTCATTTACGCGAAGAAGAACATCCAGCCGGGCGTGGAGCTGGCCTACGATTACAAGTACGAGTGGAGCAACGACAAGCGGGACATCGCGCTGTACAAGTGCGAGTGCGGGACCGCCAAGTGCCGCGGAACGATCATGAAGCTGAAGCCGCGGAAGCGTCGCAACCGGTAGCTCCGCCTTCCGCGTCGGGTGCGCGAGCCCGTATCTTGGGAATCTCACTCAGACTTCTGGAGCCTCCATGCTTCGCTCGTTGACACGCGTCGGTTCGGCGCTGTTCTGCCTCACTCTTGCGGCGACCGCGGCCGCGCAGGAAGGCTACCGCCAGCCGCCGGCCCCGATCGCGCAGATTCTCGATGCGGAGCGAACGCCGATCGTCAGCGTGAGCCCCGACCGCCGCACGCTCCTGCTGCAGGAGCGCGATGAAATGCCTTCGATCGCGGAGCTCGCCGCGCCCGAGGCGCGACTCGCCGGACTCAGAATCAACCCGAGAACCAACGCTGGGTCGCGCGCGACCACATACAAGGGACTTCGGTTGCTGCGGATCGGCGCCCGCGGCGCGGAGCCGGAGCGGCGGATCGCCCTGCCGCTGGGCGCGAGTGTCGGCAACATCACGTGGGCGCCTGATGGCGGGCGCATCGCGTTTACGATGGTCGGAGACAGCGATGTCACGCTATGGCTAGCCGACGTCGGATCGGCGACGGCGCGCCGGCTCAGCTCCGTGAAGCTGAACCCAGCCCTGGGCGCGCCCTGTACGTGGATCGATTCGGCCAGGCTCGTCTGCCGCTTCGTGCCGGCGAACAGAGGCGCCGCTCAGACAGAGTTTACAGTCCCCGGGGGACCCGTCATCCAGCAGTCCATGGGCCGCGCGGCGACGAATCGCACTTATCAGGATCTGCTGCAGAATCCGGCCGACGAGGCGCGTTTCGATTATCTCGCGCGGAGCCAGGTCGCGATCGTCACGACCGACGGAGGCGTGACTCCTATCGGACCGCCCGGCATCTACACGTCGGTCGACCCTTCACCGGACGGGAGATATCTGGGCGTCGGTGAGGTGCGCCGACCGTACTCGTACGTCGTTCCGCTCTTCGATTTTCCCACGAGGCTCATGGAATGGGATCTCGCCGGCTCCGTGGTAAAGACTATCGCCGAGCTACCCCTCCGCGACGACGTCGGCACGTCGTTCGACGCGGTTCCGCCCGGTGTGCGCCGCCTCCAGTGGCGCGCGGACGCGCCGGCGACACTAGTATGGGTCGAAGCGCTCGACGACGGAGATCCTTCGAAAGCGGCCGACAAGCGCGACCGCGTATACATGCAGGCCGCGCCGTTCGTCGGCGAGGCGACGGCGCTTGTGGATCTCGAAACCCGCGCGGGGAATATCCGGTGGGCGCGGGCCGACCTGGCGCTGGTGGACGAGAGCTGGCGGAGGACGCGCAGGACCAAGACGTGGGCCGTAAACCCGGCGAATCCGTCGTCCCCGCCTCGGCTGCTGTTTGACCGCTCGTCGGAGGATCGGTACGGGAATCCAGGCTCCTTCGTGACTGTCGTCGGCGGGCCGTTCGCCGAGCGGGTCGTGCTCACCAGCGCCGACGGCCGATTCGCGTATCTGGAAGGAGCCGGCGCATCGCCCGAAGGAGACCGGCCTTACCTCGACCGAATCGAGCTGAGCACGGGCAGGACCGAACGGCTGTGGCAATCCGCCGCCCCGCACTATGAGGAGATCGTAGTCGTGCTGGACGACGCCGTGACGCGCGTCGTGACCCAGCGCGAGAGCCTGAAGGATCCGCCCAATTATTTCCTGCGGGACATTCGCGCGAACAGGATCACGCAACTCACCCGCTTCGCCGATCCCGCGCTGCAATTCGCCGCGG
>CAYGJL010000047.1:4624-8221 GCA_964350145.1 uncultured Gemmatimonadaceae bacterium
CGCCGCGGCAGCCGCGCAGGTCGTCGGATCGCCGTACAGATTCGTGCGCCCCGCGGGCACGTCGCACCTCTTCCTGCTCACGCAGGGATACGGAATTCTCGACGGGCCGACCATGCCGATTATCGGCGAGGGCGACAGCGAGCCGAACGACACGTACATCGAGCAGCTGGTCTCGAGCGCGAAGGCCGCGGTGGACGAAGTGGTGCGCCTCGGCGTCGCTGACCGGAGTCGCATCGCCGTGGGTGGGCACTCGTACGGCGCGTTCATGACGGCGAACCTGCTGGCGCACTCTGATCTGTTCCGCGCCGGGATCGCGCGCAGCGGAGCGTACAACCGCACGCTCACTCCGTTCGGCTTCCAGGCCGAGGAGCGCACGTTCTGGCAGGCGCGCGACACGTACGGCGCGATGTCGCCGTTCTACTACGCCGACAGGATCAACGAGCCGATTCTCCTGATTCACGGAGAGGCGGACAACAACTCCGGCACGTTCCCGATCCAGAGCGAGCGCATGTATGCCGCGCTCATGGGAAACAAAGGCACGGTGCGCTACGTCGTGTTGCCGGCGGAGGCACACGGCTACGCGGCGCGCGAGAGCGTGGGCCATACCCTGTGGGAGATGGTCAACTGGCTGGATACCTACGTGAAGAACCCAAGCACTCAATCACTCTCACAAGTCAAATGAAAGCGATCCGCATCGCCGCCCTCCTCCTGCTCTGCGCCCCGCTCGGCGCGGCGCAGTCGCAGATCCCCGTCCTCCGCGACAGCATCGGCCGCGACGACAGGAACTTCTCGTTCTACAGCCGCGGGCCGTACCGCGGCGGGGTGCCACGCCCGGAATCCATCCTCGGGTACAACGTCGGAGAGCTGAACACGCAGTTCGCGCTGCAGGAGCGAGTGCTGCTCGCGATCGCCGACGCCGCGCGGGATCGGGTCGCCGTCGAGACGATCGGCCTCACCAACGAGCGGCGCACGATGCGGCTGTTCATCGTATCGGCGCCGGAGAACATCAGCCGGCTCGAGTCCATCCGGGCAGACCTCGACCGACTGGCAGACCCGCGCGGGCTGTCGCAGGCGGACGCGGCCGCGCTCATTGAGCGGACTCCGGCGGTGGTGTGGATCAACGAGAGCGTGCACGGCAACGAAGCGCCGGGCTTCGAGAACGCGATGCAGACGCTGTATCAGCTGGCCGCGAGCGAGGAGCCGGCGACACTGAGCGCGCTGCGCAACACGCTCGTGGTTCTGAATCCAAGTACCAACCCGGACGGACACGAGCGGTTCTCGGTGTGGTACAACTCGATTCACGTGGGCGCGCCCGAGGGGTTTGCGCTCGAGCACTCCGAGCCGTGGAGCATTCAGGGGCGGTTCAATCACTACCGCTTCGACATGAACCGCGACGTGATGACGATGACGCAGATCGAGGTGCAGAACCTCGTGCGCGCCATGAACCGCTGGCACCCGATGGTCGCGATCGACCAGCACGGCCAGACCACGAACTATTTCTTCCCGCCGACGGCGGAGCCGCTGAACCCGAACCTCGGCGCCGATTTCAAGAAATGGATGGAGATCTACGGACGCGGCAACGCGACCGCGTTCGACCGGTACGGCTGGATGTACTACTCACGCGACGTGTTCGACTTCTACGGTCCATTCTACTGGGACAGCTGGCCGTCGCTCACCGGCGCGATCGGCATGACGTACGAGACCGACTGCGGCGGCTGGAAGGGAATTCTCTGGCGGCGCGACGACGGTTCGCTGTGCTCGTTCCGCGACGGCATCGCGAAGCACTTCGTCACGGCCATTGCGACGATCGAGACGACGGGAGCGCGGCGCGCCGAGCGCGTCGCGGACTGGCACGAGTTCCGCCGGAGCGCCGTCAACGCGGGACGCACGGGCGCGATGAAGCGCGTGGTGCTGCTTCCGGGCACCGATCCCGCTCGCGCCGCGGAGCTGGCGGCGACGCTGCTGCGCTCGGGGATCGAAGTGCGGCTCGCCAGCCAGCCGTTCTCGTCGTCGCGCGCGCACGCGTACCGTGACGACTCTCGTGGAGCGCGCCGCTTCGAGGCCGGGTCCTACGTGGTAGATCTGGCGCAGCCGCAGGGCCGCGCGGCCAAAGCAGTGCTCGAGCCGGCTCCCGATCTCGACAGCGATTTCGCGCGCGCGCAGATCGAGAAGCTGGGCAGAAATCTGCGGCGGGGCGAGAACGTCCAGGGCGAGGGCTACGAATTTTACGACGTGACCGCGTGGTCGCTGCCGGTGGCGTTCGGAGTGGAGGCGTACTGGACGGAAGATGCGCCGCCGGTGAGCGGCGATCTGCTGACGCTCCCGGCGGAGCCGACGCCGCCGTCCACGCCGCACACTGCCACGAATCCGCCGGTGCAGCGACTTCCCGTCGCGATTCCCGGCGGGATCAGCGGCCAGCAGCGCGCGACCGCGGCGTACGTGTTTTCTCCCGAGCGCAGTGGCGCGGTGCGGCTGGCGTACCGGCTTCTCGCCGACGGCTATCGCGTGGCCGTATCCAGTCCGCCGATCGAAGCCGGCGGACGGCGGTGGCCGCGCGGGACGTTCGTGGTGCGGGTCGCGCGCAATGACAGCTCGCTGCACGCGCGCATCGCGCAGCTGGCGGCCGAGAACAACGTCGAGGTAATGGGAGTTGGGACCGCATTCGCCGCGAGCGGACAGTTCGGTATCGGGTCCGAGTCGGTGCAGGATCTGCCGGCGCCGCGCGTGGCGCTCGTGGGCGACGAGGGAATCTCGCAGACGTCGTACGGCGCCGTGTGGTGGTCGCTCGAGCACCGGTACGGCGTCAGGTTCACCGCGGTGCCGGCCCGCTGGCTGGGCGGCGGAGACCTGTCGCAGTTCAACGTGATCATCATTCCGAGCGGCTCGTCGGGCGCGCTCGGCCGGCTAGTGGGAAGCGGGGGCGTGGAGCGGCTCAAGGCGTGGATCCGCAACGGCGGCACGCTCGTGACGATGGGCGGAAGCACCGCGTGGGCCGCGAGCTCCAGTGTGGATCTCACGAGCGCCCGCGCGGTCGGCGCCGACGCTGACAGCGCGAAGCGTGACACGACGGGCATTCCCGGCGCGTTGGCCGACGCGACCGACGACGATGATGAAGAAGCAGGGCGCAAGGATGCAGAGGACCTGTTGGCCGTTACCAGTCCGCTTGCGTCCAACGCGACGCCGGTCGGCTTGCCGGGCAGCCATTTCGACGTCGTGCTCGATAGAACGCACTGGCTCACGCAGGGATACGAGCAGCCGCGACTGACGGTCATGATGGAGGGGTCTACGTTTCTCAAGCTGTCGCGTCGTGGCGCGAACGTCGCCGTATTTCCGGCGCAGGGCCGCATGCACCGCGCGGGCTTCATCTGGCCCGCCAACACCGAGCGGTTCCTGCGCAACACCGCCTACGTGATCGAGGAGCCCATCGGCGGCGGCCATCTCGTGGCCTTCGCGGGCGAGCCCTGGTTCCGCGGATGGTGGCGCGCGCTGGACAAGCTGGTGATGAATGCGATTGTGCTGGGGCCGGGGTACTGACGACTGCAGTGACTGGTGACTGGTGACTGGTGACTGGTGACTGGTGACTGGTGACTGGTGACT
>CAYGJL010000047.1:8321-21831 GCA_964350145.1 uncultured Gemmatimonadaceae bacterium
GTGACTGGTGACTGGTGACTGGTGACTGGTGACTGGTGACTGGTGACTGGTGACTGCTCATTACCGCCGCCGGTGGTGCAAGACGCAAGCATTCATCGCTACCGGAACTCGCGAGGGCGTAGCGCGCAGCACGCAGCACGCAGCACGCAGCGATTGTCCCGTCGCCATCTAGATTCCGTCCATGCCTCGCGCCGGAATTGTCACCGTAGCCGGAAAACCGAACGTCGGCAAATCGACCCTGCTAAACCGCATCGTCGGGCAGAAGCTCTCGATCACCAGCGAGAAGCCGCAGTCCACGCGCGACCGGATCGTCGGGATACAGACGCTGGGTGACGCGCAGATGGTCGTGTTCGACACACCCGGGTTGCTGGACCCGGCGTACGAGCTGCAGGAAGCGATGCGGCACGCGTCGCTGCGGGCGCTCGAGGATGCGGACGTCATCCTGTATCTGACCGACGCCGGCGGGCACGACACACGCACACTGGCGGAGGCGGCGGGGCTGGACGCGCCTCCGCGGGCGCCTGTGATCCATGTGGTTAACAAGACGGATTCGGTAGACCGCTCGCAGCTCAAGGCGGAGATGCAGCGCTTTCCGGATGCCGTCTTCATCTCGGCGCTGACCGGCGACGGGGTGAAGGAGCTGCTCGAGGCCGTGCGTGCGCGGCTGCCGGAGAGTGAGTTCCTGTATCCCGCGGACGACATGAGCACGCAATCGCTGCGGTTCTTCGCCGCCGAGCTGGTGCGGGAGACCGCGCTGGAGCAGCTGGGCGACGAGGTGCCCTACAGCGTGGCGTGCGTTGTGGAGGAGTTCCGCGAGGACCGCTCGCCCATCTACGTCCGGGCGCTAATTTACGTGGAGCGGGACAGTCAGAAGAAGATCATCATAGGTAGCAAGGGCGCGCGCATCCGCTCGATCGGCGAAGCCGCACGGAAAAAGATCGAGACGCTGGTCGGGGCCAGGATATACCTCGATTTATGGGTCAAAGTCCTGCCGAACTGGCGAAGGGATGCGGGGGCGCTGGAGAGGCTGGGGTACAAGCGGTGACTAGTGACTAGTGACTAGTGACTAGGAACCGCAAGAACAGCAGCGAAAACTGTCTTACCCGGGATCCCGGGGCCGTTACCAGTCACTAGTCACTAGTCACTAGTCACAGGACTCTTATGCCAGTACCAGCCCAATTGCTCGAGATCCTCGTCTGCCCCCAGTGCAAGGGTGAGCTCGAGTACAACGAACAGGACGACGCGCTCATCTGTCGGGCGTGCTCGTTGCGCTATCCAGTGCGCGACGACATCCCGATCATGCTGATAGATGAGGCTACTCCTCTCAGCTAGCGCGGCTCTCGCGCTCACGCTCGGTGCCGCCGCTCCGGCGGCCCGCGCGCAGAGCGAAACGGCGATTTTCCTGCTGCTGCCCGTAGGCGCCCGCACTCTCGGGCAGGGGCAGGCGACGGTGGCGTCGGAGACCGGCAGCGAGGCGGTGTGGTCTAATCCCGCGGCGCTCGCTCGGCAGACCACGCGCGAGACGGCGATCCACCACTCCACCACGCTCGCGGTCACCGGCGACGCGCTCACGTTTATCTCGCCCGCGCGCGCGCTCGGCGTCCTCGGGATCTCCGTCAATCTGTACAACCTGGGCGACCAGCAGATCACCGAGGATCCGAACCAGCCGCCCGTGGGACTGCTGCTGCCGCGCAACGTCGTGTACGCCCTCACATGGGCACGGGGGCTGGGCGCGCACCTGAACGCCGGGATCAATTACAAGCTGGTTCAGGCGCGCATTGACTGCACGGGCCAGTGCGGGGACCTCGGAACCGGCTCGGGAACGGCCAGCGCGTTCGACGTCGGGGCGCAGTACCGCGTCTCCGATGCCGTGCCGCTCACGCTTGGCGCAGCGATCCGACACGTCGGCGGCGATCTCAGGGCGACCGCCGACGAACCGCCCGCGAGGCTTCCGCGCCGGATCCAGCTCGGCGCGTCGTACCGACTGCGATTCATCGACCGGTACCTGGCCGACATGGACATCAGAATCTCCGGCGAAATGGACAGCGAGCCGAGCTTCGAGGATGCCGGCTTCAGGTTCGGGAGCGTCGTCGTATACCAGAACAGAGTGCACTTGCGCGCGGGGTGGGGCACGGCCGACACGGAGGCATCCGGACCCTCGGTGGGGTTCGGGATCACCGCGGGCAAGCTCAGCTTCGACATTGCCCGCACGTTCGAGGGGCTGTCGGCCGACGCGGGTGAGCCGCCCACGTATTTCTCGCTCCGTTACAATTTCTAGTAACTGCGGGAACGGCGAGCGGTCTTTGACTAGCCGTCCTCTATAGTCTTATCTTGCGCGATCCCGCCGACCCCATGAGCCATTGAGTCATCCGATCGCCGTACTCTTCTTTCCGACCGGACGCGAAGTGCCGCCCGCCATCGAAGCATGGCTGGCGGCGCAGGCGCTGGAGGTCACCGCGCTCGACTGTGTGCAGCAGATAATGGACCTGGCGCTTCGCAGCCGCCCCCGCATCGTGCTCCTCGACGCGAGGGACGGTTCGTCCCACGTGGCCGAGGCATCCCGCCGCCTGAAGACGGACTCGTACACCGCCATCGTGCCGACGGCCGTCCTCTGTGCCGGAGGCGAGGCCCCTTTCGCCGACGCCTGCGCGACGCTGGCCGATGAAATCCTCGGGGAGGAGACGCCCGCGGCCGAAGTGGCCGCCCGGCTCGATTTGTTGTTGCGCCGGTCGGACCGCGACATCGAGGTTCATCCTTCCACGCGGCTCCCCGGCACCACGACCATCGAAGCCGACATCACACGCCGGCTCGAGACCGGTGAGCAGTTCGCGGTCTGCTACGCGGATCTGGATTTCTTCAAGGAATACAACGACCGGTACAGCTATCGTGACGGCGACCGGGTCATCCGGATCCTGGCGACGCTTCTGCACGACGTGGTGAAGGGCGTCTGCGGCGAGCGCGGGTTCGTGGGCCACATCGGCGGCGACGATTTCATCTACAACATTCCCTCGTCGGCGGTGCCGGAAGTATGCGGTGAGATCGTGGCCGTTTTCGACCTGCTGATCCCGCACCAGTACTCGGAGCAGGATCAGCGCGCGGGATATTTTTTCGGCAAGGACCGGCGCGGGCACCTGCACCGCGTTCCGCTGATGACTCTCTCCATCGGCGTGATCACGAATTCGCGGCGGCACTTTGCCTCGGCGCGCGAAGTGAGCGATCTTGCGACAGAGATGAAGTCGTACGCCAAGACGCTCCCGGGCTCCGTGTACAGCGTGGATCGCCGCACCGTCGACCGCCCAGTTGCGGTCGATCAGCGCGTGCCGTTCCACAGCGCCGTGTCTGGCGGCAAGTCGTGACGCTCGCGCCCGGCCGCAGACATCCCTCGCGAGACTCACGGTGAACGTCGGCTGTCCGCAGTGCTCGTCCATCTTCCGCGTGGATCCAGCTAAGGTTCCGCCGGGCGGAGTTCGTGCGCGCTGCTCCATCTGCGGCGGCGTGATTCCCGTACCCGAGCCCACGGCCGAGCTGATCGCGGCCGCCGGGCCGCAGCCGCCCCCGCCAGTGGCACGCACCACTGGCCAATACTCGCGCAAGACGCCGGCGACCGGGGTGCCCGCGGCGATGACGCCCCCGCCCGGCACCGCTCGCATGATGACGCCCCCGCCCGGCACCGCTCGCATGATGACGCCCGCCGCCGGGGTCCGGAGTGGCACGCCCACGGGCGGCGTACCGCAGCTGCTGACGCCCGCTGGAGGAACGCCGAGACCGGTGACGCCCGCCTACGAGGCGCCGGCGTTTCAGGAGCCGGATCCCCCGGCGACGCCCGGCGCGCACCCCGGCCCGGCGGCCTCGATCAATCCTTATCTGACGCGGGATCCCGACGTCCGTGCCAAGCGGCTCGCCCGCGCGCTCATCTCCGACATCGTCACTTATTATCCCGACAAGCACGCCGACGCATTGCGCGCCGGCTCGCTCAAGCAGACCTTCAGCGAAGAGATCAAGAAGAGCTACGAGGAATACGTGGCTCAGATCGGGCAGGCGTTCGCTGAATCGACGACGCACTTCAAGGACGCGCTCAACGAAGTGCTGGGTGAAGGGAAGCGCATTTTCTAGCTCGTCGCGGCACTCTCCGGTAAATACAACACATGGCAGAAACTGAACGCGGGCGGGACCTCGCACGGCACACCGCGCGGCTCGAAGAATTGCGGAGGTATCTTTGACATCGACTCCAAGCGCCAGGCGCTAGCCGCCGACGAAGAGAGGATGGCGTCCCCGGGCTTCTGGGAGCGCCAGGAAACCGCGCAAGCCACCGTGCAGCGCGTCAAGCAGCTTCGCGGCTGGGTGGATCCGTTCGACGCCCTCGCTGCCAGGGTCACCAGCGCGGTCGAGATGGACGCGCTGCTCTCGGAGAGTCCGGACGAGGAGATGGAGGCGGAGCTCGACAGCGACATTACGGCGATCGAGCCCGACCTCGATGCCTTCGAGCTGCGCTCGCTCATGCGCGGGCCGGACGACTTCCGCGACGCGCAGGTCGAGATATCCGCGGGTGCCGGCGGGACCGAAGCTCAGGATTGGGCGTCCATGCTCGTCCGCTTGTACACGCGCTGGGCCGAGCGACACGGGTTCGAGGTTGCGCTGCTCGACGAGAGCCAGGGCGAGGAAGCGGGGATCAAGGGCGCGACGCTCGAGATCCGCGGGCAGTATGCCTTCGGCTTTCTCAGGCCGGAGACCGGCGTGCACCGGCTGGTGCGCATCTCTCCGTTCGATTCCGCCGCGCGCCGGCATACGAGCTTCGCGTCGGTGTTCATTTACCCGGTCGTGGACGAAACGATCAACATCGAGGTCCGCGACGAGGATCTCCGGATCGACGTGTATCGCGCGTCGGGCGCGGGCGGACAGCACGTCAACAAGACGAGCTCGGCCGTGCGCATCACGCACATTCCGACCAACACGGTCGCGGCGTCGCAGGCGGAGCGGTCGCAGTTCAAGAACAAGGCGACCGCGATGAAGATGCTGAAGAACAAGCTGTACCAGATCGAGCTGGACAAGCAAAACGAGAAGCGCGCCGCACTGGACGCGACCAAGTCCGACGTATCGTTCGGCAGTCAGATTCGCAGCTATGTGTTTCAGCCATATACGATGGTCAACGACCACAGAACGGAGCTCAAGATCCCCGACGTGCAGAAGGTCATGGATGGTTGGATAGATCCCTTCATCGAGGCTTACCTCAAACGCTTTGGAGCAGTTCAGAGCGGGGCGGCGGCATGAGGTTTCTTTCGCGGGAGCGCGGCGACCGGTACCGACTGCGGCGGCTAGCTTCGCGCGGTCCTGCGGACCGCGCTACAGACGCCGCCTTCGCCGGCACCGGCTCACCGCGCTCACCAGGCATGGTCTCATGAGCGACGAGCTGAACTTCGTCATGCAGGCACGCCGCGATAAGCTGGATGCTCTCGTAGCGCGCGGCGAGCAGGTGTTCGGGTATTCGTTTGCGCGAACCCACTCGGCGGCTGCCGCGGTGCCGCTGCTGGCGGAGGGTGCCGAGGAAGGGCCGGTGGTGAGTGTCGCGGGGCGCATCGTCGCGTGGCGGGCGCACGGCAAGACGGCGTTCGCGCACGTCGCCGACGAGAGCGGGAAGATTCAGCTCTACTTCCGGAAGGACGAACTGGGGGACGACCGGTTCTCCGTGCTGCAGCACTACGACCTCGGCGACATCGTGGGGGTGACGGGGCCGTTGTTCCGGACGAAGACAGGCGAAGTCACGATCCGGGTGACCGCGTTCGAGCTGCTGGCCAAGTCGCTACGGCCGTTGCCGTACGGCAAGGAAGAGGTCGTGGACGGGCAGACGGTCCGGCACTCGGGTTTCGTGGATCAGGAGCAGCGCTACCGGCAGCGGTATGCGGATCTGGCGGTGCACCACGAGGTGCGCACGATCTTCGTGGCGCGGTCCCGGCTCATCCGCGCAATGCGCGCGTTCCTGGACGGACGGGGATTCCTGGAGGTCGAGACGCCGGTGCTGCAGCCGCTGTACGGCGGCGCGGCGGCGAAGCCGTTCGTGACGCACCACAACGCGCTCGACTTGGCGCTCTTCCTGCGCATCGCCGACGAACTGTACCTCAAGCGGCTCGTGGTGGGCGGATTCGAGCGGGTGTACGAGATCGGGCACGACTTCCGGAACGAGGGGATCGACCGGACGCACAACCCCGAGTTCACGATGCTCGAGTTCTACGAGGCGTACGCCGACTACACCGCGATGATGACGGTCGTCGAAGCGCTGATCGTCGCGGCCGCGGACGCCGTGCGTTCGACGCCCGGCATCGCCGCCGAGGTCCCGTCGTGCTCGACGCCGTTCCCCCGCGTGCAGTGGACGGCGGCGCTGCGCGAAGCGGCCGGCGTGGACGTTACTTCCCTCGGCGACGAAGAAATGCGGCAGCTCGCCAGGCGCGTGGGCGTGGAGCACCCGCAGAAGCTCGCGCGGGGCAAGCTGCTCGACGAGATTTTCCAGGCGCTGGTCGAGCGCAAGATCGAGACACCGACATTCGTGGTGGATTATCCCGTGGAGCTCTCGCCGCTGGCCAAGCCGAAGCGGGGCGACCCGACGCTCACGGAGCGGTTCGAGCTGTTCGCCAATGGCCGCGAGCTCGCCAACGCCTTCAGCGAACTGAACGATCCGATAGACCAGCGCGCGCGCTTCGAGGCCCAGGCCGCGCTCAAGGCCGCGGGCGACGAGGAAGCCTCCGGTGTGGACGAGGATTACCTCCGGGCGATGGAGTACGGCATGCCGCCGATGGGAGGGGTGGGGATCGGAGTGGACCGGTTGTTCATGTACTTGACCGGGACGCCCAATATCCGGGATGTGATCCTGTTTCCGACGATGAGGGCGGAGGCCGGTGACTAGTGACTAGTGGCTAGTGACTAGTTACTGGTAACGGCGGAACAACGGGTGGCATTGGGTCGTAGTTACTAGTCACTAGTCACGAGTCACTAGTCACCCTTTAAGTTGCAGGCATGTCCCGTCTAGAACTGTCCATCGCCTGGCGTTACCTGCGCAGCCGCCGCGGATCGCGGCTGCTGTCGTTCATCAGCATGATCGCGATGCTGGGCGTGGTCGTGGGCGTGAGCGCGCTGATCGTCATCATCGGCGGCATGGACGGCTTGCAGCACGACCTGCGCGAGAAGATCCTCGTCGGCAGTCCGGACATCCGCGTGCTGGCCTACGGCAGCGACCTCAAGATCCAGGACTGGCGCGACGTGCTCGCGAAGGTTCGCCGGCACCAGGGCGTCATCGCCGCGGAACCGTTCGTGCTGACCGAAGCGGGGATGAACGCTGGGCGCGACTACGCCGGCGGGGTGATGCTCGTGGGGCTCCCGCCGCAGACGCGCGGTGCGCCGGAAGTCACCACCATTCGTAGCCACGTCACCAGCGGCGATTTCCGCTTTGCCAGCTCCGACGGCCAGCGCCGTGGCGCGGTGCTCGGCAAGCTACTGGCCCTGCGGTTTAACGCGTGGCCGGGCGACAAGATCAATCTGATCTCGATCGCGAACACGAAGATCAATGCCGCGACGGGCACGTTCGTGCCGGCCGTGTACCAGCTCGAGGTGACGGGCATCGCAGAGACCGGGATGTACGAGTACGACGACCGGTACGTGTACATAGATCTCGCGCTGGCGAGCGAGTTCGCGGGGCTGGGCGAGAGCGTGACGGGAATCGAAGTCCGCACGATTGGCCGGTGGGAAGCGTCCCGCATCGCGACGGAGCTGACGCAGGTGCTGGGATTTCCGTACCGCACTGTGGATTGGGAGGAGCAGAATCGCTCGCTCTTCCAGGCGCTCAAGCTGGAGAAGCTGGGGATGGGTGTGATCCTCCTGCTGATCGTGATCGTGGCCGCATTCAACATCGTCAGCACGCTGACCATGGTGGTGACCGACAAGACGCGTGAGATCGGGATCCTGCGCGCGATGGGAATGTCGGCGGGCTCGATCCGCCGCATCTTCTTCGCGCAGGGCGTGTTCATCGGAATGGTGGGAACGGCATTCGGGGTCATCGTCGGCCTCGCCGCCGCGATCGGCATGGACCGGTACAAGCTGATCGCGCTGGATCCCGCGATCTACTTCATCGATCACCTGCCGGTGATGACGAGCCCGATCGATGTCTTCTTCATCGTGCTCGCGAGCCTCGCGATCGCGGCGGTTGCGACGTTGTATCCCTCGATCCAGGCGTCGCGATTGTACCCGCTCGAGGCGATCAGACACGAATGAGCGGCCTCACCGTGGTAGAGGGGCACGACCTCCACAAGTCGTACGTCGGGGGCGACGGCAGCACGATCAAGGTGCTGTCCGGCGTGAACCTCGCCGTTGGGCGTGGAGAGATGGTCGCGATCGTCGGCGCGTCGGGAGCAGGGAAGAGCACGTTGTTGCACATACTCGGCGCGCTCGAGGCGCCGTCGAGGGGCTACGTGGTGCTCGCCGGCGAGCCGGTGCACGGCCGCTCGGACGACGAGGTAGCGGCGCTGCGGAACCGGCGCGTTGGGTTCGTATTTCAATTTCATCACCTGCTGCGCGAGTTCACCGCGCTGGAGAACGTGATGATGCCGCTCAGGATCGGTGGGAGGTCGCACTCCGAGGCGCGCGGTCGCGCCGAGGAGCTGCTCGCCCGCGTCCGGCTGAGCGGCCGCATGCACCACCGTCCGGGGCAGCTCTCCGGCGGCGAGCAGCAGCGCACCGCCGTGGCGCGCGCACTGGCGATGGATCCAGCCGTGCTGCTGGCCGACGAGCCGTCGGGCAACCTGGACCAGGCGCAGGGCCAGAATCTCCACGATCTGCTGGTTGAGGTCACCAACGATCTGGAGATCGGTGCGGTGGTCGTCACGCACAATCAGGCATTGGCCGCGCGGGCCAACCGTGTGCTGCTGCTCGCCGAAGGGCGACTGGAAGAGACGCATGCGCGCGAGGGAGTGGCCTGATGGTCTGCGACGATTGCAAGGAAGGCGACGTCGTGGTAGACGTCACGCAAGTTGACGGCGGCGTGGTGCGGCACCTGCGGCTGTGCGAGAAGTGCGCCGCCGAGCGGGGCGTCGAGACTTCGATGATCGTGCCGAAGGCGCAGGTCACCGAGCTGCTGCAGAGCGTGCACCAGCACATGCCGGCGGCGTCGGACGACGCGGCCCGCTGCACGTTCTGCTCATCCACGCTGCGCGATTTTCGGAGCACCGGGCGGCTCGGCTGCCCGCACTGCTACGGCGCGTTCGAGAAGAGCCTGCGCGAGCTGCTGCGCCGCGTGCACGGCAACTCGCGGCACGTGGGACACCGGTACATCCCACCGTCCGAGGGCGACGTCGAGCGCTCGGTCACCGCGACCGAGTTACGCGAGCGGCTTCAGCGCGCAATCGAGTCTGAGCAATTTGAAATGGCAGCCGACATCCGTGACAAGCTGCGAGGCCTGGAGTGACGTCCCGTCCCGCGGCTGCCGGCTCGAGCGGCCGCACTCGGCTCGGCAGCCAAAGGCTACGAGCATGACTCTGGATCTCTCACTGCTACCGAGCGGCGGCGTCCAATGGTTGGACGCGTCGGGCGAACATTCAGACATAGTTTTGTCCACGCGCATCCGCTTGGCGCGCAACGTGGAGGGCTACGCGTTCGCATCGCGCGCGCGCGACGGCGAGAGGCTGCGGGTGCTGGCGCAGGTACGCGACGCGATTCCGGCTGTGACGGGGAGTGGCCACGGCGTGATGTTGCGCGTGGATGAGATGGAAGCCAACGAGCGGCTGCTGCTGCACGAGCGGCATCTCGTGAGCCGGGAACTGGCCGGTCTGGATGCGCAGCATCCGGTGCGGAGCGGCGCGGCGGTATTCCTGGCGAAGCAATCCTCGATCATGATCAACGAGGAGGACCACCTGCGGCTGCAGTCGCTGCGGTCGGGGTTCGCGGTGAACGAGGCGTACGCGGAGGTGGAGGCGATTGATCGCGAGGTCGGCGGACGCGTGCCGTATGCGTACCACCAGGAGTTCGGCTATCTCACCGCGTGCCCGACCAACACCGGGACCGGCCTGCGCGCCTCGGTGCTCATCCATCTTCCCGGGCTCGTGCTCACGAAGGAGATCGGCAAGGTGCTCACGGGCCTCCAGCAGATGGGGCTCACGTACCGCGGCCTGTATGGCGAGGGGAGCGAGGTCGTCGGAAACTTCTTCCAGATGTCGAACCAGACCACGCTCGGCAGATCGGAGGAAGAGCTCCTCGACCACCTCGTTCGCGTGGTGCGGCACGTGGTCGAGCGCGAGGAAGAAGCCAGGCGTGTGCTGCTACGGGACGCGGGCTATATTATCGAAGACAAGCTCTGGCGGGCGTACGGGACCCTGCGGTACGCGCGGAGTCTCACGTTCGAGGAAGCGATGAACTTCCTCAGCGGCGTCCGGCTGGCAGTCGGTCTGAACCTGATAGCAGGTCTCAGTGTATATACCTCAACAAGCTCCTGATTTTTAGCCAGTCGGCACATCTCGCCTACGCGGCCGGACGCGCCCTGACTGAAAACGAAGCGAACCTGGCACGAGCGAAGTTCGTCAGGAAGGCGCTCGAGGAAGAGCCGGACAAATAGGGGTTACGCGGATCGCCGCTGGTGTACCGCGACTGAGGATCGACTGATGAACGGATACAACTTCACCGAACGGGTGCGAAAGGTTCTCGCGATGGCGCGGGAAGAGGCCTCCCGTCTGCACCACGAGTACGTGGGCACCGAGCACATCCTGCTCGGCCTGATCCGCGAAGGCGAAGGTGTCGCCGCGACCGTGCTGCAGAACCTGAACGTCGACCTCGACGAGATCCAGCAGAAGATCGAGGAGACGGTGAAGAAGGGCAAAGCGCCGCAGGCGAGCGACCTTCCCTATACCTCGCGCGCCAAGAAAGTGCTCGAGCTCGCCATGGCGGAAGCGCGCGATCTCTCCCACAGCTACGTCGGGACGGAGCACCTGCTCCTCGGCCTGCTGCGCGAAGAGAAGGGGATCGCCGCGCAGGTCCTGGCGGATGCGGGCATCAATCTCGACGCCGCGCGCGCCGAAACGCTGCGCTTGCTTGGCACCGAGATGCCGCAGGGCGGCACGGCGGCGCCGACGGAGAAGGCGACGCCGGGCGTGCCGGGCGTGCCGGGCACCGCAGGCGTGAAGGGCGACAAAAAGTCGAAGACGCCCGCGCTCGACCACTTCTGCCGCGACCTCACGCAGCTCGCCGCCGAAGGACAGCTGGACCCGACGATCGGCCGCGCCAAGGAGATCGAGCGCGTCATGGAAGTGCTGACGCGCCGGAAGAAGAACAACCCGGTGCTCATCGGCGAGCCCGGCGTGGGCAAGACCGCGATCGTCGAGGGCCTGGCGCAGCTCATCGCCACGGGCGAGTGCCCGGACTCGCTCCGCGACCACCGCGTGCTCGCGCTCGACATGGCGGCCGTGATCGCGGGGACGAAGTACCGCGGGCAGTTCGAGGAGCGCCTCAAGGCGGTGATGAACGAGATCACCCAGAACAAGAACATCGTGCTGTTCATAGACGAGCTGCACACACTTGTCGGTGCAGGCGCCGCCGAGGGAGCCATCGACGCGAGCAACATGCTCAAGCCCGCGCTCGCGCGCGGCGAGCTGCAGTGCGTCGGCGCGTCCACGCTGAACGAGTACCGCAAGTACATCGAGAAGGACGGCGCGCTCGAGCGGCGCTTCCAGACGGTCATCGTCGAGCCGCCTTCGGTGGACGAGACGATCGAGATACTCAAGGGTCTCCGCCAGAAGTATGAGGACCACCACCGCGTCGAGATTCCGGACGCGACGCTGATCGCGGCCTCGAAGATGTCGGAGCGCTACATCACCGACAGGTTCCTGCCCGACAAGGCGATAGACGTGATCGACGAGGCCGGCGCGCGCGCGCGGCTGGCCGCGCAACAGCCGTCGCCGGAAGTCGCGGACCTCAAGGGCCAGCTCGAGGGCGTGAACACGGAGAAGGAAGCCGCGGTGCGCGACCAGAACTTCGAGCGCGCGGCGTCGCTGCGCGACCGGGAGCGCGAGCTGCAGGGCGACATCCGCCGCGTGCAGGAAGACTGGGAGAAGCACCGCCAGTCGCACCGACCCGTGCTCGGCGAGCCCGAGATATCGTTCATCGTCAGCCGCTGGACGGGCATTCCCGTGATGCGGCTGCAGGAAGCCGAGACCACGCGGCTGCTGCGTATGGAGGAGGAACTGCACGAGTCGGTGGTCGGCCAGGACGAGGCGATCAAGGCGCTGGCGCGCTCGATCCGGCGCAGCCGCGCAGGCCTCAAGGACCCCGACCGGCCGATCGGATCGTTCATCTTCTCCGGACCGACGGGCGTCGGCAAGACGGAGCTGGCAAGATCGCTGGCGCAGTTCCTGTTCGCGGACGCCAGCGCGCTGATCCGCGTGGACATGAGCGAGTACATGGAGAAGTTCTCGGTGTCGCGGCTGATCGGCGCGCCCCCGGGATACGTCGGCTACGAGGACTCCGGCACGCTCACCAAGGCCGTACGGCGCAAGCCGTACAGCGTGGTGCTGCTCGACGAGATCGAGAAGGCGCACCCGGACGTGTTCAACATCCTGCTGCAGGTGCTGGACGAGGGACACCTCACCGACAACTACGGCCGCGTGATCGACTTCAAGAACACGGTTGTGATCATGACGTCGAACGTCGGCGCGCGCGACATCACCAAGGGGAAGAGCCTTGGCTTCGTCGCCGACAACCGCGGCAACTTCGAGCGGATGTCGGAGAAGGTGAAGGACGAGATGCAGAAGGTGTTCAATCCGGAGTTCCTCAATCGGCTGGACGACGTCATCGTCTTCCACCCGCTGTCCGAGGACAATATCCGCGACATCGTGTCGATCGTGCTGCGCGACGTGCAGAAGCGCCTGGGCGACGAGCAGATCAACCTGAAGCTCACGGGGGCCGCGCTGGACTTCCTGGTGAAGCACGGCTACGACCAGGACTACGGCGCGCGCCCGCTCAAGCGAGCGATCCAGCGCTACATCGAGGATCCGCTCTCCGAGAAGATCCTGCTGGCCGAGTTCGCCAAAGGCGACGAAGTGGAAGTGGACGTCGCGCCCGACGGCGAGAAGCTCGACTTCCGCGTTCTGACGACGGCGGCTCCGCAAGCGTAGTCAGCTCGCGCGGCCAGGATCGCAGGCTAAGACGCGCCCCGGGAAATATCCGGGGCGCGTCTTGCGTTGGCGCTGCTTGGGTGCGGGGGAGCGTCCGGACGGGGTATCCTCGACCGCGCCTACGCGAGCAAACTGCGCTCGCTAAGACGGCGCTGTCGAGGACACCCCGCCGCGAACGCTCCCGCCGGCATCTGGTAAGCGCCAGACAAGACGAGGCGAACCGGTGTCCCCGTAGCGAGCGTCTTAGCGCGCGTAGTGTGCGCGCGTAGCGAGCGCAGTGGGACACCGGTTCGCCTCGGTTTCCGGGCCGTCTGCCGCCGCCGGGAGCGACAGCGGAGAGCGCCCGCAAAACGGCGGAAAAGGAGGGGGAC
>CAYGJL010000048.1:0-21590 GCA_964350145.1 uncultured Gemmatimonadaceae bacterium
AGCTCATGCCGGGCTTGCCACGGGCCGCCGCTTCACAGAAAGTTTGGAGTGTGGCCGTCCGGAGTTGGCAGTTGGGAGTAACTCCTGACTCTTAACTCCTCACTGCCACACTCCGAACTTGGATTCCTTCTCACACTGGCCGGAGCCTGCCGCAGTCAGCCTATGGCCTCAACCGATTCATCATCCTCGGAAACGCGATCGTCTCCCGCACGTGCGGCAGCCCGCACACCCAACCGACCGTCCGCTCCAAGCCGAGCCCGAAGCCGGAGTGCACGAACGTGCCGTACTTCCGCAGGTCCAGGTACCAGCCGTACGCCTCGACCGGCAGCTTCTCCTCGTGGATCCGGGCCAGCAGCTTGTCGTAGTCGTCCTCGCGCTGTGATCCGCCGATGATCTCGCCGTAGCCTTCGGGCGCGAGACAATCGTTGCACAGCACGGTGCGCGGGTCGGCGGGGTTCTCCTTCATGTAGAACGCCTTGGCTTCCTTCGGATAATTGCACACGAAGATCGGCGTGTCGTAGTCAGCGACCAGCAACGTCTCGTCTTCTGCTCCGAGATCGTCGCCCCAGGTGATGTTGCTGCCCTTCCCTTGAAGAGTCTTCACCGCGTCGCCGTAGTCAATCCGCGGAAACGGTGCTTTCACCCGCTCCAGCCTGGTGACGTCCCGCTCCAGCTCCTCCAGCTCCGGCCGGCACCGCTCGACCGCGCGCGCGACGATGTACGACACGAAGTCCTCCTGCAGCCGCATGTTGTCTTCGGAGTCGTTGAACGCGACTTCGGGCTCGATCATCCAGAACTCGCTCAGGTGCCGGCGCGTCTTGGATTTCTCGGCGCGAAACGTGGGACCGAAGCAATAGATGCGGCCCAGCGCCGCGGCCGCGGCTTCGCCGTACAGCTGTCCCGTTTGCGCGAGGTACGCGGTCCCTTCGTCGAAGTACTCGGTCGCGAACAGTCCGCTGCGCTCGCCGATGGCAGCCGTGAGGATCGGAGTGTCCACGAGCGTGAAGTCGCGCTCGTAAAAGAAGTCCCTGATCGCCTGCTCTATTTCGTGGCGAACCCGCGCGATCGCACGCTGCCGGGAGCTGCGAAGCCACAGGTGCCGGTGGTCGAGCAGGAAATCCACCCCGTGCTCCTTGGGCTGGATCGGATAGTCCTGGGGGCTCGAGCCGAGGATCTCCAGTCCGCTGGCGCCAAGTTCGTAACCGCCGGGCGACCTCTTGTCCTCCCGCACGACGGCCGTCAACCGGATGCAGCTTTCCTGAGTCAGACTGCCGAAACGCTCCCAGACCTCGGGCTCGACCTCGTTTCTGACGAGCACCGCCTGCGCCGTGCCACTACCGTCACGTATGACAACAAACGCAATTTTACCGGATGATCTGACGTGCGTTACCCACCCTTGCACTTCGACGGATTGACCGGCGTGCGCGCCGAGGTCGGCGATCCGTATTGATGGGGAATTCTTTGGCATTTGCTGAGCGGCAGGGAAAACGCGGCAAGCTAGGCCGCCACGTGATGAGTGTCAACGGAATATGACCCTGCGCGCACGGCTGAGCGTCGGTCTTGTCGGTATGGCGCTGGTGCTGCTCATTCCGCTGCTCCTGGCGCTCAACGCGCTGGAGCGGCTGGAGGACACCAATCGCGTGCTGCGCGACACCGATTTCGCCGCGTCCATCGCGATCGGCCGGCTGCGATCGGCCACCGAAGACGTGCGTGCCGCGGAGAACGCGCTGCTATTCGTGCACGACGACAGCAGCCGGCGGCGAATGACGCGGCACATTGCCAGCGCCGACAGCCTGGCCGCGATGTTGAGCGGGTACAATCTTGAGCGCGAAAGCAGGCAGATCCGCGCATCCGTGGCCCGCATCCGCGCCGCGGCGGCCTCCGAGTACGCAGCGGCGAATCAGGGAAGACCGCGCGAGGCCGAGGACATCTCTGCCGACAGCGTGCTCCCGGAGATCGCCCGGATCAACACAACCATCCGCCAGACAGAGGCCGACCTGCGCGGTCGCACGGCGGAGCGCGTGGACGAAGCCGCGACCGTCACCATCGAGGCGCAGCGCACCGCGGCCGCCGCGCTTGCGATCGCCCTGCTGCTGGCGCTGCTCATCGCCCTCTGGCTGCTTCGCTCCATCAGCACGCCGGTACGCCTGCTCGAGAAGGGCATGAAAGCGGTAGCCGACGGCGACTTCTCCTACCGGCTGTCGTACTCCGGGACCCGGCGCGACGAATTCGGCCGACTCGCCGGAAGCTACCAGTCTATGACCCGCCAGCTCGCGGAGCTCGACAAGCTCAAGGCCGAGTTCATTTCCATCGCCTCGCACGAGCTCAAAACGCCGATAAACGTCATCCTCGGCTATCTCGAACTCCTGCAGGAAGGCATCTACGGGCCGCTGTCGGAGAAGCAGATCGATGTCACGGCCACGATGCAGAAACAGGCGCAGACGCTCACGCGCCTGGCCCGGCAGCTGCTCGACGTAAGCCGCTTCGAGGCCGGCGGGGGAAGGGTCGAGCCCCGCGCGGTCGATCTAGCGAGCTTTCTGCAGCACCTGGAGGCCGCGTTCCAGGGGCTGGCCGTGCAGCGCGGAGTCGCGTTCACGGTACAACACTCGCCGTCTGTGCCGGCGGAGGTCATGTGGGACGAGGACCGGATGAACGAAGTGCTCGGCAACCTGCTCTCCAACGCGTTCAAGTTCACCCCGCGGGACGGGGAAGTGGCGCTCGGCGTGGAGGGTGACCGGTCGGAGCTCCGGATCACCATCCGCGACACCGGAGCGGGGATTCCGGGCGGCCAGCTGCCGCACATCTTCGAGAAGTTTTATCAGGCGGACAACCAAGCGTCCGCGGCTCTCAAGGGAACGGGCTTGGGCCTTGCGATCGCAAAACAGATAGTCGAGGCGCACCAGGGTACCATCAGGGTGAACAGCACGGAGGGCGCCGGCACTACGTTTCATCTATCGTTGCCGGCCCAAGTGTCTGTCGCCGGGACCTCTGGACGCCACAGTGCTTCCGACCTTGCCTGAAGACAAATGAGAACTGTGAGAATCATCACGGCCTCTCTGGCCGTATTGACGCTGAGCGCGTGCGCGACGCTCTCCCGCTCCGCCCCGGAGCCTCCGAGCCCTGAGGCCTGGGGGACGTTGCTCAATACCACCGACGACCTCGCCAACGCCGGCCGCCACGCCGCCGCGGACAGCGCGCTGCTCGACTTCGCGCAGCAGCACCCGGACACACGCGCCGCGGAAGAGGTGCTGTTCTGGCGCGCGCTCTACAAGCTCGACCCCAGAAGCCCGGCGGCGACACGAACCGAGGGGCGCACGCTCCTGGACTCGTACCTCGCGTCGGACAAGACCGCGTGGTACCGCGGTCAAGCGAACGTCCTGCAGCATCTCGCGCGCGAGATCGTCCTCGCGGAGCAGGCAGCCGGCCAGGCGTCGGGCGACACCACAATCGTCATCACCGACACATCGGCCGCCGGCATCGCGGCACGCGACCGCGTGATCCGGACGCAGCGCGCCGAGATCGCGCGGCTCAACGCGGAGCTGGAGCGCATCAAGCGCCGGCTCGCGGCGCCGACGCCCTAGCCCACCCGGAACAGCTCCAACGCTCGGGGGAACCGCGCGCTCAGCGCGCGCTTCAACCCCGCGTTCTGCGGCTTTTCCAGACCGGGGTCGTCCGCCAGCGTTTTCTCGGCGCCTTCGCGCGCGAGCACGTTGAGCTTCTCGTCGCGTACCAGGTCCGCGATGCGAAGCATCGCATCCCCGCTCTGCTGCTGCCCGAACAGATCGCCCATTCCGCGGATACGGAGATCGGCGCGCGCGATTTCGAAGCCGTCATCAGTGGACGCGAACAACTCCAGTCGCTGCATGGACTCTTCGCCCGCTTCGCCAAGCAGGATGCAGTAGGAGCTCTCCGCGCCGCGGCCCACGCGGCCGCGAAGCTGGTGCAGCTGCGACAGGCCGAACCGCTCAGGGTGCTCGATCAGCATCACCGTCGCGTTGGCGACATCGATTCCAACTTCGATGACCGTGGTCGCGACGAGAATATCTATCTCTCCGTCGCGGAACTGCCGCATGATGCTCTCGCGCTGGTCCGAGGAGACCCGCCCGTGCAGCAGCGCGACGCGCAGTCCGGCGAAGGCGCCGGCCGACAGCCGCTCGAACATAGTCGTCGCCGCTTTCAGGTCTGTCTTCTCCGATTCCTCGATCACCGGATAGACCACGTACGCCTGCCGGCCTTCCTCCACCTGTGAGCGCACGAACGCGAGAACTTTTTCGCGGCCGCTCTCCCGCCGGAGGACCGTCGCGACCGGGCGCCTGCCGGGCGGACGCTCGTCCAGCGTGCTCACGTCGAGATCGCCGTACACCGTGAGCGCGAGCGATCGCGGGATCGGCGTGGCGCTCAGGAGGAGGACGTCGGGCGCCTGCCCCTTCTTCGCCAGCGCGGCCCGCTGCTCCACGCCGAAGCGGTGCTGCTCGTCTATCGCGACGAAGCCGAGCTTGCCGAACGCGGTGGTCGTCTGCACGAGCGCGTGAGTTCCGATCGCGATCACCGGCTCCTCCGTTTTCAGGCGGGCTTCCAGCGGCGCGCGCGTCTTCGCCTTCACGCTCCCGGTGAGTAGTAGCGGCTCGATCTCGAGCGGCGCGAGCAGGCGGCTCAGCGTCCGGTGATGCTGCTCGGCGAGCAGCTCGGTCGGCGCCATGATCGCGGCCTGGTAGCCGTTCTCGTACGCCAGCAGCGCGGCGAACAACGCGACGATAGTCTTGCCGCTGCCGACGTCGCCCTGGAGCAACCGGTGCATGCGCCGCTCGCCACACATGTCCGCGAAGATCTCGCGCAGCACGCGTACCTGCGCGCCGGTGAGCTCGAACGGCAGCTCCGGCTTGAGCTTCGTCGTCAGCTCCCTTTTGTTGACGAAGCGGATGCCGCGGCGCGCGGTGCGCGCGAGCGCGTGCGCCCGTCGGTGCAGCAGCTGCAGGAACATCAGCTCGTCGAACGCAAGCCGGTCGCGCCCCTGCTCCGCGTCGCGGATGGACGCCGGCCGGTGCACCATGCGGAGCGCGTCCGGCAGCGTGGGCAGGGATAGCTCCTTCAGCACCGCGCGCGGAAGATGGTCGGTCGTGCGCGCGAGCAGCGTGTCGAGATGCGCGTCTATGATCGAGCGGATCGTGCGGAACGTCAGCCCTTCGGTTGCGGGATAGACGGCGAACACGCGGCCCGGAGCCGCACCCGGGTCGTCCGGGCCGAAGTTCACGTACTCGCGCGGCGCGAGCTGGCGACCGTGGTAGAAGCGGATCGGCCCGCTCAGCAGCAGCACGTCGCCCTTGTCGATCGTGCGGTCGAGGAACGGCTGCCCCGGCCACGCGGCCTCGAGCATGCCGCTGCGATCCTGAATCACCGCCTGAAAAATCCGCAGCCCTTTGCGAGTCGGAAGCACGCCCTTGGAGATCACCTTGCCGACGATCGTCGCGTCCATCCCGACGTCCACCGACGCGATCGTCGCGATGGTGCTGGCGTCCTCGTACCGGTGCGGGATGTGGAAGAGCAGATCGCCCGCCTTCGTAATCCCGAGCTTGCGGAACGCCTCCGCCCGGATCGGGCCGACGCCCTTGAGATATCCAACCGGCGTGTCCAGCGCGACCCGCCCAGCCGGCGGCATCAGTCGCCGATCACTTCGCGCGCGAACTCGGCGGGATCGAACGGGACGAGATCGTCCAGCTTCTCGCCCACGCCGAGAAACTTGACCGGCACGTCGAGCGTTTGGTGCACGGCGACGACGATCCCGCCGCGCGCGGAGCCGTCCACCTTGTTCATCACGATGCCGGTGATGGGAACGGCGGACGAGAAGGTGGTGGCCTGGGCGATCGCGTTTTGCCCGATCGTTCCGTCCAGCACGAGCAGCGTCTCGTGCGGCGCGCCGGGCAGGCGCTTGCCGATCACGCGGTGGATCTTGCGCATCTCCTCGAGCAGCGCGTCGCTCGTGTGCAGCCGGCCGGCGGTGTCAATGATCGCGACGTCGGCACCGCGAACGACGGCGGCGTCCACCGTCTCGAACGCGACCGACGCCGGATCGGTGCCGGCCCGCGCACCGACGAACTCGGCCCCTGCGCGATCGGACCACTGCCGGAGCTGATCCACCGCGCCCGCGCGGAATGTGTCGGCCGCGCCGATCACGATCTTTTTCATCCCGTCGCGCCGTAGCCGCGCCGCCAGCTTGCCGACGAACGTCGTCTTCCCCGCGCCGTTCACGCCGATCACGAGGATCACTGTCGGCGCCGAGGGAGCGAGCCGCAATGCGGGGTCGCTGTTGCCCGCGCGCAGCGATGCCTCGATGCCCGAGCGGAGCGCCTCGCGGAACTCGGGCTCGGTGCGGATCTTTCCGAGCTTGGCGAGCCGCTCCAGCTCCGCCACGAGCTGCATCGTGGTCGAGACGCCAAGATCGGCTTCCAGGAGAACTTCCTCGACCCTTTCGAGTGAGCCCGCGCTGACGCCGCCTTTCGCCAGCACGGCGACGTCCATGAGAGCGACGTCGCGCACACGCTGCCATAGAGAGCGGGCGGGAACGTCGCCGGGGCGGCGGATGAGGCGGGGCATAGGGAGAGAAAGGTAAGACTGGGAAGAGCGGAGAGCGTTGCTACACCGGCACCGTCGCCGGAACCGCCGCGTTCGAATGCTGTTCAGCCCTCCCCATCTCCCATTCCTTCCAAAGAGCATACACCGCCGGGATGACGACCAGCGTAAGCACAGTGCTCGATATCATCCCGCCCACCATCGGCGCCGCGATCCGCTGCATCACGCTCGCGCCCGCGCCTCCGCCCCACATGATCGGCAGCAGCCCGGCGGTGATCGCCGTCACCGTCATCATCTTCGGCCTTACGCGCTCCACCGCTCCCTCGAGCACCGCGTCGTACAGATCCCGCGTCGTCGGCCGGCGTCCAACCGCCTGGCGCGCGCGCCAGGCATGATCCAGGTAGATGAGCATCACCACCCCCGTCTCAGCAGCTACTCCCGCGAGCGCGATGAACCCGATCGCCACCGCGACCGACCAGTTGTAGCCGAGTAGCCACACGAACCACACCCCGCCGACGAGCGCGAACGGGAGCGAGAGCATCACGATCAAAGACTCACCCACGTTGCGGAAGTTGAAGTACAGCAGCAGAAAGATCACCGCCAACGTAGCCGGTACCACGATCTTCATCTTCTCCCGTACCCGCAGCATGTACTCGTACTGGCCGCTCCACGCGATGGTGTAGCCCGTAGGCAGCACGATCATGTCTTCCACCATCTTCCGTGCGTCGGCCACGTAACCGCCGATGTCCCGGCCCATCACGTCCACGAACACCCAGGCGGTGGGCTGCGCGTCCTCGGTGCGCACGACCATGGGCCCCGCGACTTTCCGGATCGTCGCCAGCTCGCCGAGCGGGACCTGCGTCACGCCCGTCTGGGCGGGCGCGCCGGGCATCGCCCCGCCCATGGAGCCCGTCGCGGACGAGGCCGCGCCGCCCGTGTGGCTCACCGGCACCAGGACCGTCGCCAGCTGCTCGGGCGTGTCGCGGAAATCCTGCATGTAGCGCACGCGCACGCCGTACCGCTCCCGCCCCTCGACCGTTTGCGTCACCACCATCCCGCCGATCGCGCTCGTGATGACGGACTGCACGTCGCCAACGTTCAAGCCGTGCCGCGCGGCGGCCGCCCGGTCAATGTCTATGTCCAGGTAATAGCCCGACATCGCGCGCTCGGCGAACGCGCTGCGCGTGCCGGGGACCGCCTGCACCGCCTGCTCGATCTGCTTGCCTATTTTTTCGAGCGTGGCGAGGTCGGGGCCGAACACCTTGATCCCGACGGGCGTGCGGATCCCCGTCGCGAGCATGTCTATCCGGCCGCGGATGGGCATCGTCCAGGAATTGGTGATTCCGGCCATCCGCACCGCGGAATCCATCTGCGCGATCAGCCGGTCGTACGTCATCCCTGGACGCCACCGCTCGCGATCCTTCAGCGTGATCGTGGTCTCGAACATGTCGAGCCCGGCAGGATCCGTCGCCGTCTCCGCGCGCCCCGCCTTGCCGAACACGCGCTCGACTTCAGGGAACGTGGCCAGGATGGAATCCTGGATCCGCAGCACCTCTTTTGCCCGCGCGATGCTGATCCCCGGCATCGTCGTCGGCATGTACAGGATCGTTCCTTCTTCCATCGGCGGCATGAACTCGGAGCCGACGCGCGACCATGGAATCGCGGTGACGATCACCACGATGACCGCGCCGGCGATCACCTCCCACCGGCTTCGCAATACGAAGCGGATCACCGGGTCGTACGCGCGGATCAGCGCGCGGTTCACGGGATTGGCCCGCTCGCGCCAGATCTTGCCACGCACGAACAGCCCCATCGCCACCGGCACGAGCGTCACCGACAGCAGGCTCGCGGCCGCCATCGAGAAAGTCTTGGTGAAGGCGAGCGGCGTGAAGAGGCGGCCCTCCTGCCCCTCGAGCGTGAACACCGGGAGGAATGACACGGTCACGACCAGCAGCGAAAAGAAGAGCGCCGGCCCCACTTCGCGCGCCGCGGCGTTCGCCACCGCCCACCGCTCGCGCAGCGACAATATTCCCGTGTCGAGCTTGGCGAGCTTCGCCGCGTCCGGGCCGACCTTCTCCTCGACAGCGCGCTCGAGATGCTTGTGCATGTTCTCGATCATCACGATCGCCGCATCAATCATCGCCCCGATCGCAATCGCGATTCCGCCGAGCGACATGATGTCCGCCCCCACGCCGACGAAGCGCATGCCTACAAAGGCGAGCAGGATGCCAACGGGAATCGTCACAATCGCGACCAGCGCGCTGCGCAGGTGCAGCAGAAACACGATGCACACGAGCGCGACGATCAGGGACTCCTCGAGCAGCTTGACCCGCAGCGTCGAGATGGACTCCAGGATCAGCTCGCTCCGGTCGTACACCGGGATGATCTTCACGCCGGGTGGCAATCCCTTCTGCGCTTCCGCGAGCTTCGCCTTCACGCGCTCGATGGTGGTGAGCGCGTTCTCGCCGAATCGCATGATGACGATCCCGCCCACTGCCTCGCCGCGGCCGTCCAGATCGGCGATTCCGCGCCGCACGGCGGGCCCGGTGGTCACCCGCCCCAGTTCCGCGACGCGCACCGGCGTGCCGTTCGCCGTCGCCGCCACGACAATGTTCTCGATGTCGCTCATCGAGCGGAGATAGCCGAGCCCGCGCACCATGTACTCGCGCTCTGATAGCTCCATGACCATCGCGCCCACGTCGTTGTTGGCGTTCTGCAGCGCGGCCATTACCGTCGTCACGGGGATTCGGTACGCCAGCAGCTTGGCCGGATCGAGATCCACCTGATACTGCTTCTCGAAGCCGCCGATGGACGCCACCTCCGCCACGCCGGGCACCGACGTCAGCGCGTAGCGCAGGTACCAGTCCTGCAGCCCGCGCAGCTCCGACAGGTTCAACCGGCCCGTCGTATCCTCGATCGCGTACTGGTATACCCAGCCGAGGCCGGTCGCGTCCGGACCGAGCTGCGGCGCGACGGTCGCCGGCAGCCTGCCCTTGAGCCCGCTCAGGTACTCCGCCACCCGGGTGCGTGCCCAGTACAGGTCGGTGTCGTCGTCGAAGATGATGTACACGAACGAGACCCCGAAGAACGAGTAGCCGCGCACCGTGCGCGAGCCCGGGACCTTCAGCATCTCCGCCGCGATCGGGTAGGTGACCTGATCCTCGACTATGCGTGGCGCCTGCTCACCGTAATCCGTCTGCACGATTACCTGCACGTCCGACAAGTCGGGTAGCGCTTCGAGCGGTGTCTCCCGGATGGCCCAGAGGCCGGCGGCGACGGCGGCCGCGGTCGCCAACAGGACGATCAGCCGGTTGCCGATCGACCATGAAATGATGCGCGCGAGCATCGGCCGCTCCCTACCGCGGACTGGCTGGAGTCGCGGGCGGCGCGACCGGCGCGGTCATCTCCATCCCCGGCATGTTGCCCATGCCGCCCATCAACGTGCCGAGGTTCGACTCCGCGTCCACCAGGAACGTCGCGGAGGCAACCACCTGCTCGCCGACCGCAAGCCCGCTGAGTATCTCGATCCTGTCCTCGCCGGCGGCGCCGAGCGTGACGAACCGGGGCTCGAGCTTCCCGTCCTCGCGCCGGACGAACACGATGTTGCGCTCGCCCGTGGATAGCACGGCTCCCCGCGGGACGGATAGCGACGACCGCGCGCGCCCGGACGCGGGCAGCGAGAGCGTGGCGTACATGCCGGGCTTGAGGTGTCCGTTCGCGTTCGACAGCGCCACGCGCACGCGCACGGTGCGCGTCTCCGGATTGAGCGTCGGGTAGATGTAGGTGATGCGGCCGCTGCGCTCCTCGCCGGGCAGCGCCTCGAATTGCGCGGTCGCCTGCTGCCCCAGGGCGATCGCGTGCAAATCGCGTTCGAACACCTCGCCTTCCACCCACACCACGCTCAGGTCCGCCACCTTGTAGATGGCGTCTCCCGCCATGATGCGCTGACCGGCGAACACCGGCTTCTCGATCACGTAGCCGCTCGCCGGCGAGTGCAGCGTCATGGTCCGCCGCGCCACGCCGGTGCGCTCGATCTGCGCAATCTCGGACGCGCTCACGTCCCAGTACAGCAGCCTTCGCCGCGCCGAGGCCACCAACCCGTCCGCGTAGCGCTTCGCCTCCTCTGAGCCGCCGCTCACGTCGGCAGCGAGGCGCTTCGCCAGGAGGAGCTCGTCCTGCGTGGCGACGAGCATCGGCGAGTAGATAGTGAAGAGCGCCTGCCCACGGCCTACGTACTGGCCGGTGGCGTTGACGTACAGCTGCTCGATCCAGCCGTCGATCTTGGGCGAGATGGTCTTGACGCGCGCTTCGTCGAACGTGACCTGGCCCACCGTGCGTATCGTGCTACCGACGAAGCCGGCTTCGACGGTCGCGTACGTCACGCCGATGCGCTCCGCCTCGCTGGCGCTGAGCAGCACCGACCTGGCGCTGTCGCCGCCCGCTGCCACGCCGCCGTGGGCCGCGTGCTCGTCGACCTGCGCAGGCTGCTTCCCACCGCCGCGCGTGGCGAGCACGGTAGCGCCGAGAGCGACGATGATGAGCCCGGCGATCACCGAGCCCAGGACGATCCGGCGACGCCGATCGGGCACAGGTCCGAACGGCGACTCGGTTGAATTGGACACGACGGGCATCACACGCCTCCGGAAGACCGCGTTGCGGCGGTCGAGTATGGATCGAAAAGTTCGCCGCTCAGCAGCATCTCCAACTCGGCCCACGCCTTTCCTTCCTCGGCTTCGAGCATGACGAGATCGCGGCGGTAGTTGGTGACCAGCATCTGGCTGTCGAGCAGCGTCATGAAATCCACGCTGCCGACGCGGTACGCGGAGAGCGAGGATTGCACGGTCGCGCTCGCCTGCGGGAGAATCGTCGCGCGATACAGCCGCTGGAGCCTGCGCGCGCGTTGGAGATCCGCATGCGCCGCCGCGACGCGCGCGCGTGTGTCCGCGCGCATGCCGGCCAGGTCGTACATCGCCATCCGCTCCATCGCGGTGGCCTCCTCACGCATCGCGAGCTGGCGGCCGCGGGCGAAGATCGGCACGCTCGCGCCGAGCATCAGGCTCCCCATGCGCTGGTTGCGGGACGGCTCGTCCATGGCGGCAAGTGCCGGACCTTGCGCGTACGCGACGCCGATCCGCAGATCGGGCCAGATCTCGCGGCGCGCGAGCCGCCGCGACGTCGCGCTCGCGGCAACGTCTGCCTCGCCGGCCCTCAGCATCCTGCGGCCCGCCAGCGCGTGCTGCTGCAACGAGTCGAGCTGCGGGACGGACCGCGGAAATACCGGCAATACCGGGGAGCGGTCGCCGAGCGTGTCGCGATCGGCCACTACTTCCGCGCCTGGCTCGCCGACCAGGGCTTCGAGCTTCGCGACCATGGCGTCGCGCATCGCGACCATGCGGAGCGTGTCTTCCGCTTCGCGCGCAATCTGAACCTGCGCGCGCAGCACGTCCGCCTGCCTGCCCTCGCCAACGCGGTACATGGACTCGGCGGTCTGCCGGATGTCCTCCAGGAGCCGGAGCGACTCGCGGGTGACGGCTATCTGACGGTCGGCCACGTAAACGTCGTAGAACGCCATCGCGATCGCGGACCGCACCTCCCACTCCGCTTCGCCCGCGAGCTCCGCGGCCGCGGTCGCCTGCGACCGCGCGATGCTCCCCTTGAGGCCGAGCTGGCCCGCGACGGGGAGCATTTGCATGACGCTCAACTGCGTCATGCCGACGCCGGGCATCGGTGTGAACCCTGGCAGCTCGCGGTTCATGAAGGCCAGCTCCACCTCCGGATCCATGGGGAGCCTTGCGCTCGACACGCGCGATCGTGTCGCTTCAGCGCGCGCGCGCGCAGCGGCCAGCCCCGGGTTGGATCGCCCGGCGGCCTCGTACAGATCGCCGAGGCGCATCGGCTCCTGAGCTGCCGCCCGCTCGGGTATGGCGGCGGTCGCGAACATTCCGGCGACCAGCAGCCACCGTCCGAGAGATGGCCGTGTGGCGCACGCGCGGCGTACGAGTTTTTTCCTGCTGTATGTGATGGACAAAACCGTCTCCCCTTCCGGATCCCGTGGTGACCAGCGCGATGTCGGGTCAGCTGCGCGCGGAAATTCCGCGGCGCGGCTCACTGCTCGATGCGAGTGAGGCTACGCGCGAGGAGGGGGAAGGTCGGGAACGGTGCCGCGGGTTTGGAACAGCGTGGCCGGGTCGGTTGGAGCCGCGTCGCGCGCGGCTGCGACCGTTAGCTGCGCTTGCATCGCCGGGTTGAAGACAGCGGTCATACACGACATCACGGCCTGGCAGGCGCCGTGGCCGGACGGAGCGCAGTCGGTTCCGGCTGCGTCGCCGCACGATTCCGATTCGGCCGGCATCGGCATCCCGGCGTGCGCCGTCCCAGCGACCGCGGCAGGCTCGTCGCACTGCGACGGACCGGCTGCCAGCGAGAGCTGGAGCACAAGGACACCCATGACCATAGCACCCAGACGGCGGATGGAATCCATGGGCGAAAAGTACCCCCACGGCGGGGTGTCCGCTGTCAGAGATTGGGGCGCGTTTTTGTCGGGGAAACGCTGATGGGAAGGAAACCGCCCCGCCGTTCGATCCGAGCCCTACTCTCCTGCGGTTGCCGAGGAGGAGAAGTCTCTCAGGAACGCCAGCGCCCTGCTCCGCTGCTGCTGGAACGTCCCCCTCTCCGACGACCCGATCGGATCCCCGCCGCGCATCTGCAGCGCGACCCGCGGGTTCTTCTGCACCCCGCTCACCAGCACCTCGAAATGCAAGTGCGGTCCGCTGGCGAGGCCCGTCATTCCGACGTAGCCGATCGTCTGTTTGATCCCGACCCGCGCGCCTCGCCGCACCCCTTTGGCGAAGCCTCGAAGGTGCGCGTACCGACTGACGTAACCGTTCCGATGGCGGATGTCGATCACGTTCCCGTACCCGCCTTTGCGGCCAGCGAAGATCACGACGCCGTCCCCGATTGCTTGGACAAGTGTGCCCGACGCTGCCGCGTAATCCGTGCCCTTGTGGGCGCGCCACCGTCCAAGGACCGGATGCTTGCGCATGCCGAACACGCTGGAGATTCGCCGGAAGTTGAGCGGCGCGCGGAGGAACGCGGCGCGCAGCGACTTGCCTTCGGCGTCGAACCACTCGCCGCCAGCGACGTTGCTGCGGAAGTGAATCGCCTGAATCTCCTTCCCGGAGAGCTGCATCGACGCGCCGAGGATCTTGTTCACGTGCACGCCGCCCGTGGGCTCCTGCACCCGCTCGACCACGACGCCGAACTTGTCGCCCACTTGCAGATCCTTGCTCATGTCCACGCGGTACTCGTAGATGTCCGCGAGGAGCCACGCCAGCCGCAGCCGCTGGCCCTTCGGGAGAAGAGCGTCGGAGAACTGATCCAGCGCGGAGTACAAGCTGGACCGGATGGTGCCCGTCACCGCGATCGTGTCCACAATGGTCTTGCTCGACGCGACCACCAGCACGGGACTCACGATCGGATCGTCTATGTATGGCGCGACCGGAATCGACGCGCGCTCGGTGTCGAGCACGAGAATCGGGTCGAGGTCACGCGCAGAGAGCAGTTCGCCGGCCCCTGCAGCAGGTACCGGCGGTGTAAGCCTCAACGCTCCGATCGCAAGCACTCCGACCACCGTGTAGGTGATGGAGCGCGCCCATGACAACCTCAATCCATTTGTCTCCGAATGAAGGTCGGAATCTCCATGTCCGCGAGATCCTGATCCTGCACTTCCTGCTTGTGCTGCTTGTCCGTCAAGGACGACGCTGACGGGGCCTGGGTCACTCGGCGCAACCCGTCTGTTCCCGTACCAACCTGTTGAATTCCCCGGCTGACGCGCGCAACGCTGGCCTGACGCTGCGCAGGGAACGGAATGACGGGTGAACCCTTATTACCCTGCCCCTGGGAAACGACTCCCCCGGGGACGGCACTATTATTAGCGTTGTCGAAGCCGGTCGCAATGACCGTGACGCGAATTTCTCCGCCCATAGCCGGCTCGTGGACCGCGCCGAAGATGATTTCGGCGTCCGATCCGGCGGCGTCGTGGATGATTTCGCTGATCTGGTAGACCTCGCCCAGGGTCATGTCCGGGCCGCCCGTGATGTTGAGCAGTACCCCCGTGGCCCCGGCGATCGAGACGTTGTCCAGCAGCGGGCTGGCAATGGCCTGCTGGGCCGCCTCGGTGGCGCGGTTGTCGCCGCGGCCGATGCCGGTACCCATCAGGGCGGAGCCGCCTTCCTGCATGACCGTGCGCACGTCGGCGAAGTCCACGTTCACGAGGCCGGTGACGCTGATGAGAGAGGATATGCCCTGCGTGGCGTGCAGCAGGACCTCGTCCGCCTTCTTCAGCGCGTCCTGGAACGGGATCCCCTTGCCGACCACCGCGAGCAGCCGCTCGTTCGGCACGACGATCATCGTGTCCACGTACTTCCGCATCTCGGCGATGCCGAGCTCGGCCTGCCGCATGCGCTTGCGTCCCTCGAAGAGGAACGGCCGCGTCACGATTCCCACGGTGAGAGAGCCGGCCTCCCGGGCAAGCTCGCACACGATCGGCGCCGCTCCCGTCCCGGTGCCGCCACCCATGCCGCAGGTCACGAACACGAGGTCGGCGTTCTGCAGCGCGCGCGACACGTCGTCGCGAGTCTCCTCCACCGCCTGCCGCCCGATCTCGGGACGCGCGCCGGCGCCGAGCCCGCGCGTCAGCTTCTTCCCGATCTGGATCTTCACGTCGGACTTCGAGTTCAGGAGCGCCTGCGCATCGGTGTTCACCGATATGAATTCCACTCCCTGGAGATGCTCGTCGATCATTCGGTTGACGGCGTTCCCTCCACCGCCTCCGACGCCGACCACTTTCATGCGCGCGGCCTGCGACTCGCTCTCGTCGAACTCGAATACCATGGTCAAGACTCTCTCTCCGCTGGTGTATAACGCCAGAGGTTTGGGGAAAACTGGAGCCGAATATATGCTGCTTGACGCGATTCAACCATATGAAATTTCAAGGGATCGGCCATTTAGTTCATCTTTTACTAAAGGGGCGAGTTTTCCACATTTCTCATCCGGGCGTCACGTAATTGATGGACGCGTCACTTAGCCTCCCAGCCGGCCCAGCAGCGAGTCACACATTTCAGTGTTGCGGCTTCGGATTGAGGACTCCGGACTTTGCGGCCTCAGGACCAACAGCCATCGCGGATCGGCGATTAATCGAGGATTGCGGATCGCGGAGAGAGCACTCACATGTCCTTCCCGCTGTTCCGCCCATCCTCAGTCCTCCGTCCTCGATTAATCGCCGATCCGCGATTGTAGTGAGTCCTGAGGCCGCAAGGGTCCGCAGTCCGCAGTCCGCAGTCGCGAGTAAACGGCACCGGATTGGCCCACTACGGACAATTCTCATTGCCCGCCTTTGCGCCACGACGGATAGTATGCAGTGAGAAAACCGAGCCAGCCCTCACCTCGTCAACCGACACGCCTATGAGCACATGCCACGTTCGCGTTTGCCTGCTTTGCCACTGGCTTCTCGTCCAGACCATCAGCCGGACGCCGGCGAGCTGACGGTGCGCGCTCTTGCAGTCATTCTCGCGTTCGCCGCCTCCGCGGCGTGCGTCAGCGAGCCGACCGCGCCCATCCAGCGCGGCCAAGCCCTGCTATTCACCAGCGACCGCGACGGCAACGTCGAGATCTACACGATGCACGCCGACGGCGGCGATCCGATCCGGCTGACGCGCAACGGCGCGGTGGACTTCGCTCCGCAATGGTCGCCGGACGGCCGGCGGATCCTGTTCATCAGCAACCGCGCGCCGGGAGTGAACGGATCGCCGTCGTACGAGATCTTCGTCATGAACTCCGACGGCTCCGGCGTAAAGCGCGTTACGACGAATGACGTCCTGGAGAGCTCGCCGAGCTGGTCGCCCGACGGAACCAAAATCGCGTACGCCACCACTGGAGCGCGCAGCAAGATCTTCGTGATGAACGCCGACGGGTCGAACGTCGTGCAGATCACCGACAACGAGTGGGCCGACTCGCTCCCTCGCTGGTCGCCCGACGGCCAGCGACTTGCCTTCCTCGGCAGCCCGCTGGGCTGGTCGTCGATCTTCACCGTGGCGCCGGACGGCAGCGATCGCATCCGCGTTCCGACCCAGCCCGTTGGAGGAGTGCACAGTTACTCATGGGCGCCGGACAGCAAGAACATCGTGTACGAGTACGGCGAGTGGCCGTACGGCGGCATTTATCGATCGGTCAGCGTGCCGACGCAGGGGGTCAACCCGGTATTTTTGGTGGGCTATGAACGGTTTCCTTCCAAGCCAGTCTGGTCGCCCGACGGCCAGCGCATCGCGCTCACGATGAGTGAGAGCGGCAACGCCGACATTTTCACGATGCGGGCGAACGACGGCGGAGACCGCGTGCGGATCACGCACCACGCGGCGGCGGATCTGATCGCGGACTGGAAATAGGCGGAACGATCAAGACCGACGACTCCGAGCAGGCGATCGACGAACTCGAGCAGGCGCTGCGCGCCGCGGACGCGCGGTTCGAGGGAATCGTCGGCATTGCAGCCGACGCGATCATCTCCGTGGACCAAGCGCAGACGATCATCTTGTTCAACGAGGGTGCCGAGCAGATCTTCGGCTACTCGGCTGCGGAGGCCATCGGCCGGCCGCTGGACACGCTGTTGCCGGAGCGGTATCGCGTCAGCCATGGCGGCCACGTGCGCGACTTCGGTGCCAGCCATGATCGTGCGCGCCGGATGGGACATCGGCGCGCCATCGCGGGACTACGCAAGAACGGCGAGGAGTTCCCTGCCGAGGCGTCCATCTCCAAGTACACGGCGGGCGGCTCGGTCGTGTACAACGTGGTGCTGCGGGACGTGTCCGAGCAGCGGCGCGCGGCGGACCTGCTGCAGGCGCTGTACGACGAGGCGAAGCAGGCCGTCCTCGCGCGGGATCAGACGATCGCCGTCGTGTCGCACGATCTGCGAAATCCGGTTAACGCGATCAAGATGCTGGCCGCGGCCCTCGTGCGGTCGGCGCGCAACGACGCGGAGCGAAGCTCCAGCAACAATGTGCATGATTCGGCGGACATCATCCGGCGGGCCGCCGAGCAGGCGGACAGGCTCATCCAGGACCTACTCGACGTCTCGCACATCGAAGCCGGATCGCTCCGCATTCACGTCGCTCCGCAGGACGTGGGAGAAATCGTGGAGGCGTCCGTAGACGTGTTGTCGCCGCTCGCCGAGGAGAAGTCGGTGGAGCTGCGGTACCAGCCTGCTCCCGATCTACCGCTCGCCCGCGCGGATGCCGACAGGATCCAGCAGGTCATTTCCAACATCGTGGGGAACGCCATCAAGTTCACTCCGCGGGGCGGACGCGTCACGATATGGATCGAGCGCGACCCGGCGGAGCTCATCCTCTCGGTGAGCGACACGGGCCCGGGGCTCCCGCGCGAGCAAATGGAAAGCCTCGCCGACCGGCGCTGGCAGGCGAAGCGTCAGACCAGCGGCGGCTCCGGGCTCGGGCTCGTTATCGCGAAAGGGATCGTGGACGCCCACGGCGGAAAGCTGTGGGCGGAAGCGCACCCGGGGGGCGGCAGCGTCTTCCGGTTCAGCCTGCCGATTTACGAGGCCGCACCCGCCTGAGACGTCAGCAGGCCCAGCTTGAGCGCGAACTGCACATAGTCGGACCGGTGCGTGAGCCCGAGCTTCTCGCCGATCCGCTGCTTGTAGGTGTCAACGGTCTTCGGACTGATGAACAGCTTCTCGCCGATCTCCGGAGCGGTGTACCCGTGCGCAACGAGCCGTAGCACGTCCCGCTCGCGCTCGGTGAGCTTCTCGAACCGCGCCCGATCATCCAGCGTCTTCTCGTCCTTCTTGAGCCCCCGGGCGAGAATCCGTCCGGCCGACGGCTGCACGTACATGTCGCCGCGCGCCACCGCGCGAATCGCGTCCACGAGCTCGCGGTCGGCGGCGTTCTTTACCAGATAGCCGGAAGCTCCGGCCTCGAGCACCTGCACGAGATACTCCTCTTCGCCGTGCATCGTGAGAACCAGCACCTTCGGCGGGTCGGGCCGCGTCACCAGCTCGCGCGTCGCCGTCAGTCCGTCCATCTCGGCCATCGAGAGGTCCATCACAATGACGTGCGGGTGCAGCCGGTCGGCGAGCGCGAGCGCTTCCTTTCCGTTGGACGCTTCACCGACGACGTCGATGTCCCGCGCGCCCGACAGAACCGCCTTGAGACCGGCCCTGACGACCATGTGATCGTCCGCCAGAACCACGCGGATGACGTCCATCATGCGTCCCCCGCCAGTGGAACCGATACCGTCACGCGCGTGCCCTTGCCGGGCGCGCTCTCCACGGTGAAGCTCCCGTCCACCAGCGACGCGCGCTCTTCCATGGCGAAAAGCCCGAAGCCGTCCGCCCCGCGCGCGATACCGCCCGTGTCGAATCCGTCGCCGTTATCCACGACGTGTAACGTAATCCGATCACCATCGGGAACCAAAGAGAGGGTGACGCGCGTGGGCTTGCCGTGGCGAAGCGCGTTCGACAGCCCTTCGCTAGCAACCTGATAGAGCACGGCCTCGACCTCCCTTGAAAGTTTGATTGGATCGCCCAGTGCGACGGAAATGTCGACCCGGTCCGTGCGGGATCGCCGCGCCAGCCATTGGAGGGCGGCGGGCAGCCCCAGGTCGTCCAGCACTCTGGGATATACGGCCTGTGCCAGTGTGCTGATCTCCTCGAGCGCGTTCACCGTCAGCTCGTGGATCAGTTCAAGGCGGACCTTCATCTCGGCGTCGTCGCAGTCCCTCAGCGCCGACATGGACTGGAGCGACAGCGCCGCCAGCGTCTGCGCCGCGGAATCCTGCAGCTGCCGCGTGATCCGCGCGCGCTCCGCCTCGCCCGCAGTGATCACCTGGGAGGCGAGCTTGCGCATGTGGTGCTGGTCGGCCGTCAGGCGGTCCACCAGGCGATTGATCGTCTCGCCGACGCGCGTCATGTTCCTGTCGGCCAGCGCCGACGGCGGCACGCGCACGTTGCGCTCGCCCCGCGATACGCGGCCGGCCGCCTCCTCCAGCGCCGCCAACGGCCGCAGCGCCAGATACACCAGCGCGCCGTTCACGACGAACGTCACCAGCAGGGCGGCGCTCAGCGTGATCCACATCTCGGGCTGTCCCACGTGCGTGGCTACCGCGGTGGCCGCGGTGCCAAGCACGATGATCGCGTTCGCGCCGAACAGCTTCCACAGCAGCGGCACGCCGAGGATCCGCGCGCGCCATAGCAGCAGCGTGCCCGACAGTGACGCCGGCCCGGGACCGCCCGCGCCAAGCGCGACCGGGTGCATGGGGCGGAGTCCTCTGGTGGCCATACTAGCCCACGACCAGCGCCGTCACCATGCCGAACATCCCGTGCTCAGTTTCCGCGTGGGGAAGAATGTGGCAGTGAAACGCCCAGGTTCCCTGCTTGTCGCACTTCACGACCGCGTCCCAGCGCTCGCCGGGCGCGACGTTGATCGTGTCGCACCTCCACGGCGCGGGCTGCGCCCAGCCGTCCTTGTCGATGATGGTCATGTGCATCCCGTGCAGGTGCATTGGGTGGATCATCATCCCTTCGTTCATGAAGCGAATGCGCACCGTCTGGCCCAGCTTGGCGACGATCGGCTCAGTGGCGGGAAAGCTCTTCCCGTTGATCGTGTAGCCGTGCGTGCCGTCGTTCAGGATCATGACGTGGTCCACGTCCACCCGCTCGATGGGCCGCGGTCGCCGCGGCTCGACGATGAACGCGCCGAGCAGTCCGAGACCGACCTGTTTCGCGGAGTTGTGATGCGAGTGGTACATGTGCGAGCCCGCGTTGTCGTTCGGCACGGTGAATTCGTACGTGTACGTTTCGCCCGGCTTGATCGGCGGCTGGGTGATGAAGGGCACGCCGTCCTGATCGTTCGGCAGCTCCAGCCCGTGAAAGTGAATAGACGTGGATTCCGGCAGGTTGTTGCGGAGCACCAGCCGCACGCGGTCACCCGCCGTCACGCGCAGCTGCGGACCCGGCACCTGCTCGTTGAACGCCCACGCCTCGACCCACGTGCCGGGCTGCGTCTCCCACCGCGTCTTGGCGGCGGTCAGCTCGAACACCTTCACGCCACTCTCCATGCGCGGCGCGAGCAGCTGGTTGCCGGTGCCGGCGGTCCTGGCAGGAAAAGCCTTGATCCCGGCCTCGTGCATCCGGTCCATCTCGTCCGCCAGCTCCCGCTCGGTTTTTGGCGGCGGCGTGGCGGGCGCGGCAGTGGACCGCTCATTCGCGGCGGTATCGCAGGAGGCCAGCGCGCCGACGGCGACCGGCGCCAGCAGCGCGGTGAGCGCGGTCTTGCGCAGGAAGGCGCGGCGGTCAGTAGGGATCGTTTCGGGCATTTCAGCTACGGACTTGCCAGGCATTACGTGCGGCTCCGGGTTCGGTGTCTGACGGTCCCGGGAACCTAGGCCTGCCGTGGGAATACATCTGTCATCCTCCTCGCGGAACTTCACTGCGGTTGTTCCCCACTGGATGACAGGGATTCCCCGACGGGCTCAGCGACCCCGACCGGCCCGCTAGCGGTCCCGGCGCTGGCTAAGCGTGATTGCCGCGGCGAGTGGGACGGCGACCCACAGCGTGAGCGACACCGCGACGAACGTCAGCCCGGCCGCGCCGCCGAGCATGCGCTCCAGGGCCGCGCCGGCGGGGCCGAGCAGCACGTCGGCTCCGAGCTCCACCAGCGACACGGCCCGCAGCCCGTCGATTGGATTCAAGCCGAGCAGCGCGAGCAGCCACCGCCCCGGCTGCCCGTCGCCCACGAGCTGGAGCGCGCCGATCGCTATCAGGTCGAACACCACCGCCGCGAACAGCCACGCGGCGATCGCGCCGCCCATGGCCCCGAGCCGGCTGCGCGACACGACACCAAGCAGTGTTCCAACCGCCAGGCCGGCAGCGCCGGCCAGAACGGAGCCGAGCGCGACGAGAAGAAACCCGCCGATTCCCGCAGTGCCGGCGTTGGCTGCGATGAACAGCATCGCGC
>CAYGJL010000049.1:0-21069 GCA_964350145.1 uncultured Gemmatimonadaceae bacterium
GTACGCATCATGACGGCCGCCGAGTTGACCAGCACGTCGAGCGCGCCGAAATGCCGCACCACTTCGTCCACCAGCTTCCCTGACGCCGCGACGTCCAGCAGGTCCGCCTGGAACACCTCTGCCTCGCCGACGGCGGAGCGCACTGCCGCGCACAGCTCGTCGGCGCCGGCACGCGATTCGTTGAAGTGAATCGCCGTGCGCGTACCCTCGCCCGCGAGCGCCTCCGCGACGGCGCGTCCAACCCTGCGCCCCGCGCCGGTCACCAGCGCGACTTTTCCGCTCAGCTCCATATGCTCAGCCCGCCGAGACCGGGACTCTGCTCGCGACGAGCCGCTCCTGCCGCTCGAGCCATTCGCGCGGAACGACCTGTCCGCCGAGCGTGCGCTCGCCCACCGGCCCGTGCCAGTCCGACCCGCCGCTCGGCACCAGACCGAGAAAGTCGCACAGCGCCTCCAGCCCGGCGGACACGTCGGCGCTGTGGCTTGGGTGACGGACCTCGAGTCCGTCGAGCCCGTGCGCGACGAGCCGCTCTACGCGCTCGCGCTTGGCGGTGTGGGACGGGTGCGCCCAGATGGCGATGCCGCCCGCCTCGTGAATTATCCGGATCGCGTCCTGGACGAGAAAAAGCGATTTCGGCACGAACGCCGCGCGTCCCTGTCCCAGGTAGCGATCGAACGCCTCGCGCTGATCCGCGACCGCGCCCGACTGAATGAGCGCGCGGGCGATGTGCGGCCGCCCCACGGCGCCGCCGTCCGACTGGCGCAGCACTTCATCGAGCGTGATCGGCACGCCGATGGAGCACAGACGCTCGACGATCAGCCGCGCGCGCTCGGTCCGCTTCTCGCGCAGCGCGGTGAGCTCCAGCTCCAGCGCGTCGAGGCGGGTGACGTGGAGACCGAGCACGTGCACTTCCCGGCCACTCTCGCCTTCATGCGCGCTGAGCTCGACGCCGCGGATCACGCGCACGCCCAGCCGCTCACCCGCAACCAGCGCTTCCTGCACTCCCGCGACCGTGTCGTGATCCGTCAGCGCGATCACCAACAGCCCCGCGGCCTCCGCCGCCTCGACGACTTGCGCCGGAGGAAGAATTCCGTCGGACGCGGTGGAGTGAAGGTGAAGATCGATTTCCGACCGGCCCGCTCCCGCGTCCCGCTGCTCCGGGCCCTGGCTCACCTGCTGTAGCCGGCCTCCGGAGAGGTGAACCCCGGCTGTGACTGCGCGAACAGCTCCGCCAGCTTGTCGTCGGAGAGCTCGGCGAACGACGCCTCGCGCGAGCGCGCGCCGAGCGGCGAGTACCGCGTCACGCGCATCTCGCGGGCGTCGCCCGTCCCCCGCGTGAACAGCAGGCCGTATTCGTCCTGATCGTATTGCGTCACGAAGCCGGAGGTAGCCACGCTCCACTCCTCTCCGTCCACGGTGATTTTTTTGATTGGCATCAGCTCAGCTCCACTTCCTTGTATATCCGCCCCGCGTCGAGAATCCGATCGAGCGCGGCTTCGTGCGCGTTCGCGAGCTTCTTCAACTCGGTGGATTCGGTGAATTCAATGAACGCGCCGGGCAGTCCGACTTCCTCGAACACCCAGAAGTTGCACCCGGCCGCGGAGTAGTGCGCCTTCCTCGCTTTGAGCTTCTCGAGATAGCGCTTTCGCTCTGCGACCGTGACGATCGCCCGGTGGATCGTCATCAGGCGCGCCACTACACTCCGGCCTCGCTGAAGTTCTCCAGCACCGACTTCACGTGCGCCAGGAACTGGTCGGCCACGGCGCCATCGATGATTCGATGGTCGAACGACAGCGAAAAATAGGCGCACGTCCGGATCGCGAGCACGTCGTCGCCGTCGGGCCCCGCGATTACCTTCGGCCGCTTCTCGATCGCGCCCACGCCCAGGATCGCCACCTGCGGCTGATTGATGATCGGCGTCCCCATGAGCGAGCCGTACACGCCCGGGTTCGTGATGGTAAACGTTCCGTCCTGCACTTCCTCCGGCGACAACCGCTTGGCGCGGGCCCGCGCGGCGAGGTCGTTGAGCGCTCGGGTGAGGCCCGCGAGCGAGAGGTTGTCCGCCTGCTTGATGACGGGAACGATGAGCCCCCAGTCGAGCGCTACCGCGATCGCGATGTTGTACTGCTTCCGGTAGATGATGTTGTTGCCCGAGACCGAGGCGTTCAGCACCGGGAACTTCTTCAGCCCGTCGACCACGCTCGCGATGATGAACGGCAGGTAGGTGAGATTCTGGCCGGTTGCTTCCCTGAACTCCGCTTTCTTGTTCGCGCGGATCTTTCCCACTCGCGTGAGATCCACCTCCATGAACGACGTCACGTGCGCCGACGTGCGCCGCGATACGCCCATGTGCTCGCTGATGAGCGCGCGCATCTTGCTCATCGGCTCGACGACGTCGCCGGGCCACGCCGACGGCGCGGGACCGTGCGCCGCCGCGCCACCGGGCGCGTGCATGGCAGGCGCGGTGGCGGCTCCCGCAGGCGGGCCGGACTCGATGTAGCCGAGTATGTCCTTCTTGGTCACGCGACCGGCGATTCCGCTGCCGCGGCCGCGCAGCGCGGCGAGATCCACTCCGTGCTCCGCCGCGATCTTGCGGACCAGCGGCGATGACCGCGTCTGCACCCGCTCCTCGAACGAGGAGCCGTTGCCCGCCGGTGAGGGGCTCGGCGCGGCGCGCTGCACAGGCGGCGCGGGCGGCGCGCTGATCACGGCCGGCGCGGGTCCCGGGCTCTGCGGCACGTCAGCCTGCATCGGCGACGCTTGGGCGGCCGCGGTGGCCGCTCCCGCTGGCGCCGTGTCCGGCGCGGCCGCCGGCACCGCTGCGCCTTTCTCGGTCTCGATCTTCGCCACCACCGTCTGCACCGCGACCGTCTCGCCTTCCTTCACGAGGATCTCGGCGAGCACCCCCGCGACGGGAGCAGGAATCTCCGCGTCAACCTTGTCGGTGGATATCTCGAAGAGCGGCTCGTCGCGCTTGATCTCGTCGCCAGCCTGCTTGAGCCACCGGGAGAGAGTTCCCTCCGCGATCGACTCTCCCATCTGCGGCATTATCACGTCAACACGGGCCACGGCATCAACCTCGCTTAGAGTCCAGGCTCATCATCCACCTTCCGCTTCCCGCGCAATCTCCAGATCACCCCGGCCGGCAGCGTCACCATTCCGATCAACGCGCCCGTCAGCATGAAGATGTGCCAGTCGCACGCCGGCAGCCCGCCCGGCGGCTGGCACCCCCGCGCCCAGCTCGCAATCTTCGCGATCAGCACGGCGATCATCCCGCCGCTGAAGAATCCGCCGATCGTGGTCACGCACCCGAGGCCCAGATACCGCTCGAAGCGAAACTCGTCGCGCTCGTTCGGGGCGGGCATCAGTAGGCGGCCAGCCGGCGAATCCCCCTTACAATATCCGCGGTCTGCGGGAGAACATAGTCCTCCAGCGACGGAGCGTACGGCAGCGGCACGTCGGCGGCCGTAACTCGGAGCACCGGAGCGTCCAGCCACTCGAACGCCAGCTCGTTGATCCTGGCCGTTATCTCCCCCGCGATCCCGCCGGTTCGCGTGTCCTCGTGAACCAGCAGAACCCGGTTGGTCTTCTTCACCGTGGCGACGATCGCCTCGTCGTCGAGCGGGAGCAGCGTACGCAGATCTACCACCTCCACCGACAGCCCGTCCTCCTGCTCGCACTGCTCGGCGGCCTCGAGGGCCTTCCACAGCGTCGCCGCGTAGGTGATCACCGATATGTCGCGCCCTGCCCGCGCGGTCCGCGCCTTTCCGATCGGAACCAGATGATCTCCGTCGGGAAGAGCTTCCTTGATGCGGCGGTACAGGTACTTGTGCTCGAAGAACAGCACGCAGTCGTCGTCGCGAATCGCCGACTTGAGCAGCCCCTTGGCGTCGCTGACAGTCGCCGGATACACGATCTTGAGGCCGGGCGTGTGCAGGAACGCCGCCTCCGGATTCTGCGAGTGGAACGGCCCGCCGCGCACGTAGCCCCCGCTCGGCCCGCGCACCACCATCGGACACGGCAGCATGGCGCGGTAGCGCGCGGTCGCGACGTAGTTGGTCAGCATGTCGTAACCGCACGAGATGAAGTCGATGAACTGCATCTCGCACACCGGGCGCATTCCCATGTGCGACGCTCCCGCCGCGGCGCCCACGATCGCGGCTTCCGACACAGGGGTGTCAATCACCCTGTCCTCTCCGAACTTCTCCATGAGTCCGTCGGTGACCTTGAACGCGCCACCGTAATTCCCGATGTCCTCGCCGAGGCAGACAACGTTCTCGTCACGCTCCATCTCCTCGAACAGCGCCTGCCGGATCCCTTCCAGATAGGTGATCTCAGGCATCTTCGGTCGCCTTGACGGTATCCGGATCGTGCGTGCCCCATGAGGCCGGGCGCTCGTGCTCCTCCACTGCGCTGCGTACACCCTCGCGGAACCAGAGCGGCTCGACGGCCGGCGGGTCCGCGTAGATGCCGACCAGTGCGTCCTCCGATTCCGGCACGGGTGACCGCTCGGCTTCGTCGGTCGCGAGATCGATCTCCCGAATGACGCTGGCGTCGATCTCTTCCAGCTCCAAGAGCGCGATCATCTCCGCCTTGATGAGCCGCTCGGCATAGCGCGTGAGTGGATCGCTCTCCCGCTCCCACCGGTCGATTTCACCCTTCGGCACGTACGACTGGTTGTCGTGCTCCGCGTGCCCCTTCCTGCGGTAGGTCACCAGCTCGACCAGCGACGCGCCCTCGCCCCGCCGCGCACGGTCCACCGCGCGCCGGGTCACGTCGTACACCGCCAGCACGTCGTTGCCGTCCGCCCGCTCGCCCGGAATGCCGTAGCCGACAGCCTTGTCCTTGAGCTCGCGCGCCGCCGTCTGCTTGTGTACCGGAGTGGAATAGGCGTAGCCGTTGTTCTCCACGATCACGACCAGCGGACAGCGCTGCACGGCGGCGAAGTTGATTCCCTCGTGAAACGCGCCAGTGGACGTCGCGCCGTCGCCGACATACACCAGTCCCACGCGATCCTGCTTCCGGATCCTGAACGACAGCGTCACTCCGGCCATCACCGGCACCATGTCGCCGAGGTGCGAGATCTGCCCGATGAAGCCGCGGTCGGGGCTTCCGAAGTGGATGTTGAGCTCGCGCCCGCGCGTCGGCGAATCCCCCTTCGCCATGTATTGCCGCAGGATCTCGAGCGGAGTCGCGCCCTGCACGAGCATCGAGCCGAGGTTCCTGATCAGCGGCGAAAGCACATCCCCTTTCGCGCGGTCGAGCGCGTACGCGCTGCCGACGGCATCGGCTTCCTGTCCGAGGGAACGGAACAGCCCGCCGACGACCTTGGTCTGGCGGTAGAGGTTGACCAGCCGCTCTTCCAGCGACCGAGTCAGCCGCATGTAGTAGTACAGCTCGAGCTTGTGCGCGCGGGTGAGCGCGGAGCCGGACGCCGGTTGGTCCCGCGCGGGTCCCGACGATCGCTTGCCGGCTCGAGCGCCCGTAACAGCGCGGGTCGCCATCAGTACGCGGCGCGCAGCCTGTGTCTGGGGTCGGCCGTCCTCCGCAGCTCGGTGAAGAACCGCTTCACGTTCCGGTCGAGCCGGCTCTCACCGGTCTGATCGGTGGACACCTCGACGAACGTGTAGTGCCCTCCTTCTTTTTCAACCTTCAGCTTCATGCCACCCAGGTTCCCGACGTACGCGCGGGCGCGCTGCGAGTTCACGGTGCGTTCGAGCGTGAGACTGGCAAAAAAATCATCGGCGGCCGCGAGCACGTCGTCGGGCGCGAGCTGGGTGCGATAGAAGTGACGCATGCAGACTCCTCAGTATCCCGGCTTGGTGGAAGGCCGCACATTCTGAATCCAGTCGGCGCGCTCCAGTCTCTGGGTCGAGTCCCCGCGGAATTGTACCGCAATGGCCCAGTCGCCCGAGATCACGTAGAACAGCCGGGCGTAGTACGTACCGATCTCCTTGCCCTTGGCGAGCCCGTCGTCGGTGTTGGCTCCGTCCGGGCTGGTCGCGAAGATCCGGCCCTCGCCGTTCTCGATGGGCTGGTTCGTCTCGCGGTTCCGGACTACGACCTTGTAGACCGCCGGCTCCAACGCTTCCGGCGGCATCGGATCCACCGAGATGCGGTACGCGTAATTGTCCGTCCACTGCCGGACGTCGGTGGTGGGCTGGCTGGGGCCGCACGCGAGTGTTGCCATCACGACGAATGCCAGCAGGCAGCTGTTGGCTGTTGGCTGTTGGCTATTGGCAAAGCAGTGCTGGGTTTTTGCTCTTAGCCAAGAGCCAATAGCCAAGAGCCAATAGCTGCGTTTCATGTGTAGTACTCCAGTCCCAGGTGCGTGATCTGATCCTCGCCCATGAGATGCCGCAGCGTGTTCTTCAGCTTGGTCTGCTGGATGAACAGGTCGTGCTCCGGCTGCAGCCCCGGCGCGGCCATCGGGCTCTTGTAGTAGAACGACAGCCACTCCTGAATTCCCTTCATTCCGGCCCGCTGCGCAAAGTCGGACAGCAACGCCAGATCCAGCACGAGTGGTGCCGCGAGAATCGAATCCCGGCAGAGAAAGTTGATCTTGATCTGCATCGGGTAGTTCATCCACCCGAAGATGTCGATGTTGTCCCACCCTTCCTTGTTGTCGCCCCGCGGCGGGTAGTAGTTGATCCGCACAACGTGGTGGAAATCCTTGTACAGGTCCGGATATGCCTCGGGCTGGAGGATCGTGTGCAGCACGCTCAGCTTGGACTCTTCCTTCGTCTTGAACGACGCGGGATCGTCCAGCACTTCGCCGTCACGGTTCCCCAGGATGTTCGTGGAGTACCACCCGGCGAGCCCCAGCATGCGCGCCTTCAGCGCCGGCGCGATTACGGTCTTGAGCCACGTCTGGCCGGTCTTGAAGTCCTTCCCCGAGATCGGGACTCCCTTCAGCTGCGCCAGCTCGATGAGTGCGGGCGTATCAACGCACAGGTTCGGCGCGCCGTTGCAGAACGGCACGCCCTCCATGATCGCCGCCCACGCGTACAGCATTGACGGCGCGATGTCGTCGTCGTTGCGCTCCATCGCCTTCTCGAATTCCTCGATCGTCGCGTGCTGCGGCCCCGGCCGGATGAATATCTCGGTGGAGGCGCACCACACGATGACCGCGCGATCCAGCCCGTTCCCCGCGATGAAATCCCGGATGTCCTGCCGGATCTGCTCGGCGAGATCGCGCTTGGTCTTGCCCTGCTTGAGGTTGGTCCCCTGTATCCGGGCCACGTACTTCGTCTCGAACGCAGCCGGCATCGGCTTGATGGCGGAGAGGAAATCCGCGACCGGCGCGAGATCTCGCTCATCGAGGACGCCCGCCTTTTTCGCCGCGGTCAGCGCGTCGTCCGGAATGGGGTCCCACGCGCCGAACACCAGGTCGTCCAGCTCCGCCAACGGTACGAAATCCTTGATCAGCGGCGCGCGCCCTTCCGTGCGCTTGCCGAGACGGATCGTGGCCATCTGGGTCAGCGAGCCGATCGGCCGCGAGTGGCCGCGGCGCACGCTCTCCACGCCGGCCATGAACGTAGTGGATACCGCCCCGAGCCCGACGGTCAACACGCCGAGCTTGCCTCCAACCGGCTTGACGCCGCCCGGGATGCTGCCGGAAATCGAATCAGACACGCGTGCCTGTGTTAAGAATGAGCGCGCCGCGTGGCTTGCTGGCCAACGGACGCGGAATTGTCACCGACGACGGGAATGCGCGGAATCTCGTCCGTGGTCGTGAGTCTGCGCACGTACAGTATCCTCTGCACCGCCGTGATCCACGCCGTGACGGCCAGCAGAATCACGATCCCCGCGAGCACCTTGCCGCCGAGCGCCAGACCGAACAGTGCCTGCGGCGCCGACAACAGCACGAACCGCTCGGGGCGCTGGAGGAGTCCGACCTTTGCGTCGAGCCCCAATGCCTCCGCGCGCGAGCGGGTGTATGAGATGACGAACGTGCCGATCATGCCGACCAGACAGACGATCATGAGCGGCACGCTCGAGAACCGCGGGCTGGTGGCGTAAAACATCGTGAGGCCGGCCATCAGCGCGCCGTCGCCCATCCTGTCGAGCGTCGAGTCGTAGAATGCGCCGAACACCGTCGCCCGGTTCGCGCGGCGCGCAACCCGACCGTCGAGCACGTCGAACAGCGCCGTGAGGCTCAGCACCCATCCACCGAGCATGATGTGGCCCAGGCCGAACGCGACCGCCGCCGCAACCGTGGAGATCAGGCCGATGGTGGTCAAAGCATTCGGACTGACGCCCAGGCGCGCCAGCGCTCCCGCCACGGGGTCCATCAGGCGCAGGTAGCCCTCCTTGACCCCTTCCCACAATGATCTCATGCCGCTCCGAACGTGAGTTGATGGCCCGGCGACGGACGACCCGCTCGGACGGTCTACCAAAAAAAGAACGGGCCGGCGCCCGACTGGGGCCGACCCGTAAAGGTATCGGGCGCTGAGAGTTGAAGCTAGGGAACTCGCCACTCGTACATGTTCTCCAGCCTCACGTTGTCCTTGGAATAGGTCCGGGCGCCGTCCACGGTTCGCGCACGCAGCGTCACTACCGAGCCCGCCGAGAATCCCTGGACGGGCACCCATTCGGAGCTGTTCGCGCCGATCTGCTTCACGAAGACGTCGGTGGTGCCGCCCCCGCTGATGTACACGTTCACGGCCTGGCTCAGGTTATTCGTGACCCTGAGCGCGACTTCGTTCGTGGTCGCCGTGCCGGTCTCGACCTGCACCTGCCGCGGAGCGCAGCCCACCGCGACGGTAGCAAAAGCAATTGCCGCTAGAATCCTGAGCACACCAGCCTCCCTGTAGTCATGGGACTAGCCCCCGGCGTGCAAGAGCCGTGCGCGCTTTCAGCGATACAGGAAGTGCGGTCGCGCGCGGTCCCTGAATTCGAACACGCTGGCCAGCGTGCGATCTATCAGGACGTCGGGATCCTCCTCGCCGCGGACCAGGGCGCGCCTGATGTCGGGATCGCCGAAGCGGAGATCGAACCCGAGCGAGTCGATGCGGAGCGAATCCGGCGAAGTGCGCGCGAGGGCCCAGAGCACGTTGGCGCCGATCCGCGACGGCTGCACCTGGTTTCGGTTCGTGATCCACATGCGGATGCCGGGAACCCGCTGACCGCCGTACTTGCCGTCAGTCGGGGCGTCGGGAACGAAAGTCTCCGCCTCGAACCTGATTCCGCGAATCGGCCTCTGCGCGAGGAGATCCAACACTTCCCGCACCTTCATCCAGGGCGCGCCAAACCGCTGGAACGGCGCGTCGGTGCCGCGCCCGACGGACAGTCGCGTCCGCTCGAACGCCACCAGCGACGGATACAGCAGCGCGCTCTGCAGCGACACGATCGCCGGGGACGGCTTCACCCACGGCAAGTCCGTCCGGTCGAACCAGAGGTCGCGGCTCCAGCCGCGCATCGGGATCACGTGCAGGTCGGCGCCGATGCCGAGCTCCTGGTTGTAGTACAGCGCCATCTCTCCCATCGTGAGCCCGTGACGCAGCGGCATCGGATGGAGCGCGTACGCCCGCGCCGGCCGTCCCGGCAGCGCGGTGTCGGCGTTCGCGAGCGCCGAGTCGAGCATCGGCCCCTCGCTATAGAACCCGGTCAGCGGATTCGGCCGGTCGAGCACGATAAAGGGCTTGCCGTGCCGGGCCGCCGAGCGCATCGCGTACACCATCGCTCCCACGTACGTCCACGTCCTCGTGCCGATGTCCTGCAGATCGAAGACAATGGCATCTAGCTGCCGTACCACACTGTCGGGCGGCGCCGTCGTAGTGGCCCGGTACAGCGAGTAGATCCGGACGCCGGTCTTCGGGTCCACGTAGTCAGGGAGATCGGTCCTGTCCTCGGTCCCGCGAATCCCGTGCTCCGGAGCGAAAACGGCGACCAGCCGCACGCCCGCCTCGCGCGCACGCGGGTCGGTCGAGAGCAGGTCTACCAGGTTTCGCCGGCGCTCGTCGATCGACGTCTGATTCGCGATGACGCCCACCCGCTTGCCCCTGAGCAGGCCGATGCTGTCCTGCAACAGGACGGTGATCCCCGGGATGACCTTCGCCCGCGCCAGGTCGTGCGTGGGGTCGATCGGCTTGTGCGTGACGGTACACGCGGCCAGGAGCGGGAGCAGAAGCAACAGGCGAGCTAACTGTGGAACTGGCATCGGCGGTGCGGGGTCAGAGGATGGAAGGCGCCATTGATAATACCCTGAAAGGCAGCTATTGGCTGTTGGCTATTGGCTCTTGGTAGAGACGGCCTCAGCCGGCCATGGCAACGGTCGTTAGCTAAGAGCCAATAGCCAATAGCTAATAGCTTTGTTTAGATTGATAGGAAGACCAGGAGGCAACCAAATGTCCGTTTCGTCCCAGCCGGAAATCGCGCTCGTCATCACGCCCGTAGCGGCCGTCGAGGTCAAGCGCTTCATAGAAACCGAAGGTGTCAGCGCCGATGAGGGCGGGCTGCGCGTGTCCGTTCAGCCGGGCGGATGCAGCGGCTTCAAGTACAGCCTGCTCATCGAAGACAAGCGCGCCGAGGACGACGTCGTCCTCGAGCACGACGGCTTCAACGTTTTCGTAGACCCCTTCTCCGCCCAGTACCTGAGCGGGATCACGATTGACTACGTGTCGTCCATGCAGGGCTCCGGATTCACGTTCAAGAACCCCAACGCGACCGGCGGCTGCGGCTGCGGCAGCTCCTTCTCCGCATAAGCACCACACGCGGTCTGTGCACGTTACGAGGGCGGTGAAATGAAAAGCGCATTCACCGCCCTCGATCTGTTTGTGCTGGTGGCGTATCTCGCCGGCACGACCTGGCTCGGCATCTGGCTGGGCCGCGGCCAGAAGGACGCGAAGGACTACTTCATCGCCGGCCAGCAGATCCCATGGTGGGCGATCCTCTTCTCGGTCGTAGCCACCGAGACCAGCGCGCTGACCTTCATCAGCATCCCTGGAGTTGCCTACCTCGGGAACTTCGGGTTCCTGCAGGTCGCGGCCGGGTACCTGGTCGGACGCATCATCGTCGCATACACGCTGCTGCCCCGATACTACCAGGGCGAGCTGGTCACGGCGTACACGCTGCTCGAGCGGCGGTTCGGGCTGCACACGCGGCGGTTCGCGTCGGTCACGTTCATGGTCACGCGCGGCTTCGGCGATTCGGTGCGCATATTCGCGACGGCGATACCGATCGCGATCATCATCGGACCGGCGCTGCCGGCGGGCTGGACGCGGCCGGTTTCAATCCTCGTGCTCGGCGTGCTGACGCTCATCTACACGTATCACGGCGGGATGCGCGCCGTGGTCTGGACCGACGTCGTGCAGACGGTGGTGTATCTCCTCGGCGGCATCGGCGCGGTGTACCTCATCGGGCAGGGCGTGGACGGCGGCTGGAGCGCGGTCTTCGCGCAGGCGGGCGACGCGGGGAAGCTGCGCGGAATAGACCTGTACACCGGCTTCGACCGGCCCCACACGCTCTTTGCCGGCCTGATAGGCGGCGCGTTTCTGTCCATGGCGTCGCACGGCGCCGATCAGCTGATCGTGCAGCGCCTGCTGGCGTCCACGACGCTGCGCGACGCGCGCAAGGCACTGATCGGGAGCGGCATCGCCGTGTTCCTGCAGTTCTCCCTCTTCCTGACCATCGGGATCGGGCTGTGGGCGTTCTTCGGAACGCGCGAATTCGCCGCACCCGACGCGATCTTCCCGACCTTCATCGTCGAGAACATGCCGCCGGGTATGACCGGGCTGGTGATCGCGGCGATTCTCGCGGCCGCCATGAGCAGCCTGTCGGGATCGATCAACTCGCTTGGCGCCGCTACGACCCACGATCTCTACCTGCCCCTCACGAAGCGGCGCGCCGACGACGCCAAGACGCTCCGCATGGGCAAGCTGTTCTCGCTGGCCTGGGGTCTCGCGCTGCTCACGGGATCGCTGCTGTACCGCGAGCAGGGCACGCCCGTAGTCATCGTCGCGCTGTCGATCGCCTCGTTCACCTACGGCGCGCTGCTCGGAGGATTCTTCCTCGGCATTCTCTGGCGCCGCGCGATTCAGCGTGACGCCATTCTCGGGATGGCCACCGGCATTTTCGTGATGACCTTCGTCGTCTTTTCGAAGCAGCTCGGTCCCCTGCTTCCCGGGATCGGCGGAACCCTCGCGTCCTTCTCCACGATCGCGTGGCCGTGGTACGTGCTGATCGGAACCACCGTGACGATGACGACAGGGATCCTGTCGTCGCTCACCCACGCGGCTCCGCCGGCGCGCGCGGAATGAGCGGGCTGCTCGCGGGAGTGGACGGCGGCGGGACGAAAACGCACGTCATCATCGCGCGCGCCGACGATGGCTCCGTGGTGGCCGAGGCCGAGGGTCCGGGATCGGCCGTCGCTCCGGGGCACGCGCCGGAATCCGCGCGCGTCATCGCCGGCACGGTGGCCGCGGCCATCGAGAAGATCGAAGACGGCGACAAGACGCTGTCTCTGTTGGTCGTAGGCGTGGCCGGCGTCGGCCGGAAGGACGAGCGCGAGAACCTCGCGGCCGCGTTGGAGGATATGGACGTCGCCGGCGAGGTAATCGTCGAGACGGACGCGGAGATCGCGCTGGAAGATGCATTCAACGGCGGACCGGGGATAATCCTCATCGCCGGCACGGGCTCGATCGCGCACGGCCGCGGGCCGACGGGAGAGCGCGCGCGCTGCGGCGGCTGGGGTCCGCGGCTCGGCGACGAGGGCAGCGGCGCGTGGATCGGCCGGCGCGCGCTCGGCATCGTCGCCGCCGCGCACGACGGGCGCGAGCCGCCCACGGCGCTGACCGGCGCGATCCTCACCGCCGCTCAGTTGAACGAGCCCGAGGAGCTGATCCCCTGGGCCGCGGCCGCTGATCCGAAGACGCTCGCGGCACTCGCCCCGATCGTTTTCTCGACGGCGGCCACCGATCACCGCGCAAAATCGCTCGTTGACCTCGCCGCCGAAGAGCTCATCCTCCACGTCCGCGCGCTGTCGCAGCGGCTGTTCGGGGACGAACGCGCCGACATCGAGCTGGCGTTTGCGGGCGGGCTGATGCGGAAGGCGTCGCCACTGCGGAAACGCGTGGAGCACCGGCTCAAATCAGCGGTACCGGGGGCTCACGTGCATCCCGATGCGATTGTTGGCGCGCGAGGAGCGGTAAAGCTCGCGTTGAGGGGCGGCGTCAGGACGTAAACGGCGGGGCGCGGTGTCCGTTGACCGTTCTTCCGTCAGGTGTTCTCCCGTTGCACGGCCCCACGCATCACGCTAGAACGGGTAACGCTTAACGCGCCCCGTTTGTCACGCCGCTGGCTTCGGCCAGTCCGGACTCTCATCCAGCGTCACATCCCGCTCCATCTCGCCAAAAACCGCCGGAACGTCGGCCGCGGACCAAACCCCTTCGGACCTCGCTATCACACACGTGGCGCTGAGATCTCCGATGATGTTGACCGTGGTCCGCGACATGTCCAGGATCCTGTCGATCCCGAGCACCAGCGCGATTCCCTCGCCCGGCACCCCGAACATCGCCAGAATTCCGACGAGCAGCGGAATCGATCCGCCGGGCACACCCGCCGCGCCGACCGCAGTGATCACCGACATGGCCATCACCACCGCCATCTGCGGGATCGTGAACGTGACCCCGAACACCTCCGCCAGGAAGATGACCGTGATCCCCTCGAACAGCGACGTGCCGTTCATGCACATCGTGTTGCCGAGCGGGAGCACGAAGCCCGCGACGTGCCGCGGGATTCCGAGGTTCTGCTCGGCGACGGCGAGGTTCGTCGGCAGCGTGGCCGCGCTGGAACTCGTGGAGAACGCCGTCACGATCGACGAGCGTATGCGCGAGAAGAACAGCAGCGGCGATAGTCCCGCGCCGAACCGGATTATCAGCGACAGCGTGATGGCCGTATGCAGGATCAGCGCGCCGATCACCACCAGAACGTAGTTGCCAAGAGGGACGAGCAGCGCGAAGCCAAAGCGGGACGTGACGCCGAAGATCAGGCCGGCGACGCCGTACGGCGCCAGGCGCATCGCTATCTCCACGATCTTGATCACGATGTCCTGAATCGCCTGCAGCCAGGTCATCATCGGCCTGGCGCTCTCGGGCTTGATCATCGTGAGGGCCACGCCGAACATCAGCCCGAAGAAGATCACTCCGAGCATGTCCATGTCCACCGCGGACTTGAGCGGGTTGCGCGTGACGATGTTGACCAGCGTCTCGATCCCGAACCCGCCCGTCTGCGACGCCTCCACCTTGCTCGCCGCGTCTCCGGCGTAGGTCGCGAGCAGCTCGGTGCGCACCGTCGGGTCGATGCGGCTGCCGGGCCGTACCGCGCTCACGATGATGATTCCGAGCGTAGCCGCGAGCGCGGTCGTGACCAGGAAATACGCCAGCGTCTTCCCGCCCACGCGGCCGACGTTGCGGATGTCCCCGAGACCGGCGACGCCGAGCGCGATGGACGCGAACACCAGCGGCATCACGATCATGAACAGCATTCGCAGAAAGATCTGGCCGACGGGCCCCGCGAGATATTTGTTGAGCCACTCGACCGTCGGGTGGTCCGCGCCGAGCATCAGGTTCGCCGCGACGCCGAGCGCGGCTCCGATGGCGAGTCCCAGCAGAATCTTGGTGTGCAGCTTCATGCCGCGTCCGCTCCCGCCCACGGACTCGCTCATCGTCGCTTCACTCCTCTTCGGATGCGAGCCTCAGGCGTTCGCGGCGCAGCTTGGAGTGCCGGAAGCCGAAGGCGAAATACAGAATGATTCCCAGAGCCATCCAGATTCCGAATCGCTCCCACGCGCGGACCGGCAGCCCGGACATCACGTAGATGCACGCCGCCGCCCCGCCGAGCGTTACCGCCCAAACCATCGGGACGCGGAAAGGCCGCGGCCTGGAAGGGTCTATGCGCCGCAACACCAGGACACCGACGCACACGATCGCGAACGCCGAGAGCGTCCCGATGTTCGTCAGGTCGTAGATCTCGTTCTCATCTGCGAACAGCGCCCCCACCGCCACGATCGCGCCGGTCCAGAACGTGGTGATGTGCGGGATGCGCGTCTTCGGATGGATCTTCGCCGCCCATTTCGGGAGCAGTCCGTCCCGCGCCATCGCGTAGAAGATTCGCGGCTGACCGTACTGGAACACGAGCAGCACGGCCGTCAGTGACACCACGGCCCCGAACGCGACGATCCAGCTCGCGGTCTCGAGGCCGGCGACCTGAAGCGCGCGGGTCAGCGGGTCAGCCGCGCGCAGCTGCTCGTACGGCACGAGCCCCGTCGCCACGATTCCCACGATCACGTAGATCACGGTGCAGATCGCCAGTCCGCCCAGGATGCCGCGCGGCATGTTACGCTGCGGATTCTTGGTCTCCTCGGCGGCGGTCGAGATCGCGTCGAATCCGATGTACGCGAAGAACACGATCGCCGCTCCCTGATGGATGCCGCGCCAGCCGTTGGGGGCGAAGGGGACGTAGTTGTCCGGATTGATATGGATCGCGCCCACCACGACGAAGAAGCCAAGCACCAGCAGCTTCACCACGACCATGATGTTGTTGGCGCGGACGCTCTCCCGCACGCCGCGGAGCAGCAGCCACGTGATGGCCGCGACGATCGCGAACGCCGGGATGTTGACGAGGATCGGAACTCCCATGATCCTCGGCGCGGTCTCCAGCAAGCCGTGCACCGCCGGATCGGAGCTGAGCAGGGCGCTGCGGTAGCCGTGCGTGGCCCAGTCGGGGAACGCGAGGCCGAACGCGGACAGCAGCGAGTTGAAGTAGCCACCCCACGCCACCGCCACCGCGATGTTGCCGATCGCGTACTCGAGCATCAGGTCCCAGCCGATGATCCACGCCACGAACTCGCCCAGAGTCGCGTACGAGTACGAGTACGCGCTTCCCGCCTGCGGGATCATGGACGCCAGCTCGGCGTAGCACAGCGCCGCGAGCGCGCACACGCCGCCGAGCAGGATGAAGGAGAAGACCAGCGCGGGGCCCGCGCCGTACCGCACCACCACGCCGTTCGGCAGAATCTCTCCGGCGGCAGCCGTCCCGATGGACGAGAAGATTCCGGCGCCGATCACCGCGCCGATGGCGAGCATCACCAGGTCCCCCGCGCCGAGCGCCCGCTTCATCGAATTCGGGTGATCGCGATCTTCCAGAATGTCGACGATCGGCTTGCGAGCCAAGAGCTGTGTCAGCATTCGATCATTCGTTGCGCGGGTGGCGGACTGGCGGTCGCGATCAGGCGGCGGACTCGATCCGCATGGCGTAGAACGAGCGCCACACGAACACCGCGGCCACCAGGAAGAAAACCCCCGACAGCGACGTGGTCCAGAGCGCGCCCTGCTGGTCGGTGAGCGACACCGCCAGCTCGACGGCCAGGAGACCGAAGAGAGTCGTGAACTTGATGACCGGGTTCAGCGCGACCGAAGATGTGTCCTTGAACGGATCGCCCACCGTGTCGCCGACGACCGTCGCGGCGTGCAGCGGCGTTCCCTTCTGCTTCAGCTCCACCTCCACGATCTTCTTGGCGTTGTCCCACGCGCCGCCCGCGTTCGCCATGAAGATCGCCTGGAAGAGCCCGAAGATCGCGATCGACACGAGGTAGCCGATGAAGAAGAACGGCTCGATGAACGCAAACGAGAGCGTGGAGAAGAACACCGCCAGGAAGATGTTGAACATCCCCTTTTGCGCGTACAGCGTGCAGATCTCCACGACCTTCTTGCTGTCCGCGACCGACGCGCGCGTGCTCGTCTCCAGGTTGATGTTCGCCTTGATGAACTCGACCGCGCGATACGCGCCGGTGGTGACCGCCTGCGTGGACGCGCCGGTGAACCAGTAGATCATCGCCCCGCCGGTGATGAGCCCGAGCAGGAACGGCGCGTGCAGGATCGACAGGCGCTGGAGGAACTCCGGCTGGAGTCCCTGGGTGAGCGCGATGATGATGGAGAAGATCATCGTGGTCGCGCCGACCACCGCCGTGCCGATGAGCACGGGCTTGGCGCTGGCCTTGAACGTGTTCCCCGCGCCGTCGTTCTCCTCCAGCAAGTCCTTGGCGTGCGCGAAACGGGGCTCGAAGTCGTACTCCGACTTGATGCTCGCCTCGATCCCCGGAATCTGCTCGATCATGGACAGCTCGAACACCGATTGCGCGTTATCCGTAACGGGTCCGTAGGAATCCACCGCGATGGTGACCGGGCCCATGCCGAGGAAGCCGAACGCCACCAGACCGAACGCGAACACGGCCGGCGCTATCATGAGCGCATCGAAGCCCTGCGAGCTGACGCCGTACGCGATCGCCATCAGCGCCATGATCGCCATGCCGAGCCAGTAGGCGCTGAAGTTGCCCGCCACGAGACCCGACAGGATGTTGAGCGAAGCGCCGCCCTCGCGGGACGACGTCACCACCTCGCGCACGTGCGCCGAGTTCATGGAGGTGAAGATCTTCACCAGCTCGGGGATGATGGCTCCCGCGAGCGTGCCGCAGGTGATCACGGCCGACAGCTTCCACCACAGCGTACCGTCGCCCAGGTCGGGAATCAGCAGGTACGAGACGAGGAACGTCAGCCCGACCGACACGAACGACGTGAGCCAGACCAGCGACGTGAGCGGCGCCTCGAAATTCATGCGCTCGACCGTGCTGTAACGCGCGCGCGCGATCGCCTCGTTGATCAGATAGGACGCGCCGCTGGCGATGATCATCACGACGCGCATCACGAAGATCCAGACCAGGAGCTGCACCTGCACCGCGGGACTCGTCACCGCGAGCAGGATGAAGGAGATCAGCGCGACCCCGGTGACGCCGTACGTCTCGAAGCCGTCCGCGCTCGGCCCCACCGAGTCGCCGGCGTTGTCGCCCGTGCAGTCGGCGATCACGCCGGGATTGCGCGCGTCGTCCTCCTTGATGTTGAACACGATCTTCATGAGGTCGGCGCCGATGTCGGCGATCTTCGTGAAGATCCCGCCGGCGATGCGCAGCGCCGCCGCGCCCAGCGACTCGCCGATCGCGAAGCCGATGAAGCACGGACCCGCGTACTCCCCCGGCACGAACAGCAGGATGAACAGCATCAGCAGCAGCTCCACGCTGATCAACAGCATCCCGATGCTCATCCCGGCGCGGAGCGGAATCGAGTACAGCGGGAACGCGCCGCCCCGGAGGCTCGCGAACGCCGTCCGCGAGTTCGCGAACGTGTTCACCCTGATGCCGAACCACGCGACTCCGTAGCTGCCGCCGATGCCGACGAGGCTGAACAGCAGGATGATGCCAACGCGCGTCGCCTCGAAGTCGAGCAGCACCCCGAAGTACAGCAGGATGACGAGGCCGATGAAGACCTCGAGTATCAGCAGGAACTTGCCCTGCTGGATGAGATAAGTCTTGCACGTCTCGTAAATCAGCTCGGAGATCTCCAGCATCGAGCCGTGCACCGGGAGCCGCTGAAGCTGCCGGTAGATCACGAGGCCGAACAGCAGGCCAAGGACGCACACGCCCATTCCCCAGAGCAGGAGAGTGGTGCCCTCCACGCCCATGAACGTGGCGCCGGAAAGGTCGGGGACTATGAGGTTGGCTTCACCGCCGGCGCGGTGCGGCGCGGCGTTGGTCAGAACTTCAGTGGTATTGGGTTGCATGGCGCGCGAATGTAGCAGCGGGTACTGCTAACTGCCACATAGAACTGCCAAGCCGCGAGCTGCCAGCGGGGAGCTTCCAGCTACGGGCTTGAACTGCCACATAGAACGGCCAAGCTGCGAGCGGCCAGCCGGGAGCTTCCAGCTACGAGCCGGCGTCACCGCCGCCATCGAGCCGGCGAATGAGACCGTGTAGCATCATCCGCACCTCCACCACCTGGCTCGACAGCGAGAGGTGCTCGCCGACGCTGACGACCTGCATCTCCTTGGCTTCCAGCAGGTGATACTCCAGTTCAGAGGCTGACGAGATCGAGAATCGCAGGTAGCGGGCGAACGCGGGGTCCGTCTTCTGCTCTCGTCCCTCGACGATGTTCGATGCAACCGAACTGGCCGAGCGGATGATCTGGCTCCGAAGGGCTGCGTAATGTTGCCCGCGGATTCGGGTTGCCGCCCGATGCGCGTGCAGCGAAAGTGAGTGGGCTTTTTGCCAAACCTTGAGTTTTTTGTAGTCCGCCATCCTCGGACGTTGGCTTTACGGCACCCCGTCGACCGGACCACTCCCCATCACCGATAATCGTTCTCGTTCGGCTCGAAGCTGGTAGCTCCCCGCTGGCAGCTCGCAGCTTGGCAGTTCTATGTGGCAGTTGAAGCTCGCAGCTGTCAGCTCCCCGCTGGCCGCTCGCAGCTTGGCAGTTCTATTTGGCAGTTAGAATACGAACTGAATATCGATCGTATCCCGAACCGGCACGCCATCCGCCGTGACCCCCGGCCGGAACCTGAGCGACTGCAGCACCTCGCGCAGCCGGCGGTTGTACGAGGCATCCCGCGACGGATTGAAGCTCAGGAGCCGCGCCCTGCCGCGCTCGTCCACGTCGAACCACGCGATGAGATGGTATGGCTTGATCCTGGGAGGCGCGGGTAGCGGCGGGAGGAAGACCTGGGTGGGCGTCGGGGGGTGATTCAGTCCGTCGCCGCCGCCGGTTCCCGGGCCCGTACCGGAGCCCGTTCCCGTCCCGGTTCCGCTGCCGATGCCGCCGCCGGTTCCCGATCCGGCGCCGCCCTGGCCGGCCGTGCCGGTTCCCGTAATCGCCGTGCCGGAGACCGGTCCGATCGCCACCGGCTCGCGCGCGGCCGGAGTCACCACGGGCTCCACCGGAACGGATATCGGCGGTGAAGGCACGAGCGCCGGTGCGGGCGTTGGCGGCGCTGGCCGTGTCTGCACGAACCGCAGACGCTCGCCGTCCGCGCCCGAACCGCTGCGCCCGCCGCCTCCGCCAGCCGGCCCGGGCCCGCCGCCCAATTCCGACGCGGGCGGTGTGAACCCGTGCGAGAAGGGAGAAGTAATGATCAGCAGCACCAGCGTCGCGTGCACGAACACGGACAGCAGGAATCCTCCGGGCCCCTCTCGCTTGCGGGGCGGAGGACCAGCGATGGCTGGGGATGCATTGCGCTGCCTCGTCATATCAAATGATACGGCGGGCGAACCCCAAGGGTCCGCCCGCCGCCATGATCGCCCGCACCAGCCTTACGATCCCGCTGGCGCAGCTTCCTTCGGCGTCACGCCGATGACCTTGACTCCGGCTCCGCGCGACACGTCCATCGCCCAGATCACGTCCGAGTACTTCACCGTCGGATGACCCTTCACGAAGATGATCTTGTCGGGGCGCGGATCGTAGATCTTCTTCAGCTCGGCGTGCAGCGCGGCCCTGGCCACCGGCTGCTTGTTCACCGCGAACTGACCGTTGGGCAGCACTTCGAGCACGATCTGCGCGGGCGGCGGCCCCGACGACGGCGGCGGGCTCGGATCCGGCAGCTGGAGATCGATCGCCTTCCGCGACAATGGGATCACCAGCATGAAGATGATCAGGAGCACGAGCAGGATGTCGATCATCGGCACCACGTTCGGCTCGTTGCTGAGCGTGTTGTGAGCGCTCGAGCTTACCTGCATGCTCATTATGGGGTCCCTCCCGGCGGCACCGCGGGCTGCGACTGCAACAGGTTGTCACTCGCCACCAGCGACTGCGTCCCCGGTGTCTGGTCCGTGATCATTCCCGCCACCCTGACCTTGTTCTTCGCCGCGATATCCAGCGCGTCGAGGATCTTGGAGTACTCCAGGTCCTTGTGCGCCTTGACGTACAACAGAAAATCCTCTTCGCGATTTCCGAATATGTCGTTCAGCCGCGCGCCGAGCTCGGCGTTCGGGATCGGCGCCCGATTCAGGTAGTACTGGCCGTCGGCGTCGATGCCCAGCACCTGATCGGTGTCCTCCTCCGGATGGGGCTTGAGGTTCTGCCCCTGCGGCGGGATCGCCTGAAAGCCGGCGCTCACCGCCGGGATGACGAGCATGAAGATGATGAGCAGCACGAGCATGATGTCGATCATCGGCACCACGTTCGGCTCCGCTTTGACGCTGCCGACGAAGCTAGAAGTGTAGATCTCGGTGGTCGCCGTATCATTAAA
>CAYGJL010000050.1:0-19058 GCA_964350145.1 uncultured Gemmatimonadaceae bacterium
CGACCGCGATCGATCCGCGGGCGCGGAGGTTGAGAATCTCGTACCCGGGCGCGCGCGCCGTGTTCGCGTCGTTCGCGAAGACGGACGATGCGAATCTCCCCGATGCGCCGATCTGCACGGTCCTCGCGGTCCACGTTGCGGACAACTCCGCAAAGCGCGCGGGGACTCCCGGAATCGTCTTGCCCGCGAGATTTGCCGTAGCGGTCTCGAATTCCACGAACTCGAAGTCGGAGTAGGTCGCGGCCGACCGTAGCTCCAAAGGCCCCGCTCGCGTTGCGAGCGACAGTTCCGCGCCGCGCCTACGCGTGTGGCCGGCGTTTCTGAAAAATCTTCGGCCGGCGCCGCCCGCTATCTCGAACGGGACCAGCTCGTCGCGCACGGCCGTACTGAACGCCGCGAAGTCGTATTCCGCCCGCGCGAAGCTCCCTTTCGCTCCCGCTTCGACGGTGCGCGATCGCTGCGGCTCCAGCGTGGTGTTGACTCCGGCGGACCCGTCGGGCTTGTTCCCCAGCTCCGTCGCGGTCGGAGTCTCGAACGCCGACGCGACGCTCGCGTAGATCGACGCGCGCGGGCCGATCGGTACGACGACGCCGACGTGCGGGCTGATCGCGCGCATCGTACGGCTGCCGGACTCGTCCGGGTCCGTGGGCGTGACGAGCCGGTCGTGCACGTCGAACCTGATCGCGTCCGCGCGGACGCCGGCGGAGACGCGATATGATCGCGCCAGCACGATCTCGCTGCTGACGTACGGGCCGACGCTGGACACGAGCTCACGTTGCGCGCGCCGGAGGGCGCCGCGCTCCGCGGGCACGAGCGGACAGCGGGCCGACGACGCGCCGGCGTCGCGGCAGTTCTCGAACTCGCGCCGGTCGTCGTGCTGCGTTTGCGCGTCGAGCCCGACGGTGAAGCGCGACGACCGCGCGGCGCGACGGGACGCGCGCAGCAGCAGTCCACCGCTCTTCCGGTCGAGCCCGATCTCGGCGAAAGTCAGGGGGTTGTCTAGATCGCGCCGGCCGGCGAAGAGCACGGCCGACAGATCGCCGCCGGCCACGTCGCGGTCGATGGTGACTCCCGCCTGCACCTGGCGAACCTGCTTGCCGGCTTCGCGCGCCAAGGCGAGCGGCTCCGCCATTCGCCGGTCGGTCGCGAGCTGCGCGGCGGTGAGGGCGCGCGGATTCTCCGCCAACGGCATGTCGAAGGCGAGCAGATGCGCCGTGACGCTGGACGCGCCGAAGATCCGCCGCACCCGCGCGGCGGCGCGCGTCACCTGCTGGCGCGCGTGCTCGCGAAAGCCGGCATCATACGACTGGCTCGCGCTCGCTGCATACCGCAGGGTCGCGCTGCCGCCGGTGGCGCGCGCGCTGAAGCGGCGCAGCCCGTACGAGCCCGCCAGCGCGGCACCCTCGAGACCCGAGCTGTCGAGCGGCGGGGAAGAGAACGCGACCACCCCGCCCGACGCATTGCCGTACAGCGACGACGCGCTGCCGCGAATCACTTCGATCCGGCCGACGGACTCCGCGTCGAGATAGTCTACGGGCGTCTGTCCGTCGGCCACGGTGAGCGGGATTCCATCGTACAGCACACGCACGCCCCGCACGCCGAACGCTGTGCGCGCGCCGACGCCGCGAATCACGATCCTCGGATCCTGCGTCGGGTTGTTACGGTTGGCGACGAACAGGCCGGCGATGCCGGCAAGCACGTCCTGCATCTGCCCCCGCGCGTCCAGCGCGTTGCGGCGGCTGATTGTGATCGCGTACGGCGCGGTAAGAATCGCCGCGCGCGGGTCACGAGTGACCACGATCTCGACAGCCGGCAGAACCGTCGTGCTGTCCTGCGCGAATGCCGCCTGAGGCGAAATGCAGATTGCCAGCGCGAGAGCGCGAAGCGCGGCGTACTCCACGGCGGCTTCCGCGGTCTCGCCCGCCGTCATTGGCTTCGAGTGCTCATGCGCCAAACCAATCCGCTCGCCGCGACCGGCACAAGCGGGCCGATTTTCAACGCTTGCGACTGAAGATTGAGGACTCTTGCGGCCTCAGGACCAATGGCCATCGCGGATCGGCGATTAATCGAGGACGGAGGATCGCGGAACGCCAATCTCCTCAGTCCTCAATCAGTCGTCGATCGTCGATTGTAGTTAGTCCTGAGGCCGCAATTGGCCTAGTTTGCAGCATGGCTGAAACCAACAGCTGGCGCGCGCGGTTTGCACGACTCGGCGAGACGGCGGAGCGCAGACGGCGCGCGATTCTCGGGAGCCGCTGGGAGTTCCTTGCCGAGGCCGGCGCGCTGATGGAGGCCTCGCTCGATTACGAGGCGACTCTGGCGAGCGTGGTCGAGCTATCCGTTCCGACCGTCGCAGACTATTGCGCCATCGGCGTGATGGACGAACGCGGAGTAGTGGCATGGGGATCGTCCGCACACCGCGATCCGGCGAAAGCGGAGCTCGTCGCGAAGCTGCGAAAGTACACGCCGAACATCGGCGGCATGGATCATCCGGGAGCCAGGGCCATTCTCAGCGGCGAGCCCCAGCTGATCAACACGGTGGACGGAGCGTTCCTGCGGGTCCTCGCGGTAGACGAGACGCACCTCGCGCTGCTGCGCGAGCTGGCGCCGACCGCGTATCTCGGCGTTCCGCTCGTGGCCCGCGGCCATGTTCTCGGCCTGCTGATTTTCGTGGCGACCGCGGAATCCGGGCGGCGCTACGCGGACAGCGACGTCCTGTTCGCGTCCGAGATCGGCCGCCGCGCCGCGCTGGCCGTGGATCACGCCATGCTGTACCGCGCGGCCGAAGAAGCGGGGCGGGACCGGGAGAAGATGGTGGCGGTGGTGTCGCACGACCTGAAGAATCCGCTCAGCACGATCCAGATGGCCGTGAGCTTCCTGCTCGAGGACATCGTGCCGGACGACGAGGCCCACGCGATGGAGCGGCGGCAACTCAATGCGGTCAAGCGCGAGGCCGGTCGGATGTATCGCCTGATCCACGACCTGCTCGACGCCAACGCGATCGAGGCGGGGAAGCTGCACGTCCATCGGTCTCCCCAGGAAGTCACGCCGCTCGTGGACGAGGTGGTGGAGACGCTGCGGCCGCTGGCGGCGGCCAAGCAGATCGAGCTGGCGCTCGAGGCCGCGCCGGAGCTACCGGTGCTGTACGCTGACCGCGACCGCCTTTTTCAGGTCTTCTCCAACCTCGGCGGCAACGCGATAAAGTTCACGCCCGAGGGTGGCCGCGTACTGATTCGCGCGCGGCTCGTGGACGACGCCGTCGCGTTCGACGTGGTGGATACGGGCCCCGGCATTCCGCCGGCCGACCTGCCGCGGGTGTTCGACCGCTACTGGCAGGCCAAGCAGACGGCATCCCTCGGGAGCGGGCTCGGCCTCACGATCGCCAAGGGGATAGTGGAAGCGCACGGCGGCCGCATCGCCGTCAGCAGCGCTCCAGGGGAAGGCACGGTCTTCTCCTTCACCATCCCCCTCGGCATGACCGCGGCGACGACGATGGAGGTCTTCGCTACGCGGTGACTGCTATTCGAAGCGAAGCGCCTCGACGGGGTCGAGGCGCGATGCTTTCATCGCCGGCCACAACCCGAACACCATACCGGTCAGGGCGCTGACTCCCAGCGCGGCGGCGATCGCGCCGGGCGGCGTCTGCGCTGGAATCGGCGTCAGCTCGCTCACCAGCATCGCGGCGAACGTTCCCGCGAACAGTCCGATCCCCGCGCCGATGCTGGTCAGCGTGGCCGCTTCCACCAGGAATTGCCACAGGATCGTGAGCCGGGTGGCGCCGAGCGCCTTGCGGACGCCGATCTCGCGGGTGCGCTCGGTGACGCTGATCATCATGATCGCGATTACGCCCACGCCTCCGACGAGCAGCCCGACCGCCGACAGCGCGAGCATGATCACGAAGAATACGCCGAAGAAGCCGTTGTAAATCTCCATCAGTTGCTCCGACGTCACGATCGCGAAGTCGCTCGGCTCGGCGGGCCGGAGTCCGCGATTGCCACGCAGGTACGCGGTCACGTCGTCGATCGCTTCGGCCTGCGTCACGCCGGCGGCGGGCTTGACGGTGAGGTCGAGCCGGCGCGGTGAGCTGTCCAGATGGCGGCGCGCCGACTCGAGCGGCACGATCCCGCGCGGGTCGTTACCCGAGGCCGACGAGCTCGGCTTGCCGAGGAAGCTGCCGACGTTGTGATGCACGCCAATGACAGTGAACGGGATGCCGCCGACGAGGATCTGCTTGCCGATCGGGTCGGAGTCGCCCAGCAGCCGTGTCGCCATCTCCGTGTTGATTACGATCACGCGCGCGCCGGTCAGCGCTTCGGCGTAGGTGAAGTCGCGGCCCGCTACTATGTCACCGCCGTCCACCTCGATCCAACCGTGCGAGAAAGCGTCGCGGCCGGCATTGAGCTCCTTGTCCTTGTACCGGTAGCTGCCCCAGTCGCTGATGTGCGACGTGACCGCAGCGATGGACGCCAGCGCTCCGATCCCGCGCGCTTCCGCCAGCGTCAGCGGCGGATTGCGCCGCCACGGGCAGGTGTCGTCGGTCCCGTCGCAGATGTCGCCGAGGCTCACCGGGCGGCGGAAGATCATGAAGCTCGTCGGGCCGGCGGACTCGAGGTCGCGGGCCACGCTCTGGTTGATCCCGTGCACCGCGGCCGACAGGGCGACGACGACGAACACGCCGACCGCCACGCCCATCATCGTCAGCGCGGCCCGCACCTTGTTGGAGCGGATCGCGTCGAACGCGATGCCGACGCCCTCGACGATGTTGAACAGCGCGGAAGAGAAGCGCATTTACTCGGCCCTCAGCGCGGCGATCGGGTCCAGCCGCGCGGCGCGGCTCGCGGGGTACACACCCGCGACGACTCCCACGCCGGCCCCGACCAGGATTCCCGTGACGATGGACCACGGCGCGACGGACGCGGGCAGCGGCGAGAGCGCGGCGATCGTCTGCGACAGGATGATGCCCAGCGCCACGCCGATCGCGGCGCCGATGATGCTGAGCGTGGTGGCCTCCACGAGGAATTGCGCCAGGATGTCGCGGTACTTCGCGCCGATAGCCTTGCGGATGCCTATCTCGCGGGTGCGCTCGCTGACCGCGACCAGCATGATGTTCATGATCACCAGCGCGCCGACGATGAGCGCGATCGCCGGCAGGATGACGCCGGCGATGACGAGATTGCCCTCGATCTTCTTCCAGAACTCGAGCGCCGACTCCGACGTCTCCATCACGAAGTTGTCCGGCTGCGACGCGCGGAGCCGGTGCCGGGTCCGCATGACCTGGCGCACGGTCTCGCGCGCGTCGAACATCGCTTCGGTCGTCGGCATCTTCACCTTCATGCCGTCGATCAGCCCGTGCGGGTTCACCAGGCGCTGCAGCGGGCTGTTGGCCGACGCGATCACGAACCGGTCCAGCGAGATTCCGAAGATGGATCCCTGCTTGGCCGCGACGCCGATCACCTCGTAGCCGGTGCCGCCGACCTTGAGCGTCCGGCCGACGGGATTGAGGCGGGGGAAGAAGCGCGTCGCGATCTCCTGCCCGATCACCACCACGCGGCTACCGAGGGCGAGCTCCTGCGGGCTGATGAGCCGCCCCTGCGCGACCTCCATGTTCCGGATGCGGAAGTAGTCGCCGTCCACGGCCGACGCTTCCAGCTCGCGCGGGCGCGCGTACCGCGACTCGATCGCGATGTTGTCCGAGCTCTCGACCGACCACATCGAGCCGGGAGGGAGCGCGGCGGCGACCTCCTTCGCGTCGTCGAAGGTGATGCGCGGGCGGCGCACCCACTCGCGCCACTCCGATTCGCTCGCGTCACTGATGGAGGGGAAGCGGCGCAGCTGAAAGGTGTTGGTGCCGATCAGCTTCGCGACGAAGTCGTTCTCCATGTAGCTGCCCATCCCCTCCACTATGGAGACGACGGCGATGAGGAACATGACTCCGATCGTGACGCCCGCGAGAGTGAAGAAGCTCTTGAGCTTCTGCACGCGCAGCGTCTGGAACGCGAGCCGGATCGCGTCGAGCAGCCGCACGGACTAGCCGCCGATTCGCGCCGCGAACTTCTCGCGGCGATCGTCGCTCTCCACCATCCCGTCGCGCAGCACCACCACGCGCTTGGCGTGCGCTGCGATGTCAGCCTCGTGCGTCACCATGATCACGGTCTGACCCGACTCGGCGAGCTGCTCGAACACGTTCATGATCTCGGCAGACGTCGTCGAATCCAGGTTCCCCGTCGGCTCGTCGGCCAGGAGAATGGACGGGCGGTTGACCAGCGCGCGCGCGATGGCCACGCGCTGCCGCTGTCCGCCCGACAGCTCGTTGGGCCGGTGGTGCATCCGGTCGGACAATCCCACGCTGTCCAACGCCTCTTCCGCGCGCTTCCGGCGCTCCGCGGCCGGAACGCCGCCGTACACCAGCGGCAGCTCCACGTTGTGCAGCGCGCTCGCGCGCGGGAGCAGGTTGAACGTCTGGAAGACGAAACCGATTTCGCGGTTTCTGATCCGCGCCAGCTCGTCGTCGTTCATGTCGGACACGAGCATGCCGTTCAGCCAGTACTCGCCCGCGGTGGGCGTGTCGAGGCAGCCGATGAGGTTCATGAGCGTGGACTTGCCCGAGCCCGACGGACCCATGATGGCGACATACTCGTTGCGCCGTATGGCGATGTCCACGCCGCGGAGCGCTCGCACGATCTCGCCGCCCATGTCGTACTCGCGGGTGAGACCGCGCGCGACGATCACCCAATCCTTTCCCGGCGCCTCGCCCGCGCTGGCGGTGACGATCTTCCGCTCGCCGGTGGTGCTGAGGCCCGGCTCGCCCGCCGATGGCACGTCGGTGATTCCGGGCATCACGCCTTCTTCTCTTCCTTCTTCTCTTCTTCCTTGACCGTTCGGCCGTCCTTCAGATCGCGGATCGCCTGGTACGTGCCGCCCACGATCTTCTCGTTCTCGCGCAGCCCCGACAGCACTTCGAAATACCGCTCGCCGGCGATGCCTACCCGCACGGGGCGGAACGTCACCTTGTTGTCCGTGCCGACGACGAACACGCCTTCCACGTCGCGCTTCCCGACCTGCACCTTGGGCTGCGGCCGACCGAGGGTCATCACCGTGTCCGCGGTGCGGTCGGTGGTGTCCTCGCGCACGGTCAGCGCGATGATCGGAATGGAGAGCGCCTTGGTTCTCGTCTCGGTGATGATCTTCGCCGTGGCCGAGAAGTCCGGTCGCGTCGTCGGCGGAGCGTTCAGCAGTTCGACGGTCACCTCGTAGTCGATCGCCTGGTCCGCGGATGCGGCGGTCCCGCCGCCCGGCGCGCGCAGCGAGCTGTTCGAGATCTCGACGACGCGGCCGCGGAAGGTCGTGTCCACGAACGCGTCTATCTGCACCACCGCCGAGTCTCCGAGCGCGATGGTGGAGACGTCGGTCTCGTCCACCTTGACCCTCACCTCGAGCACGCTCATGTCGGCGATGGTGAGCAGCGTCGCCGCGTCCCGGCTCATCGTGCCCTGGATCGCCGTCTCGCCTTCCTCGACCACCAGCCGCGTGACCTGGCCGGTCATCGGCGCGACGATGGTCGTCTTGGCGAGCCGGCTGCGCGCGTCCCGCAGCGCGGCCGCGGCCTGCGCCACGGCGTGCGAAGAGGCCTGCGCCGAGGCTTCGGACACCTCGACCTGCGTCCGGAGCTGCTCGACCTGCTCGTCGGAGATGAGCGTCGGGTTGGCGCGCTTGAGCTCGGCCATCCGCTCGTAGTTCCGCTGCGCCTGCCCCAGACTCGTCCGCGCCTGCCGCAGGTTGGCCTGACTGCTGGCCACGGCCGCCGCCGAGCGCTCGGATTCCGCGATGTAGTTGGACGGATCGATCTCGAGCAGGAACTGACCCTTGGTGACGCGGTCGCCTTCGCGCACCGCCAGCCGCACGATGCGGCCGGTGATGTCCGCGCTGACGTCCACTTTCTTGCGTGGCTGCACCTGTCCGCTCGCGGTCACCGACGCCACGAGATCGCGGCGCTCGACCGGCTCGATGCGAACTTCCGTCGCCTTGTCACCACCTTTGGCGGCCGCAATGCCGCCGATCGCGACGACCAGGACACCTGCTCCGGCGAGGATCGACCACTTTTTCCGTTTGGACATTTATCGCTCCGTCAGCGAAGAGGCCGGCCGACCGCGCTTTCCAGCGCGGCGAAGGCCTTGTGATAGTCGTAGATCGCGGTGATGCGTGCGCTCTCTGCGCGCTCGAACGCATCGCGCGCCTGCGTGAGATCAATGAAGCCCGCCATGCCGATGCGATAGCGGTCCCGCGACAGCTTCATCTCGTCCCGCGCCATCGCGGCGTTGCGCTCCTGTAGCGTCACCGTGCGGAGCGCCGTCTGCAGCGTGAGGTACGCGGCGGTGACGTCGGTCGTCACGGCCAGCTCGCGGGCCCGCACCGCGTGGCGCGCGTCGTCGCTTGCCGCCACAGCTTCCTGCCGGCGGAGTGACCGCGCGAAGCCGTCGAACAATGGCAGCGACAGCGTGGCCGAGACCGAGCGCGGGCTGCTGTTGAAGCCGAACGGGAACTGGTTGTTCTGCTGTCTGAGCGCGGCCGCCTGCGCCGGCGTGAACGTGATGGACGAGCACCCGGCGAGCTGGTTGGGAAGCCCGACCGCGGCAAAGCGCTGCTCGCGCTCCACGCAAGCCGCCTGCTGCCCAATGATCTGCCCCTGCGCCTGCTGCACGAGGAAGTCGGGATTGGTGTACTCGAAGGTGTATCCGGCCAGTCCCGTGCTCATGGTGAGCGTCGGCAGGTATTCACCGCGCTGCCGCCGGACGCCGAGTTCGGCCACGCGCTCGCGCTGCCGCGTGGCGAGCAGCACGGGATTCCGGTCCCGGGCCAGCGCGAGCAGCTCTGCGAGCGGACGATCGAACGGCTCGACCGCGAAAGTCGTGGTCAGCACCACGTCCGTGCGCGGCTCCACGCCCATCTCCTGAAAGAGCCGCAGCTCCTCGATGTCCACCTGGTTCCGCTCGCGCAGCTGCTGCACCTGAATCTCGCCGCGCGCGACTTCCGCGCGGCGCACGTCGAGCTCCGTGCCAGCGCCGACGATCTCCCGCGCCCGCGCGAGAACCACCTCGGCCTCGGCCGCGATCAGCAGCGTGTCCTGCAGGTCCGCGCGTGCCTTCGTTGCGAGCACGTTCAGGTACTGCTGGGTCACGTTGGAGCGAACAATCGACTCGACGCCGCTGATGTCGGCCTCGACGCCCTCGCGGCTCGCCTTCTGCAGCGACGGATTGATGAATGTCGCGGCGTTGAGGCGGTAGCTCACGCCGATCCTGTACGACGACTGCATGGCGTCGGAGCCGGCGCCGAGGCTCGCTCCGCTGAAGATCTGACGACCGCCCTGCTGGAACTCGGAGCTGAGCGACGCGTCGGCCGAAGGCAGGAACGCGCCGTACGCCGCGCGCACCGCCGCGTTCGCACCGCGGATGTTGTTGCTGACCTGTCTGAGCGACGGATTGAAGCGGGTGGCCAGCGTCAGCGCCTCCTGTAGAGTCAGGGCGTGGCCGGCGGAGTCGGGCCGACCCTGGCCCTGCGCGAGCAGGGGCATGGCGGAGAGCTGGAGTAGGAGCAGAAGCGACAATCGCATGGATGTGGCGTGAGTGAAGTTGCCGTACCTACGAACCCAATTACTTGAAGTTTCGTCGGCGCGCCCGCGAGGTGTTTACGCTCAGCTCTCGAGCGACGGCGCGAGGAATATCCTGTCGCTGATGCGCGTGCGGATGCGCTCGTACAGCAGCCGGCCCTTCTCGGCCGTGGCCAGCGAGGGCCGGCCGATCGACGCCCCGCTACCTGCCGGAAGCTTCAAGTTGCCGCGCCGGTAACGTCGCAGCCGCTCGCGGTCCATCATATTGTCGCGAACGAGGTTCATGTTCACGAGCTCGGGCGCCAGATACAGGAGAATCGACGTGTCCACTTCATCGCCGTGCATCGGCTCGGCCTGTCCCTCGAGGAGATCGGAGACGTTTACTCCGAACGCGTCCACGACCCGGACGCGGGCCTCGGCGGTCACCACGGTGGCGAGCGCTTCCTGGTGCGGGTCGTGCCCGTGAGCGGTCAGCAGAATGAACTCGCGGACTCCCGAGGCTTCCCACGAGTCGAGCAGATCGTTGAGCATTCGGTGCAGCGTCTTGCGCCTAAGCGAGCCGTTGCCGGCGAGGCCTCTCTCCGTATCTACGTTTACCCCGTACTCGACCGTTGGAGCGCGGAGGACGCCGTACTCAGATGAGAGGTCGTCCGAGAGGTGCTCGATGATCAACGTCGCCACGCCGATCGGTAGATGCGGGCCGTGCTGCTCACAGGTCCCGACGGGAATGATGAGCCGCGGATCCTCGCGCAGCACCGCGGCTATTTGCGATGGCAGCATCTCCTTGATTCGGAGCGGCTTGGGGCCGCCGGCCGAGTGTGCTGCGGTGTGGAACGTCTGAATGGGCACGGACGACACAGGTAGCTCCGGAGTTCGAACCCGCTCCGCGGCGAACGCGCGGCGCGCGCGGCTCTGGCTGGTGATGCTCGGCGCCGGCGCGCTGGCGCTGGCTGCGTGGAGCAGGTTCCCGACAGGGCCCAAGTTAGCGTTTTCCGCCGCCGAGGGCGAACGGCTCGGCTCGTCGGCGCCGATTCGCGAGGCGGCGGTGGCCGATCTGCGCGCCCGCCTCACCGGGGAGATCGCCAGGGTTCAAGCGGCCGCGGAGGAGGCCCTCGAGGCTCCGCGCTCGCAGGAGGCGGCATTCGACGCGATCCCCGCGCGCCGAACCGGCGATCCCGCCTGGGGAGTGATGCTGTTCCAGGGCGGACGGCGGCTCGCCTGGAGCGGCCGGCTCACGATCGCCGCGGAGGACGTGACCGCGCCGCTCAGCGTGACATCGGACCGCTTCTTTACTACGGTGAATGCGACGGCGGCACGCGGCGACCGACTGGCCGTCGCTTCGTTCGTGCTGCACGCGGAGCTTCCGGGCGACAGGCTGTCAACGGCGCTCGACGAGCAGGTAGTCGCGCGGCATTCGATCGCGGGCTTCACTTATTTGTTCGGGGATTCGGCGGGGCAGGGCGAGGTCTTGCTGCGGGACCCGGCGGGACGCGCGCTCGTCGGGGTGCAAGCCGTGCCGCTGTCGTCCGAAGAGGTTCGGCTCGAAGCAGTTTCGGTGGCTCGCATCCGCATCGCGGTGGTGCTCGCCCTCGTGCTGGTGGCGCTGCTCTGGTTCGCGTTTCACCGTCGGAGCGTCGCCGACCGGGCCGTCGCGCTCGCGGTATGCGCCGCGTGCGTCGCGATCGTGCCGTTGAACGCGTTCTCGAACTCCGCCCGCTGGTTCAATCCGTCGTACTACTACTCCGCTGCCGGCGGCCGCTGGAGCGCCAATGCCGCCGCGCTGACGTTCACCGCGCTGTTGTTGCTGCTCGGCGTGTACACGCTGGTTCGCGCGCGCGTGCGGCTGCGGCCGCCGCTCGCCGCGGCCGCCGCGCTCGCCGCGGCCGGCCTCGGCATTTATCTGTTGGTGACGCTCGCGGGCGGGATCGGGCAGCCGCCGCGAGGGAGCTCGATCACGCTCTGGCTTATGTGGCAGCTGCCGCTGTTCCTCGTGTGCTTCGCTTTCCTCGGGCTGGCCGCGTGGCTCGCGGCGGGAGTCTCGCCGCGGCGGACGGCGCTGCGCGGGTACTTCATGCTCGCGGCTGCCGTGGTCGCCGGAGCTCTGGCCGCGGGAATCGTGTGGCGCACGACCACGCGGCAGCGAATCACGCTGGCGGAGGCGGACGTCGCGTCTTTGAAGGCTGGCGACGAGTACGCTGCCGCACTGCTGGACCGGCTGCGCGAGCAGCTGTCGGCGGGACGTCCACCCGTCTCGCGCGCAGACCTGCTCCAGCGGTACGTGGAGAGTGAGCTGGCGATCGCGGGCTACCCGCTCTCGCTCCGCTCGTGGAGCTCCGGAGGCAGTCCGCTCGCCAGCTTCGACGCCGCGCGTGTGGCGCAGGACACCGCTGCTATCGCGGCAGCGGTGGCGGAGGCGATCCATAGCGGTGAGTCGCTGCAGCGGCGCGTCCTGTCCGGGGCAGGCGCGCAGCAGCTGCTGGTGCTGCCGCACGACAGTGGAGCGACGTCGGTCGCGGTGCTGCCGCGAACTCGTCTCATCCCGCCCGATCCGTACGGTCCGCTGCTCGGGCTTCCGCCGGCCGTCCCGGACCGCGCGCCGTACGTGCTGTACCTCGCGGATCGTCCCGCTCCGAGAGCGTCCGCGCAGGCGGGCGGGATCACTTGGCGAAGGATCGGCGACGAGCTGCACGCCGACGACGTGATCCAGACTGTGGCCGGTCCCGCGCGCGTGCACCTCGAGGTGGACACGCGGTCTCCGTGGGCCCTCTTCCAGCGCCTTGTGCTGGTGCTGCTGCTCGACGGGCTGGTGGCGTGGCTGGTGTGGATACTCGCGCTCAGCGCGGAAGGCGGGGCGGTCACCAGGGCGCGAGTGCGGATCCGGCATTGGGGACGCAGCTACCGCGCGCGCCTCATCGTCGCGCTGTTCGTCTTTTTCCTGGCGCCCGCGGTTGCGTTCTCTCTTTGGTCGTACCGCCGGCTCCGGAGCGATTTCCGCCAGACGCGGCAGCTTGTGGTTCGGGAGACGCTCAACGCGGTCATCGCGGCGGGCGCGGAGCGGAACGTGGAGCTGGTCGGCGCGCGGTTCGGGCTGCCGCTGTTTCTGTATCGTGCCGGCGAGCTGTCGGAGACGAGCGACTCGCTGTACTGGGCGCTGTCGCCCGTGGGCCGGGCGCTGCATCCCAGCGTGTTTCGGACGCTCGATCTCGGCGACGAGATCTCCGCGAGCCGCGAGCTGCGTATCGGCGGTGCCGGCGTGCTGTTCGGCTACCGCGCATCGGTCGGCTTCTCCGGCGAGCGGTTCGTGATCGCGGCGCCGTCGCGCGGAGACGACGAGGCGCTCGCGCGCAGGCGCAACGACCTCGGCGTGCTGCTGCTCTTTTCGACGGCGCTGGGCGCGATCGCCGCGCTCTGGCTCAGCGGGATCGCGGCCCGCCAGTTCGCCGCTCCCATCGAAGCGCTCCGCCGCTCGGTGCGGGCGATCGCTCGCGGTGAGGACGAGCTGCCGCTTCCAGTCAAGCCGCCTACCGAGTTTTCTCAGGCGTTCACCGCCGTGCGGCGGATGGCGGACGACCTCGACGCGAGCCGCCGGGAACTGGCGCGCGCGGAGCGCGTGCTCGCGTGGGGCGAGATGGCGCGGCAGGTCGCGCACGAGATCAAGAACCCGCTCACGCCGATGCGGCTCGGCGTGCAGCATCTGCAACGCGCGCGGCACGACCCGCGGGTGGATTTCGACAAGGTGTTCGACGCCAACATGCGCCGCATGCTCGAGGAGATAGACCGCCTGGACAACATCGCGCGCGCTTTCAGCAGCTACGGCACCGCGCAGCCGGAGCTGCCGCCGGCGGAGCCGGTGAACGTCGCTGAGATACTGCACGACGTGCTCGAGCTGGAGCGGATGGCCGGAGCGGACGTCCAGTGGAGCGTCGCCGGCGCGGAGGCGGAGACCTTCGCGATGGCGCGCCGCGCGGAGTTGCGCGAGGTGCTGCTCAATGTGCTGGAGAACGCGCGCCACGCGGGCGCGCGCAACGTATCGGCCGCGGTCACGCGGGACGAGGCGCGGGTGACGATATCAGTCGAGGACAACGGCTCGGGCATCGCGTCCGCGGATCTCCCGCGCGTATTCGAGCCGCATTTCTCGACGCGGACGACGGGGAGCGGCTTGGGGCTGGCGATCAGCCGGCGTCTTGTGGAAGCGTGGGGCGGGGCGATCGACGTGGAGAGCGCCGAGGCCGCGGGCACGACGGTGAGGATTGCGCTGTTGGCGGCGCCGCTCGAGGGGTGAGCCGCAGCGATCCTCGCGGGGGATCGGGAAGCCCTTGTACGAGCGTGACCGTGGCGCTGAAATTGCACTGGCTGCACCCCTGCATACCCAAGGTGCTAGACGCAGTGCAAGTGTAAGCACGACAAATGTTTACGTGTTGTGGCTGGAGTCTGGTTTTTTTTACGGTCCGAAGTAAGTTTGCAGGACGTAAGGCATAGCCGGATAGGTGTTTAGTCGATCATGATGGAGTTGATTGGCCCATATCCTGCCTGTCGCTGGTCGGAGCGTAGCACGGTTGGGTTTTTTTTACTACCCTTTTGAAAGAGGATGTGCGCATGTTAAGAAGGAGTTGGACCATCTGTTCGATGGCCGCCCTGCTTCTCGCTGCCCCGGTTGTAGCACAACAGCCCGGCACCCTGATTCTTGGCGGTTTCGGACAATACACGCTCTTCGACGACAACGTGGGCTTCGAAGACGCGTTCGGTTACGGCGGCAGAGTCGGAGCGTTCATCAGCCCGAACATTTTCCTCGAGGCTGAGGGCTCGTACACCGCGCCTAACTACGTTGGGCCCGGACCCGACCGTGACGCCAAGTACGGCCCGATCTCGGCGCGACTCATGTTCGCGTTTCCGTTCTCCGCGATGCCCAGCATCAACGCCGGCTTCCAGTTCGGCGGTGGCGCGGTTCTGAGCAGCTACCGTACGGGCAACACGGGCTATTCTTACAACTACGGAGCGGAGGGCGCGCTCGGCTTCACGGCTGCCTTCGGCGGGTTCACGGCGCTGCGTCTGCAGGCGCTCGTCGACTACATGCCGACGTCCGAGCCCGACCCGACGATGAACTTCCGCTTCCAGGCAGGCCTGGATTTCTGGCCCGACCCGGCCAGCCAGTGGATGGGAATGAACCCGACGGCGTCGGGTCCCGTGGTATGGTGGGACGAGACGCCGCAGCCGCTGCCCGGAACGCTCGAGCTCGGCGGGTTCGTGCAGTACTCCTTCCTTGATGACAACGCCGGCTACAGCGGGACCAACCGTCCGGACAACGGCCTCGGCTACGGCGGGCGCGCTGGTGTCTTCCTGACGCCGAACTGGCAGATCGAAGGCGACGGCCAGTGGTCGCTGCTGGACAACAGGATCACCACGCCTGGCGTTCCGCCCACGGCGGATGAGATCGACTATTCGACGTTCGCGTTGCGCCTGAACTACAACTTCCCGTTCGCCGGGTTCCTCGAATCGAACAGCTCGTTCCTCATCGGCGGCGGTGTTGTACGAAGCAACTACGGCGCTGGCGAAGATGTGAATCCCCGTCCTGCGACGTACAACTACGGCGCGTCGGGAATCGCTGGTGTCCGCATCGGCTTTGCGCCGCGCGTAGCGCTGCGTATCGACGGTGTAGTGGACTACATGCCGAACTCGGAGCCGGAAGCGTCGCTGAACTACGCTGCGCGTGCCGGCCTGAGCCTGTTCTTTGGCGGCGCCTCGCGCGTCGTGCCGGAGCCGCCTCCGGCGGTCTGCGCGTGGAACAGCAGTATCCTGGCTTCGGACCCGAACTGCCGCGCGCCGGCTCCGCCGCCGCCGCCGCCGCCGCCGGCTCCTCGCTGCGTGTACAACAACAACATCCTCGCGACCGATCCCGCCTGCCGTGCACCAGAGGTGGCGATCGATACGACCGCGATCACTGCTCCGATCTACTTCGACTTCGACAAGTCGGACATCAGGCCGGACGCAGCGGCGACGCTTGACCGCAAGATCCCGTGGCTGCAGGCCAATCCAGGCATGCGGATCCGGGTCGAAGGCAACGCGGACAACCGCGGCTCGGATGAGTACAACCTGGCTCTCGGACAGCGCCGTGCGGCTTCCGCGAGGCAGTATCTGGTGGATCGTGGGATCGATGCCGGCCGGTTCGACCTCGTCAGCTATGGCGAAGAGCGTCCGGTTTGCAGCGAGACTCCGATGACGGAAGCGTGTCACCAGCTCAACCGTCGCGATGACTTCCGGATCGTCACCATCGGTGGCGACGGCAGGATTCGCACGCCGTAACAACGAAGAACCTTCGCTCCGGCTGACCTAGTCGGCCGGGGCGGGAAGTACCGGCGGGGCGTCCAGAACCTTGGGCGCCCCGCCTTTCTTAGCCGGGAAAGAGACGTTAGCTCCTATTTCAGGGGGCTAACGTACGAAAACCGGTCTAATTTGTGGTCGCGACTTAGCCGTGACTGTGTACGATTGGCCGCTTTGGCTCGGTCCGTGCGATACGCGGCTCACGGGGCCACGACATTCACGGACCAGTCGAGACCTCCACCGAACCGAGCGCGCCCGCGCCTCTTCGCGTTCACCTGTATCGGGTTGGAGGAGTCAGATGACAAGTCTCATGAGGGGCCGCCACGGCCAAGCGCTGTCGCGCCGATCCACTTGGCGCGTCCTGTCCGTACTGGTATTCGCTGCACTGTTCACCGTCGCGTGTAAGGACGCGACCGGGCCCGAGCAGCTCACCACGCTCACCCTTACGCCTGCCGCTTCCACCACGACCCCGACGGGTACGGTGCAGCTCACCTCCGCGGGGACGCGCGCCGGGAGCGCCGTGACGAACCTCGTCGGCGAGACCTACGCCGTCACCTCCGGCGGTGGCACGGTCAGCAGCACGGGACTGTTCGCCGCTCCGACGACACCCGGTACGAGCACGGTTACCGTGAGCTGTGGCGGCTTGACAGCCACGGCGACGATCACCGTCACCGCCGGCCCGCTCGCGACCATCACGGTCACGCCGAACCCGACGCTTCAGATTGGCGCGACGCAGCAGTTCACCGCGGTCGGCAGGGACGCGTTCAATAACATCGTCGCGATCACGCCGGTGTGGTCCACCACGAACCCGCCGGGCACCATCAACGCATCGACGGGGTTGTTCACCGCCGGCAACACGCTCGGAACGTACAACGCCAGCGTCAGAGCGACCTCGGGGTCGATCTTCGGCACGGCGAACGTGACCGTGATCGCCGGTCCAGTGGCGACGCTCGTCGTCACTCCGGAGACGACGACGCTCGCGCAGGATGGAACGCAGACGTTCACGGCAGTCGGCAGGGATGCCGGCGGCAACATCGTCACGATCAACCCGACGTGGTCCGTCGTCAACGGTGGTGGAACGGTGCCCACGGGCGCCACCGGAACGACGGTAGTCTTTACCGCCGGCGCCACCCCCGGGACCTACACTAACACGGTCAGGGCAGCGCAAGGCACGCTCGCGGATTCGTCGACCGTGATAGTGACGGAGCCGCCTCCGCCGGTCGTAACGCTGCCACCGCCGCTTCCAGTAACGGCATCGGCCTTCCGCATGATCGCGCGCGTGGCCTGGACCTGCACCAACGGCAGCATCACCGGAAGCGTCGCGACCAACCAGACAGCCGGTGAAGTACCGCCCGGCTCGGTTACTCAGACCCTGTGCCCGATCAGCGGTACTACTGAGATCGGCACCGCCGCAGCGAAGCAGGCTTATGCGGACTTCCTCGTCGCATACGATGCGCGTGAAACGACGGCCTGCGGCACGACGCTCACGGGAACGCTGGCGGGGCGGATTCTCGCTCCGGGCGTGTACTGCTTCGACAACGCGGCAACCCTTACGGGCACGCTGACGCTGTCGGGTTCGTCGACAGGCGAGTGGCTGTTCAAGATTGGAAGCGCTGGAATTCCCGGCGCGTTGGCAGGCACGAGCTTCAACGTGGTCATGGCGGGCGGCGCTTCGGCGTGCAACGTCACCTGGTGGGTCAGACAGGCCTCGAGCATGACCGACTCCAACTTCCAGGGACATATTCTCGCCGGAGCTGGTGTCACCTTTGTCCGGGGCACCTACAAGGGGAACGCCTGGTCGAAGGAAGACGTTACGGTGACGGGCGCGACGGCCACGCCGGCGCCGATTGTGGCCTGTAACGGGACGCTACCATGACTGACAATCTCAACCAGCACATACCGGCTTCCGCTGCAAAGAAGCTTCATTTCCTGAGGGGAAAAACCATGTTGAAACGAACCTGGAGCATCGGCGCGATGGTCGCGCTGCTCCTCGGCGGAGCGGCGGGAGCGCAACAGCCGGGCACGCTCATTCTTGGCGGCTTCGGGCAGTACACCATGTTCGACGACAACCTCGGACTCGAGGATGCGTTCGGATATGGCGGACGGATCGGGGCGTTCATCAGCCCCAACGCGTTCCTCGAAGCGGAAGGCTCGTACACCGAGCCTGACTGGGCCGGTACGGGCAAGGCCCGCTACGGTCCGATTTCCGCGCGCCTCATGTTCGCGTTTCCGTTCTCCTCGATGACCGGCATCAACGCCGGCTTCCAGGTGGGCGGCGGCGCCGTGCTGAGCAGCTACCGTCGCGGCGAAGGAGGCTACCGCTACAACTACGGCGCCGAGGGCGCGCTCGGATTTACCGCCGCGTTCGGCGGATTCACCGCGTTGCGCCTGCAGGCGCTCGTGGATTACATGCCGCAGTCGGAGCCCGACGCGACGATGAACTTCCGCTTCCAGGCGGGCCTGGATTTCTGGCCCGACCCGGCCAGCCAGTGGATGGGTATGGCGCCGACCGCGTTCGGCCCGGTCGTGTGGTGGGACGACACGCCGCAGCCGCTACCGGGAACGCTCGAGGTAGGCGGATTCGGACAGTGGACCTGGTTCGATGAGAATGCCGGCCGCTGTACGCCCGGAGATCCCTGCTCGGACGCGGTACCCGAGGATGGTCTCGGCTACGGTGGGCGCCTGGGCGTGTTCCTGACGCCCAACTGGCAGCTTGAAGGAGATGGCTACTATTCGCCGCAGGACAGGGAGCTCACTGAAGAGTTTTGCTGCACTGCCGAGCGGCCAAGTCAAGTGAACGCTTCGGCGTTCGCGCTGCGCATGAACTACAACATTCCCATGGGCGGGCGCAGCCAGTTCATCATTGGTGGCGGCGCCGTTCGTACTAATTACAGGTTCGAGGGTGAAAACATCGACGCGAGCGCCACGTACAATTACGGTGCGAGTGGCCTCGTCGGACTTCGCGTAGGGATCGCGAACCGCACGGCGATCCGGCTCGATGGCGTGGTGGACTACATGCCGAACGCGACGCCGGAAGCGAACATGAATATTCATGCTCGGGCCGGCTTGAGCTTGCTGCTCGGCGGCGCCTCGCGCGTCGTGCCGGAGCCGCCTCCGGCGGTCTGCGCGTGGAACA
>CAYGJL010000050.1:19158-19538 GCA_964350145.1 uncultured Gemmatimonadaceae bacterium
GACTTCCGGATCGTCACCATCGGTGGCGACGGCAGGATTCGCACGCCGTAACAACCGCAGCTGAACACAACGGGGCGTCCAATACATCGGACGCCCCGTTTTTTTTGGTCGGTGCCGTGGATTCCGGCTTACGGCCAGACTTGGTGAACGGCGCTCCGCACTGCGGGCGTGCGGCGGTTCGCTGCGGTTGTGCGGGTTTTGGTTCGCGCTTACTGCGGCGCGCTCGCTACGCTCACGCGATGCTTGCCTCGGTGCAGTCGGCGGCGGTGCAGGGGATCGACGCGTACGGCGTGACGGTCGAGGTGGACGCCGCGCAGGGGCTGCCCGTGTGGACGATCGTAGGGCTCGCGGTGGGCGGAGTGAAGGAGAGCCGCGAGCCC
>CAYGJL010000051.1:0-19072 GCA_964350145.1 uncultured Gemmatimonadaceae bacterium
GTCCGCCAGCGTCACGCTGGGCTCCGCTTCATTCGTTCCGTCCAGCGTTTCGATTACGCGGAACGGCACGGTCACGTGGAACAACACCAGCGGAATCACGCACAACGTCACCTTCGCGGCGACGACGGGCGCTCCGAGCAACGTCGGAGACCACAGCTCGGGGAGCAACGCGCGCTCGTTCGGCACCGCGGGCACATTCAATTACAACTGCACGTGGCACGGGGGAATGAACGGATCCGTCATAGTCCAATGACGGATGACCGCTCGGGCGGACGCCGCGCATCGCGCGGCGTCCGCATCCTCGCGCTGGCGCTTTTAGCCTCCACGCCGGCGCCACTCGCCGCCCAGCGCCTGATCGATTTCACGCCCAATACGCGCCCGGCGTGGACAATGGACAAGTGGCAACCCGCCATGATCCTGTCCCACCGCTTCGAGCTTGTCGAAGGAGGCGACGAGCTGATCAACGTTCCCACCCTGACCTTCGGCACGGCGCCCGGAAGGCGGCTCGCATTCGGCCTCGACTACACGTCGAACAGCGAAGTGAGCGTGGAGAGCCTGGGCGGGAACGAGACGCAATGGTGGGCGGCGTTTCGCGGACTGTCCGGCAACCGGGGCTCGCTCAGCGGCCTGCTGGCCTACAACACCGCGGCAGGCAGCGTCGACGGCGCGGTCACTGCGCTCGCCCGCGCCGGATCCCTCTCGCTCATCGGCGAAGCACGCGCGTTCTCGGACGCGTTCGGAACCGGCGAGGGCGGGTTCGCGGCCGCCGCGGGCGCCGTCTTCCATCTCACCGAGTACCTCGCGCTCTCGGGCGACGTGGGCCGCGCGTTCACGCCGGACACGCTCGGAACCGTCTGGAGCGCGGCGATCGCGTTCGCGTTCCCGGGCACCCGCCACCACTTCTCGTTCCACGCCACGAACGGCGGCGCGGTGACGCTGCAGGGCGTCTCGCGCAGGAAAGCCTACGGCCCCGCATCGGTGCGCTACGGCTTCGCCTTCGTCGCGCCGCTCGGCACGGCGTCCCAATGGTCGCGGATTTTTCGCGGGAGCGCGCCCCCGCCGGCGGCGGAGCCGGTCCAAGGCGAAACGGTGCGAGTCAACATCAAGGACCTCGCGTTCTCACCGGCGACCGTACGGATCAAAGTGGGCCAGACGGTGGAATGGGTGAATGGCGACCCGCTGGCGCACACGGTGACCGCCGACGACAAGAGCTGGGGGAGCGGATTCCTGAATCAGGGAGGGAGATTCACGCGCCGGTTTACGGCGACCGGGTCGTTTCCGTATCACTGCGAGCCGCACCCGCAGATGAAGGCGACGGTGATCGTGGAGAACTGAAGGGTCTTCCCGGCTCGTCACCTACGACTTCGGATCGAGGACTTTGCGGCCTCAGGACTAACAGCCATCGCGGATCGGCGATTAATCGAGGGCTGAGGATCGCGGAGTGCCTCTATCCTCAGTCCTCACTTGGTCCTCGATCGTCGATTGTAGTTAGCCCTGAGGCCGCAATGGTTCTCAGTCCGCCTTTCCGACTTAGTATTTCAATCCCCCCGCCGCCGCGAAGTCCTCCATCGCCTTTTTCTGCTCGTCCGACAGCTCATCCGGCACCGCCACCGTCACCTCGACGATCAGATCCCCGCGCGCCGCGTCCTTCTGCACTCCCAGCCCCCGCACCCGGAACCGCTTACCCGTCGGAGTGCCGGCCGGGATCCGCAGGCTCACCTTCTTCTTGTCGATGGACTTGACGTTGATCTTCGATCCGAGCGTCGCCTGCGCGATGTTGATCGGTACCTTCGCCACGAGGTCGAGCCCCTCGCGCAGGTAGAACCGGTCCGGCTTCACGTTGAATACGATCACCAGGTCGCCCGCGGGTCCGCCGTTCCGGCCGCGCCCACCCTGCCCTTTCATTCGAATCTTCGAGCCGGTATCGGTTCCCGGCGGCACGGTGATGAGCACCTTCTTCCGGCTGCTGATCTCCCCGCGCCCCGCGCAACTCTTGCACGGCTCGGACGGAACCTGACCCTTGCCGAGACACACGGGGCACGGCCGGTTCACCGCGAACCCACCCTGCGCGAACGACAGCACGCCGCGCCCGTTACACTCCGAGCACACTTTCACCGAGCTGCCCGGCGCGCCGCCGGAGCCGCCGCACGTCGCGCACTGCTCGCTCACTTCCATCTCCACCGGCACCTTGCCGCCCAGCACCGCGGTGCGGAAAGGCACGTCGAGCGTAGTCTCGACCGATTGCCCCTGCTCGGGCCCCCGCGCACGCTGCTTGGCCGCGCCGCCACCGAACATCGAGCCGAACAGATCGCCCAGCCCTCCGAGGCCGCCGATGTCGAAGTCCTCGAAGTTGATGGACGACCCGCCGCGCGGCTGTGACGCGCCGCGCCGGCCGCGCGTGAAGCCGTCGAACGCCCCGAGGCTGCGCATCTCGTCGTATTTCTTGCGCTTCTCGGAATCTCCCAGGACGTTGTGCGCCTCGGAGATTTCCTTGAAGCGCTCCGCGGACTTGGGATCGCTCTTGTTCGCGTCCGGGTGGTACTGCTTGGCGAGCTTGCGGTATGCCTTCTTGATCTCGTCGGCGGTCGCCTTCGAGGTCACGCCGAGGACCGCGTAGAAATCCTTCTGCGCCATTTCAGGGAGCTGGCTGGGTCAGCCGTTCCACTGCCGCACGACGACGCGCGCGGGACGCAATAGCTGGCCGTTGAACACGTATCCCGGCTGGTACACACGCGCGACCGTGTGATCGTCCTCTGCCGCCACGGCGGGCTCGGTGGACACCGCCTCGTGCCGCGCTGGATCGAACTGCTCGTCCACTGGATTGACGATGTCGAGGCCGGCGGCGGAGAGAGTCTTCATCACCTTTCGCTCCACCATCTGCACGCCCTCCACGATCGTCGTGGGATCGGTCACGGTCGGATCCACGTGCGCGAAGCGCGCGAGGTCATCCAACGCCTCGATCAGCTGCCTCACGAGATCGCGCTGGCCGCGCGACTCGGCTTCCTCGCGCTCCTTTAGGCTGCGCTTCCTGTAGTTGTCGTACTCCGCGGCTAGCCGGAGAAATTTCTCCCGGTGCTCGTCCACCACGACCGACTGGCTGGTGCCCGGCGGATCGGCGTCGCCGTCGCTGCCGCCCGCCTTCCAGCCGTGAGGTGGAAGCGTAGAGCCGTCGTCTTCGAGCAAGCCGTCACCGGGAACCGGCGGCGCCTCGGCGAACTGTTCCCGCTCCAGAATCGCGGCCTCTTCTTCTTCCTGCTTTCTGCGTGGGTGTTTCTTCGTCATGAGCTCAAGTTAACCCGCGAAAGAACGTCTAACCAAGTCGAGCGCCGCCTGCGCGGCGCGTCTGCGAATCTCGTCCCGATCCCCGAACAGCCGCAGCTGCTTCGCCACCATCTCGTCCGGCGTCGCGAGCGCGATCCAGACCGTCCCGACCGGCTTCTCCGCTGACCCGCCGCCCGGCCCGGCGACGCCCGTGATCCCGATTCCGACATCCACGCCGAAGCGGCGGCGTGCCGCCGACGCCATCGCCGTCACGATCTCTTCACTTACCGCGCCATGCCGTTGAATCGCTTCCCTGTCCACGCCGAGCAGCTCGATCTTCACCTCGTCGTCGTAAGCGATCACGCCGCCGGCGAACACATCGCTCGATCCGGCGATGGACGTGAGTCGCTGGCCGAGCATGCCGCCGGTGCAGCTCTCCGCCACGGCGATCCTCCGGCCCACGCCGCGGCAGCCGTCGAGCACGACCTCGGCCAGATCGGTCGCGCCCTCTGCATATGCATACGGCTCGAGTCGCGCGGAAAGTTTCCGCGCGGCCGCGCGGAGCTTCTCGTCCGCCTCGGCCGCGCGCAACCCGCGCGCCGTGAGCCGGAGATCCACGCCCTCCATGCTGGGGAGGTACGCCAGGGACAGGCCGTCCACACCGTCGGCGTAATCGGCGAGCAAGGCCGGCAAGCGCGACTCCGCCACGCCGGTCGTCCTCACCGTGAGCGACCGCACCACGATCTCGCCCGGAGCCAGCGTCCGGATCACCTCACGTACGCTGCCACTGAACATCTCCCACATCTCGCGGGGTACGCCGGGCAGGACGGCGACCCAGCGCTTGTCGGCGCGCTCGGCGAACACGCCTGGAGCGGTCCCGTGATTGTTGGGCAGGACCCGCGCTCCGCGGGGCAGCAGCGCCTGCGAGAGATTGGCGGGCGGGAGCGGCTCCGATCTGCCGCGCGAGCGCCAGATCTCCTCGAGCCGCGCGACCACAGCCGGGTCGCGCTCGAGCTCGACGCCAAGAGCGGTGGCTACCGCAGCCATGGTGACGTCGTCGCTGGTCGGGCCGAGGCCGCCGGTCGTGATCACTCCGTCGGCCCGCGTGAGCGCGTCGCGAATCGCGGCGGCGATGGCGGCGGGATCGTCTCCCACGGTCGCGCGGCGGGCGACTTCCACGCCGAGCTCGGCCAGCTCGCGGCCAAGGAACGCGGAGTTGGTGTCAATCGTGAAGCCAAGCAGGAGCTCGTCACCGATGGTGAGCAGCTCTACCCGCATGTCACCGCGTCGTCGAGGTCTGCCGGGCGAACACGTAGGAGTAGCGTCGCATGTACAGCGCGAGCGAGTACAGCGTGAGCACTACTGCGCCCGTCATCGAGCCGAGACCGACCATTCCATTGAACAGGGCGAATGCATGCCACGCCGCGCCGCCCCACTGGGCTTCCGCCGCCAGGGTCGCCGCGAACAGCCAGAAGTAGGCGGCTCCGATCCACGTCGCCTGAAAGCCCGTCTTCCACTTCGCCGGTCCGATCGCCGAGATGATCACGCCGCGCCGCGCGGCGGCCGAGCGAAACACCGTCATGAACAGCTCGCGCCCCAGCACGGCCGCGAGAATCCACCACGGCAGCCCGACGGGCCCGAAAAACGTCTCGAACGGATACGCGCGCGGGTCGGCTTCGACGCCGAGGAACCGCGCCAGCCAGTGGTACCGCGGCTGCATCATCAGGTAGACCGGAACCAGCGTGGCGAAAAGCAGGATCTTGTCGGCCAGCGGATCGAGCATGCGTCCGAGATCCGTCTCGATCTTGCGCGTCCGCGCGAGGCGGCCGTCCCAGTAGTCCGTCACGGCCGCAGCGACGTACAGCACGAAGCCCACGAGTCGCATCGCGACCGACGGGATGAACGGGAGAACGAGCAGGAACGGAGCTGTGGCGATGCGCGCCGCGGACAGCGAGTTCGGGAGATTCATCGCGAGATCGCCATTACGCCAGCGCCTTCAGCACCAGCTTGCTGACCGCCTTGAGCGTCTCGAACACGCCGTCGCCCCGGATGGCGATCGCCGCGAAGTGCGGCGCTCGCTCGATCCACTGCCCGTCCGCGGTCTGATCCACGAGGTTCTGGTTGGCGTGGTAGGGATCAGGCGTCACGCGCTGCTTCGCGATGTCGGCGACTTCCCACCCCGGGTTGAGCGACGCCTGCATCTCCTCGACCGTCGAGATGTTCGACAGATCCCGTTTGTTGTACTGCACGACGAACGGCATCTTGGTGATGTCGTAACCGTACTCGGCCATGTTGTCGTACAGGTTCTGCATGGACTCCTGGTTGGCCTCGAGCCGCTCGCGCTGCGAGTCAGCGACGAACACGATGCCGTCCACGTTCTTGAGGATGAGCTTGCGGCTGGCGTTGTAGTAGACCTGCCCGGGAACTGTGTACAGGTGGAAGCGCGTCTTGAAGCCGCGAATGGTGCCGAGGTCCACCGGGAGAAAGTCGAAGAACAGCGTACGCTCCGTCTCGGTGGCGAGGGAGATGAGCTTGCCGCGCGTCTCCGGCTTCACCTTGCCGTACACGTGCTCGAGGTTGGTCGTCTTGCCGCCGAGTCCCGGACCGTAGTACACGATCTTGCAGTTGATCTCGCGCGAGGCGTAGTTGATCATGGACATCGCGCGCTCCTACCTCCCCTTTCCGGCGATCACGCCACCCGCCCTTCGACGCCGCGCAGAATGCGCTGCGCCCGTTTCTTCAGGACCGCGTTGTGCTCCCAGCCGACGTACTCGCGCAGCAGCCGCGCCGTCTCGACGTCGCCGCGCGTGCGCAGATACGTCAGCGCCATGTAGCGCCGGAACGGCCGGCCGCTGAACAACTCGCGCCTGCAGTTGTGCTGAACCATGCTCGAGAGAAGGGTGCCGAGCGCCGCGCCGCCAAGAAATCCCGCGGCTGTCATCTTCGCGCGCCTGGTCACAGCATCGCCCGCCGCGCGGTAAGCGCCTGCGCGATCGTCACTCCGTCGGCGTACTCGAGATCGCCGCCCACGGGAAGACCACGCGCTATGCGCGACACCGTCAGCGGATAGCCGGCCAACCTGCGCTGAACGTACAGCGCCGTGGCTTCGCCTTCCATGCTCGGGTTGGTGGCGATGATCACCTCGCGTACAATCCCGCCCGACACGCGCTGCTCCAGCTGCGGAATAGTGAGGTCGTCCGGGCCGATCCCGTCCAGCGGGGAGAGCCGGCCGCCGAGCACGTGATACGTGCCGCGATACTCTCCGGCGCGCTCGATCGCGCCGATGTCGGAGGCTTCCTCTACGGCGCAGATGATCGCGCCGTCACGGCGCGCGTCCGCGCAGATGGTGCAGATGGCGTCTTCCGTGAGATTGAAGCAGCGATCGCAGCGACGGACCTTCTCCGCCAGCGTAGTGAGCGCGTTCGCCAGCTTCCGGCTCTGGTCCGGCGGCTGCTTGAGCAGATGGTACGTCAGTCGCTGCGCGGTCTTCCGACCAATGCCGGGCAGCCTGGCCAGCTCGGTTGTGAGGTCGTCTATGACCGACATCAGCCCGGGAAGCCGAACGGAAGGTTGAGCCCGCCGGCGAGCTTGCCCATCTCCTCCTTGGCCATCTCGGCGGCCTTGGACTGCGCCTCGCCGACCGCGACGGTAATGAGATCCTCGAGCATCTCGACCTCCTTCGCGTCCACGATGGAAGGATCGATCCTGATGCGGGTGATCTGGCCTTTGCCGTCAGCGTCCACGGTGACCATGCCTCCGCCCGAGCTCGCGGACACCGTCCGCAAAGCCAGCTCTTCCTGAATCTGCTGCAGCTTGCCCTGCATCTGCTGGGCCTGCTGCATGATCTTCATGAAATCCGCCATATCCGACCCTGGTTGATTGCGGGTTAATCTACGGGCGTCACGCCGAACACGCACCCGCGCGAGCGCGAAACATCAATCGATCAGCTCGAGGTCGAGCGCGTCGATCGTCGCGCCGAGGATGGGATCCTTCTGCCGCAGCGACGCCAGCCGCTGCTGCGTTACGGATTCGTTCGTCATGCGTCCTTTCGTCGCCTCGAGCAGGCCCGCTTCCACGGCCGGATTGATCGTGGCGCTCCGCTCCATCGCGGCAGGCGGCGCAGTGGCCGCGGCGTCGGTGCGCGCGGGAGGCGCGGCTTTCGCCGCTGCCGGCCTGGGCGCGGGCCCGCGCGGCGGAGACTGCGGCGCGCCGCCGCCGCGAATCTCGTCGAGCAGTTCCTCGATGCGCACCGAACGGTCTATCAGCGCGAATCGCACCAATAGCATCTCCACGAGCAGCTGCTGCTGACCGCTCTTCCTGAACCGCGGCTCCATCTCGCTGAGCGCACCGAGCATCCGGAGGAGGTCGCCGGGCGCGAAGGTGCGCGCGTGCTTCGCGAGCGTGTCCCTGGTGCGCGCGGCCACGCCCGGCGCCTCGCCGCCCAGCGCCACGGCGAGCTGCGCGCGCAGCACATCGGCGAGCCCCGAAAGAAACACCCCGAAATCGATCCCCGCGTCGGCCAGGCGCTGCACCGTCGGAAAAACGTCCACGGCGCGCTTCTCGGCGACGAGGTCGAGCACCGCGATGTACTCGTCCTCCGCCACTAACCCGAGCGCGTCCCGCACGGAATCCGCCGTGATCCCCGCGTCGCTCGTAGCGACAACCTGGTCGGCGAAGCTGAGCGCGTCGCGCATCGAGCCGTCCGCCGCGCGCGCGATCATCGCGATCGCTTCGGGGCTGCTCTCGATCCCTTCGCTCGCCAGAACGTGACGGAGCCGCTCCGAGATCTCGCCCTGGCCGATGCGCTTGAGGTCGAACCGCTGCAGCCGGCTCAGCACCGGCGCGGCCGCCTGCGCGATCTTCTGCGGCTCGGTAGTGGCGAACACGAACACGACGCGCGGCGGCGGCTCCTCGAGGATCTTGAGCAGCGCGTTCCACGCCTCGCGGGTGAGCATGTGCGCCTCGTCCACGATGTACACCTTGTAGCTCTCGTCGCCGCTCGGTGCGTACATGGCGCGCTCGCGCAGCTCGCGGGCGTCGTCCACGCCGCGGTTGGACGCCGCGTCTATCTCGACCACGTCGAGGCTGGAAGAGCCGGCCCAGATCCGGCTGCAGGAGAGACACTCGCCGCACGGCTCGCCGTCAGCCGTCCGCGCCCCACAGTTCAGCGCCATCGCGAGCACCCGGGCGAGGGTCGTCTTGCCGACGCCGCGCGGGCCGCACAGCAGGTAGCCGTGGGCCACCCGCCCTCTCGCGATCGCCCCGCGCAACGTGTTCGACACGTGCGACTGAACGGCGACTTCGGCGAACTTGCGTGGCCGGTATTTGCGGGCGAGTGCGAGAGCCATCGGCGTGTCCGGAGCGCGGAAAAAAGAAGGGGGCCGGGCGATGAACCGGATCCGGCTACGACCGCGCCGGATCCAACCGTCCACCTTCACCATGCCCCCCAGTAGTGGCACTCCAGGCCTGACGGAGCAACGTCGAACACCGCATGCCGCTGCTACCTTCGGGGTCCTGACGGAGTTAGCGGGCCTACGCCCTCCGGGACCTGGAGCACCACCCGAAATATACCGGATTTCTCGGCTGTAAAAAACCTCGCGGGGGCGAAAAAAACCGCCGCCCCGTTACCGGAGCGGCGGTTCTTTCCGTTGACCGGAACCTATTACGGATTGATCGTCGGGACGCGGATCTGCTGCGTGTCCGTTCCAATGGTCGGGACCGTAACCGTCGCGGTATCGTAACCGATGGACGGCGTGTTCAGCGTATCGGTCACCGTGCCAACGACCGGCCGCTCGACCTCAAACTCGCCTTCGCCCGTCTTCTTGCAACCAGCAACCGTCGCGACCGCTAATAGGGCCGCAGCTAATACCACCTTGCGCACGGAAATCCTCCCAGATTGTGTGTGTGCTCTCATCTGAGGTTAGTCGCAAGCTTCGTTCCAAACGGACGGCTTTCCCGAAACTGATGGCTCAGACCTCGCCAGGGCAGCCTCCTGAGATACGGACGGGGAATCCCGGCCGTGAGCATCCCGGTAGCCGGATCAGTCTTCGAAAACCTCTCGCTGCAGCTTCCGCACGCGTCTGAGCTCGAATACCTGCCCCACCTCTCCGCCAAGAACGAAGATCAAAGCTCCGTAGTAGACCCACATCACCGTGATCACCCCGGCGGCCACGGTGCCGGTGTACATGGTCTGCGGCGAGAACGAGACGATCATGAACCCGAACACGCCCTTCGCGAGCTCGAACATCACGCTGGCGAACGTCGCCGCCACCAGCGCCATCTGCCAGCGGATCTTCCGCTTTGGGAGGAACTTGTACAGAGAGAAGAAGAGGATCGCGATCGAGATGAAGGCGATGATCCGGCCGATGGTGTACTCGACGTTGCCCATCACGTCGCGGCGCAGCCCCAGCTCCACCAGCAGCGTGGATCCCTGCGTGGTCGCGAGCGCGAGGTACGCGCTGAGCACGATGTAGCCGACCAGCAGTACCGTCGCGACGATCGTGACCTTGATGTCGAAGAGCTTACCGGCGATAATCCCGCGGTCGGACTCGATGTCGAAGATGGAAGCGAGTACGCTCCGCACAGAACCGAACAGCCGCGTGGAGAACCACACGAAGCCGATGGCGCCCACGAGCTGAATCGTGCCGCGGCTCTCCAGAATCTGCATGAGCAGCCGCACCACGGGCTGGCTGGCGTCCGTGGATTCCATCGGGAGCAAGGTCGCCACGAGCGCGGCGATCTCCTGGGCGCGGACCTCCGGCGAATGGTCCAAAAAGTAGCCGAGTCCGCCGGCAAGGAGCAGGAAGAACGGGACGATGGCCAGCAGGAGATTGAACGCAATCCCGCTGGCGAGGAAGAAGATGTTGTCCTCGGCGCTGTTGTCCCACACGCGCCTGGAGTAATCGCGGAGCATCCACCCGAGACGGAGAAAGAACGGGCGCTTTCTTCGTGTCGGGGCGGCCTGCCCGGCGCCTACGCCCGGTTGCTCGATCCGCTCCTCGCCCGCGCGCTCTGCGACTTGGTGTCGGCGATGCGCTGCTCGAGATCCTCACGTGCCTGGCGCGCGGCTTCCCTCCCCGCGTCGATCGCCTGCGTCACCTGCGAGCGCTTTACCTCGACCACGCCGCGCGCGGACTCGACCTGGCGCTCGACGGCAGTGCGCGCGCTCTCGAGCGTCTCGCCTAGCGATTCCGCGACGTCGTCCGCCATGTCGCGCGCGCTCTCCTGCGCGCGGCGGGCAGCCCGCGTCAGCTCGGCCCGGGTGTCCGCGCCGGTCCTGGGCGCGAACAGCAACGCCACGGCGGCGCCGGCGAGCGCGCCGAGCAGGAACGTGCCGATTCCGGATTCGGTTTTCTCGATGACTACGTACGGCTCGTCGAATTCGTGCTGTGACATGTCGGACTCCTAACGTCGCTTCGTGGACTTCGCTTTTGCCTTCGGCTTCGATTGCTGCTTCCCGGCCTTTACCGCGGTCTCGATGCCATCGGTGTTCCCGGGCTGCGGGGCGCGCGAGTGGTCGGCACCGTTCTTTCCCGCGAGCATCGCGCCCAGCTCCGCGCGCACCTCCTCCGGAGAGAGGCCGACGATCCTGGCCGTGCGCTGATGATCTCCGCCGGTCGAGGCGAACGTGCGCAACACGAGCTGGCGTCGCGCGTCGGCCACGGTGGCTCCCGCCGGGAGCGACACCGTCGACGATTCCTGCGACACGCGCAGGTGGCGCGGCATTATGTCCGTGGCCGAGACCACGTCGCCGCGCGCCATTATCACCGCGCGCTCCACCGCGTTCTTCAGCTCGCGGACGTTGCCCGGCCAGCTGTACGATACGACCCACTCCCACGCCTCATCGGAAAAGCCCCTGATCTTCTTGCTGTTCTGCTGCGCGAACCGCACCAGAAACTCTTCCGCGAGCAGCTTGATGTCGCTCATGCGCTCGCGCAGCGGCGGCAGGAACAGCTCCACGACCGCGAGCCGGTAATACAGGTCCTCGCGCAGCTCGCCTTCGTCGAGCGCCTTCTGGAGATCGCGGTTGGTCGCCGCCAGGATTCGGATATCCACGGAGATCTCCTTCTTGCCGCCCAGCCGCCGAATCGTACGCGTCTCGAGCGCGCGGAGGATCTTGACCTGAATGTCGGTCGGCATCTCCGCTACTTCGTCGAGAAAGAGCGTGCCACCGTCCGCCATCTCGAACGCGCCGGCCTTCTCGTTCGTCGAACCGGTGAACGCACCCTTCTCATGGCCGAACAGCTCGTTCTCCAGAATGTCCTTCGGCAACGCCGCGCAGTTCAGCGCCAGGAACGGACCCTTCACGCGCTCGCTCTTCGTGTGCAGGGCGCGCGCGACCCGCTCCTTGCCCGTGCCCGATTCGCCGAGGATGAGCACGTTCGCGGTGGACGGCGCGACGGCGTGGATCACCTGATAGACGGCGCGCATCTCCTCCGACTTCCCGGTGAGCTCGCCGAAATGCGTGAGTCCCTGTAGCTGCGAAGTCAGCTCGCGGTTTTGCTCCTGCACCGAGTACTTCTCGAGCGCCTTCGGGATGAGCGCCTTGAGCCGGTTGAGCTTCTCCGCGTTCAGCGGCTTCTCGATGTAGTCGTATGCGCCCTCGCGCATGGCCTGGACCGCTGAATCGACCGACGCCTGGCCCGTGATGATGATGCACTCCGTCGGAATGCCGCTCTCCTGGAGCTGCTTCATCAGCGCGAGACCGTCCAGCTTGGGCATCATCAGGTCGGCCAGGACCACGCCGAAGCCGTCGGCCTGAAGCTTCTGGAATGCCTGCTGGCCATCGGCCGCGACGGCCACGTCGTAGCCCTCGTCGGACAGGATGGCGCTGAGTCCTTCGGTGATCGATCGCTCGTCGTCGGCGATCAGAATACGCGGCTTTTTGGTGGCCAAGTTATTCGCTGCTGAGAGTGGTACGCGGGATCGATAATATAACGCCGTCAGGACTGTTCCTCATGCTGATCGGCGCGGAGCCCCTTCCCTCGGCGTTTAACGCGCGCGGAATGACGGCTCCCCCGAACAGAATCTCGAACGCGCCTCCCGTAGGCGACAGCCGGCAGCTGCAGCTATTGTTCTCGAGACAATCGATCGTAAGCTGGAGCAGAACCCGCAGTATCTCCTGCAGCGCGGTCAGCGACTCGAGCTGCTCCGAGGCTCTATCCGCGAACGGGCCAGCTTGATGCTCGCCCGCCGCTCCCGCCGTGCGGATCCGTACGACCTCGAGGTTCACCGCGACATTGTTCAACGCGTTGTTCACCTCGTGCGTCAGCCGGCGGTGCACGTCGCGCAGCAGCGGTGCGCAGCCGGCCGCTCCGGACGAGCTAGTCACTGAGGTCGGCGTCGTCGGGCGCCGCCTCGATGACCGGCATCCCCTCGTGCGGTATCGGGCGATGCCGCTCCAGCATCGTGACGTGCCGCCGGGTTACCTCGCGCGTGCCGGCGACGCCGAGCTGGCGGAAGAGAAACTCGAACTTCTCGTCGTAGGCACGCGCCAGCACTTGCTTGGTGTCGGCGGGAAGGTCCCAGAGCCTGCGCTTGAACGGCCCCAGCGCCTTCTTCCGCGTCTTGTAGAAGAACTGCTCGTCGGAATCGGATGGCTTGCGCTCTTCCTTCGCGTTGGTCGAGAGCCAGTCGTAGACCTCGCGCCGCAGCTCGGCGGGAAGCTGGTCGTACAGCATGTTCTGAAAATTCGTCGCGAGATGAATCTCAGCGGTCTCGGTCTTGGGAAAATTGTTGAAGGCGCCGTCGGGAAGCGTCGAGGCGCCGTGCTGCACCGCGCCCGAGAGACCGTATTCCTCACGCGCCACCTTCGACAGGCGTGCGAGCGTGTCGAGATCGATCTTCACGTCCGCGATCGAGCCGTCGGCGAGCACGACTCCGCCGTGCGTGGTGCCGGACTGGACGCTGATCTTGGACAGCCCCTCCTCGCCCGGCGCGCGCTCGCGCAGCAGCCGGTTGAAGCCGTCCATGAACGCGCGCAGCTCCGGCTCGGTGCTGTTCTCCGTGCCGACCTCGCCGATCTCCCCGCCCACTGAGATCGTGATGCCTTCCGGCTCCTGCTCGCGCACGTACCGGGCGAGCTCGACCGCCTGCTCGTAATTGACGCGCTGCTGCGCGTCGAGGTCGAGCTTGGACAGGTCCACCAGCGTGGAGGTGTCTACGTCGATGTTGTAGAACCCGGCATCCACCGCCTCAGCGATGAGCTGCTTCACCGCGGCGACCTCGGTGACCGGATCCACGGCGAACTTCTTGGCATTAACCTGGAAGTGATCGCCCTGGATGAAGACAGGTCCGCGGAAGCCCTCGCGCAGCGCCGCCGCGAGTATCACCGCCACGTACTCCGCGGGCCGCTGATCGGTATAGGCGATTTCCGAGCGCGCGATCTCGCAGATGAACGCGCCCGCGTCGAGCTTGACGGCGGTTCGGAAAATCGCTCGCGCTGTGTCGTACACCATCCCGCGCACGTTCATGGCGGGGACGGTGAAGCCCGAAACTTCGCCGCGGCCGCGCGCGATGTACAGCTCGTGGATGGACGAGCAGCGCACACCGAGCTGCTGGCCGATCTCCCAGATCAGCCAGCGCGCGTCGTCTCTGGCCTGCCCTTCGCCGAACACCGCGGCGCGCGCGAGCTGGTCGAAGCGCTCCGACGCTATCGCCTGTTCGTCGCGCACGACGACGGAGCCGGTCACGACCTCCACGGCGCCGCCGAGAATTTCAGGCTGTTTCACACTTTGAGTCATTGATTCAGCTATTGGCTATTGGCTATTGGCTATTGGCTTTGTAGTTGGCAGTCGCAGTAACCAACAGCCAAGAGCCAACAGCCAAGAGCGCCGTTCCTATTAAACCTGCCACCTCTCGTCCGGCTTCGGCAGCGTTTCCCACTCCTTCCGCGCCGTCTCGGAGCCCGGCCGGCCGAGCATTGCGTAAGCAAACTGCTTGCCCAACTCCACTCCGGGCTGGTCGAAGGCGTCGATTCCGTAAAGTTGCCCGCCGTACGCAGTGGCGAGCTTCAGCAGCATCAGCAGGCCGCCGACGTGCCACGCGTCCACCCGCGCGAGCTGGATCGTGAGATTCAGTCGGCCGCGCTTTGCCAGCGCGCCCGCCGTCGCGCGCAGCTCCACGTCGATCAGCTCCGCCAGCGAGTGGCCGGCGAGGTACTCCACGCCGGTCACCTCCGGGAACCCATCCGCGATTGCCAGATCCACGGCGCGCTCCTTCACGCCGACGAAGGTCACGGTCTTGTTCTCGGGTCCTTCCATGAAAAGCTGCACCTGGCTGTGCTGGTCCGTCGCGCCCAGCGCCGCGAGCGGCGTCTGGCCCACGAAGGCGCCGTCCCGCCGCACTTTGCCGAGGCTTTCCGCCCAGAGCTGCACGAACCAGTCCGCCATGTCGCGCAGCTGGTCGGCGTACGGCATAAAGACGTTTATCGTCCGCCCGTGCGCGGTATCGCTCAGCCACTGGAGCACGGCATAGGCTCCCGCGGGGTTGCTCCGCAGGTCCGGAGTCTCGCAGCGGCGCGCCATATCGGCCGCTCCCGCGAGCAGCGCGCGCACGTCTATCCCCGCGAGCGCCGCGGGAAGCATGCCGACGGGCGTCAGGACGCTGAACCGTCCGCCGACGTTCGGCGGAATGTCCAGCGCGCGCACGCCGAGCGTCTGCGCCAGCGGCCGGAGCGCGCCCTGCTTCGGGTCGGTGACGAACGCGAAGTGAGCGGCCGGCGCGAGACCTTTGGCGGCGTACCGCGCGTACACGATCAGAAACTGTGACATCGTCTCCGCGGTCCCGCCCGACTTCGAGATCACGATCCACAGCGTTCGCGCGAGATCGAGCCGGCCTAGCAGAGCGGCAATGGTGACCGGGTCTACGTTATCCAGCACGTGGAGGCGCGGGCGCCCGCCTCGCTCCGCGGACCCGAGCGCGTTCCAACCGGGCTCGAGCAGCGCGGTTCTCAGCGCGATCGTCCCGAGCGCGGACCCGCCGATTCCGAGGACCGCGACGTCGTCGAATCTTCCTTCGGCCCACCCGGCAAACGACAGCGACTGGTCCAGCAGCTTCTCGTCGGTGGCGACGTCCACGAAGCCCGTCACCCCGCTCGCCCCCAGCTCGCGGAAGCGCGCGTGCGCGGCTTCGAAGGCGCCCGCCGACGCGGTCCACTCGCTCTCGGAGATCCCGCCGGTGACGGCCGTCTCCATCATGTTGGTGTAGTCGATCGTCAGCGCCATCAGTCCACCCTCACCGTCAGGCCGTCGAACGCGGGGCTGATTCCCTGCGGTAGCTCGGCCACGAGGTCAGCGTGCTTGTTGTCGTGCGTAAGGTGCGTGAGGTACGTCCGCTCCGCTCCGATCGCGCGCGCCGCGCGCACGGCTTCGGGCAGGCTCAGGTGCGTCGGGTGCTCCGTTCTGAACAGCGCGTTGAGCACCAGCACCTTCACCCCACAAAAGATCTCCAGCGCCGATTCCGGCACTACCTGCGCGTCGGTGATGTAGCCGAGATTGCCGATACGGTAGCCGAATACGGTGACCGGACCGTGTGGCAACGCCACCGCGCGCACCTCGACGTCGCCGATGGTGATGGTCTCGCCGTCGGCGAGCGGGTGCAGCACGCCCTCCGGCTTCGCCGTTCCGGGAAGCGCGCGCACGCTGGCGTCAAAGATGTACGCGAACCTGCGCGACAGCCGCTCGAGGGAGTCCGCGGGACCGTACATCGTGATCGGCCCGTCGCGCCGAACAGTGATGGCGCGGATGTCGTCCAAGCCGTGCGTGTGATCCGCGTGATCGTGCGTAAATAGCACGGCGTCCACCCGGTCCACCGCAGCCGCGATGAGCTGCATGCGCAGCTCGGGCGGCGTGTCCAGCAGCAGGCGCGTCCCGCCGCCGGTCTCGACCACGGCGCCCACCCGCGTACGCTTGTCGCGCGGATCAGTGGAGCGGCAGACCGCGCAGTGACAGCCGACCTGCGGCACGCCGTAGCTCGTACCGGTTCCCAGAAAGGTTAGCTTCACACCCGCTCCACCTTGAGCAGGTTGGTCGTCCCCGGAACATCGAACGGAACGCCGGCGGTAACCACGAGGCGGTCGCCTTCGGCGGCGAGCTGCCGGCGAATCACCACCTCGCGCGCGAGCCTCATCATGTCCTCGTATGTGTCGCAATGCGGCACGAGCTCCGGGATCACACCCCACACGAGCGCAAGCTGGCGATACGTGCGCGGCTGATCTGTCAGCGCGAGTATCGGCACGCCCGGTCGGTACGAGGCCACCACCCGCGCGGAGAACCCGCCCTTGGTGAAGACCACCACGAGCGGAGTCGCGAGCAGCTGCACGGCGACCACAGTGGACGCGGCGATCGCGAGCTCGGTGGGCACCACTCCTTCCAGGCCGAGTGGACCTTCCCTGTCCGCCCTCGCCTGCGGATGCTTCTCCGTCTCGGTGATAATGCGCCGCATCGCTTCGGCGGCGAGCCGCGGATACGCGCCGGCCGCGGTCTCCGCCGAAAGCATTACCGCGTCGGTGCCGTCCAGGATCGCGTTCGCGACGTCGCTCGCTTCGGCGCGCGTCGGACGCGGATGCTCGACCATGGACTCCAGCATCTGCGTCGCGGTGATCACCGGGCGGCCGATCCGGTTCGCCAGCGCGATGATCCGCTTCTGCGCCATCGGCACTTCTTCGTAGGGCAGCTCGACGCCGAGGTCGCCGCGCGCGACCATGACCGCGTCCGCCGCGCGGATGATGCTCTCGATGTTTTCGAGCGCTACGTCCTTCTCGATCTTCGCGACGATCAGCACGTGCCGGGGGAGTCGCACGCGGAGCAACTCGATGTCCTCCGCGCGACGGACGAAGCTGAGGGCGAGATAGTCGAGGTCGTGCGCGATGGCGAAGTCGATGTCGACCGCGTCCTTGCCTGTAATGGACGGAGCGGACACGTGGATCCCGGGGAGGTTCAACCCCTTGTGGCTGCGCAACTCGCCGCCATGGATCACCCGCGCGCGCACGCGGATCCCCTCGATGTCGAGCACGACCAGCTCGATCAGGCCGTCGTCCACCAGGATCCGGTCGCCGACGTTTACGTCCGTGGCGAGGTGTTCGTACGTGACAGGGAATTCGTCCGCCGCCTCCTCCCCCTCGTGGACGAGCACGATGTCGTCGCCCTGGTTCAGCACGACGGTCTGGCGCAGGTCCCCGATCCGGATGCGCGGACCCTGCAGGTCGCCGAGGATCGCGATCGGCTGGTCGAGCGCGGCCGCCGCCTCGCGGATGAACCCGATAGTCGCTTCGTGCTCGGCCGTCGTGCCGTGCGAGAAGTTGATGCGGGCGACGTTCATACCCGCCTGGATCAGCCCCCGGATGGCGTTGGGAGTCGCCGTCGCGGGGCCCAGCGTGCAGACGATTTTTGCGCGAAGAGAGTGTTTCGTTATCACGTAGCGTGGACGAGCAGGCTCATCTTCTTCGCGAGTCCCGCCGTCAGTTGGTCGAACGATTTCTGGAAGCTTGCGAGCCCGTCAACGAGCAGCTTGTCCGTGACCTCCTCCATTGAGATCCCCGCGGCTTCCAGCTCCGCGAGACACAACTGGGCCTGATCCAGCCCTTCGGTCAGGCACTGCTTCACCACGCCGTGATCGCGGAACGCTTCGAGCGTCGCCGGCGGGAGGGTGTTCACCGTGTTGGGCCCGATCAGCTCCTCGACGTAGAGCGTGTCCCGGTACGCCGGATTCTTGGTGCTCGTGCTGGCCCAGAGAGGACGCTGCAGTCGCGCGCCCTTCGCGGCGAGTCGCTCCCAGCGCTCGCCCGAAAACTTCGCCTCGAACAGCCGGTACGCGAGCTTGGCATTGGCGATCGCTGCCTTTCCGCGAAGCCGCAGGATCTGCTCCCGCTCCTGCTCCGGCTTGCCGGCGGCGATTGCTTCGAGCCGCTGGTCCACTTCGCTGTCCACGCGGCTCACGAAAAAGCTCGCGACGGATGCGACGCCGTCGATCGGGTTGCCCGCGCGCAGCCTGTCCTCCAGCCCGGCGATGTACGCGTCAATGACGCGCGCGTGCGCGTTGATCGCGAACAGCAGCGTGATGTTGACGTTGATCCCCTGGCTGATCAGCTGGCGCACCGCGGTCGCACCCTCGGCCGTCCCGGGCACTTTCACCATGAGGTTTGGACGGTCCACGGCGTGCCAGAGCCGCTGAGCTTCCAGGACGGTCGCGTCGGCGTCGTTGGCCGCCGCTGGCGAGACCTCGATGGAGACGTACCCGTCCCCGCCGTTGGTACGCGCGTACACGTCGGCGAATATGTCGCAGGCAGTGCGCACATCCTCGGTCTCGACGAGCTCGAACAGCTCCGACGGCGTCAGCTCGCGCGGCGCGGCGGAGAGCTGGTCGTCGTACTCGTGCCCTTCCGCGAGAGCTTTCTCGAAGATCGTCGGGTTGGTGGTCTCGCCCGTGACGAAATCCTGCTCGATCATGCGGCGCAGCCGGCCGCTGGAGAGAAGCTCGCGATCTATGAAGTCCAGCCAGATAGACACGCCGGCGTCGTGGAGTTGCTGCAGGCGGTTGGTGGTCATGAGATGCCCTCGTTGCGTCAACTTGCGGGGATACCCTCAAAGGTAACTTCATGCTTGGTGCTGTGGCTCTGTGGCTCCCAGGGATGGCCGGGGAATCCAAGTCAGGAGTGCGCAGCGAGGAGTCCGGAGTCGGCGGTTCCGCCGGAGGGAGCTTTCGGAAGTCCCGCACGGCGGTTACTCCCAACTGGCTCCTCCAGACCGATAACTCCAGACTTTCTGTGAAGCGGCGGCCCGTGGCAAGCCCGGCATGAGCTTGTCGTAGTAGT
>CAYGJL010000052.1:0-17006 GCA_964350145.1 uncultured Gemmatimonadaceae bacterium
TCCAGCGGTCCAGCGGTCCAGCGGTCCAGCGGTCCAGCGGTCCAGCGGTCCAGCGCTGCGAGCGGCCAGCGGAGGCTGACTGCTGCCAGCCAAGCGGAAAAGACGGTCAAAATCGGAGGTAGCTCGCAGCTGCCAGCTTCCCGCTGGCTGCGCGTAGCTTGGCTGTTCTATGTGGCAGTGAAGTAGCTCGCAGCTGGCAGCTTCCCGCTGGCTGCGCGTAGCTTGGCTGTTCCATGTGGCAGTGAAGTAGCTCGCAGCTGGCAGCTTCCCGCTGGCTGCGCGTAGCTTGGCTGCTCCATGTGCCAGTCATGATTTTCGTCGGCCCGGCAGGCTGGTCATACAAAGACTGGTACGGCAAGGTTTACCCCTCACCAAAGCCGAAAGGATTCGACGAGCTCGCCTACCTCGCCCGCTACTTCGATACCGTAGAAGTCAACTCGAGCTTCTACGCCCCAATCCGCCCGGCGCAAACTTCCGCCTGGCTCAAGCGCACGGCCCACAATCCCCGCTTCCTCTTCACCGCGAAGCTCCTCGGCAAATTCACCCACGCGCGCGACAGCGCCTGGGCCGGGGAAGACGTCGCCTCGGTGCGCGATCCGCTCCAGCCGCTGCTCGACGCCGGCAAGCTCGGCGCGCTACTCGCCCAGTTTCCCTGGTCGTTCCGAAGAACAGGCGAGAATCGCGAATGGCTCGTGCGACTGACCGACGAATTCGCGGACCTCCCTCTCGTCGTCGAGATCCGCCACGCGACGTGGAACACGCCCGAATTCTTCGAGTCGCTGCGCGAGCGCGGCGTCGGCTTCGTCAACATTGACCAGCCGCCACGCACGGGAATCGCGCCCACCGGGAGAGCCACGGCACCGGTCGCGTACATCCGGCTGCACGGCCGTAACCTCGACAACTGGTTCCGCGACGACGCGGGCGTCAACGAGCGGTACGACTACCTGTATTCGGCGGAGGAGCTCGCGCCGTGGCTCGACCGGGCGCGGCAGCTCGAACGTGAATCCGAGCAAGTGTTCATCATCACGAACAACCACTTCGAGGGGAAAGCCGTGGCTAACGCGGCCATGCTGAGAGCCGCGATGGAGGCCGATCCGGCTCTCGTGCCTCCTAGACTCTTCAACTCGTATCCTGAGGCCCTGCAAGGGCTTGCGCGGCCGACCTGAGGCCGACTGTACCGCCATGCTCCAAGGCCATCGCCGAACCTGGAACATGCCGCGATCACATTCCGTAGGGCAGCCATCCTCATCGGAGAATTCAGTGGCGAACAACAACGGCGCGACCGTCATCAGGCACGGTATCAGCTTCGGCTCCGCCCTCGCGATCGCGATCTCGTGGAGCGTCAACAAGTCGATTTTCTGGGCGGTCATCCACGGGATGCTGTCGTGGCTGTACGTGATCTACTACGCCCTCACCCGCTAGCCGGGCGACTCCCCCGCCGCACCGCCTCCAGGCCCAAGCGAAGCCAGTCGGACAGCTCGGGATCCTCGGCGATGGCGTCGGCCGACACCACGACCCAAGTGGTCATTGGCTTCTCGTCACCCGGCGCGAACGGGCGCACGCCGGCGAGCGCCAGACACCGGTCGTAATCCTCCCGCGGCAGCTTCACGATCAGCTCTTCGTCGAACACGATCGCGAAAGTCGAGCGCGACGCGAGAAAGCCGCGTCCGCCGAAGACGTTGCGCTGTCGCACTCCGCGCACGCCGAGTCCGGCCAGGGCGTCTTCCACCCGCGCGACGAGTCCCGCGTCATACGCCATCAGTCGGGCCTGCCATTCATTGAAGAAGCTGTAACTTAGCGGGCGTGGACGATGCGATCTTCGTCATAGCAAACCCCGCGGCCGGCGGCGGGCGCGGAGCTGAGGTTCTGGAGGACGTCGTCGGAGCGACGGCGCCACGCGGCAACGTGGTCGTCAGCGTGACGCGCGGCCCGGGCGACGAGACCAAGCTCGCGCAGCGCGCGGTGGCGCGCGGCGCGCGCGCCCTGATCGCCGTCGGCGGCGACGGAACGTGGAGCAAGGTCGCGGCCGCCCTGCTGCAAAGCGAGCGGCGCCCTCCCCTCGCGCTGATTGCGGCGGGAACCGGCAATGACCTCGCGAAAACCGGCGGCGCGCCAGCGCACGACGTTGCGCGCACCCTCGCGCTGATAGACGCCGGCGAGACGATGCGCGTGGACGCGGGCACGGTGGAGGGGCGGTTCTTTCTGGTGTGCTGCGGCTTCGGCTTCGATACCGTGGTGCTGCAGCGGATGCAGTCCGTCCGCGGACTGCGCGGCAGCGCGCGCTATCTATATGCAGCGTTGCGCGAGCTGCCGGGATATCCCGGCTTCGAGGCGTCGCTCGCCGGCGAGCCCGGCTCCGAGCCGCCGAGCGATGCGCCGCGGCGGCTGCTGCTGCTGGTGATAGCGAACGCGCGGCACTACGGCGGCGCGTTCAAGATCGCTCCCAACGCGGATCTCAGCGACGGGTTGCTCGACGCCATTGCGCTCGCTCCGCTCAAAACGCTCGGGCGAGCCGGGCTTCTGCTATCCGCCATGCGCGGCGCGCACGTGTGGTCTCCGGCGGTGACCGAATACCAGCAGCCGTTCTTCGACCTGAAGTTCGCCGCGCAGCCAGTGTACAATCTGGACGGAGACTTGTATCAGGCGCGGTCGAGGATGCTCCGCGTGGAATGTTTGCCGGGTGCGTTGGAGGTATTCGCTTAACTGCGCAGCGCGCAGCCCGCAGCCCGCAGCCCGCAGCCCGCGGCGCTTTTCCGCTTTCCCCTATTGACAGCTATCGCCCAAACGCTATCGTCGGGCGGTCGCAATTCGGTTACGCGGCCTAACCCGATCGTCGTCCCCCCCTTGGAGATGAGCATGTCAATGAGCGCCCGTCGATTCCTTCAGCTCGCGGCATTACTTGCAGCCACCTTGTTCGGCGGCTCGGCCTTACTCGCGCAGGGAGCTACCGGCGCCATTGCCGGCACGGTCACCGACCAGTCGTCCTCGGCCCCGATCGCGAGCGCGCAGGTGCGGGCCGTCAGCGCTGCCGGCGTGGAAACGACCGTCGCGGCGACCGCGGACGGATCCTACCGCATCGCCGGTCTCGCGCCCGGGTCGTACCTGGTTTCGGCACGCGGCATCGGCTACCGCGAGTCGGCCGCGATCCGGATCGACGTCGTCGCCGACCAGACTGTGCAGCACGCGATCGAGCTGTCCGGCAACGCGCCGGCGCTGCAGGCGATCGTCATCACCGCCTCACGCGCGGAGGAAAAGATCATTGACGCGCCGGCCTCGGTGTCGGTGATCGGCCAGGAGGAGATCGAGACGCGTCCGTCGCTCAGCCCCACAGACCACCTCCGCGCCGTGCCGGGCGTGGATATCATCAAGGGCGGGCTGGTCCAGGCCAACATCGCGGCGCGCGGCTTCAACGGCGCCTTCAGCGGCTCGCTGCTCATGCTGCAGGACAACCGCTTCGCGACGGTCCCGTCGCTGCGCGTCAACGTCCCGTTCCTGCTCACCTCGACCAACGAGGACATCGAGCGCATCGAAGTAGTGCTGGGTCCCGCCGCGGCGCTGTACGGACCGGGTAGCGCGAACGGCGTACTGCACGTGATCACCAAGTCACCGTTCACCTCCCAGGGCACGACCCTCACCCTGGACATCGGTGATCGCTCGACGTTCCGCCGGGCGGTTCGCACGGCCGGCTTGCTCGGGCCGATGTTCGGCTACAAGCTGTCGTTCGAGAAGATGTCGGGCAACGAGTGGAGGTACCAGGACCCGCTCGAAGGGCCGCCCGTCCCCCGGCCGGATCCGTCGGGCGCCAAAATTTTGACCGCCGTGCAGCGCGACTTCGACGTCGAACGCACGGCCGGCGAGGCCAGATTCGATTTCCGCCCGAGCGCAAGCACCGAGTTCATCGGTTCATACGGAATGGCCGACATCGGCAGCGCGCTCGAGCTGACGGGCACGAGCGGTGTCGCGCAGGTGCGCAATTGGAAGTACGAGCACTACCAGGCGCGCTTCCGGCACAAGTCCTTCTTTGTGCAGACGTTCCTGAACCGCAGCAACTCGGGTAACGAGGACAGCCTGGATGTCTCAGGCACGTTCCTGCATCGGACCGGGGCGCCCATCGTGGACAAGTCCACGCTGCTCGCCACGCAGGTGCAGCACAGTCTCGCGACGTCCCGCGGATTCCGCTTCGTGTACGGCGCCGACTTCATCAATACCAAGCCGAACACGGGCGGCACGATCCACGGCCGGAACGAGGAGGACGACAACGTCACCGAGACGGGCGGCTACGTGCACGCGACGCAGAGCCTCGGGCCGCGCTTCGAAGTGCTCGGCGCGCTGCGCGTGGACAAGCACAGCAAGCTGACCGACAACACTGTGTCGCCGCGCGCGGCGCTGGTGTTCAAGCCGACCGAGACGCAGAACATCCGCCTGACGTACAATCGCGCGTTCAACAACCCGGCGACGTTCCAGTTCTCGATCGATCTCGCGCAGGGAAGACTCACGCCTTTGCCGTACGCCATTCGCGTCCGCGGGAACGAGGACGGCTACATCTTCCGGCGCGATTGCGCGGGCGGGATCGGCACGCTGTGCATGAAGTCGCCGTTCACGCCGTCCACGTCAGGCGGCGAGGCGCAATTCATTCCCGCCAACGCCGCGGCTATGTGGCAGGCGGCGGTCTCAGTCCTGTCGGGCCAGCTTCCTCCCTCGCTGGTGCCGCTGCTGCGCAGCCTCAATCCGACGTCCGCCCAGATCGGCACGAACCTGCGCACGCTCAACGTCGCGACCCGCAAGTTCGACGCGGCTGATCCGTCCTTCGTGCAGGACCTGGATCCATTGAAGGTGACGAGAAACGAAGTCATCGAGCTCGGCTACAAGGGCGCGCTCTCGAATCGCCTGAGCATGGGGGTCGACCTCTGGTACCAGAGGCGGTTCGACGTGCGCACGACGGCGCTCGCGACGCCGAACATCTTCCTCGATCAGGCGTCGATGACGGCGTACCTGACTTCGGTGTTCACCGCGGTCGGCCTCGGCCCTGCCGCTGGGCCGACGGCTACGGCCGTGGCAGCGGGTCTCACGCAGGTGCCGCTCGGGACCGTTGTGCCGGACGATGCGCTGTCCGACAAGGCCGACCTGCTCTTCATCTATAGAAACGTTCCCGGCACCACCAATGTGACCGGCGCGGACCTGTCCTTCGATTTCAGCCTCACGGACAGGTGGTCCATGCTCGGCACGTACTCGTGGGTGAGTGACGTGCTCTTCCCCACTCCGGCCGGCGTCGAGCAGATCACGCTCAACGCGGCCGACAACAAGGCCAGTCTCACCGCGCGCTACAACGACCGGGATCGCGGGTTCAGGGCCGAGCTGCGGGGCCGCTACGTCAACGCCTTCCCGGTGAACGACGGCGTGTGGGTGGGCGAGGTTCCGGTCAACGCGATGGTGGACGCGGGCTTCACGGTGGGCATGCCGGGGACCGATGGGCGTGGAATGTTCTCGCTCAACGCGACCAACCTGCTCGACAACAAGCGCCGTAGCTACGTGGGCGTGCCCGAGATCGGTCGCTTCGTGATGTCGAGGATTCAGTACACGTTCTGACGGCGGCGGGCTTCACAGCTGTTGCCGGGGAATCCAAGTTTGGAGTGTGGCAGTTAGGAGTTTGCAGTTAGGAGTTACAACTCCCGACTCACAACTCCGAACTGCCACACTCCGAACTTGGATTCCCTCTCAAACTCCCCGGATCTCATGAGATTCCGCCTGCTCGTGCCCCTCGCCCTGACCGCCGCGTGCGCGCCGGCCGTCAGTCGCGCTCCCGTCGCCCCTGCCGCCGCGTACGATGTCGTCATCTCCAACGGCAAGATCGTGGACGGCACGGGGAACCCGTGGCACTACGGTGACGTCGGGGTGCGCGGCGACAGGATCGTGTACGTGGGCCCGAAAGGGTCGCTCGCGCGCGCGCAGGCGGGCGAGCGCGTGGATGCGAATGGGATGGTCGTCGCGCCCGGATTCATAGACGTCCAGAGCCACTCATGGACGGCGCTGCTCACCGGCGACGGTCGCGTCGTCAGCAAGGTCACCCAGGGCGTGACCAGCGAGATACTCGGCGAATCCACGACGCCCGCGCCGCTCAACGCGACCGCCGCGGAGAACTACGGCGTGAGTATCACGGACACGACCGCGCGGTCGCGGCAGTACGCGTCCTTCGCGGGCCCGCGCGGGTTCGACGCGTGGCTGTCCGCGCTCGATCGCCACGGCAACTCGGTGAACGCGGGTTCGTATCTGGGTGCAAGCACGGTGCGCGCCTACGCCAAGGGGCAGACGCCGGGCCCCGCGACCGCCGCCGAGCTGGACACGATGCGAATGGTGGTGCGCAACGCGATGGAAGACGGCGCGTTTGGCATCTCGACCGCGCTCATCTATCCCCCCGGCAGCTACGCTTCGACCGAGGAGCTCGCGGAGATGGCGCGGGCGATGGCGCCGTACGGCGGGACGTACATCACGCATATGCGGAGCGAGGGAGACGGACTGCTCGAAGCGACCGACGAGGCGCTGTACATCGGGCGCTACGGCGACGTCCCAGTCGTGATCTATCACCTGAAGGCATCCGGCGGTCGCGTCAACTGGCCGAAGGCCCGCCTGGTCGTGGCGAAGATCGATTCGGCGCGCGGCGCCGGGCAGGACGTCACCGCGACGATGTACCCGTACGCGGCGTCGGGCAACAACCTGTCGGCCGGGATTCCCGACTGGGCTTCCGCCGACGGCAAGCTCCTGGAGAACCTGCGCGACTCCACGCTCCGCGCGCGCATGGTGCGCGAGATGACCGTAGATGAAGAGGACGACGGCGACCCGTTCGACGGTCCGGAGTCGCGCATGGTCATCGGGCTCGACGCGCCCGACCTCACGCGGTTCGAGGGCCTGCGGCTCAAGCAGATCGCGGACTCGCTCGGGCGGCATTGGGCCGAGACGCTGATAGACATCGTGCTCGCGGAGCAGGACAACGTCAGCCAGATCACCTTCGGCATGGCGGAGGAGAACGTCGCGATGCAAATCGCGCAGCCGTGGGTGATGATCGGCACGGATGCCGGCGGGTACGACCCCCAGCGCACCACGCGGCTGATTCATCCGCGGGCGTACGGCTCGTATCCACGCATTCTCGGGAAGTACGTCCGCGAGGAAGGCGTGCTCCGCCTGGAGGACGCCGTGCGCAAGATGTCGTGGGCGGTGGCGCAGTCGCTTGGCGTCAGGGATCGAGGGCTGCTCAAGGAAGGCAGCTTCGCCGACGTCATCATCTTCGATCCGGCGACGATCACCGACAGGGCCACGTTCACGGAGCCGCACCAGCTCTCGGTCGGCGTGCGCGACGTGTGGGTGAACGGAGTACGCGTGCTGCGCGACGGTGCCAACACCGGCGCCACGCCTGGCCGCGCGCTCCGTGGGCCCGGCTGGAAACGGCAGTGACTAGTGACTGAACGGCAGTGGCTAGTGACTAGTGACTGGTGACTAGTAACCGCCCTGATGTTCCCCTCCCTTCCGCTCTCACTTTCTCCTAGCTACTAGTCACTAGTCACCATCAAAGGAACGCCACCATGAAAGTCGCGATCACAGCAATCGCAATCAGCCTGTCAGGCTGTGCGGGCTCCGGCCCGCTGCCGCGGCCACCGGCGCCGTTCGCCGGCGACAGCGCCGGCTTCGTGACGATGCTCGGGGCGGACACGACGGCGTTGGAGCTGTTCACCATTCGCGGTAACACGCTCGAGGCCGAAGTCGTCAGCCGCTCGCCGCGCACGGCCGTGCGGCGCGTCAGAATGAGCTGGGACAATGAGGGGCGCATCACGGCGTACGAAACCAGAGTGCGCGGTCCCGCCGCGCACCGCGACTCGGCCAGCTCGGTCAGCACCTGGGCCGTAGCGAGCGACTCGATCACGGTCACCAACGTCGCCGGTACGCGCACGCAAAGCTCGCGGATGGCGAACGGCGGCGTGTCCACAGTTCTGGCGCTTCCCGCCTATTCGACGCTGGCTGTGCTCGCGCGAAACGCGCTCGCCCAGGGCGATACGCTGGTGTACGCGCAGTTCGGCGGCGAGCCGCTGCCCTTCACGGTCCGCATGGAGTCGCCGGCGACGTATTCCTTCACCGCGCCGCAGCTCGGCAGGATCCTCATCCAGCTCGACGCGGTCGGGCGCGTGCACCAGATAGACGCGCGCGGGTCAACGGTCGGCGCGATGGTGAAGCGCGTGGCGACCGTGAACATTCCGGCCTGGATCAGCGACTACGCCGCGCGCGACGCCGCGGGCACCGGCCTCGGCCCGCTTTCGCCCGCGGACTCGGTCCGCGCCGCAGTGGGCGGCGCCAACGTCGCAATCAACTACCAGCGCCCGTCCAAGCGCGGCCGCGTGATCTTCGGCGGGGTGGTGCCGTGGGATGGTGTGTGGCGCACCGGTGCCAACACCGCGACGTCGTTCAGGACTGACCGCAATCTGACCATCGGTGGCGTGTCCGTTCCCGCGGGTGCGTACACACTCTGGTCCATCCCCGGCCGCACCGGGTGGCAGCTCGTGATCAACAAGCAGACCGGCCAGTGGGGCACCGTGTACAACCAGGATCAGGACCTCGCGCGCATCCCCATGACCGTCGAGCGGCTCACGTCACCGGTGGAGCAATTCACCATCGCCATCGCCAACGGCCGCCTGTCGCTGGCGTGGGACGACACCCGTGCGTGGGTGCCCATCGCGGTCGCGCCATAGAAACTGCCACATAGAAAACCCAAGCTGCGAGCTTCCAGCAAGGAGCCGCCAGCTTCGAGCTGCAGGCGACCGTGATCGGTCCTTGCAGTAGCCCGAAGCTGGTAGCTACCTGCTGGCAGCTCGCAGCTTGGCAGTTCTAAGTAGCAGTTTTTACATGCGCCCAGTAGGAATCGAACCTACAACCTGTCGATTAAGAGTCGAATGCTCTGCCAGTTGAGCTATGGGCGCGAAACTGTTTTGCCGTCACTTCTCGTATGGCGCGCCAGGAGGGACTCGAACCCCCGACCCGCAGCTTAGAAGGCTGCTGCTCTATCCAGCTGAGCTACTGGCGCGAAATTATCGGGGTAACCACGAAGGTTAGTTTGTTTTAGTGGTCGTGTCAATCACGCGCGACGTGCCGATCCCCTTTCCGTCGAGCACCTCGCGCACGATGGACATGAGCTTCTCGATCGCGAACGGCTTCTCGATAAGAATCGCTCCCGGCGGAACCGCGGACTCCGCCGACATCGAGTCCGGCGCGTACCCGCTGAGGAAGATGATTTTCAAGTCGGGAAACTTCGCCCACAGTCGGCGGGCTAGCTCGGGCCCGCCCATCGCGGGCATCATGACGTCGGTGAGAACCAGCGAGATCCGCGCGGGATCTTCCAGCGCGAGCGCGAGCGCTTCGGTGCCGTTGGCGGCCTCTATGACCTTGTAGCCCTGACCGACGAGCGTCCGCCGCACGACCTTGCGAACCATGTCCTCGTCTTCCACGAGCAGCACCGTCTCGCTTCCGGCCTTCGAGCGGACGGCCGGTGTGCCATCAAGAGGCGTAACCGGGGGAGACACCACGCGCGGGAGATAGATCCGGAACGTCGTGCCCGCGCCACGCCTGGTCTCGAGATCTATGTATCCGCCGGCCTGCTTCACGATCGTGTACACCATCGCCAGGCCGAGCCCCGTTCCCTTCCCGATCTCCTTGGTCGTGTAGAATAGATCGAACGCGCGCCTGCGGGTCTCCGGCGTCATCCCGGTACCGGTGTCGCGCACGACCAGAACGGAGTACTCGCCGGGCGGGACCGCGGCGAAGGCCTGCGAGTCGCCTGCCTGCACTCTCTGGCACTCCGTCGACACCTCGACGACGCCCCCATCCTGCAGCGCGTCCCTCGCGTTGAACACGAGATTCATCAGCACCTGCTCGAGCTGCGCGCGGTCGATCTTCATGAGCGGCGTCCCGTCCGACGTCTTCACTCTGAGCTCGGACTGCTCGCCGATGACGTGCTGCAACAGTCCCTGCGAGTCGTTCACGACTTCGTTCAGATTCACTACCTGCGGGTCCTCCGAGCGCCGGTGCGTGAAGTTCAAAAGCTGGCGCGTCAATCCAGCAGCCTGCCCCGCCGCGCGACGGATCTCGGTGAGATTCTCGTGGATCTCCAACTGAGACGGGATGGCGCTCACGATCAAATCGACGTTGGTGGTGATGACCGTCAACAGGTTGTTGAACTCGTGCGCGACTCCGCCGGCTAGCCGGCCCATGGCTTCCATTTTCTGCGCCTGGGCCAGCTCCGATTCGATGGCGAGCTGCTGGGTGACGTCCCGCAACACCAAGACGATTCCTCCGATCACCGGATCGTGCAGCAGGTTCCTGGCGCGGGCGTCCAGGACGCGCCAGCTCCCGTCCTTGTGGCGGCATCGGAGCGTGATATGGACGGTCCCGCCCGCCACGGTGACGATATGCTCGAATGAGCGAGCGGCATCGCTGAGGTCGTCTTCATGCACGAAATCGAACACTCGTCGGCCCACCACCTCGGAGGCCTTGAATCCGAGCACGTCGACGTAGCCTCCGCTGATGTAGATGAACTCGCCCTCGGCGCTGATGATGGCGATAGAATCGGAGGCGTTCTCGATCAACGAGCGGAAACGACGCTCGCTGTCACGCAGAGTCTGCTCGGCGAGCTTGTGGTCGGTCACGTCGAACATCAAGCCCATCATCCGGACCGGATTTCCAGCGCCGTCGCGGCTGATGAATCCGCGATCGAACACGTGGGCGTAGGTACCGTCGCCGCGCAGGTACCTGTATTCGGCCGCCCAGAATTGCCCGCGGCCTGCTATGGCCTGGCGAATGTCCGCCACGACGGCGTCGCGCTCGTCCGGATAGATGTGCCCCATCCACCAGGCGATGTCATCCACCGGCTCGTCGGGACCGTACTGAAAAAGGGTTCGGACCGATGGGCTGAACTGGAGAGAGTCGGTGATGAGATTCCAGTCCCACACCGCATCGGTCGCCCCCGGTGGCATCAGTCGGAACCGGCCCGCTTGCCGCGATGCTTCGTCGTCCGGATCCGGCAGCGCCGGAATCCCGGTCGAGGGCGTCAACATCTGCCACTCATTTCAAGCGCCCCTATTCCCAACATCCACTGCCATCCCGTGAATCTATGGTTTTGTGGCCGCGGTCGCCTGCCAATCCCGTCCTGCGCTCATTCGAGAGCGGCCATCCGCGCGCCGGCCTCGCTCCACTCCTCCAGTGACCGATCCAGCTCCACCTTCAGCTCCTCGAGCTGCGCGCCGAGCCGTTTGGCTTCGGCCGGCCCGTTCGCACGGGTGTACAGCTCCGGATTTCCCAGCTCCGCCGTAAGAGACGCGATCCGCGCCTCGAGGGAGCCGACGCGGGTCTCCGCTTCCTCGAGCTGCCGTCGCACCGCCCGCTCCTCGGATCGTGAGCCAACGCGGTTCCCGGCCTTCGCCTTGTGCTTGTCCCCACGCGCCACCCGCTGCCGCTCGTGCACACGATTGAGCGCCTGCTCCTCCGACGCCTGCACGCGCGCCGCGTGCTCCCGCTCGGCGCTCACTTCCTCCCACTCGGAGAAGCCGCCCGGGAACTCCGTGATCCGCGTGTCGTGCAGCACCCAGACCTTGCTGGTCAGCGCGCGCAACAGCTCGCGGTCGTGGCTCACCAGCAGCACCGTGCCGTCGTACCGCTCGATGGCGTCTTCCAGTGCTTCGATGGACTCGACGTCCAGGTGATTGGTCGGCTCGTCGAGGATCAGCAGATTCGCGCCCGAGAGCATGAGCATCGCGAGCGCGACACGCGCCTGCTCGCCGCCCGACAGCGATCCGATGCGGCGCTGGACCTCGTCGCCGGAGAATCCGAAACGACCGAGGTGCCCCTGCACGAGCCGGCGCTCCCACGTCGGTCGCAGCTCGGCGATGCACGCATAGATGGAGCTCTCCCCCGGCAGCTGCGACAGGTCCTGCCGGTAGTGCGCAGCGGTCACCGTGCCGCCGGTGCGCAGCTCTCCGCCGGCGAGCAGGTGATCGCCGAGCAGAGTTCTAATGAACGTGGACTTGCCGCTGCCGTTGGGGCCGATGAAGCCGAGGACGTCTCCGCGCATCACCGCGCCGGTGAAGTTTTTCACCAAAGTGCGATTTTCCACCGCCACGTCCACGTGCAGGGCCGACACGACTCTATCTCCGCCGCGCTCCTTCACCTCGAAGCGTAGCGCCATCGTTGCGTCGTCGCCGACCGGCGGGCTCAGTCGCGGGAGTCGCGCTAGCAGCTTTCGCCGCCCCTTTGCCTGGCGGGTGTTTTGCCCCGCGAGATTCCGCGCGATGTAATCCGTCTCCCTGGCGATCTTGCTCTGCTGTTGCGCGAACTGCCGCTGCTGCGCGAGGCGCCGCTCTTCGCGCTGCGCTACGAACCGCGCGTACCCGCCGGTGTACGCCGTGGCTGACCCGCCCTCGAAATGCAGCATGTGGTCTACCGTGGCCGCGAGAAAGGCGCGGTCGTGGCTCACCAGCATGACGGTCCGGTCCGAGTCCTTGAGGTACTGCTCGAGCCAGCGCGTCGTGTCGAGGTCGAGGTGATTGGTCGGCTCGTCGAGCAGCAGGATGTCGGCGGTGCTCACGAGCTGTCGCGCGAGTCCCAGCCGTCCGCGCTCCCCACCGCTGAGAGTGGACACCGGCGTGACTCGCGCACGCGCGGGGTCGAAGCCGATTCCGTGCAGCACCGCGTCAATTCGGGAGGTCACTTCATAGCCGCCCTCGCGCTCGAACCGCTCGAGGTCGCGGCCGTAGCGTGCCATCGCGGCGTCGGACGAATCGTGGGCGAGCGCCTCCGCCTGCGCCACCAGCGACTGCTCCAGCGCGAGCAGCTCGGCCAGCTCTCCGGCGGCGGCCTCCCACACCATCTCGGCGCCGTCGAACGCGCGGTGCTGTTCCAGCAGCGACACGCGCAGCGCCGGCTGGCGCACGACGCTTCCGCGCGACGGATCCAGCTCGCCGGTGAGCAGGCGAAAGAGCGTGGTCTTTCCGGTGCCGTTGCGCCCGACGATCCCCCACCGCTCGCCCGCGGCGACAGTGAACGATATGTCGGAGAATATCGTGGACGCGCCGAAGCTCACGCCCACGCCGTTGAAAGAGATTTGCGTCAAACTTGTACCGAAATGGCCATGCGCCGAAGGTTAGAACCGAAAATATTTGGGTGGGTGGCAACGCGCTGCGCCAGCGTGACTTACATCGCTTAGCCCAGTTGGTCGACCACCGGGGCGACCATCAGCCTCTCGCTCTTGCTTTACTCGCGGAAGTATACAAGCGTTCGCAAGAACACTATTCGTCGGCCGTTAAAGAGCCATCATCGCCGCCGACACAGCTTTCGAGCCACTTGTCCCTTTTGGTTGCGCTCCGGTTACGTGAGGCATTGGAGCGCGGAAACCGGATACGGTGGAAGCACCCGGGGACTAAATGACCGCCAGTATCGAAAGCTCCACGAGCACGGCCGAGGGCACCTTGGCTGTTCGCCGGCCAGGAGGGGCAACTTGACCTCGCCATCATCCTGGTAGTCGAACACAATGCCGCGACCATGACGCTCGTCGTCTTCCTTCTGGAAACGGCCGGTCAATCAGTTGCACGCGCGGTTAACGGCGCGGCGGCCTGATAATTGCGCTCGTGGACCATCCCGACCTGATCCTCATGGACGTTCAGCTCCCCGGCATGGACGGGTTGCAGGCGACGGCCCTGCTAAAGGCCGACGCGGAGGCGCACGACATCCCCGTGATCGCGCTGACGGCTCTGGCAATGAAGGGCGACGAAGAGCGCATTCGCACCCCCGGGTGCAACGGATACATATCGAAGCCGATCAGCTATCGGTCATTTCTGGCCACGATCGCCAGCGAGCTCACGCCGGTATGATCGTCAGGCGAGCGGGCATACCCGACCACAAGGAAGTCGTCCTCATCGTCGATAATGAGCCGCGCAACGTCGACCTGTTCCAGGCCATGCTCGCGCAGGACGGGTTTCTCTTTTTGACGGCACGAAATGGCGCCGAGGCGCGGGCGGTCATCGAAGAACAGCGCCCCGACCTCGTCCTGCTAGACGTCATGATGCCGGACATGGACGCTCACGAAGTCGCGCGAATCATCAAGGCGGACGCGGCTCCCAGCAACATCCCGATCATCATGGTCATGGCGCTCGACGATAGAAAGTCGCGGCTAGCCAGCCTCGACGCGGGCGCTGAGGATTTTGTGACGAAGCCCGTGGACCGTGCCGAGCTCAGGGCGCGCGTACGGAACCTGCTCCGCCTGAAGGCATTCTCGGACTACTTCGACAAGACCAACCAGCGCCTGGAAAGCGAGGTGCGCTCCCGCACCAAGGACCTGCTCGCGTCCGAGACGGCATTGCGTGAAGAGCGCGATCGCGCGCAGCGCTATCTGGATATCGCGCAGGTAATTCTCCTCGCATTGGACCTCAAGGGGCGCATCACCCTCGTGAACCGATACGCCTGCGAAGTGCTCGGCTGGAGCGCGGAGGAGTTGATCGGACGCAGCTGGTTTGACCGCTGTCTGCCGGAGCGCACACGAGAAGAGACGCGCGCGAAGTTTCAGACGATGGTGTCGGGCGACCTCGCGGCAACTGCGGCCATGATCGGCGAGCAAGGCACAATCGAGAATCCCGTAATCGACGGGACGGGACGGGAGCGCCTGATCGAATGGCGCACGGCTCTCGTGCGCGACGAGCTGGGAAACCTGACCGGCACGTTCAGTTCCGGCACCGACGTCGCTGCCAGGACCCAAGCGATAGCCGATCTGGTCGCGGCGGAAGACCGGATACGCTTCGCGCTGGTAAACGCGAACGTCGGCATATGGGACCTCGACGGCTCGAGCGGCAGGGTCCGCTGGTCGAATACGCTGGAAGCCCACTTCGGTTTGGCCCCTGGCACGTTCCCCGGAACCTTCGCTGCCGTCAAAGACCGTGTGCACCCGGAGGACAGGGAGGCCGTGCTGAAAACGATCGCCGCAGCCGCGGCATCCGGGGGCGACTTCGCTCTCAAGCTTCGCGTTGTCCACCCGGATGGAAGCGTCCGGTGGCTGCACGGCGCTGGTCACTATCAATTGGACGATGCCGGACAACTGCTTCGCGCAGTCGGCATCTCGCAGGACATCACCGCCAGCCGTGCGCTCGAGAGTCAGTATCTGCACTCGCAGAAGATGGAAGCGGTCGGCCGTCTGGCATCCGGAGTGGCTCACGATTTCAACAATCTGCTGACTGTCATCACGGGCTATGCCGAGTTCCTCGCGGGCTCGCTTCCGGACAAGTCCCCGTCGGGCGACGACGTCGCGGAGATCATCAAGGCTGCCGATCGCGCGGCCGCGCTCACGCAGCAGCTGCTTGCCTTCAGCCGGCAGCAGGTGCTGCACACGGTGCCGGTGGATATGAATGAGCTGATCAATGGGATGAGCGCCATGATCAGGAGGATGATCGGAGAGGACGTCAGCGTCGAGCTTGCGCTGGAACCCGCCTTGTCGCCGACGCTCGCCGACCGTGGGCAGGTCGAGCAAGTGCTCATGAATCTCGTAGTCAACGCGCGCGATGCGATGCCCGGCGGCGGCTCCATCGTGATCGAGACCGCCGACGTGGAGCTCGAGAACTCGCTGTTCCACGAGGAGCCGGTCGCGGCCGGGAGTTACGTGATGCTGGCGGTCACGGACACCGGCACCGGCATGTCCAGGGAGACGCAGAAGCGGCTGTTCGAGCCATTCTTCACCACGAAGAAGGTCGGCGAAGGCACGGGACTCGGACTTTCGACGTCATATGGAATCGTCAAGCAGAGCAACGGACACATCTGGGTATACAGCGAGCTCGGAGTTGGGACCACATTCAAGGTTTACCTCCCCCGCTCGGCCGATGCGCCGCCCCTCGCTCCGCAGCAGGCGCCATCAGCTTCGGCGGTGGAAATCACGGAGACCGTTCTGCTCGTCGAGGATGAATCCTCAGTCCGGGATCTCGCCACGCGCATCCTGCGTGAGGCCGGCTATCGCGTGCTGATCGCGGCCAACGGCGCTAACGCTCAATCGCTGTTCGACCGCCATGAATCACTCATTGATCTCGTCCTGACCGACGTCGTCATGCCGGGCGTCGGCGGGCCGGAGCTGCTGGCGCACCTTCACTCCTGCAAGCCGACGCTACCCGTGTTGTACATGTCCGGTTACACGGAGCAGTCAATCACAACACGCGTGGGGCTTGATCGTGGTATCCCCTTCCTGCAGAAACCGTTTACGTCGGCGGAGCTCCTCCGAGGCGTCCGGAGCGCACTCAGCGGCACTACCCAGCCGGTGCTGACATAAGGCTGACGGAAGTTTCCGGTGAGTCAGACGTCGGTAGACCATTCCCTTTTTTCCGAGTGATGCCAGGCCATCTCTGCCGGAGTCACCGGCCGCAGCATCAGATCGAACGCCAGCCACAGTAGCTTGGAGAACGGGAAGAGCAGGAATGGAAACGCGATTATGAGGATCGGCGCGCCGAGCTGCAGCGCATCCCACGGCACCGCCGGCCAGGTCGCGACGAGCACCGCCAGCAGGATGCCGATGAACAGCGCGCCCGCAATGATGAAGTTGAACAACATCGAGCCGACGAAGTAGTCGTGCTCGCCGCGCTCGACCCGCAGGCCGCAAGTCGGACATCGGACGTGCAGCTTGAGCCAGTGCCTGAGCACTCCCCCGCCGCCGCAATTGGGACATCGCAGCGTGAGCGCGCGGCCAAAAAGGCGCGCGATCTGCCACGAGCCTGCGAGCTTCAGCTCGGTGGCTGAGTGGTGTTCTACCTGACGGTTCGGCAAATGAGTGGATCCAGTCGGGGCGCCCGGATTTGAACCGGGGACCTCCTGCTCCCAAAGCAGGCGCGATACCGGGCTACGCTACGCCCCGAGACAACACTCAAAGATAAATACTCCGCCGGTTTCCTGCGATTGCGGACTGAGGACCCTTGCGGCCTCAGGACTCACTACAATCGCGGATCGGCGAT
>CAYGJL010000053.1:0-15602 GCA_964350145.1 uncultured Gemmatimonadaceae bacterium
AGCCCGGCGGTCAGCACGAACCTGCCCGCGAGCGATCCGGCGAAGTGCCGGCGCGCCACGGCGCCGAACGTCTCGTACGTGCCCTGGAGGATTCCCTGCGTGCCGATGTAGATCCACGATCCCGCTGTCATCTGGCCGTACATCATCAGGCCGGCGCGCTCCAGCTCGCGGAAGTGCTCCCACGTGGCCCACCGCCCGACGAGGTTGCTGTTCGCGATCAGCACGCGCGGCGCCGAGGCGTGCGTCCGGAATACGCCGACCGGCTTGCCGCTCTGCACGAGCAGGGTCTCGTCGTTCTCCAGGGCGCGGAGCGACGCGACGATCGCGTCGAAGCACTCCCAGTTGCGCGCGGCCTTGCCGGTGCCGCCGTACACCACCAGATCGTCGGGGCGCTCCGCCACATCGGGATCGAGGTTGTTCATGAGCATTCGAAGAGCCGCTTCCTGCTGCCACCCCTTGCAGGAGATCTCGCTACCGCGCGGCGCGCGGACGACGCGGGCTCCCGCGGGCGCATCGCCCGCTGATCGGGTCAGCGCCGGCTCCGCGACCGTCATGACATTTTCGTTCGCGTGAATTTTCCTTCGTCTATCGCCTGCGCGATCGTCGCGATGTCGCCGCTGAGCACGCGGTCATCGCCGAGGTGCGGGACCAGCGAGCGTACGGCCGCGTGCGCCACGCGCAACGTCGTGCCGGTCCTGAGCGGCGCGCGAAAATCCAGCCCCTGCGCGCCGCACAGCAGCTCGATGGCGAGAATGTGCCTGAGGTTCTGCGCCACGCGCCGTGCCTTCCAGGCCGCGCCCATCGCCATGGGCACGACGTCCTCCTTGCCGCCGTCGGTGGGGATCGTGTCCACGCTGGCGGGGTGCGAGAGGACCTTGCATTCGCTCGCGACGGACGCGGCGGTCACCTGCGCCATCATCATCCCCGAGTGCAGCCCCGCGTTCTCCGTAAGGAACGGAGGCAGCCCCTGGTTCAGGTCCGGGTGCACGAGCCTGTCTATCCGCCGCTCGGAAATCGTCGCAAGGTTGGTTAGCGCGATCGCCAGGAAGTCCAGCGCCATCGCGACCGACTGGCCGTGGAAGTTTCCGCCGCTCAGCAGCTCGCCGTTCTCGAACACCAACGGATTGTCGGTCGCCGCGTTGATCTCTCGCGTCACGACGCCCTCGATCCACCGCAGCGCGTCCCGCGCGGGCCCGTGCACCTGCGGCATGCAGCGCAGCGCGTACGCATCCTGCACGCGCGGGTCGCCCTGGCGGTGCGATTCGCGGATCTCGCTCCCCTCCAGCAGCTCGCGCAGCAGCGCCGCCGACTCCTTCTGCCCTTCCTGCCCGCGCGCGTCGTGGATCCGCTGGTCGAACGCCACGGGCGTGCCGAGCAGCGCGTCCAGCGACATCGCGCCGGCGACATGCGCCGTCTCCCAGAGCGCGACGGCTTCGCGCACGAGCAGCGCGGCCACCGCGGTGTGCGCCTGCGTTCCGTTGATGAGAGTGATCCCCTCCTTCGCCTGGAGCTTGAGCGGCGCGAGTTTCGCCGCGCGCAGCGCTTCAGCCGCGGGCGCCTCTCTGCCTTCCACGAACAGCGTGCCCTCGCCGATCATCGCCAGCGCGAGATGCGCGAGGGGCGCGAGATCGCCGCTGGCGCCCGCGCTCCCCTGCTCGGGCACGGGGGGATACACGCCTGCGTTCAACATTCCGCACAGCAGCTCGGCGAGATCCGCCCGCGCGCCGGAGAATCCTTTCGCGATCACGTTGGCGCGGAGCAGCATCATCGCGCGGACTTCGCGCTCGGGGAGCAAGGGTCCAACGCCGGAGACGTGGCTGCGGACGAGATTGACCTGCAGCTCCTCGAGCTTGGCGGGATCGATGGCCACGTCGGCGAGCTTGCCGAAGCCGGTCGTCACGCCGTACACGACCTGGCCGCCGGCCGCGGCCTTTTCGACTACGGCCCGGGTCTTCGCCATCCGCGCCTTGGCCGCCGGCGCGAGCTCCACGCGCGCGCGCCCGACGGACACGGCGTGAACGTCGCCGATGGTGAGCGAGTTACCGTCGAGGGCTATCGTCACCGGAGCGGGGTCGTTCGCCGGTACGTCTGCTTGTCGTAATCGAACTTCAGGTCGGGCTGCGCCTTGAGGGCGACGAAGAAGCTGAACGCGAAATTGCCGTTCGGCGCCTTGGTGAAGGCGAACGTGGACTGCCAGTCGTGCAGATCGCGCTGCAATCCGACCGTGTGGCTGGCGAATGCGCTCGCCTGGAAGTCGTAGTTGGTTCCCCAGGTGGCGGACCACGTGGGCGTGATGTTGAAGCTCATCTGCGACTGCAGCGTCTCACGCGGCGGTGTGCGCACGAAGGCAGAGCCGATCGGCCGGTCCAACGGAGTCGCGTGCGTGGGATTGGTCTGCTGCTCGATCAGGCACTGGGTATAGGCGATGGGAAATGGCTGGTAAGTGCGGCAGTTCACCGCCGGATCATAGTCTATGACGTTGCCGCCGACGGGCGGACGTTGCCGCTGAGAGCTGAAGGTAAAGTTGGCCTGAAAGCCCTGCGTAGCCTCCATGCCGCCGTACATCCGATCCCGCGCCGCAACGCCGGCCACGGGCGTGGATCCCGCCCTCCGTGTCAGCGCATCGTCGCCGGCCGACCCCAACCGCTCGATCTGAGGATTGCGCTGCGGCACCGCGCGCCCGAACAGACGCGAGAACGCCGCGAGAATTCCCGACTGCTGATTCAGCGTGAACGAGATGTCCAGCGACTCGTGGAATGGCTTGAACACGGCCGTGTCGCTCAGGAGGCTCCCCTGAAAGAGAGAATACTCGCTCCGCAGGCTGAACCCCGGCAACAGCTCCGAGGCGAGATCGTAGGACAGCCGCTCCGTCGCGAATCCGGAGCGGCCGGTGGCGCGCGCTCTTTCGAAGTCGTACGCCAGCGGGGAGAAGTTGAGCGAGAGCAGCCGGATCTTGCGATCCGCGCGGGACGACTGATTGCCCGACGTCGCGCTGTCGGGCTCGCCGCGCAGCTTCGCCTCGATGTTCTGCGAGATGCTCAGCTGAATCTGGTTCTGCGCGAGCCCGCCGATGTAATCGAAGCGGGTCCGGTTAGTCGCCGCGAGAAACTCGTCGCTGACGTCCGCTGTCGGGGCATAGCTGTACGTCACCCGCGGCGAGATCGAATGCCGGAGCCGCTCGATCGGGCCGAACCCCGGAAACAGGCCGAAGAACGTAGGCGCTATTCCGAGACCGTAGATCGGGCGCTTCGACTGGCGAACGAACTTGCCGCCCGAGAACTGGCTGCGAACCATGTAGGCAGACGGGTCCACATTGCTGAAGGATATCTGGGGCGAGATGTTCCAGGTTCCCGTGAGCAGCCCCGGAAGACCGATGCTCGTCTGCCAATTGACATCCGTACGATACGTGCGCGAAAACACGCGCGTTGTCTTGCTGCTGTCGGTGCGGCTCGCGACCAGGACCGAGACCGGATAGTCGTCCTCGGAGTCGGTCGCCTGGAACGAGTTCGACCAGGTGAACCCGAACAGCTTGACCGGCGTGTTGAACGTGGCGGAGGTGCTGCGGCGGTCGCCGGTCACCTGCACGCTGTCGGCCTCGCCTGCCCTCGGCAAATACTGGAAAGAGATCGTCCCGGGCTGATCCAGGTTGAAGTTCTGGTCGTTGATCACCGACAGCGACGGCGTCCACTCCAGCCACCGCGCCAGCGCCAGAGTCGGCGTGATCAGATTGAAGTTCGGGAACTGCTGGTCCACCTGATCGCGGCCGGGGTACTGCCTGCGGTTCCCGCCGATGGTCAGCGATGCGGGGCCGAGCTTCTGCGCGTAGTTCGCCTGCGAGGAGATCGTCGCCATCACCTGCCGCGGATCGAAGGCGTTGCTCCGCTGGATGGATGTGTTGGTGACGTAGTTCAAATTGAACGACAGGTTGCGAGTCTGCGAGAAGTTCTGCTGGTGCGCCCACGACAGCGCGGTGTTGGTGTTGCCCGACCGCTGCCGGTCGTGCGAGGCGGCGAACCTCCCCGTCATGAACCGGCTCAGCCAGCGATACTGGAACTCGCCGTTGTACTTGATCCACCCGGGGTCGCCCTCGGTGGGCCGCGCTCCACTGCGCCAGTCCAGCCAGAGCCGCGCGTCGGTGTACTCGCTCAGCGCGAAGTAGTAGCCGATGTTGTCCACGTGCCGGCGATACTGGGGGCTGTTACGGAAGATCTCGCTCACGCCGAAGCGTGGCGTGAGTATTCCGCTGCGCCGCCCCGAGCGAATGTCCTGGAACATGAACGGCAGCCAGAGCACCGGCACCTCGCCGATGTACAGCACTGCCGGCCGCGCGACCAGCAGAGTCTTCGACACCATCTTGATCTTCCCGGCGCGGAAGAAGTAATGCGGCATCGAGTCGTCGCAGGTGGTGAAGTCTCCCTGGCGCACGAAGAACGTCGTCGGCTGCCGCCCGGTCGTGTCCGACACGAACGCCGCCTCGACCCCCGACACGAACCAGCGCTCGCCGCTCTCCACCGCCGTGCTGATGTTGGAGACGCTGCCCCGCCGCGTCGCGATGTTGTACGTCAGCGAGCCGCGCGAGACCAAGTCCTCCGCGTTCTGCGACGGATCGCGCAGGATGTTCGTGTCGCCGCGTACCACGACCAGCCGGGTCACGTCGCTGTACAGAATCGTATCTCCCACCACCAGCGTCGCGCCGCGCCCGACGGCGCCCGGGTCGCCCGTGAGATCGAGTGTGCGCACTCTGGCGTCGAATACGACCCGGTCACCCTGATATCGCGTCGCGGTGTAGCCCCGGCGATCGAGCAGCGCGCGCATCACGGAATCGGTCTCGGTCCACTGCACCAGTTCGCGCACGGTGGTGTCGCGGCCGGCGGTGTCCCGCGGCGTCGCATCCGGGCGGGCCGACATGATCTGACCCTGCGCAACCGGCGCGGACAGCGCGCCGAGCCCGGTCATGAGTGCGGCCCACGCCACGCTGCGCCAGCTCACGCGGGCGACTCCGCGTGCTGCTCCGCGCGCTCTTCCGCGGCCTTCCGCGCGGCGCGCCTGCGCTGCCGCCGGTGCAGCCCCTTCGACATCACCACGCTCAATTCGTACAGGAAATAGAGCGGCACCGCTAGCGCCACGAGCGATGTCGGATCGGAGCCGGGCGTCACGAAAGCCGACACGACCAGCACGCCGACCGCCGCGTGCCGGCGGAACTTCACGAGCAGCGCCGGCGTCACGATCCCGAGCGCCGTGAGCGCGAGAATCGCGATGGGCAGCTCGAACGCGATGCCGAACATCAGCGACATGCTCACCGCGAATCCGAAATAATCACCAGCAGTGATCATGGGCGTGAGCGCGCCCGCCTGGAGTCCGAGCAGAAAGCTCATCGTCAGCGGCAGCACGACGAAGAACGACAGCGCGACTCCGGCGAGAAAGAGCAACAGCATCCCCGCGAGCACGGGGACGACCAGCTTCTTTTCGTTCGGCAGCATCGCCGGCGAGACGAACAGCCACAACTGGTAGGCGATCACGGGTGACGCGATGATCGCCCCAAGCACGAACGCCATGTCTATCAGGATCCCGAATACGTCGCCGGGATGCGTGTAGACCAGCGTCTTTCCGCCGAGGTATGGGCGGATGGGGCGCTGGAGGAAGTCGATCACCCCGAAGTTGGTGACGATCGCGAATGCGATGATGACGCCCGCGATGAAGGCGCCGCCGGCCCGGAGCAGCCGCTGGCGTAGCTCCTCGAGGTGATCGAGGAACGGCATCTCCGCGCTGGGGGACCGCCGGGCCATGACCGGGTGGGTGCGTTACTGCAGGCCGCGCAGTCTGTCGCGCGCCAGCGCGGCTTCGTCCGAGCGCGGAAATTTGCTGATCACTTCGTTGTACAGTTGGCGCGCTTCACGAGTGCGGCGGGCGCCTTCCGCGGCCACCGCGCGCTTGTACGTCGCCGTGGCGGCACGGGGCGAGCGCGGATAAACCGACGCCACTCGCGCGTATGCCTGATCGGCGGCCTCGGCGTTCCCTTCGGCCGCGTGCGTCTCGCCGATGTAGAACTGCGCGTCGGCAGCGACGTCGGCGTCGGGATAGCGAGTGAGCAAGTCCTGGAACGCCGTCCGCGCGGCGGCGGTGCTGCCGCGGAGGAGCTGATCACGCCCGATCTGGTACAGCTGGTTCGGGCCCGGCACCTGAGCCTCGCCGCCCGGCGTCGTCGGCGCCGGGACGCGCGACTCGACCGCCGCCCGCAGCTCCTGCATCCGCGACTGGCTCTGGCCCGCGAGCTCCTGCAGCCGGCGCGTGTCTTCCTCGATCGCGCTGAGGCGGCCCGACACGTCCGAGCGCAAGCGCGTGAGCCGCGTAGCGACCGCGCTCACGGAATCCGTGAGCCCCTCCATGGAGCGCATGATGCGTTGGATGTCCTGTCGCCGGGCAGAATCGCTCTGCGCAGCTTCGGCCCGCACCAGCATAATGTCCTGCTGCAGCACTGTGACGTCGCTCTTGGTCGCCATGCATCCGGCTAGAACCAGAGGGAGCGCGATCACCAGGCAGGCGGCGCGGCGCGGCATTTCAGTCTTGCGTGTTGGTGACATCTTGATCGCTGGCTGAGGTTGGCGCGAGATACGGCGACCAGTCGGCGAGCCGCGCACCCGCGGCATGCGTGAGCTGGCGCAAACGTCCTGATTCCGAATCGATCACCCAAAGTTGCTGCACACCGCTCCGGTTCGAGGTGAACACGATGTGCCTGCCATCGGGCGCCCACGACGGATCCTCGTTCACGCCCGCGCTCGTGAGCTGCTTCACGCTCCGGTCGCGCAGGTTCAGCACCATGATCTGAAAGCCGCCCGCCGACGCCTGATACGCGATCAGTCGCCCGTCCGGCGACCACGCCGGACTGGCGCGGTAGCTCGTGCCTCCGAAAGTGAACTCCGTCAGCAGCTGCACGTTGGTACCGTCGGAATCCGAAATATATACCTCGGGTTGCCCCGCTCTCCCGGACATGAACGCGATCTTGCGGCCGTCGGGGCTGAACGACGGCGACGTGTTGTCGCTGCCGCGCCCCACCGTCACTCTCCGCGCCGCCGCCAGGTTGGCGAGCGACGCCGTCACGATCTCCGTCCCGCCCTCGCGGGTCGTGGCCCACACGAGGCTCCCCCCGTCAGGCGAGAAAGCGGGCGTGATGTTGAGGCCTTCCGGAGTGGCCCGCACGACGCGCCGCGCGCCGGTCTCCAGATCGTGCAACTCGATCCGCGTCCCCGCCTCACCGTACCGGCTGTAGGCGATCATCCTGCCGTTGGGGTGCCACGCGGGGGACATCGTCAGCGCTCCCCGGGTTATCTGCCGCTGATTGGCGCCGTCGCTGTCCACGATCCACACGTCCCCGCCGCGCACGAACAGCACGCGCGAGCGCGACATCCCTTGCACGCCGGTAATCCACCGCTCGATCTCGTCCGCGATGCCGTGGATCTCCATCCGCCACTCACCGCTCGGACGCGTGCCGGCGACGGAGAACGTGTCCACGCGGAGTACCCGCCGGGCGGTGACGTCGTGCACCTCGGCCCTATATCCACCCGCGATCGGCGCGATGCGCACGATGGCGGCCGCGCCCAGGCGAGAGAAGAGCTGATAATTGAAGGCGCGTCCCGTTGCCGGCGTGAGACCGCGAAGCGCGGCGCTGTCGAGCGCGATCACGGTCATGCGGTCGCCGTAGTCGAGATCGCGCTGTACAATCGCGCGCACCGAATCACCGCGCGTCGGCTCGACGGGCATGACGATGACGCCGGGCTTCACCCCCGCGCCATAGCTGAGCCCGATGCGGACTCCGCGCGACGCATCCTGCGACGCCGCGGCGAGCGGCAGCACCAGCGAGAGGAGCACCAGCGCCATCGCGAAGCGGAGCGCGCGGACGATCATCGCAGCACCTGCGGATCGAAGCTGAACACGACCGGCAGCACGTCGTCGGAGAACCCTTCGGGCAACGCGCCGAACGCGCGCGCCGACGCGGCGGCTTCGATCGCGCCCTGTGCCTCGAGATCGAACGGATAGGAGCCTGACCGCGTGATGAACCGCACATTCGAGACGGAGCCGTTGCGATGTAGCAGAAACATGACCTCAGCTTTGAGCCGGGCATCCCGGTCGGGGGGCTGGAAGCGCAGCGCTATCTGGCGCACGATGTTGTTCAGGTACCCCGGGAACGGGAATTCGATTCCCTCCGTCTGCACGGTCGCAACGTCCGTTCCGCGTCCGCCAGTCGGGCCACCGCCGGCGCGCGCGACAGGCGTGCGCGGTTGCGCGGCTTGCGCCGGCGCGGGAGTAGTGCGCCGCGGCGCAGGCACCGCCGCGCGCTTGGGCGACGGCATCTGCTGCACGGGCTGCTCGGCGGCGGTCCGCGGCGGCGCCGTCTGCGCCGGAGCGGGCGGCGCCGGCGTCACCTCGCCGATCGCGCGCGGGCCCGCGGGCGCCGCGACGATGTTGACGCGGTATATCGGCGGGAGCGCGATTTGCGGCTGCCGGTCCCGCACGACAAAAAGCATGGCTAGTGCCGCAGTGTGAACGACCGCCGAGGCCAGTACCGGGCCAGTGAGCCGCGTTTCTCGCACGATCACATGCCTCAGGCCAGTGCCGGCAGGTGTTCCATGCAGGCGCGTCTTAGGGCTCGCAGAGCCCGTAGCGCCGAAATGGAATACCTGCCGGCACAGGCCTGACCACGCGATACGGACGAAACGTGGCTCACTGGCCCGGACGCGCGACCCGCTCAGGCTCGGCGACCAGCCCGACGTCCCCCACTCCCGCGGCGCGCATCACGGACAGCACGCGCACTACGCTGCCATACGGCACCCCCTCGTCGGCGCGCAGATAGATGCCCTGGCTCGCCCTTCCCTGGGCGAGCGCGCGAAAGCTCGCGCGGAACTCCTCGTATGTGAGCTCCGAGTCTTCGACGAAGATCGCGCCCGCGCGATTCACCGTCACGGTCAGGCCGCTCTTCTGATCCAGCGGGCGCGCCTCCGCGCGGGGCAGCGCCACGTCCACGCCACCCTGCATCATCGGCGCGGTGATCATGAAGATGATCATGAGCAGCATCATCACGTCGATCAGGCTCACCACGTTGATGTCCGCGTTCAGCGGCATGCGCTCCCGCCGTGCCCTGCGCACTAGATACGGCCTTCGTGCACCATCAGGGCGATGAGCTCCGAACTGAAGCCATCGAACAATCCTTCGATCCGGTTCAGCCGGCTGGCGAAGATGTTGTAGCCGAAGACCGCAGGGATCGCGACGGCCAGCGCGAGCGCAGTGGCGATCAGCGCTTCGGCGATACCGGGCGCGACCGCGCCGATGTTGCCCGAGCCTTCGCGCGCGAGGCCGAGGAAGGCCGCGATGATTCCGAGCACGGTTCCGAACAGCCCGATGAGAGGGCTGGCGGATCCGATCACGGCGAGCGCGGGGATGAAGTGACCCAGCCGGTCCCGCTCGGCGCCCGCCTGCGCGTCGAGCACCATGCGAAGAGCCTCCACCTGCGACCCGCTGAGCCGACCCGCGCGCTCCGCCGTCGGTGACAGGCCTGGCGTGGTCTGCGACAGGAACTGCGACGCCCGGTCCACGATGCGAGAGTACGAGTTGTCCCCCGTGCGGTGCACGATCTTCTCCGCTTCCTCCAGCGTTCGCACGCGGGTGAACTCCTCCATGAACTCGCGACCGCTGAGCGTGACCCGGCGATATTCTCGCCACTTGAGGAACATGATCGCCCAGCTCACGAATGACAGGACCAGCAACAGCACGAGAACGGATTTCGCCGCGGGCGTCGTGTGCAGCACGAGCTCCGTGAGCGAGGATGGGACTGCCTGCCCGATTTGAAGGATCACGATTTCGCTATTGCTCCGGTGAGACGATTGGCGGCGAACCACTCGTAGGTGTTGGCGAGGCCGTCAGGAAGAGCGACTTTTGGCTCCCACCCAAGCACTCGCCGAGCCTTGTCAATCGCGATGAATGACTCCTGTTGTTCGCCTGGACGTTTCGGAGCAAACTCGAGCGGAAGGTTCGTTCGCGCTGCCCTCTGAAGATGAGACGCCAAATCCAGCACATTGGTTCCTATTGCGGTGCCGATGTTGAACGCGTGTGAATCGAGCCCTTCCTCAGGGGACAGCAGCTTCGTGGCGCCCAGCCACGCTGCCTCGACGACATCGGCCACATGGATGTAGTCTCGCGTCTGGAGTCCGTCGCCAAAAACGGTGAGGGGGCGACCGTCCAGCAATCGATTGCAGAAGATCGAGACGACTCCAGCCTCCCCGTGCGGGTCCTGCCGGGGACCATAGACGTTACCAAAACGCAGCACGACCGATTCCAGTCCGTAGAGGCGGAAATAGTACGCCAGGTAGTACTCTGCTGACAGTTTGGAGATGGCATACGGAGACTCCGGCTCCTTCGCGTGCGTTTCCGGCGTCGGCGGGTTGGCGAATGTGCCGTATACAGCGCCTCCCGTTGACGTGAACACGACACGGCAGCGGGGCGCGGCCTGGCGGATCGCCTCGATGAGGCGGAGAGTGCCAAGAATATTGATCGTCGCGTCACGGACGGGATCCGTTACGCTTTTCCGAACGTCCATCTGCGCGGCAAGATGAACGATCACGTCGAAGGAACCGCGTCTGACTATGTCGAGCGCTCCCGGTGAAGACACGTCCAGTTCGTGAAATACAGAGGCTGTCGGAACGTTCTCTCTCCTGCCGGACGAGAGATCGTCGATGATTTCTACATCGTAGCCGCCGGCCAGGAACCGGTCAGCCACGTGAGATCCGATGAACCCAGCGCCGCCGGTGACAAGAGCGCGCGGCATTATTTATATCCCTTGTTCAACTGAACCTCGTTCGTGAGCAGTGTGTTGGGTGTCGCGCAGTCGGCTTCGCCCCGTGCGAGCTTGCTCGGAAGGTCGGGACAACCCCGCCGACCGCGCAAACGAGACGGTCGGTCGCGGGTCGTGGGGCGCGCGACGATGGCGACGAGACGGGCGGCGTGGATCATCAGCGCCCGCAATTTACTCCAAAAGCAGAGCTATTAGCTGTTAGCTATTGGCTATTAGCTACGACCACACCCCTCACGTGCTGCTCCTCTGGCGACCCCCGCTTCAAGCCAACAGCCAATAGCCAATAGCCAACAGCTGCCTCTCTACGGCACCCTCTCCGACAGCCGCGCGCGCATCCCGATCGAGATCGTCGGCAGCTCCTGATCCACCACGATCGCCGTCGCGGCGAAGGGAGTGACGCGAACCACCTGCGCCAGAGCGGCCGGCTCGGGCGGCTCGGTCGAGTCGGCGGCACCGCGCCTCGTCTGATCGATCAGAGTGAAGCGGTCGCCCACTCTCGCGGCACCGGGAGCGACGTCGAGGAAGACATAATGCTGCAGCGATGGAAGCACGGGATCGTTGTGGATCCAGACGATGCGCCCGTCGAGAGCGTCCATGGACGCGACCGGCGCGCGCGTGCTCGGCGGAGGAGCCGTGTAGACAATGAGCGACTGGCCGATCTCGATCGTGCCGAACTGCTTGACCACGCGCGCGGCGACCGGGCGGCCCGGCCGCGCCTCTTCGACGCGCAGAATTGCCGTCGGAATCGCCAGGCGGGCGCTGTCCATGACGATTGGCCCCAACGCCAGCGAGGTGAATCGCGCTCCCACCGTCGCCGGACCGGAACCGGGCGGCGGCGTGATGTACACGACGTCGTTGAGCTGAAAGCGGCGTCCCCGCACGTCCATCGCGATCCCGGGGCGCTCCGCGCTTCCCGCGATCTCGCCAGCAAGCGACGGCCCCTTCTCCCCCACCACGAAAGGCGCCGCGTCTATCTCGCCGGGCCGCACGCCCGCCAGGCGACCACGCTCCTCGATCTCGAACCGCGACTGCATGCGCCTGCCGCCAGGTCCGAAAACCGTCGCCGATTGCGTCGGGGCGGGAATCGTGCGAATCGTGCTGACCACGTTGCCGTCCCGCTCCGCATCGGCCAAAGCGTCCGCCCTCACCGCACCCACAGCGATTCGGATGACTTCGCCGGGGTAAATCCAGTGCGGGTTCTCCACGACGTCCGGATTTCGCTGGAATATCTCCGGCCACTTGAACGGATCGTTGAGGTACCGCGCTGCGATGCCCCAAAGGGTATCGCCCGGCTTCACGGTGTGGGTGACCTGGCGGGCAGTGTCGGCGGGGGCGGGAGAATCCTGCGCAGAAACGACCGCCGGGACGAGCAACAGGGCGAATGTGGCTAGCGCCGAACGGAAATTGGGAGCGTTCACGGTTGGGAGGCTCGAGGAAGGATCACAAATTAGGACGAGTCAGGCTTCCAAGCCGTAAAACTTGCTCCTGGTCAGGGCAACCGGAATTCCTGTTGCCCTGACCAGGAGCTTCGATCCCTAGAACGGGAGATCGTCGTCCGTGTCTTCCAGTGCCGCGGGGAAATCCTCGAAATCCCCGCCCGCCGCGCCCGCTCCGGCCGCAGCACCCGCCTTCGCTGCCGGGGCCTTGCGCGATCCACCGGAAGACTCGAAGTCCCCGCCGCCGCCGCGCGCGCCGCCGAGCATCACCAGATCCCGCACTTTGATCTCGGTGGTGTACCGCGTCTGGTTCTCCTTGTCCTGCCACTGGCGATACTCGATCTCCCCTTCGACGTACAGCCGGTCGCCCTTCTTGACGTACTTCTCGATGACGTCCACCAGACCGCCGCCGCTCTTCTGGTTCCACACCACGCACTTGTGCCACTCGGTCTTCTCCTGCTTCTCGCCGTTCTGCCCGGTCCAGCTCCGGCTCGTCGCGAGCGAGAAAGACGCCACCCGGGCGCCCGTAGTGGTGGAGCGAATCTCGGGATCGCTCCCCAGGTTTCCGATCAGCATGGCTTTGTTCAGACTGCGGCTCACGAAGCCTCCTCGCAAAAAGTGTCGGACGGTTCAACCGTCACCCTATATCGCCTATCACAACGGTTCCTGCGGTTACGAACGGATGCGCCCGCAAGCAGAACCATCCCCACTGGCCGGAGAAATACTCACGGCCCTACCCTCTGAAGAATAAGCGCGTCCTCCTCTGGCCGCTGATAGTACCTGCGGCGACGCCCTACCTCGACGAAGCCGTGGGCCGCGTACAATCCGCGCGCGGCGGCGTTCGACTCCCGGACCTCCAGGTACACCATCGTGACCCCGTCCCGGGCAGCCACCTCCAGGAGACTTCGCAGCAGGCTGCTCCCGATACCGCTGCGGCGGGCGCCACCCGACACGGCCAGATTGAGCAACTCCGCTTCCTCGGCCACCCGGATGAGCACGGCATAGCCGACGATCCCCTCCTCCCGCCCGGGATCTTCCGCGACGATGAACGTGATGCCCGCGCGATCGATGAACGACTCGAACGATTGCCGCGGCCAGGGATCGCTCGTGAAGCAGGTCAGCTCCAGCGCCGCCACGGGCTCGACATCGGCCAGGGCGGCGTGCCGCAGAACCAGCGCGTCCGCCGTCACTTCGGGAGCGGGCGCCCGTGCGCTGCTTCCCACTTTACCTGCGCCTCGGCCGCCCGGCCGTAATCCGGCTCCCACGCGCCAAGCTCGACCGGCCCGGCTGCCAGAATCGAATCGAGCATTCGCGCTGCGCCCGCCGCGTGCGGAGCGCCGTCGAGCAATTCGGCGCCGGCTCTCGCGGCCTCTTCGCCGAGGGCCGGGCGCGGCACGATTCTCACGGCAACGGCCGCAGGGATCGTCCCATCGTCGGCAACATGCACGAGCGCGGCGAAGCTCTCGCCGCGCATCGCGTCGAGCGCGACGACGTAGCTGCCCCGCTCTTTCCCAACCGCGGCGACGATGAGCGAGAGCGACGAGACCGCGAACAGCGGGATGCCGCGCGCGTGACAGATTCCCTTCGCGATGGACGCGGCGATCCGGAGACTGGTGAAGCTGCCCGGCCCGGCTCCGCACACGACACGCTGAATGGCTCCCATCCCTTCCGGGATACTGCTCACGCATTCGGCGACGGCGGGCATCAACCTCTCCTCGTCGCGCCCGCGCATCGCCACATCGGTCGAAGCGACTAGCTCCTTTCCGCGGATAATCGCGACGCTTCCCGCGTACGTGGACGATTCGATGGCGAGCGTGTAGCCCTCGGCGAGCGATCTCATTCTGCTGGCGGAACGGCGCGTGACTCCCTGCTCATCCGGCGAGCAGGATTCGGCGGGCCGGGTCGCCGGGATCGTATTCGAGCGCGATCGGGACGTGCGGCGGCAGATTCGCCCCGGCGCGCTCGGGCCATTCCACGAGCACCAGTCCGTCACCGTTGACAATCTCTTCCCAGCCGATGTTGGTGAGCTGCGCCTCGCTCTCCAGCCGGTAGAGGTCCACGTGAAAGACCCGCGAGCGCGGCGACGCGTACTCGTGCACGAGCGCGTACGTCGGGCTGGTGACGGCGTCGGTGACCTCGTAGCCGGCGCAGATCGCCTGGACCAGCGTCGTCTTACCTGCTCCCAGCTCGCCGCTGAGAGTGACCACCAGCGGCGCCTGCGTCGCCTGGCCGAAGCTGTGGCCCCACCGGCGCAGCTCCTCCTCGCTCAGCACTAGCCGGCCTGCCAGCGCCAGCGGCGGGACGAGGCGCGTCACCCGGCCGCCTTGATTCCGGCCAGCGACCCGCGCGATCTCACGGTCGAGCCCTCCGCGTGCGCGCGAATCTCGAACAGCTCGTCGCGGATCCGCGCGGCCGTCTCAAAATCGAGCGCCGCGGCAGCCGCCTTCATGTCCGCCTCCAGCCGCTTGACGATCTGATCGACGTCCTCCTTGCTCCCGTACCTACCGGCGCCGGCTTCGGCGACACGCCTCGCGGCGCGATCCTCCTCGCGCGCGTCGCTCCCCTCCCGCGCGTCGGCGACGCGGGTGCTGAAGCGCACCTGATCCACGCTCTTGATGACGCTGAGCGGCGTGATCCCGTGCTCGACGTTGTACGCCTGCTGCGTCGCGCGCCGGCGGCCCGTCTCGTCGAGCGCGCGCTGCATGGAGCCGGTGATCCGGTCGGCGTAAAAGATCGCGCGTCCGTTCACGTGTCGCGCGGCGCGGCCGATGGTCTGGATCAGCGATGTTTCAGAACGCAGGAATCCTTCCTTGTCGGCATCGAGAATCGCGACCAGCGAGACCTCCGGCAGATCGAGCCCTTCGCGCAGGAGATTGATTCCCACGAGCACGTCGAAATCGCCCAGCCTGAGCCCGCGCACGATCTCCATCCGCTCGATCGCGTCAATGTCCGAGTGCATGTACCGCACGCGCACGCCCATCTGCTGGAGGTAATCCGTGAGGTCCTCGGCCATGCGCTTGGTAAGCGTGGTGACGAGCACTCGCTCGCCGCGGCGCTCGCGGATGCGGATCTCGTTCAGCAGGTCGTCCACCTGCCCGCGCACGGGGCGAATGTCCACCTCCGGGTCCACGAGGCCGGTGGGCCGGATGATCTGCTCGACGACTACGCCCTCGGACAGGCGCAGCTCGATGTCGCCCGGCGTGGCCGACACGTTCAGCGCGCGCGGCGTGAGCGCGAGGAATTCGTCGAACATCAGCGGCCGGTTGTCCAGCGCGCTCGGCAGGCGGAAGCCGTACTCGACCAGCGTGAGCTTGCGGGCGCGG
>CAYGJL010000054.1:0-14888 GCA_964350145.1 uncultured Gemmatimonadaceae bacterium
CCCAGCAGCTCACCGCACACGGCAAGATGCCGGTCGCGCAGATTCTCGACCCCGCGCAGCGCGCCGATGAGATGTCCCTTCGCGGACTGCTCGGCGACGGCGAGGAGTCCGTTCGTCGCGCCGCCGAGCGCGGAGACGACGACGATCGGCTGCTTGTCCAGACGCCCGCGCACGATCCCGACCGCACGCTCGATCGCTTCGGCATCGCCGACGGACGTGCCGCCGAACTTGGCGACTATCACGCCGCGGGAATCGCGCCGGTGGAGAGCAGCAGCTCGGCGTTGAGTATGGAGCCGCCGGCCGCGCCCCGCACGGTGTTGTGTCCGACCGCCACGAGCCGCACGTCGAGTATCGCATCCTCGCGCACGCGCCCGACGACGACCGTCATCCCTTCGCCCGTGTTGACGTCGCGCCGCGGCTGCGGCCGATCGGGCTCGTCCCGCAGCACGAGCGGGCGGTGCTTGGCTCCGGGCAGCTCCCGCACCGACTGCGACCCCGTCCAGTCCTCGAGCGCGGCGCGGACCGCTTTTAGGTCCGGCGATCCGTCGAGCCCGATGGACATGCACACCGTGTGGCCGTGCTCGACCGGCACACGATTGGTGTGCGCGCTGACCGTGAAAGACGCGGGTGTGATCGCGTCGCGCTCGAACTTGCCGAGGAGCTTACCCAGCTCGATCTCGATCTTGACCTCTTCGTCCGCGATGAACGGGATGACGTTGCCGAGAATGTCGGACGACGGAAGCCCGGGATAACCCGCGCCGGAGATGGCCTGCATCGTCGAGACGAAAATCTTGTTGATGCCGAAACTCTCATGCAGGGGCGCCAGCGCCATCGCCGCGACGGTCGCGCTGCAGTTCGCGTTCGTGACGAGAGCGCCGCTCCAGCCGCGGGCCCTGCGCTGGTGCTCGAGCAGGCGCATGTGGTCCGCGTTGATCTCGGGGATGACCAGCGGGACGTCGGGATCCATCCGATGGTTCTTGGAGTTGCTCAGCACGGTCTTCCCCGCTTTCGCGAACATCTCCTCGATCGGACCGGCCACCGACGAATCCATTGCCGAGAACGCGATCCGCGATCGAACGCTCGCCGCATCAGCCGGCAGCAGAGTCAGCTCGCCGACTTCCGCCGCCAACTCGCCGTCCTGCCAGCGCACGACATCGCGATAGCGCTGGCCCGCCGACCGCTCCGACGCTACCAGCTCCGCGATCTCGAACCATGGGTGACCCGCGAGCAGGCGGATGAACGTCTGCCCGACGGCGCCCGTCGCGCCGAGGATGGCGACTTTCTGTCGCGCCCGGATCACTTGCGGGCCTTCTTCCGCGGCGGGGCGGAGTTTGCGGGCGCGGAATCGCCCTGCTCGAGCAGCGTGCGCACCAGCTTCTCGTACGTGTCCACGCTCGCGCGCAGCTCGGCGACCTCCACGTATTCGTCCGAAGTGTGCGCCACGTGAATCGACCCCGGCCCGAACAGCAGCGGCTTACCCCAGCGGCTGAGCAGCGGGATGTCGGTCGTGTACGCGACGGGCTCGATCTCGAATCCCTCGACCGTGTGGAAGTGCTGTGGCGGAATGTGTGAGCCCCACTCCAACTCGGCCACGCCGCGCGCCCACTCCTCGAGCATTTGCTTGATCGGCTCGACGTCGCTGACGATGCGGAACATCACCTCCGCTTCGGCCTGGCCCGGGATGATGTTCCCTTCCGTGCCGCCGCGGATCACGCCGATGTTGACGGTCGCTTCGCCCAGGATCGGATCGCTCGGCAGCTTCAGCTTCATCACTTTCGGGAGCAGCTCCAGCATCGGCTCGATCGCGGACTGGCCGAGGTGCGGATACGCCGCGTGCGCTTCCTTGCCGCGCGTTCTGACGAACACGCGCAGCGAGCCTTTGGCTCCGCTCGCAAGCTTGCTCTCGGTCGGCTCGCCGTTGATGAGGAAGCTGCTGGTGGCCGGCAGGTTGTTCGCCGCGCGCGCGCCGTCGGAGCCCTTCTCCTCGCCGACCACGAATAGCAGCTGCACGCGGTTCTCCCCCGACGTGACGAGCCTGTCGGCCGCGGCCATCATCGCGGCGGCGATTCCCTTGGCGTCGGCCGCGCCTCTGCCGTACAGCCGGCCCTCTTCCAGCCGCGGAGTGAGAAACGGCGGGACGGTGTCGAGGTGCGTGGAGAGCGCGACACTGCCGGACTGGTCACCGTTCGCGGCCGAGCGCGTCGCCCAGACGTTGCCGCGGCCCGGGGACACCTCCTGGAAGCTCACGTTCCAGCCGCGCTTCACGAACCAGCGCGTGACGAACTCGATGATTTCGTGCTCCTGCCCGGACTGCGACTGGATCGATAACATCTCAGCCGCCAGCGCTACGACGTCAGTCATGTCCGGTAAGCTAACTGCGCACGATTGCTGGCGTTATCGCGCGGTGGCCGATCACGCCGATGAGTCCCCTTCGGCGGCTACGCGAGCAAACTACGCTCGCTAGCACGCCGCCTGCGGGGACCCATCGCCGCGACCGGCCCCCATCCACCCAGGGCGTGCGCGAAGAGCGGGGCGGCAGGACGCGACGTCGCACGCGAGTCGGCCTCGTCACGCTAGAAGCGGAGGGGAGGACGGCGGCGGGGGGTCATTCACAGCGCCGTCTTAGCGAGCGCAGTTTGCTCGCGTAGGCGCGGTGAATGACTCCCCGTCGCGTCCGACCGGGCACGGACTATCAGACAGGTGGAGTCGCGTCCACGGTCGCGGACTGAACGGCATCGGGCCCGCGCACGTGTTCGACGAAGATCTGCTGGACGAGGCGGTTGGCTTCCTTGACGTACTCGTCGTGGTGCCGCTCGCCGACTTCGCCGAGTTGCGCCAGCGGGTCGATGTTCAGGGTGCGACCGGCTTCGCGGAAAGTCTTGAACGTGTCCTCAGCCTGCCGCGCCATGACGATATCACCGACCAGGCGCAGGAAATCGCTCTCGCGCGCCGCGTCGGCCAGGTTGCGCGCCATGCCGAGCGCCGCGCCCATCGCCTTTTTGCCAATGCCAGCCTCGGCGCCGAGCGTCGCCTGGTAATCCTCCAGCATCCGCTGGTGCTCGCGCATGTGCGGGATGTGTCTGGTGCAGAGATCGCGGAAGCGCGGGTCTTCGGCCTGCGCTTCGTGGTCCCCGAGTGCGCGCAGGAATGCTCCGTGCTGCATCACCGCGTTATTGATCTGGCTCTTGAGAAAATCGGTGCCTCTATCCATTGAATCCTCCTGTTGAGAAGCGTTCGGATTAGCAGGAGATGGAAGTGCACATTGCGCGCCATCAATCAGCGTTCCCGACCCCTTGCATTCGGGAGCAACAGCCGACCGGCGCCGGGGAGAATGTGTACGCGGAGCGGGGTGAATCCGGCCAGCTCTCCGTCGGCCTGAACGGTACGCGCGGGGACCGTGGTGATCTCGATTTCCCGACCCGATAGGTACGACATGCACGGGTCGGGCGAGAAGTCGCGCCGCATCATCTTCCAGGTGATGCGCGCGGCGTCGGCGTTGGTCGTGGGCGAGAAGACGCAGACGTTGAGCACGCCGTCGTCGTGCAGAATTCCGTCGCCCAGCGTGAGCAGATGGCGGAACATCGTCCCGAAGTTCGCGACGAGAATGGCGGACGCGCGACGCTCGAACGGCACGCCATCCACCGTGCCTCTGACCTCGAACGCGTCGAAGCGGAGAAGCGAGCGCAGTCCGACGATCACGTACGACAGCACGCCGAGGCGGCGCTTGAGCCAGCGCGGGGTCTCGGCGATCATCGTGGCGTCCACTCCGACGCCGGCGCCGACCCCGAAGATCCGCCCGTCGCCGAGCTGCCCCAGATCGATCCGCGCTTCGCGGCCGGTCGCGAGAGCGCGCACGGCGCGGCGGATCGTGAGCGGAATTCCCAGCGACCGGGCGAGCAGGTTACCCGTGCCGCCGGGGAGGATGCCGACTGGCGGGCCCTTTCCCGCGAGCGCGCCGATCACCTCCATCGCGGTGCCGTCGCCGCCGAGGGTGAAGACCGCGTCGTATGAGTGCGCATGCTCGGCTGCGATCGCCGCGGCGTGCCCCGCGTATTCCGTGGCTTCCGCGACCGCGTCAATCTTCGCGCGCCCCAGCTCGCGGACAGCGGTGGCCTGCCTCTCCGCGCCGCCGCGTGAGGCGGGATTCGCAATGATCAGGGCGCGGCGCATGAACAGAAGTTACTCGGCGTGGACCCGGCGGATCTGCGCCGCCAGTGACGCCATTATGCGGCGGGCCGTATTTTGTTGCACCGAAAATCCCCAGTCCCGGCCAATGACATCACTCGAGACACTGAAAGCAGCGCTGGCGGACCGCTACGAGATCGATCGAGAGATCGGGTCGGGCGGGATGGCGACCGTATACCTCGCGCGCGATCTGCGACATCAGCGGGAAGTCGCTCTAAAGGTGCTCAAGCCGGAGCTCGGCGCAGTGCTCGGCACCGATCGGTTTCTGTCCGAGATCCGCGTGACGGCCAACTTGCAGCACCCAAACCTGCTGCCGTTGTTCGACAGTGGCGAAGCCGGCGGATTGCTGTTTTACGTCATGCCCTTCGTGCGGGGAGAAACCCTGCGGGCGAAGATCGACCGCGAACGCCAGCTCTCAGTGGACGAAGCCGTGCGAATCGCCGTCGCGGTCGCGAGCGCCCTCCAGTGCGCGCACGAGAGTGGCGTCATCCATCGCGATCTCAAGCCGGAGAACATTCTCATCCAGTCCGGGCAGCCAGTCATCGCCGACTTCGGGATCGCATTGGCCGTGTCCAAGGCCGGCGGAGCGCGCGTAACGCAAACCGGGCTGTCGCTCGGCACTCCGCAATACATGAGTCCCGAGCAGGCGACGGGCGACCGCGTGATCGACGCGCGCAGCGACATTTACTCCCTGGGCGCGGTCACGTACGAGATGCTCTCGGGAGAGCCACCCCATAGCGGGTCGAGCGCGCAGGCAATCATCGCGAAGCTGATGACGAGCGAGCCTCAACCGCTGAACACGCTACGCTCGACGATTCCAGTGAATGTCGCGTGCGCCGTGGAGAAGGCACTCGCGAAGCTCCCCGCTGATCGCTTCGCGTCGGCGCAGGATTTCGCCGGCGCGCTGCAGAATCCGTCCTTCACCATCGCGAGCAAGTATGTCCGCGGCACCGTCGAGCAATCCGCGGCGACAAAAAAGTGGCAGCGCATTGCGATCGGGGCGGCAGTAGTCGGCTCAGCGGCTCTCGCGGCTGCGCTGTGGGCGACTTTGAAGCTGGAGCCACCAAAACCGGTCGTGCGTTATGTGCTGGGGATGGACTCTACGGAAGTCATTGGAGGCGGACTTCGCCGCGTCGCGCTGTCGCCGGACGGGAATTTGCTTGCGTACTCGCTGCTCCCGGAGTTGGACCTGCACGTGCGACGTCGCGATCAACTGCGCGGGACGATCGTTCCTGGCGCGTCAGGAGCATTCTCCCCGTTCTTCTCACAGGACGGCGGAAAGATCGGCTACCTGTCACAACCGGGAATGTTGAAGGTGGTGTCCGTTAGCGGCGGCCCGCCCGTGCTGATCTCCGACTCGATCGCTAGTGCGGGTGGCGCATTCGGACCCGATGGGCGCATCTACGCTACGCGCCTCAACAGCTGGGGTATCGTGCGCATGACAGATGCCCCCGGCTCTCCGCTCGAGCCCGTGACGACTGTCGACACGACCAAAGACGAACGGCGTCATTTCTGGCCGGAAGTCTTGCCAGGCGGGAAATCGATGCTTTTCGTCATCACTTACGGCACCGCTAGTTCCGCGCAGCCTACGAAGGCCTCCATGATCGCCCTTGCCGATCTTGGCACCGGGAAATACCGCGCACTGGTTGCCGGAGTGCGGGCCACGTACTCCCCATCCGGGCACCTGCTATACGCCACGTCCGATGGCTCGCTCATGGTATCCGAGTTCGATCCGCGAAAGGGAGAGCTTCGGGGCAGCCCGACGTCCGTGGCACCCGGGCTTCGAGTAAGCGGCGTTGCATCTGCTGCATCGGACTTTCACGTGTCGCGAACCGGAACGCTGGCCTACATCACCGGCCAGACGGGGAGCGACCGGGAGCTGGTGTGGATACAAAGGGACGGAAAGATCGAGCCCGTGGACCCGGGATGGCGCGGCACGTTTAGCAGTCCCTCGCTTTCTCCCGACGGAAGGAGAGTCGCGGTCTCGATCGCCGCGGGAACGCGCAGCGACATATGGGTCAAGCAGCTCGACCGCGGTCCGAGCCTCAAGCTGACATTCGAGGGCACCGAGAACATTTATCCCGGGTGGACCGCGGACGGGCAAAACATCACGTATCAGAGCAACGCCTCCAATCCGATCGGCATATGGACCAAGCGCGCGGATGGAAGCGCGCAGGCGTTCCAGCAGATGCAGGGCAAGTTGGACCTGTCTGCCTCCGTCTGGAGCCGCGACGGGAAATGGCTCGTGTACCGCACCAGTATAAACGTCGCCGGGGCCGGAGACATTCTGGCGATACGGCCGGGCGTCGATTCTGCACCGAGTGTTTTGATGGCGACGCCGTATCGAGAGTTGGATCCCACGCTTTCGCCCGATGGGAAGTGGCTGGCCTACGCTTCGGACGAAACAGGCAGGCAGGAGGTCTATGTTGTTCCGTTCCCGAATGTCGGCGCCGCCAAGTGGCCGGTCTCGACGAGCGGGGGCAACCAACCCCTGTGGGCGCACAGCGGCCGCGAGCTATTCTTTCGCAGCGGGGGGAACCTCGTATCGGTGCCGGTGCAAACGAGTCCGACTTTCTCCGCTGGCGCCACGACGCCGCTGTTCTCGAGCCGTGTATACATAGGCAACCCGAATCGACGACAGTACGACGTGGCCTCAGGAGACAATCGCTTCATTTTCATTCGGGCCGTTGGTGTCGAGGCCGCGAACGACCTCGTCCTGGTGGACAACTGGTTTGAGGAGCTAAAGCGGAAGTAGATCCCCTGCGGGGGCAAAAAGTGGGGGCCGGCTCGACAGCGCTCTTACGGCAGTGAATCCCCGCTGAGGCTGATTAGGCGGCGGCTCCGCTGGTCGTAGCTCACCAGCACGACTTCACGGGGCTCGAGTGTGACGGCCAGGTCGAGGCGAAGCTCGGCGGGGATGGCCTCGTCCTGGCGGCGGCGACGCTCGTCTATCTCCCGCTGCGCCCGCGCGGGCAGCGGGTCTCCCGGGCGCGGGACGTCTCCTCCCTCAACGCGTCGATCGTCATCGTCGCCATCGTCCCCGGACGAGTCGGATCGCTGCTCGACTGGAATCGTGTCCATGCGCGCGAGTCGAACCGCGAAAACGGCCGGGCCCGCGGGAACAGGCAGATCCCGGGAGACGTACAGCGGGCGATCGTTGCGCAGGCCCCCGCCGCGGACGACCTGAGAATGCAGCAACTCGCCGTTCCGGCGAACATCCAGGCGGTAGCGCGCGGTAGTTCCATCGCAAACGACGGTCTGCCGCATCTGCGGCGCGAGCCTGGCGAGCTCCTCGTCGCTCTGCCTGCGGCACACCTCGATGCGCTCCGGCCGCGCGCCCAGCGAGATTCGCAGGATCGCCCCATCCCCGCGGGCGACGTCGAGAGGCGCGATCGATCCCCAGGCGAGCGCGAGCAATACGGCGGCGGTTAGCGCTCCCACGGCGAGAACCCGAAGTGCGTTCGTCACGTTTCGTCGCCGACCGGCACGGGATCGCACTCGAGGTCGATGGCCACTACCTGTTCCTCGACCAGCTCTCCAGCGAGGCGAAGCTGATCCTGGAACGCGGTGATGGCGGCCCACGCTTTCGCGGGCTCGCTCGCGTTGGCGAACGCGATCCGTACCCGTTGCCGGTCCACCCTGGCCTTTAGATCCGCCTCCCTCTCGTGGTACACGCGCTCATTCAGCCAGCGCGGCCCCTCGCGATTCCAGCAATTCCGCGGCGGGCACGCGAGTGTCAGTACGCCGGCGCTCCCGCTTCGCACCATCAGCTCGATGACGGACGTGTGCAGACTACCGGCACAATCGATGGGATACAGGACGACGCCGCGCGCGTCGGCGTCGCGTTCGAGGTTCGGCGCGCCTCGCTCGCAGCAGATCACCACCACCTCACCCGGCTTTCGCTCGGGCCGCGCGATGAAAGCGCGCGCGCGGGAAAGCTGGTCGCGGCCGCTGCGGCCCAGCGGGCCGACGCCCATGGGCGCGCAGGAGCCGGCGCAGATCCCGCAACTGACGCAGAGATCGGGATCGACGCGAGCTACCTCCTCGGAGCGTCCGTCGCTGCGCGCAAACATGGTGATGGCCTCGTATGGGCAGTCGAGGGCGCACTGCCGGCACCCGACACAGATCGCCTCGTCCACCACCGACTTCGGCGGTGCCGCCTCGCCTCGCCGCTTGACGAACACGGGTATCAGCAGCACCGCGAAGAAAGTGAGCGCGGCGCCCAACAGCGCCGTGCCTCCATCGAGTGACCGGGACAGCGGTAGCCAGAATGCGTAAAACCAATCGGCCGGCACGGAAACGGGCGTGCGCAAAGGATTCGCTTCCGGCGCCATGGCCAGCGGCCGGACGACGGAAAGCGCGACGAGGGCGCCGATCGCCGTCCACATCATCCGCCTGGGCGGCAGCAGCTTCACCCGCGCCAGCTTCGAGGTGTGCAGCAACAGCACCGCGAACATGCTGAGCGGGACTCCGACGTGGGCGAACAGATTGATGAAAAAGAAAACGCTCGGGACCGGCCGCTCGCCGCTGAACGCGCGTGACATCGGCTCCGACAAGATCGGGAGGGCGTCGAGCATCCGCGCGCCCTCACGGGCCAGCACTTCCCCGAACGAGTCCCAGACCAGGACATACCCGGTCCACCCCGAGACGAGCACGAACAGGAGGAGCACCACGCCGCTCATCCAGGCGCGCGCGCGCGGTCCCCAGCTCCGGCCCTGCGCGTACATGCGCATCGCGTGCACGGCGACCGCGACCAGCGCCGCGTCGCTGGCGTAGCGATGCAGCGCGCGGATCCAGTTACCGAGCCAGGGGTCCGCGGTAATCCGCGCTACCGATTCGTAGGGCGTGCCGACTCGATAGAAGAAGATCAGCCACAGGCCGGTCACGAGCAGGACGAGCAGCAGCGCGACGGCGATCGTGCCGCTCTGATACAGCGGGTTGTATTTCCAACTGTACAAGCGGTTGAAGGCAGCGTCGCCAACCGTCAGGAGACGGAGCGTGAGCCGCTCCACCGGGCGGGATGGAGCGGCCATCAGAAACGCGAGCGGTTCACGCGGGGAGTCAGCAGCCTGGCGTCAGGCAAATCCCTACACGAGATCAGAGCATTCACTGATGCGTCACCGGTCGTACTTTGTGATCGTTCGCGACTTCACAGTCCGCCCCGGCTCCTCAATCACGCAAACCTCATGACAGATCTCCGAAGCGACGATTCTGCGTCTGAGAAGATTCCGCTCTGGCAACGGCTGTTCGACAACGTGTGGCTCCTGCTCGCGTTGGGTCTCGCCATCATGTTCGCGGTTTTCACTTCGTGGGGCCTCTGGGAGATCCTGACGCTCCCACCCGCGGAACTCCCCTAAGGGCACCCTCATGCATATCGATATCCACACCGGGCTCGATTCGCCCAAAGGTAACTGGTGGCTGCCGGCACACCGTGCAGAAAAAACGTGGGTCGTCATCGCCTTCGCATGGTGCATGGTCCTCTTCGCGATGATGCCACTCTGGCACTGGAAGGGCGGGCAGAATCCCTCGGGTATCCGGCGGCGCGTCGAGCCGGCCGCGTTCTACAAGCGCACACTCGAGTTCACCAACCAGTACAAAGTGGGCGACGACCGCGGCATGCCCATCGTAGCTCCGCCGCCCGGGTCCGACATCTATCTGACAGCGATGTCCTTTCAGTGGACTCCGATTCTCAAACTGCAGAAAGGCAAGGAGTACATCCTGCACCTGTCCTCACTCGACGTGAACCACGGCTTCTCGCTGTATCCGATCAACATCAACTTTCAGGTCGTGCCGGGCTACGACTACGGCCTGCGGGTCACCCCCAATGCTTCGGGTGACTTCCGCATCATCTGCAACGAGTTCTGCGGGATCGGCCACCACACGATGGTCGGGAGGGTGATCGTGGAGGATTCGGCGACGGCACCAGTCGCGGCCGCGGCCGGAGACATCCAGTGAGCGCGCCGGCGGGACCGGCAACGGACGTTTCGGGCAGCACGCGGTTCAGCGTATGCCCTTTCACCGGGCGCAGACTGGACGAGATCGCGTTGAGCCTGACGCGATGGAACGCCGTCACCTCGGTCGTCGCTCTGTTGGTGGGCGCCATCGCGGCGGTGCTCATCGTGCTGACGCGGTGGCAGGCGGTGCACCTTCTGCCCGCGGTCTGGTTCTACCGCATTCTAGGCGTGCACGGGATGAGCATGCTCATCTTCTTCATCATCTTCTTCGAGATGGCGGTGCTGCACTTCGCGAGCACCGCGCTGCTGAACGCCAGGAACGTCGCTCCGAAGATTTCGTGGCTCGCGTACGGGCTGATGCTGCTCGGCGCGCTGATGGTGGAGTACCTGATGTGGGCCGGAAAGGCCGACGTGCTGTTTACATCGTACGTGCCGCTGCGCGCGCACCCGCTCTTCTACCTCGGCGTCATCTTGTTCGCCGTCGGGGCGCTGATCGTCACCGCGGTTTTCTTCGCGAACATCACGGTCGCCAAGCGGGAGAAGACCTACGAGGGGTCCATGCCCCTCGTGGTGTATGGCGCCATGACCGCGGCCATCATCGCGGTGATCACGCTGGTCCACGGCGCGATGATCTACATCCCCACCTTCCTATGGTCGCTGGGCCTGATGGAGGTGGACCCGCAGGTGTATCGCATGATCTGGTGGGCGCTGGGCCATTCCTCGCAGCAGATCAACGTCGCGGCCATGGTCGCAATCTGGTACATGCTCGGCGCGCTCACGGTGGGCGCGGTCGTGCTCAACGAGAAGATCAGCCGCTCCGCGTTCGTGCTGTACATCCTGTTCATCTCGATGGCGTCGGCGCACCACCTGCTGGTGGATCCCGGAATGGGATCGGCATGGAAGATCGTGAACACCAGCTACTTCATGTACATGGCCGTCCTCGCCTCGTTGCTGCACGGGTTCACCGTGCCGGCGGGAATGGAGCTGGGCATGCGGCTCCGCGGCTACACCAACGGCATGTTCGACTGGCTGCGCAGGGCGCCGTGGGGCGATCCCGGCTTCAGCTCGCTGGTGCTGTCCGTCGTCGTGTTCGGCTTCATCGGTGGCATCACCGGCGTCACGATCGGCACGGAGCAGATCAACATCATCGTGCACAATACGCTCCGCTCGCCCGGCCATTTCCACGCGACCGTCGTCAGCGGCACGGCCATGGCGTTCATGGGCGTGACGTACTACCTGATACCCCTCGTATTCCGGAAGAAAGTCGCGCTCTGGACGCTCGCGAAGTTGCAGCCATACATCTTCGCCGGCGGAATGGTCATCTTCACGATCTCGATGACCTTCGCGGGCACGTTCGGCGTGCCGAGGCGGCACTGGGACATCAGCTTCGCGGGGGCGCCGTTCGACGTGCAGTTCAACCCCGCGGTGGACATGTTCCTCGCGCTGGTCGCGCTCGGCGGACTGCTGGCCGCGACGGGAGCGTTCATCTTCATCGCGATCGCGGTCAAGTCGGTGTTCTTCGGCGAGGCGATCGGCAAGGTCGTTCCGCTCACCAACATGCGCGGAGTGCCGCAGGGACTCACCCATCCGCCCACGCATAGCGCGGACGTCGACGAGCGGTGGGAGAAGATGCACGGGCCCGAGTCCGGCTGGATGGGCCCCGCCCCGGGCACGCTCGTGCTCGTGTTCGTGTTCCTCGCCGCCTTCATGCTGTACTTCTTCGTGAACTGGAAAGTGCTCTCGTTCGTGTGGCGGATCGGTTGACGGAAGTTCGCCGCGGAACTCCGGCGCTCACCGCGCTCGCCCTGATCATCCTGATCACGGCGTCGTGGTGGGCGCTGGCCCTCTGGCCGCTGACGGCGGAGGCACCGGAGTGGCTGGCAAGGACGCGCTACGTATGCTTCGGGGCGAGCGTCGGCGGGCTGCCGGACGCGGGCGGCTGGATACTGCTCATCGGACAGCCGCTCGGCATGGTGGCGCTGCTGCTGATGGTTTGGGGGGGAGACACACGCGCCGGCATGAGCCGGGTGCTGGCGCGCACCACCGGCCAGATATCGGTCGGAGTCATCGCGGCCGTGCTGGTCGCGGGCGTGGGAAGCGTCATCCTGCGCGTGCGCGAAGTCAGCGCGGAGCCGTTCGATCCTAACCCGGCCACTGCCCTGGTACAGCAGCTCACACGGATCAACGACGTTCCACCCACGCTCTCGCTGGTGAATCAATCAGGAGATACTGTCGGGCTGGACCGCTACCACGGCAGGGCCGTGCTGGTGACGTTCGCCTTCGCCCACTGCGAGACGGTGTGTCCGCTGATCGTGAACGACGTGCTGTCGGCGCGCGACAGGATCGCGGAAACCGATCCGGTGCGGACCCCGGCGGTGATCGTCGTCACCCTGGATCCGTTCCGCGACACGCCGAGCAGGCTGCCGGCGATCGCGAAACAGTGGGGGCTGACCGGCGACGCGCATGTGCTGAGCGGCTCGATCGAGGATGTCGAGCGCACCTTGAGCAAATGGAGAATCCCGCGCATTCGCAATGAGCGAACGGGCGACTTATCCCACCCGACAATGGTCTACGCGATCGGGCCGAATGGCCGGATCACGTACGTGGTCGCGGGCGGCTCGGACCAGATCGTAGCTGCGGTTCGCGCGCTCTGAATGCTCGGGGTGGGGATCGAACCCACATGAGGTTTTGCCTCAAGGGATTTTAAGTCCCTCGCGTCTACCGGTTTCGCCACCCGAGCGCTGAACTGCGGTGACTAGTGACTGGTGACTAGTCACTAGTAACCACAAAAAGACCGTGCAATCAAGCAGTCACTAGCCACTAGTCACTAGTCACTAGTCACTAGTCACTGCTGTCATGGGCGCACGCCTAACACGTGCACGGCATACCATACAGTATACGCCAGCAGTCCGGCCAGGGTCGCGTCGCCGCCATTGGCGGTGGCGGCACCGTCGGCGTCCACCAGCTCGGCGGCAAAACCGTTGTCGAGCGGCGCGCGGCGGAGCCACTTGAGAGTGCCCGCAGCGCTCGGCCCCACGAGGCGCGCGCAGTGCGTCGCAAGCGCGGCGGGCTGCTGCGCGTCGAGCGGACGCACGGTTCGCCGATACACCGAGTCCTCGCGGCGGATGCCGTCGTAGAACGGCAGCCAGTACAGCGAAGCGACGGCGTCGTCGGTCGCCGACGATGCTCCCGCGAGATCTATGGACGCGTGCAACACCGCGTTCCCGGCATCCTCGCTTGTCGCGAACTTACGGCGCAAGGCGGCGCGAATCGCCTCCGCGTCCTCCACCTTCTCCGCGGTCTTCTCGTCCAGCGTGCGCTTGAACATCTCCATGGCCTGCGCCACCACCGCGTTGGCGTGCGCACCGTATGGCTGGCTCACCGGCTCCCCGCCCGGAGTCACTTCCGTCGAGTACAGCGGCCAGCGCTTGTCGCGCCGCGCGTCGATGTCTTCGTGCGACTGATACAGCGTATCGGCCACCGCCGGCTCCTCCACTATCAGGTCGTCGCCGGTCTGCGAGATGTACCGCTCCACCGCGATCGCATACGCCGATGCACCCTCCAGCGAGAATCCCGCCTGGAACAGCGTGCCGTCGAGGTAATGCACGCCCGTCCCCGGTGCGTAACCGTGCAGCTCGCACATGCGCAGGATCAGCTCGCGCGCCAGATCGGCGTCGGCCAGCTGCACGGCGGGAATCGTCCAGGTCAACGCTTCCCAGTCGTTGACCGTCAGGCCGTGCGAGTTCCACGGCACGCGCGTTCGGACGAGATAGAAGTGCGCGTCGTCCAGCGCGCGGCCTACGCCGTAGAAATACGCCAGCAGCAGGTTGCGGTTGATCAGCCGGTCGAGCGCGTCGTTGCCGATGGACTGCTCGAACGAGCTCAGCGTCTCGGTGGTGATCCGCAGCAACTCTTTCCAGCCTCGCCGCCGCATCACCGCAACGGTTGCCTGGGCGCCGTCGCCCTCGGGGCCGGCGCCGATGTAGAACGCATCCTCCACGCGCTCGCCCGAGCCGATCTCGATCTCGCGCGTGAGCGACCAGCGCGGTGAATCACCGTCGCTCACTTCCACCTTGCACTCTCCGTCGCCGCCGACGGCCAGCGCGGCGTGCGCGGGAATCGCTGCGCCGTCGAGCACGATCACGCCGCGCTCCCCCGCGGTGATGCGATGCGCGTCGTCGAACGTCCGCGCGGAGCGAACCCGCTGCTGGCGATGGCCGAGCGTGCCCTCGAAGCTGAGCGACACCGTGATCGGCGACTTACCCCGGTTCACCAGGCTGATCGCGTACACCGCTCCAGCTACGTCCGCGTCCCGCCCGTAGGGCGCGAAAATCGTTCCCCGCACGGCTAGCTCACCGGCAATGCAGTTGAAGGTCGGAAGCCAGGCTGACACGCGCTCCCATGCCGTTCCCTCCGCGGCCAGCTCGCGGACGACGCCGCCGACCCGGATCACTAGCCGCGCGAGCGGAGCCGCGCCACCATCAACGAAGTCCGGGCCGCCGGCGAACTCGATCGCGCCGCGAGCGGCGCGGTGCAGCATCCCGACGGCGTGGAGCGAGCCGTCGGCGGGATGAATGCACGGCAAGGCCAGCCAGTGGTTGCCGGTGAGCTGCCACGGAATGCCGGGGATCTTCGTCATTGTGAGGGGGAATCTACCGTTGCCGGCGCGAACTGCGATTGCGAACTGAGGACCCTTGCGGCCTCAGGACTAACAGCCATCGCGGATCGGCGATTAATCGAGGGCTGAGG
>CAYGJL010000055.1:0-14715 GCA_964350145.1 uncultured Gemmatimonadaceae bacterium
GCGCCACGCGCTCGTCATGACGACACCTCCCCCGCAGGTCGACATCTCCGACTTGAAGCGCAAGTCGGTACCGGAGCTCCAGCAGATGGCCGACGGGCTCGCGATCCTGAACGTCGGCACCCTGCGCAAGCAGGAGCTGATCTTCCGGATCGAGCAGAGCCTGCTCGACACCAGAGTCACGCTCCGCGGCGACGGCGTCATCGAGCTGCTGCCGGAGGGCTACGGCTTTTTGCGGAGTCAGAACTGGAACTACCTCCCGGGGCCCGACGACATTTACGTTTCCCCGTCGCAGATCAAGCGGTTCAATCTGCGCACCGGCGACAGCGTGTACGGCCAGGTGCGGCCGCCCAAGCCGTGGGAGAAATACCTCGCGCTGCTCAAGGTCGAGCAGATCAACGGCGACGATCCCGAGCGCGCGAAGGACCGGGTCCCTTTCGACAGCCTGCGCCCGATGTACCCGGACGAGCGCCTCCGCCTCGAGACCGCCGACGGCGACCTCAGCATGCGCGTGGTGGACATCATCGCCCCCATCGGCAAGGGGCAGCGGGGTCTCATCGTCGCTCCGCCGCGCGCGGGGAAGACGATCCTGATCGAGAAGATTGCCAACGCGATCGCGGAGAATCACCCCGAGGTGACCATAATCGTCCTGCTCATAGACGAGCGGCCCGAGGAGGTGACCGAGATGATCGCGACCGCGATCCGCGCGGAGGTGATCAGCTCGACATTTGATGAGCCGGCGGACAGGCACGTGCAGGTCGCCGACATGGTGTTGGAGAAGGCCAAGCGGCTGGTGGAGCAGGGGCGGGACGTCGTCGTTCTGCTCGATTCCATCACGCGCCTGGCGCGGGCGCACAACACCGTGGCGCCGCACTCGGGAAAGATCCTCTCGGGCGGCGTCGAGGCGACGGCGCTGCACAAGCCGAAGCGCTTCTTCGGCATGGCGCGCAACATCGAGGGAGGCGGGTCGCTCACGATCATCGCGAGCGCACTCGTCGAGACCGGTTCGCGGATGGACGACGTGATCTTCGAGGAGTTCAAGGGAACGGGCAACATGGAGCTGGTGCTCGACCGCAAGATCGCCGACCGGAGAATCTTTCCGGCGGTGGACATCCTGAAGTCGGGAACGCGAAAGGAGGAACTGCTGCTGACGCAGGCCGAGATCAACCGCGTCTTCCTGCTGCGCAACTTTCTGTCGGACATGCCCGAGGCCGAGCAGATCGAGTTTCTACTCAAGCAGATGAAGCGCACCAAGGACAACAAGGAGTTCTTCGTGCAGATGGCGCAGGGTGGCTGAAGCCGTGGAGGAGCGACGCGTGATGGGGATAGACTATGGCGAGCGGCGAATCGGCATCGCGGTCAGCGACCCGTCCGCGATGATCGCGGCGCCCGCCGGCTTCATCGCGCGACGGCGCGGCAAGCGCGTGCCCGTGAACGAGATCGTCGTGCGCGCGCGAGAGCTGGACGTGCGTGAGTTTGTGTTGGGACTGCCGCTCGACGGCGACGGAAACGAGACCGAGCGCACAGCCGAGGTACGCGCGCTCGCGCTGGAGCTGGAGAAGCGGACCGGACTGCCGACGCGGCTCGTGGACGAGCGATTCACCACGGCCGCCGCGCTGCGAACCGTGCGCGAGCTAGGCGGAAGCACGCGGGGCCGCAAAGGTGACGTCGACTCCCTGTCCGCGGCGATCCTACTGCAGTACGCGCTCGACTCGGCGCCGCGGGAGAGCGCTACATGATGCGCGCGCTCCTACTGCTCGCCATAGTGCTCGGCTGCAGCCGACCCGAAGGGCCACCGATCCGGGTCGTCATCCCCGAGGGGTCGTCCATGCGCGTAGCTGCCGAATCGCTCGAGGCAGCGCGCCTGATCTCGACCTCGACAGGATTCCGGCTGTACGGGCGCATCGCGGGCAACGACCGCTCGCTCAAGCCCGGCACGTACTTGATCAAGCGCGGCACGCCGTGGCCGGAGATCATGGAAGCGCTCGTCGGCGGCCGCGGGCTCGTGCGCAGCGTAACGATCCCGGAAGGCCTCGCGCTCACGCAGATCGCCGACATCGTAGTCAAGGCGCTCGACGTATCGCGCGACTCCGTCCTAGTCGCGGCGAAAGACACCGCGCTGCTTCGGCGGCTGAGCGTACCGACGCCGACACTCGAGGGCTACCTGTTTCCGGCGACGTACGCGTTTCCGGAAGGGACCGACACGAGACTTGCCGTGAGCGAGATGGTGCGACGCTTCGAGCAGGAGTGGGATCCCAAGTGGGGCGCGCGTCTCGCCGAGCTGGCGATGACCAGGCACCAGATCGTGACGCTCGCGTCGATCATCGAGGAGGAAGCGCGGCTCCCGCGGGAGCGGCCGATCATCTCGGCGGTGTACCACAACCGGCTCAGAATCGGCATGCCGCTGCAGGCCGATCCAACCGTGCAGTACGCCCGCGGAATCCACGCCGAGCGAGTGACGTTCAAGGACCTGGAGATCAACTCGCCGTACAACACGTACAAGTACCCGGGCCTGCCGCCCGGGCCCATCTCGTCGCCGGGTGGTGAGAGTCTGCGCGCCGCGCTCTTTCCCGACAGCGTGGACTATCTGTACTTCGTGGCGTATCCGGACGGGCATCACGAATTTCGGCGCACGCTCGACGAGCACAATGCCGTCCGCGCGATGCTGCGCGCCGACAGCAACCGCCGCGCGGCTGCCGCGCGATCGAACGCGACGCTTCCGTCGCAGCCAGCTGGACCGCGTAGGCGTTGAGGCGCTGCGGCTCGTCGCCGTAACCGACGAGCCGGGAGCGGACCGGGACGAGTGGATCGCCCGTGTCGCCGCGGCGGCGCGCGGCGGCGCGACGATGATTCAGGTCAGAGCGAAGCAAGCTTCATCGCGCGAGCTGCTGGACATCGTCAGACGGCTCGTGCCGGCGCTGAGCGTGCCCGTCGTGGTGAACGACCGCGCGGACATCGCAATCATGGCGGGTGCCGCCGGCGTCCACCTCGGCCCCGAAGATCTGCCCGTAGCCGCGGTCCGGGCGCTCGCGCCACGATCCTTCATCATCGGCGCTTCGCTTGGGTCTGGCGAGGAAGTCGCGTCGGCGCGGGGCGCGGACTATGTCGGGATCGGTCCCGCGTTCGCCACGCCGTCCAAGACGGATGCCGGCTCGCCGCTGTCCTTCGAGGAGATCGCCCGGCTGCAGCAGTTCGCCGCCGTCCCCGCGGTCGCCATCGGCGGAATCACGGGGGCGAACGTGCGCGGGCTGCTCGCCGCCTGCCCGGACTTGGACGGGGTCGCGGTCCTCAGCTCGCTGTTCGGGGCCCGGGACGTGGAGAGCGCCGCGCGGGCTTTGAGGGCCGCCATCGGAAGATGAGGTCGGGCGCGGATTGCACGCGCTCGCAGCGGCGCTTGTGCCCTTTTCCGCGACCGCCCGGCTCCACCCTGATTTTGGCAACGCTCTCCTGCACCATCGGTGACAGGAACAGGTCCACCAGATCGGGGTCGAACTGAGTGCCGCGCCCAGCGAGCAGCGCTTCCCGCGCTCCCCGCAGACTCCGCGCACGGCTGTATCTACGACGGTGCGTGATCGCGTCGAACGCATCCACGATCGCGACGATTCGCGCGACCTGGGGGATCTGGCGTCCCTTCCGCCTGCGCGGATAACCCGTCCCGTCCCAGCGCTCGTGGTGCGCCAGGACGCCGGCCGGGAGATCTGGATAGAACGCGCACAACGGCTCGAGGACGGCCGCCCCGCGCTCGGGATGAGTCATGATCGCCTGCCTTGCCTCGCGCGAAAGCTTGCTGGGGTCGTGCAGAATGTCGAACAATGCCTCGTGGATTTTACCGATGTCGTGGAAGAGCGCGACACGCTCGACGCCGTGCTTCTCGTGCTCGGACAGACCGGCGGCGTCGGCCAGCTCTAGCGCGTACTCGGCAACGCGGCGGACGTGCCTGCCCGTGTCCTCGTCGTTCGCGTCTATCGCGTTCAGCAGAGTCTCGAGCGTGGCCGAGCCGAGCCGCAGAGCTTGTTTGTTGATGCGCCGCTGGCGCATCACGATCAGGGCTGTGGCGGCGCCCACGGCAAACTGTAGGATCGGGAGCATCTGCCGGGCTTGAATGCAAGAACCGGCGCACCTCGCTCCAGCCCGCCCACGCTAACTTCCCCGCGTGGACACCGTGATCGTCAACCGAAGGGCCGAGCAGCGCTGGGCCGCCGGTCACCCATGGATATTCCGCAGCGACGTGATCGAGCGCGCGGCAGCGTCCGCCGGCGCCGTGCGCGTGCAATCCACCAGAGGACGCCCCATCGGCGTCGCATTGTGGAGCCCGAAGTCGGAGATATCACTGCGCATGATGGATCGCGATCCGCTCGCGGAGATAGACGCCGCGTGGTGGCATCGCCGCATCGGCGACGCGGTGCGCCGCCGCGCCGGTGTCTCCACGGTCGCAACGGCGTACCGGCTCGTGCACGGCGAGGCAGACGGGTGTCCGTCGCTCGTGTGCGACCGCTACGGCGAGTATCTCGTGGTGCAGCTCCTGAGCGCGGGAGTCGATTGCTTCCAGGAGGAGATCGTCGGCGCGCTGATCGAGCTGATCCAGCCCGTCGGAATCCTCGCGCGGAACGACGTGCCCGTGCGCGCGAAGGAAGGACTGCCGCGCGGCGTCGAAACGCTGCATGGGCAGGTTCCGCGCGAGATCGAAGTGGAGGAGAACGGCGTGCGGTATCTGGCAGCGCCGTGGGACGGCCAGAAGACCGGCGCGTTCCTGGATCAGCGCGAGAACCGCGCGCTTGCGGGAAAAGTGTCCCGCGGTCGCGCGCTGGACTGCTTCAGCTATCACGGCTCGTTCGCCCTCCACCTCGCGCGCGGCGCCGACACCGTCACCGCGCTCGACTCGTCGGCGCCGGCGCTGGACCGGGCGCGCGCGAACGCGAAGCTGAACGGATTCGGCAACATCGACTTCGCCGAGGCCGACGCCTTCGATTTTCTCCGCGGCGCCGACGCGGCCGGTGAGCGGTACGACACGATCGTGCTCGATCCGCCGGCGTTCGCGAAGACCAGGCAATCGCTCGCCGGAGCGCTGCGCGGATACAAGGAGATCAACCTGCGCGGGATGAAGCTGCTCGCTCCGGGAGGATACATGTTCACGGCCAGCTGCAGCTTTCACGTCGGCAGGGAGCTTTTCTTCGAGATGCTGCGGGAAGCCGCCGCGGACTCCGGCAGGGTGCTCGCGCTCCGCGCCATGACTGGCCAGCCGGACGACCACCCCGAGATCGTAACCATTCCGGAGACGGGCTACATCAAGGGCGCGCTGCTCCAAGCGGTTGACTGACGTCCTCGATCATCTGCGACTGAGGACTGAGGACTGAGGACTGAGGACCCTTGCGGCCTCAGTCGCAGTCTCAGCAACGTGGCAAACCGATCCTCTGCTTCCGTTATTTTACTTGCGTGGCCCGCGGAGTCTCCTACCTTTGGATTTTTCGGAAGCGCCGATGCACCAGCAAGTGCTCCGCTCTCTAAAACACGAATACCACATCTTCGTCGAGTTCGAGATCGAGCGTTACAAAGACTCGGTCTCGCGCCACTTCCTGCTCGGCATCGCCGACGAAGCCGTCGCGGTCCTGCGCTCGCAGGCGCAATATGAGCCGGAAGAGCTGTCGCTGTGCGCCGAAGTCGATCGGCTGATCGCGCGCCGAATCAAGCTTCCGAAATACTCGACTTGGCAGCGCAAGCGCCTCAAGCGCCTCGCCGAATATCGCAAGCCGGAGACGTGGGGTATCGCGCCGGACGGACCGCTGGTGCGCGAAATCCGGCCGGGATCCGACACCCACGTGCTCGTCGCCGGCACCGAGTGCGAGCGCGCCGCCATCTATCTCGCCGCGCACGGCTGCGCGGTGACGGCGATCAACGAGGAAGAAGATTGTGTGGATCGTGTGATCGCCGCCGCAGCCGCCGCCGGACTCAGCTCGCGCATCGACGCGTGCGTCGCGAATCTCGGCACATGGTCGCCCGGACCGCTCACGGCGGTCGTCTGCCCCAGCGACACTCTCTCGGCACTAACACCCCACGACCGGACGCGCGTCATCGAATCGTTGCAGGGAGCAACGAAAGCCGGCGGAGTCCACCTGTTCGAGACCATCCTCAATGGCGGCGACGCACTCACCGTGGATGAGCTCCGCGCGCGGTATTCCGGGTGGACTGTGGCGGTCGAACGCGAAAGCGGAACCACCCGGAGCTTCCTCGCTCGCAAGGTGGCCGCGTAACGTTTCGACACAAGCGGTCGGCGTAAGCGTGTCCTTTTACGACACTTTGCGCAGGGCCTGCCCTGAGCCGCTTCGGTAACTCCTTGTGTTTTAAGCAGTTAAACTAGGCGAGCGATCTGGCACCGGGCGTGCCTCTATGTGGGGCGCACCACGCACCCACGAGGCAACATGAAGAAAACCCGTGTCAAATCCGAAGCATTCGAGCCGATCGGGATCGTCATCTCCAACGGCGAGCGGTCCGAACCCGTGCCAGTAGTCCTCGAATACGTCTGGGGCCCCGCGCCGGTCGAGGCTGCGCCGGCCAAAGAACGAGCCGCCTAACCCCACTACTATAGAAAGGGTCGGAATCCGATCCGAGCCACCTTCCTGGAGCCCCGTCGCACGAAGCGACGGGGCTTTTTGTATCCCTGGGCGGTTTGACCATTGCCAATAGACGACCTCGTGACCTCTGACAGCGACTGGGCGCGTGGAGTACGACGGCTGGGGCGCGCTCGCGAAGCTGGAGTACATCGACAGAGTTCTGCGCGAGGTGGGAAACGACCAGCCCGAAGTTCCGGAGCCCGGCGAAGACGACCTGCCGGTCTCGGCGATGCGATATACGGTCGCCGAGCATTACCGCGAGATGGACGATCCGCTTCCGATGAGCGACCCGCGCGTCTTCGACGGGAGGCGTCCACGCTCATCGAGCTCACCGCGCTCGGCACGGCCGTGGTTATGAACTACCGGTACACGGACGATTTCACGGGGGAGCGGCCTGCTGCATCTGCGCTACACCGGCTCGAGTCCGGCGGGTCTCATCGTGGCTGGCGACAAAACGCTGACGAAGAAGGTGCTGTCGTTCCACGGAATCCTCACGCCGAAGTTCGCCATGGTTTTCCGCGGCACCGTGGATTGGGCCGGCGACATCGAGTTCCCGCTGATCGTCAAGCCGCCGCAGGAGGATGCCTCGCTCGGCATCACCGGCAAGTCGGTCGTGCGCGACGTCAAGGAGCTCCTGGAGACCATGAGCGATAAGATCATCGAGCTGTCCACCGCGAGGTACTCCCGCTTATGAAAAAAGCCGGCGACAGGCCGGCTTTCTTCTTCTTCTATTCCGCCGAAAGCCGGCGGCAGCGCGTCTCTAGCGCTTGCGCTTTTTGGCCGAGCTCTTCCGCGCCGTCTTGCGGGCGGTCTTGCGGCCCGTGCTCTTCTTGCGGGCCGGGCTCTTGCGGGCCGTCTTGCGGCCAGCTGACTTTTTCCGTGCGCTCTTCTTTTTGGCTGCCATCGTCTCGCTCCATTCAGGAGTGGATTGCTCGCCTGTCCACCGGTGGACCGGCGAGTTACAGCAAATGCAACTTCGAACGTTGCACGATCACGCGCACATGCAAACATCGTGCACGCCCTCGTGATCGACGCGAATATAGGAATTGTCGTGTCAATCACGCAATAGCAAATGTGCGGCGCGAACTTCAAACGAATTCGGCGAATCAGTTTCGGCCGTCGCGCCGCGCGTGTTTTCTTCGCAGCCGCGGTGCGCCGTGCACGCGCGTTTGTTGCTTGTCAGGGGACCGCCGTGGTGCTTTCTTCATGCGTGGCGACGCGCGTCTCGCGCGCGCCACATACCACAAACCAGACACCGTGACGTGAAGGCTCTCGTGAAGGAGAAGGCAGCGCCGGGCTTCGCGCTGCGTGACGTGCCGGTCCCGAGCATCCGCGACGACGAGGTACTGATCCGCGTGCGGCGAGCCGGAGTGTGCGGCACCGACGTGCACATCTACGAGTGGGACAAATGGGCGAGCAGCCGCTGCAAGCCCCCCTTCGTGGTGGGACACGAGTTCGCGGGCGAGGTGGCGAGCGTCGGCAAGCTCGTGACGGACGTGCACGAGGGCGACCGCGTCACGGCCGAGGGTCACATCGTGGACGGGCGGTGCATGCTCTGCCGGACTGGCAACGCGCACGTCTGCCCGCACACCAGGATTATCGGCGTGGACCGCGACGGCTGCTTCGCCGAATACATCGCCATGCCCGCGAGCAACGTCTGGCACCTCGATGACGCGACCTCGTACGACGTCGGCGGTATCCACGACCCGATCGGCAACGCGGTGCACACGGCGCTCACAGCCGACATTCCCGGAGCGATCGTGCTCGTAACCGGCTGCGGTCCGATCGGCCTGTTCGCGATCGGTGTCTGCCGTGCCGCCGGCGCCGCGCGCGTCATCGCGTCAGACGTCAACGACCGTCGGCTCGACCTGGCGCGGACGATGGGCGCGCACGCAGCGGTGCACCCGTCCGACCTGAGAGCCGAAGTGCTGTCCGCCACCGCCGGCCTTGGAGCCGACGTCGTGCTGGAGATGTCGGGCGCGGACCCGGCAGTGCACCAGGCGCTCGCGCTCGTGCGGGTCGGTGGGCGCGTGCAGATGCTCGGTATTCCCGCCGCGCCGATCGAGATCGATTTCGCGAGCGAGGTCATCTTCAAGGGGATCACGATCTACGGCGTGGTGGGACGCAGGATGTACGACACCTGGCATCAGGTCACGCGATTGCTCCGCTCCGGGGAGTTCGACCCGACTCCCGTCATCACGCATCGCTTCCCGCTCGAAGAAGCCGAAGCGGCCATCGCGGCGATAAAATCCGGCGACACCGGGAAAGTCATCTTCGAGATCGAGTGAGAGAGCCGTCATGACACTGAACGCACAGTTCACCGCGCAGATCGAGGAGCGCCTCGACCAACTCCGCGCCGAAGGCGTGTACAAGCGCCTCAATCACCTCGACTCTCCGCAGGCCGCGCGTGTCATCATGGAAGGCCGCGGCGAGGTCCTGATCCTCTCGTCCAACAACTATCTGGGGCTCGCGAATCAGCCCGAGGTGGTGAACGCCGGGAAGATCGCGCTCGACAAGTTCGGCGCCGGCACCGGGAGCGTGCGTTTCATCTGCGGCACGTTCACGGTCCACCGCGAGCTGGAGGCGGCGCTGGCGAGGCTGGTCGGAACCGAGGCGGCACTGTCGTACGTCTCTGCGTGGAACGCCAATGAAGGGCTCACCGCAACCATAGTCGAGCAGGAAGATTTCGTGGTGTCGGACGCGCTGAACCACGCGTCGATCATCGACTCGATGCGGCTGGCCAAGGCGATCGGCAAGTGCGAAACGGCTGTGTACAAGCACTCGGACATGGACGATCTGCGGCAGAAGCTCGTCGCGGCGAAGGGCGCGCGTCGGCGCGTCATCTGGACAGACGGCGTATTCTCGATGGAAGGGAGCATCGCGCGCCTCCCCGAGATCCTGGACATCGCGCGCGAGCACGACGCCATCGTCGCCGTGGACGATTCGCACGCCACGGGTGTCCTCGGTGCGACGGGACGTGGCACGCCGGAGCACTTCGGCGTGGTCGGCGAGGTAGACGTCATCACGTCCACGCTCGGCAAGGCGCTCGGCGGAGCGGCCGGAGGATTCGTGGCCGGATCGGCGGCGCTGTGCGACATGCTGACGCAGCGGTCGCGGCCGCAGCTGTTCTCCAACGCGCTCCCGCCTACCGTCGCGGCCAGTGCGCTGGCTTCGGTCAGGTTTCTCGAGGCGCATCCGGACCGCGTCGCGCGCCTCCGGGACAACGCTAATTACTTCCGCGCGGCCATCACCGAGGCCGGCTTCGCCCCCCTCGCGGGCGAGACCCCCATAGTGCCCATAATCATCGGGGAAACGGCTACGGCCATGAAAATGAGTGACATGTTGCTGGAGGAGGGCGTCTTCGTAACGGGCTTCGGCTTTCCGGTCGTACCCCAGGGGGAGGCCCGCATCCGTTGTCAGGTGAGCGCGTCGCACTCCCGCGACGATCTGGACGAGGCGATCACCGCGTTCAAGGTCGTCGGAAAGAAGGTCGGACTTCTCAAGTGAGGAACGTCATGCCTCTGGGCTCATTCATCCGCGCGCTGGGAATCACCGCTCTCGTCGCGACGACCGTGCAGGCGCAGGAGCCGCGTCCGTTCCGGAATTCGTGGTTCTGGGGCGCGAAGGTTGGAGCGCTCTCCATCGCGACTGCGGAGAAATCACGCACTTGGGAGCCGAACATCGGCGCGGAGTGGCTCATCACGCGCAGCGCCGGCGGTCTTTGGGTGTTCGCCGATCATACAAGCTTCGACATCCGCACGTCAGTGGACGATCCGTCCACGTCGACCGGGCGTCGCGAGGTCGACATTCGCAATCTCCGCCGCTTCGGATTCGCGGCCGTGATATCGCCGCGGGCTTTCGGCATGGTCCGGCCGTACGCCGGCTTAGGGATGTCGCTGAACGTCGTCGGGCGTGCGGCCGCCGTGCCCGACAGCGCCGGCGATCCCGCGAGCAGCGCAGTACGCACGGCGATCGAGGATCAGCGCAGTCGCGCGTCCGTGCTCGGCGTCGCGGGAACACAGTTTCAGTTCTCCCGCGCCGCGGTGTTCACGCAGCTCACCGCCACGCCGGCGAGCCGGCGTTTCCTGCTGAACGACAGCCCGTTGGTCGGCTTGGAGGTCGGGGTTCGATACAACTTCGGCAGCTCGGTGGCCCGTTAGGCTCCCGAAATATTTCAGGAGCCAGAAGCTCATAGCGAGCTATCGTCTCGAAACGAAATCGTTGGTCCTGACGTACCACCTCAGCGGCCAGTCGGCCGCTTTTTTTATCCCGATCCGCGACGCGACGACCACGTCGCGATCCGCCACGCCCTCCCCTTCCCGGACTACCAGCGGCCCACGCTGCAAGCTCGCTCCATTGTGCTCCCCGCGGATGCCGAGCGCGATGCACAGCTTCCCGGGTCCATTCGTCAGCTCGCGATCGGATCGCGCCGGCCCGCGGCGCGCGCGCATGAGCTCGACTCCGGCCAAAGGCTCCACCGCGCGGATCAGGACCGCACTCGGCAACCCCTCGGCGCGCGTCACGGCGTTGACGCACCAGTACATCCCGTAGATGAAATACACGTACGCGATGCCGGGCCTGCCGTACAGCGGGTCCGTTCGCTTCGTGCGCCTCGCCGCCGCGTGACATGCGGGGTCGTGCTCGCCGATGTACGCCTCCGTCTCTACGATGATTCCCGACGCCTTTCCTTCGGCGGTCGTGCATTCGAGCACGCACCCCAGCAGGTCGCGCGACACGTGCTCGGTTTCTCGGTCATAGAACGACGCGGGCAAAACCTTCCCGATATGAAAACGCCGCGCGGTCAGCGCGGCGTTCTCTTTCAACTTTCGCTCTCCGCGCCGGATGGCGCTGGAGGCGCTCCCGCATCTTTCTTCTTTCGCCGCGGAGCGCGTGGCTTCTTCGCCGCGACCGGCTTCGCAGCCGACGGCTCTGCCGCGGACGTCTTCTCGGAGGATGCTTTCTCGGCGGCCGCCTTCTTCGTCGCGCCGCCACGCGTGCGTCCGCGCCGGCGTGGCCGGGCCGCGGTGGCCGCGTCACCGACCGGCGTCTCTCCGTTCTCCGCTGGCCGGCCCGCGGGCGGCGGCTCGTTCATCTCCACCACGCCTACCGAAAGCAGGTCGGCCGGTGGTGAGCCGCCGCGTCGGCCACGGATGGGCGCGCGACCGCGCGAGATCCCCCGCGACAGTACCGGGCTTTCTGCGGGCGGTGTCGCCCGCGACGCCGCGGCCAGGCCCAGCTGATCGCCGACCGTGAACTCCTGGGGCGCGCTCGTCGCGCTCGTCGTGTCCGCCGCGGCGGAGTCGCCAGCGGCGGGCGCGTCCTTGCCGCGGCCGCGACCACCGCGCGAGCGACTTCCCCTACCGCCGCGCTCGCGCGCGGGCTCGCCGGGACGCGCCGGCTGCGCCGGCTGCGCCGGGCGTCCCGCATCGGCCTTGGCGTGAATTCCTGCGCTCGGCGCCTCGATCTCGATCTGGCCGTTCTCCATCTTCTTGAGCGTGAGCAGCTTCCGCTGCGCCGCTTCGGTAACGAACCGCGAGAATTTGGACATTCCGAGGTTCTTCTCGTCGAACGAGCTGTCCATCTGCTGCATTACCTGCTTCAGTCGGTCGGCGCGCATTACGTCGCCGTTCTTCTTCATGTGGGCGACCGCCGCGCTCACCAGCTCCCACGGATCCCGAGGGACGACCTCTTCGTCACCGCTCTTGACGAGCCCCGCCAGCGCGTTGTAGCTGTAATACTCGTCGCAGTTCTGCACGAGCAGGTCGCTCGACGACTCGCGGATCCCCACGCCGATGACGTACTTGCCGTATTCCTTGAGCTTGATCACCAGGCTCGAGAAGTCGGAGTCGCCGGAGAGGAGGATGAACGTGCCGATCTCGGGGCGCGTGAACACGAGCTCTAGCGCGTCGATCGCCAGTCGGATGTCGGTCGCATTCTTCTTGGACGACCCGTACGCCGGGGCGAAGATGAGGTCGATCGACGCCTCCGCCAGCGGGACGATGTACTGCGGATAGCGCCGCCAATCGGCGTACGCGCGCTGAACCGAGACCTTTCCCTTGACTATCTCGGAGGAGAGCAGGTTCTTCAGCTCGCTCTGGAGATCGGAGCGGATGCCCATCGTGACGTTGTCGAAGTCGATGAGCAGCGCCGCGTTCGGAGCGTGCTGAACCGGCGAGCCGACAGGGTGCGAGAGGGCCTGGGGCCCACGATAAACGGGTTTGACTGGGGGGCGCGATGGACTCGCGCTCGTCCGCATGGAGCTTAGACTCATACCTTCCTGAGGAGAAATACGTCGTGCCGCAAACTTCTATAACTTAGCCAAGTGACTGTGAATAGGTAACTTTGGCGCCCAAATTCGCTTCCCGCCCGCCCCGCTTCCGTACGCGGCTCCTGGTCATCCTTTTGGCCTTCGCGCTCGCGCCGGCGGTGCTCCTTACGCTCGCCTGGAGCGGAACGGTTCAGACCGCCGTGCCGCTCATAACCGGCTCGGGCGGATGGGAGAACGTCGCGGCGAGCGGGCGGGCCGCGATTGCCGTCGCGCAGGACAAGCGGCTTACACCCGCCGAGCGCCAGCTGGTCGAGACGCACGAGCAGGAGCTCCGCGCTTCGCTGGAGCAGTCGCAGCGCTATCAGTACGTCGTCGAGCGTGCCGCGCAGGTGATTGGCGTCGTTGCGCTGCTGACTTTGCTGGTCTTCGCCGTAATCGCGTCGAAAGTGGCTGGCCACCTTAGCCGGCAACTGAGCCGCCCGCTGGACGAGCTGGTCAGGTGGGCCGAGCTGATCTCGCGCGGCGAGCCGCTGCCGGAGAACGCGGTCGGGCGGGGCGCCCCCGAGTTCGAGACGCTGCGGCAGAGAATGCGGCGCATGGCGACGGAGATCGCCGAAGGCCGGCGCCGCGCCGTCGAGCAGGAGCGGCTCCAGGTCCTGCGGGAGAGCGCGCGCCAGTTCGCGCACGAGCTGAAAAATCCGCTCACGCCGATCAGGTTCGCTCTCGACCGTATATCCGCGGGCGCGCCGCCGGAGATGGGCGAGAGCCTCGAGGTGCTCCGGATCGAGACCCGCCGACTCGAGCGAATGGCTCGGAGCTTCGCCGAGTTCGGGCGGTTACCCGCAGGTACCGTCGCGGAGATAGACGTCGCCGAGCTCGTGCGATACGCGGCCGGCGCGAGCGTGCCGCGCGAGATCACGCTGGATCTCGACATCGCTGCGGACTTGCCGCGCGTGCGCGGACATCACGACGCGCTCGCGGCCGCGCTCTCGAACGTGCTCATCAACGCGGTCGAAGCATGCGGCGAGGCGGGGCGCATCGTCGTGCGCGTGAGCGACGCGCGCGTCGACGGCGGAAGATCGGTGCTTGTATCCGTGACCGACGACGGCTGCGGTATTCCTCCCGAGAAACTCGCCACCATATGGGAGCCGTATATTACGAACAAGCCGGGTGGCACCGGCCTCGGACTCGCCATCGCGCGGCAGACCGTGCTCGCGCACGGCGGCCACGTCTCGGGCTCGAGCGCGCCCGGCGAGGGAACGAGGATCGACATCGTTCTTCCGATCACCCGCCAGTCCGCGGCAGACTGAGACAGATCCGAAACCCACACAGGATGTGCAACCATGGGTAGTATTCCCGGCGAACTGATCCCGATCACGCTCTTCATCGTCATCGGCTTTGTCGCGGTCTTCCTTCCCATCTCGCGGGCCCTGGCGCGCCGCGCCGACAGGCAGTCCTTGCAGCCGCCGGTGCCGCCAGAGATTTTCGGACGCCTCGAGCGGATCGAGCAGGCGGTGGACGCCATCGCGATCGAAGTGGAGCGTATCTCCGAAGGCCAGCGGTTCACCACCCAGCTTCTCTCGGAAGGACGGCACCAGGGAGCCGCCCTGCCCGCCGGCGCGGACGGATCCACATCCGCCGCGCCGCGCGGCTGATCTTCCAGCCATCGTGCCCAGCGTCCTGATCGTAGACGACGAGCCGAACATCCGCCGGATGGTAGGCGCGCTGCTGAGCGCTGAGGGCTACGACGTGCGGGAAGCGGAAGACGGCACCGCGGGACTGGCCGCGGCTGGTCAGGAAGAGCCCGACGTGGTACTGCTCGACCTGCTCATGCCCGGCGCG
>CAYGJL010000056.1:0-14066 GCA_964350145.1 uncultured Gemmatimonadaceae bacterium
CTTCCACACCGCCCCGCCCCACCCCACGTCGAACGCCCGTGCGATTTGTCCGTACGTGTTCGTCGGCGGGCCCGACGCTAGCCAGAACGGATTCGGCGACCGTATTCCCGCGAAGTTGACGCTCAGGTCAGCCATGGTCTCTCCGTGGGCTTGGGGCACTCAGTCGTCCTCGGCCGCTACGCGCGCAAACTACGCGCGCTATCACGCGGCCTAGGACGACCGAGTTCCCCAAGCCCAATCGGCACCTCGGCTGAGCAGGCACGCCCGCGCGGGCGTGCGACGCCGTGTCGTTCCGGCGGCGTCGGGCCGCCGTTTGTGCGTCTCGCGCGAACAGCCGGGGCCGCGCGGTAACCGTGCTCGCCTCTGTTGGCACCCGCAAGTCTGGCTTGGAGAGGCGGAGCGTCAGGGTGGCCACAGGCCGCGTGGTAGCGCGCGTAGTTTGCGCGCGTAGCGGCCGAAGGCCACCCTGACGCTCCGCCTCTCGCGCACCAATGCTCACGCGACCGCCAGCGTGGAAGACAGCAAGGCATGAATGCGCGCGGCCGCGGATTTTCCTTCGGCGGCGGCATTGACGATCTCGGCGCCGCCGCTGGCGGCGTCGCCGCCGACGAAGACGTTGGGTTTCGCGCTGATCATCTTCCCGCCCTCGATCGTGAGACCAGCGTTGCGCGCAAACTCGGCGCGCGGGAGCTGGCCGGTTGCCTTGAGCAGCATGTCGCAGGGGATTACGTGCTCGCTTCCGGGGATCTCGATGGGAGATCTCCGACCGCGCGCGTCGGCAGGACCGAGCTCAGCCCGCACGCACTCGAGCCCGGTCACCGCGCCGTCGCCCAGCACGCGCTTCGGCACCGTGAGGAAGCGGAACTCGCAGCCGTCGCGCTTGGCCAACTCGTACTCGTACTGATACGCGGGCATCTCCTCCTCGCCGCGCCGGTATACGATCGTCACGCGCTCGGCGCCTAGCCGCCTGGCCTGGGTCGCCGCGTCAATCGCGGTATTGCCCGCGCCGACGACGATCACGTCGCTGGCCACCGGCGTATCGGCGTACGGGTGCGTCTTGAGGTGCTCGATGAACGTCAGCGCGTCCTGCACTCCCGTGAGATCTTCGCCGGAAATTCCCAGCTCGCGCGTAGCGCCGACGCCCACGCCGACGAAGATCGCATCGAAGTCGCGCTCAAGATCGGAGAACGGGATGTCCCGCCCGATCATGACGTTCGTGTGCAGCTCCACGCCCAGCTCCAGAATCTTCTTCGCCTCAGCGAGCGCGGTCGGCGGGCGCATCTTGTACTCGGCGATGGCGTAGGTGTTGAGTCCGCCCGGCTCGGGGTGCGCGTCGAACATCGTTACGGCATAGCCCCAGCGCCGCAGATCCTGCGCGCACGACAGCCCGGCCGGCCCCGCTCCCACGATTGCCACCCGGTGCCCATTGTCCACGCCCGGCGAAAACAGTCTGAGGTCGTGCGTCAGCACGTGATCGGTCGCGTACCGCTGGAGCAGCGCAATCTTGATCGGCTCCTCGTCGCGCTCGTTCAGCACGCACGCGCCCTCGCACAACACCTCCACGGGACACGCGCGCGCGCACGAGTGCCCCATGGGATTCGCGTCGAGAATCACTCGCGCCGAGCCCGTGAGATTCCCGGTCATGATCTTCTTGATGAACGCGGGCACGTCAATGTGCGTCGGACAGGCGATCGTGCAGGGCGCGTCGTAGCAGAACAGACACTTCGACGATTCCACCAGCGCCGCATCAGCCGTAAGCGGCGGAGCAATGTCCGCGAAGTTCCCGTCGAGCTCCTCGACCGTCAGCCGCATGTCGCCGCTTCCAGGGCGCAGGCCGCAGCACGCAGGGCGCAGGGTCGTTCGCCTTTGCCTGAGCTCACGGTATCCGCTCTTCGCCTGTCTTGGTGCTGAGCATCTGCCCCGTCCGGCTCGAGAACACCAGCGTATCCGCCAGCGCCGGCGGACCGACTACCCTGTGGCCAGGATAGAAGATTCGCATGCCGATGAGATACACCACCGCCGAGATCGCGAAGCCGGCGAACCATGCCCACTGATAAACCGCTGTCGCCCAACCGGGCGCGTCGATCGCTCCCAGCGCTCCGAGAAAGCCGGGCAGATTCGGCAGAATTCCGGCCACCAGAGCGACGACAGCGACGAGATTCACGCCGCCGGTGTACTCGTATTGCCTGCCGCGCAGGAACAGCGCGTCCGGCCGCAGCACGCGATTCCGGATGAGGAAGTAGTCGGCGATCATGATGCCGGCGACCGGGCCGAGCAGCGCGCCGTAGCCGATCAGCCAGGTGAAGATGTAAGCCGCGGCATCGTTGTAGAGCTTCCACGGAAACATCAACACGCCGATCACGGCCGTGATCATCGCGCCCTTGCGGAACGAAATCCGGCTCGGCGAAACGTTGCTGAACGCGTTGGCGGGCGACACGACGTTGGCGGCGATGTTGGTGGTCAACGTCGCGATCGTGAGCCCGATCATCGAGATGATCACCATGACCGGACCGCCGATGCGCGCCAGCAACGCGACCGGGTCCGAGATGCGCGTGCCGAAGATCACCACTGTCGCGCTAGTGACGGCGGCGCCGATGAACGCGAACAGCGCCATCGTCACCGGCAATCCGACGGCCTGGCCCACAACCTGGTCGCGCTGCGACCTGGCGTAGCGGGAGAAGTCGGGAATCGAGAGCGCCATGGTGCCCCAGAACGCGACCGCGGACGTCAGGCCCGCGCCGAGAATTCCGAGCGCCGGACCTGTCCTGTCCGCGGCCGGAGCGGGATTGTCCAGCATCGGTCCCCAGCCGCCGGCTTTCACGTACGCCCACGCGAGCAGCGCGACTCCGATAACCAGGAGAAAGGGAGAGCCGTACGTCTCCAGGAATTTGATGGACTCCATTCCGCGCAGCACGATCGCGAGCTGGACAAGCCAGAAGATGGCGAAGCAGATCATCTCACCGGTGCCGAGGCCAACCCATCCGGGGAGAATCGTCGGGAGCGTCGCGATCCCGGGCCACAGCGCTTCCAGCAGCTTGAAGATCGCGAACCCGCCGATCCACGTCTGAATTCCAAACCAGCCGCACGCGACGATCGCGCGGAGCAATGCCGGAATGTTCGCGCCGATGACGCCGAACGACGCGCGCGCGAATACCGGGAACGGGATTCCGTAGCGCGTCCCCGCTTCAGCCACGAGCGCGATCGGGATCAGCACGATGATGTTGCCGAGCACGATCGAGCCCACGGCCGCCTGCCATCTCCAGCCGCCGGCGACAAGGCTCGACGCGAGCGTGTACGTCGGGATGCACACCGCCATTCCAACCCACAGCGCCGCAAAATGCATCCAGTTCCAGGTACGCTCGTTCGCTGACACCGGCGCGAGGTCGGCGTTGTACAACCCTGGGTCGTACGCGCCGCCCGTGCCGATCTCGTACGTCAGGCTCGGGCTGCCGCGATGTTGCTCGGTGGTCATTTCACCTCCGCCAGCGCGCGGCGCATCCTCGCCGCGCCGTCATCTATCTCCGCTTGCGTCACCAGCATGGACGGCGCGATCCGGATGACGTTCCCGTACAGCCCGCCCTTTCCGATCAGCAGGCCGTGCCGCTTGGCGGCCTCCATCAACTGATTCGTCTTCCCCTTCGCGGGTTCCTTCGTGGCGCGGTCTTCGACGAGCTCGATCGCCTGCATCAGTCCCATGCCGCGGACGTCACCGATGAAGGCGAACTCTTCCTTGAATGCCTCGAGATGCCCGCGCAGCTGCCGTCCGCGCTCGGCGGCCCGCTTCGGCACGTTCTCGCGCTCCATGACTTCGAGAGTGGCGCGCGTCGCGGCCATCGTCACGGGATTCCCGCCGAACGTCGAGATCGTGAGCCCGGTGAAAGCGTCGGCGACTTCCGGCGTCGCAATCGTCGCGCCGACGGGCGCGCCGTTGGCGATTCCCTTGGCGAACGTCATGATGTCGGGCTCCACGCCCCAGTGCTCGATGCCGCACCAGTGGTCGCCGGTCCGGCCGAAGCCGGTCTGCACTTCGTCGCAGATGAACAGGCCGCCGTACTTCCGCACGATCCCGACGGCGACCTCGAAGTACTCCGGCGGCGGCGTGATGAATCCGCCCACGCCCTGAATCGGCTCGGCGATAAACGCTGCCGGGTGGCCGCTGGTCGTAGTCTGGATCAACTCCTCGATGTCCTTCGCGCAGCGCACGCCGCACGAGTCCGGCGCAAGACCGAGCGGGCAGCGATAGCAGTACGGCGACATCGCGTGCTTGATCCCGGCCACCTGCGTCGAGATGAGCCGCCACGGCGAATGACCGGTGAGCGACAGCGCGTTGAGGCTGCGCCCGCTGTAGCCGTGGCGCAGCGCGATGATCTCGTCCTTGCCCGTGAAGATCTTGGCGAGGAGAATCGCGGTCTCGTCCGCTTCAGTACCGCTCGTCGTGAAAAAACTCTTCTTCAGTTTCCCCGGCGTGATCTTCGCCAGTTGCTCGGCGACGTCCACGATCGGCTGGGTCGGATACAACGTCGAGGTGTGGCCGAGCTGAGCCATCTGCTCTTCGACAGCCGCGGTGACTTCCGGATGGCAGTGGCCGAGTCCGACAGTGAGGATTCCACCGAAGAAGTCGAGATACTCCCGCCCGTCTGCGTCCGCGACGCAGCAGCCGTCGCCGCGCGTGAGGACGATCGGCTCCTCGTAGTAGTTAGCGACGCAGGGAAAGAGAAATTCCTTGTGCCTGGCGCGCACATCGGCCGCGTTGACCGCGCTCACAGTGGACGGCTGCATCAGTGCGTCGCCTCCCTCTCGATGAATTGTCCGCGTCCCAGTGTGCCGACAAACTGGCCGTCGCGCGCCTGGATCTTTCCTCTCACCGTAACGACGACCGGCCGCCCGATCCGGTCCCAACCTTCGTACGCGTTGTAATCAACGTGGGAGTGGCTCTCGTCCAGCGAGAATTTTCCGCGGTACGCCGGATCGTACACGACGAGGTCGGCATCGCTACCGACCTGCACCGTTCCCTTGCGCGGATACATCCCGAAGATCCGCGCCGCCTGGGTACTGCACGCATCCACCATCGTGTTGAGACTCATCCGTCCGGCCATGACGCCGTGCGTGTGAATCAGATCCACGCGCTCCTGGATGCTGGAGATCCCATTGGGAATCTTCGTAAACGCGTCGCGCCCCATCTGCTTCTGGTCCGCGAAGCGGAACGGAGCGTGATCGGTTCCGATCGTGCTGATCGCGCGCGACTTGAGCCCGTTCCAGAGGACCTCCTGGTTGCGCTTCTCCCGGAGCGGTGGCGACATCACGTACTTCGCGCCCTCGAAATCCGGCAGCGCGGCGTAGCTCTCGTCCAGCACGAGGTGCGGCGCGACGGCCTCGATCCATACGTCCACGCCGCGCTCCCGTGCCGCCAGCGCTTCGCGCACCGCGTCGGCGCAGGACGTATGCACGGTATACACGTGCGTGCCGAGCAGCGCGGCGAAGGAGCAGATGTGGTGCACTCCACTCGCCTCGACTACCGGGGGGCGGGACGGGCCGTGCCACTCAGGACCCGTTTTCCCTTCGGCGAGTAATGCTTGCTGCATCGCATCTATCGCCGCGGCGTTCTCGCAATGCGCGGTGACGATGACGCCCAGCTCGCGCGCGAGCTTCATGGCGGCGAAGAGGTCTTCGTCCAACAGGTCGAGCGCGCCCTTGTACGCAAGGAAGACCTTGAACGACGCGACGCCCGCATCAACGATCTTGCGGAACTGCTGCCGCGCGGACTCGTCGAACCGCACGACCGACATGTGGAAAGTGTAGTCCATGGCCGAGATGCCGTCGGCCTTGGACTTCCACACTTCGAACGCATCCCACGGCTCGTCGGTGGGACCGGGACAGATCATCTCGATGACGGTGGTGGTTCCACCGGCGAGCGCCGCGCGGCTGGCGGACTCGTAGTCGTCGGCCGCGTGCGTGCCCATGAACGGCAGGTGGATGTGCACGTGCGGATCTATGAATCCCGGGAACACGTACTTCCCCGTCGCGTCCACGATCTCGAGGTCCTTCTGCGGCAGCGATAGCGGGTCGATCGACGGCTCTATCCGCGTGATCGTCTCCGCCGCACAATACACGTCCGCGACATAGTCCTCCGTCGCAGTAATGATCCGCCCCCCTCGTATCAGCAGAGACATGTCGAGATCAGAGTTCCGGGGCGTTGCGTGGTTGACCGCTCGTGCAGCTCCGAGTCCCACTGCGGTCGCTACGCGCGCAAACTACGCGCGCTAGCACGCGACCTTCGGGGACCCGAAGCCGCGCGAGCTGCTTCCGAGACGAGTCCCCGCAAATCTGACTCCCCGTGTTCCGCTGTTCGCGCGGGCGGATCATGTCGGCGACCTCGCCCAGCCGGCGGTTCGCGCGCAGTCGCACCGGCAGCACCGCGACCGCCGCGGGGAGGAAGCGCGGTTTGCCCGAGGTCGCGCGATTGCCGGGGCAGCTCTTGGCGCGGGTGGTCCCCGTAGGCCCCGTGGTAGCGCGCGCAGTTTGCGCGCGTAGGGGCCGAAGCGGGACCATCCGCGCCGAGAGCTGCGCGAGAAACATCATGGCAACTGTTCGGTCATGTCACCGTATGTCTCTGGCCTGCGGTCGCGGTAAAACTGCCACGTCCGGCGGACCTGCTCGATCATGCCGAGGTCGAGGTCGGCGATCACCAACTCGTCGTCGTGCTCGCTGCCGACCGCGAGGAAGTTGCCGCGCGGATCCACGAAGTAGCTCGTGCCGTAGAACTTGCCGATGTTCCACGGCGCTTCGGTGCCCACGCGGTTGATGCAGCCCATGAAGTAGCCGTTCGCCACCGCGTGCGCCGGCTGCTCCAGCTTCCACAGGTACTGCGACAGCCCCTGCACCGTCGCGGACGGATTGTACACGATCTCCGCGCCGTGCAGCCCGAGCAGCCGCGCGCCCTCGGGAAAGTGCCGATCGTAGCAGATGTACACGCCGATCCTGGCGTACCGGGTCTGGAACGTGGGGTAGCCGAGGTTGCCGGGCTTGAAGAAATACTTCTCCCAGAACCCCGAAGTCTGCGGAATGTGATTCTTGCGGTACTTGCCCAGGTACGTGCCGTCCGCGTCTATCACGGCCGCGGTGTTGTAGTACACGCCCGCCATCTCGCGCTCGTAGATCGGCACGATGATCGCCATCTCGTGCTTCTTCGCGATCTTCTGCATCAGCTCGACCGTGGGGCCGGGCACGGCCTCGGCGATGTCGCACCAGCGCGCGTCCTGGCTGGGGCAGAAGTACGGGCCGTTGAAGATCTCCTGCAGGCAGAGGATTTGTACGCCCTTCCGCCCCGCTTCCTCGATCATCGGCAGGTGCTTCGCGAGCATCGCGTCGCGCACGTCTTCAACCGACGCCCTTGCGTCGTTGAGAGGGTTGCTCATTTGAATCAGCCCGCTTCGTACCGTTCGGCGTCCGGTTGCGGCATCTGTGCGTGACGCGTGCTGGACTCGGGATGGGCTTCGGCGGCTACGCGAGCTGGCGCTCGCTAAGACTCCGCCTGCGCCCACCCCGGTCCGTGCACGCGTCGGGCGGGATCCCGCGCCGGTGCCGCCGCCGGCAGCAGCATTCTTGCCGCTCTTCCCCTCTCCGCGTGCGGGACGTGGTTTCGTTCGCCCTGAACCGCGCTTGGCTGCCATGCTCCGCCTCCCTACTTCGGCGAGCGGCCCGCGGCCAGCATCCCGATCAGGATGCCCGCGCCGATTCCGATTCCGATGCCTATCGCGAGGTTGCCGGTGAGGACGCCGATGCCGGCGCCGGCGGCTACGCCGAGCGCGACCCAGAACCCGACCATGCCAGAGTTTCTTGCGGCCATTATTTCTCCCTAGCCTGTGCGGCCCGCAGCGCACGTGGTCCCCGAAGGCCGCGTGCTAGCGAGCGTAGTTTGCGAGCGTAGCGGCCGCAGTGGGACCATGCGCGCTGCGGGCTGCGTGGAACAGTACCGCAAATGGGGCGAACTGATCACGTCCACCGCGAGATGACGACTTTCTTGTCGGTGTAGAACTCGATCGCGTCGGTGCCGTGTGCCTTCAAGTCGCCGAAGAAGGAGCCTTTGGTTCCGCCGAACGGGAAGAACGCCATCGGCGCGGCGACGCCGATGTTGACGCCGATCATGCTGACGCCGACGCGGTAGCGGAACTCGCGCGCGGACTTGCCGCTGGTCGTGAAGATGGACACCGCGTTGGCGAACGGGTTCAGGCGCACCGCCTCGATCGCGTCGTCCAGCGTCTCCGAGTGCGTGACCGACGCGACCGGTCCGAAGATCTCTTCGCGCGCGATTTTCATCGACGGATCCACGTCCTCAAATATCGTCGGGCCCACGAACGCGCCCGACGGATACTTGTCCACGCTCGTCTGCCGGCCGTCGAGCGTCATCGTCGCGCCTTCCTTGACTCCGTGCTCGATGTAGCTCAGCACCCTCTCGCGGTGCTTGCGCGACACGACCGGGCCCATCGTCACGCCTTCATCGAGGCCGTAGCCGACGTTGATCGCCTTGGCGTTGGCGAGCAGCTTCTCGCGCAGCGGCTTGTACGCCTTGCCCGCGCCGACGATGATGCTGCCGGCGAGACAGCGCTGCCCCGCGCAGCCGAAGATTGACTCCGACACGACCGACACCGCGCGGTCGAAGTCGGCATCAGGCATGACGACGATGTGGTTCTTCGCCCCGCCCAGCGCCTGCACGCGCTTGCCGTGCGCAGCGGCGGTGGTGTAGACGTGCTTCGCAACGGGACTCGATCCGACGAACGACACGCCCGTGATACCGGGATGCTCGAGAATGGCGTTGACGACGTCCTTGCCGCCGTTGACCAGGTTGAGCACGCCGGGCGGGAATCCAGCCTCGTGCGCCAGCTCGAATATCCGGATCTGCGAGAGCGGCACCTGCTCGCTCGGCTTGAGCACGAACGTGTTGCCGGTGGCGACGGCGTACGGCAGGAACCAGAGCGGCACCATCGCCGGGAAGTTGAACGGCGTGATCGCCGCGAACACGCCCATGGGCTGGCGCACGAACTCGCAGTCGATGCCCGACGCCACATCTTCCAGCGTCTTGCCCATCATCAGCGCCGGCGTGCCGCACGCGTGCTCGACGTTCTCGATGCCGCGCTTGAACGAGCCGCGCGCTTCGTCGAGCGTCTTCCCGTTCTCCCGCGTGATGATCGTCGCGATCTCGTCGAAGTGCTGGTCGAGGAGATACTTCAGCTTGAACAGGTAGCGCGCGCGCACGACGGGCGGGGTCTCGCGCCACTTCTTGAACGCGTCCGTGGCCGCCTGCACGGCGGAGTCCACGTCGGCGCGCGTGCCCAGCGGCACTTGCCCGAGCGACTCGCCGGTGGCCGGGTTGATAACCTCCTGCCACTCGCTCGTGGCAGACTTGACCCACTCACCGCCTATATAGTTGCGCAGCTGCTTCACTTTGGTTCCTGGATACGGTCGTCCAAAGTGTCGGTGAACCCGTGATGTTGCAAGCTCTTACCGTCTGGGGGAACTGCGCCCTGCGGGGGCTAGGAACGGGTCTGGGTCCGGCCTGGGCCCTACGCGAGCAAACTACGCTCGCTAACACGGGCCCTTGGCCGGACCCCGACCCGTCCCTAGCCAGCAACTGCACCTTCACCGCCAGCAATGCTCGCAATCCGCCTTCCCTATCCTCCGCCCCCCCGCCCGGAGCCGAAGCCAAGCGCCGCGCGGCCTCCAAGTCCGTTCCCGCGCTGGCCGCGGTTCTCTAAACCTTGAGCGTTGGGCAGGCTTCGGGGTCGGCCCAAGGGGCCGTGTTAGCGAGCGTAGTTTGCTCGCGTAGGCCCCGAGGCCGACCCCGAAGCCTGACCAACGCACACCGATCTAAGCGAAATCAGCGGCCAGCAAGACCTCACCAACTTTTTCGCCGCGCGAGTTCTTCAGAGGCTTGTGCATGTAGTCGGCAAGACGGGGTGGGAGAACGGAGGGGAGGACCTGGAGGTTCTGCAGGATGCGGAGCAGCGGGGGGTACAGCGCGCGCTGCGCGCCGTCTTCGACCTTGATCGTCACGCCCACGCCGATCTCGGGAATCGCCAATGAGTGCACGCCTTCCGCGCCGGTCTTGGACAGCACCGCGCCGGCCGTCTCTTCCATCAGCACCGAGTCGAACCGCTCCGTCCCTCCCACGAGGAACGGGTGCTCGGTCATCGCCGACACGATCAGCTGCGGGATCTCTTCCCCCCTCCGGGCGGCCGAGCCGAGCCGCGCGTATGCGCGCGCCATGCGCTCGATCGGGCCGCCGAACACGACGACGCCGCATCCATCAATCGCGAGCAGCATCTCCGGCGGCGCGAGATCGGTCCACTTCGTCATGTACGCGAGGATCGCCTGCTGCACCGGGTGCTCGAGCCTGTCGTAGCTGTGCGTCGGCCAGCCGGTGATCTCGGCGCGCGCCAGCATCGCGGCGTGCTTGCCGGAGCAGTTGTTGTGCAGGCGGGTGAGCGTCTTGCCGCACTCGCGCACCAGCTTCGCGCCGCGCGGCGAGAGCGGCTCGTGCGGCCCGCACGCGAGATCGCCCTCCTCGCGTCCGACGTCGCTGAGCATCCGCTCGACGATCGCGACGTGCTCGGGCTCGCCGCCGTGGGAGCCGCACGCGACGGCCAGCTCGTCCGATCCCCAGCCAAGCTCGTCCAGCCCGCCCGCCTGGATGAAGGGAATTATCTGGAACGGCTTGGAGCACGAGCGCCAGAAAGTGACTTCCTGCGGGTTCCGCGCGCCGCCGATGAGCGTGTCGTCATCGGCCACGATTGCCGCATGAACGCGGTGACAGGATTCCACCTGTCCGCCCCTGACCGCCACAACATCCAGCTCGTGCGAGTAGTCCACCTTCGGAAAATAGGTGGAGCACCGCGGCAAGTGGGACTGGGAGGCGAACTACCCTGCGTGCTCCGTCCTGCGGGCTGCGCCCTGTCTGGCGGCGTTTCCTAACGCAGGATTGTCGGAGCCCCCAGACAACACAACGGTGACGAGCTGCCAGTGGTAAGGCAGGACCCGTCACCGTTCGAGATCCCTGCTAGGGCGCAGGACGCAGGACGCAGGACGCAGGGCTTTTCCCTGCAACCTGATCAAAAGACCTTGATCATCCCCTTCGTATACCGACTCGGATCCCTTCGCACGTCCGCCAGTATCGCATTCAGGTCAGTGACCGTCTTCACGAGCTGGTCGTACAGCTGCGGATCGTTGATGAGGCGAGCCGCCGTCCCCTCCCCCGTCGACATCGCCCGCACCATCCGGTCCGCTCCCGTCACCGTGCTCACCAACGCGGTGTACAGGCTGTCGTCCCGCATCAGCTTGCCGAGCGTCCCGTCCGACGTATTCATCGTGGTGAGCAGCGTATCCAGCGACACCAGCATCCGCGTCATGTTCACGTACAGCGCCGGATCGTCCGTCAACCGCCCGAACGTGCTGTTGGGATTCTGCAGCCGAGCCATCACCGCGCTGGCCCGCGACAAAGTCGTGTTGAACTGATCGTACAGCTCGCGGTTCGTGAGCAGCTGCCCAACCGTTCCCTCTCCGCGGGCGATGCCGGACGTGATCTTCCGCAGATCCCGCGTCAGCACGACCACGTCGGTCACCGCGTCCGACGCCTGCGCCAGTATGGCCTCGTAATCGGCCCCCGGAGCGATCTGGATGGTGTCGTTGTTCCGCAGCACCGGAAACCCGGGCGTGCCCGGCGCGATGTCGAACACCTTGTCGCCCAGCAGCCCGAGCGTGCGGATCCTGGCCTTCGAGTCGCCGCGCACCTGGGCTCGCAACCTCTCCTCGACCGAGACGATGATCTTCAGGTTGCGCATGGTGTCCGCGTCCACCGGCAGGAACTCGATCTTCTCGATGACGCCCGCCTGCTGCCCCGCTACCGTCACGCCGCCGCCCTCCACCAGCCCACTCGCCGAAGGCAGGAACGCAATCAGGTTGTAGCGCTTGGCAAAAAGACCGGTCGTCTCACCGAGCCTCACGACCGCGACGACGATGAGCCCGAGAGCGACCAGAATAACCAGGCCGACCTTGAGCTGATCCCACGTGATGAACGTAGATCGTTTCATGTGTCAGTAACCACCCAGGAATTTGCGAATGTATTCGTCGTCCTGCTTGCGCATCTCTTCCGGAGTCCCGAAATAGGCGATCCGGCGCTCGGCCAGCAGCGCGATTTTGGTGCCCATCCGGAAAGATGACCGAATGTCGTGGGAAACCACCACGCTGGTGACGTGCAACTCCTTCTGCAACTTCATGATCAGATGGGTGATCGTAGCCGTCGTCAGCGGGTCGAGCCCGGAAGTCGGCTCGTCGTACAGCATGATCTTGGCGTTGTTGGCCATCCCCCGCGCGATGCCCACGCGCTTGCGCATTCCGCCCGAGAGCTGGGCCGGCATCTGCGTCATGACCTTGTCCGGCTCCAGGTCCACGAACTCCAGCTTCTCCCGCACGCGCGCTTCGATCTCGTCCTCCTTCAGGTCGGTGTGCTCCCGCAGCGGGTAGGCCACGTTCTCGAAGACGGTGAGCGAATCGAACAGCGCGGCCGACTGGAACACCATCCCCATCTTCTGCCGGACTTCCAGCACATCGTTGAAGCTGAGGTCCACGATGTCCTCTCCGTCTATCAGCACGCGCCCCTTGTCCGGCACCAGCAGGCGCAGAATCAGCCTGAGGATCGTGGACTTGCCGGTGCCCGATTCTCCCACGACGACCACGGTCTCGCCCTCGTTCGCCTGGAACGAGACGTTCTCGAGGATCGGCTCGTCGAAGGCGAGCGAGACTCCCTCGACCTGCACGATCGGAGCGGCTTCGGGATGCGGCTTCTGCGAAGGTCCGCGCTCGAGCTTGCGGCGCTCCTCGGCGGCCTGTTCATCCACCGGATGGCGCGCCAGCGCTGCGGCCTCTCCGGTGTAGAGCTCGGGCACAATCGACGGGTCCGGGTCAGGTATATCCGGCTCGGGTGGAGCCTGCGGGGGCCGCTTCTCGCTCATAGCACCGCCAGCAGGATCTGCGTGATGAAGTAGTCGATGATCAGGATCGTGATGCTCGAGAACACCACCGTCCTGGTCGTCGAGATGCCGACGCCCTCGGTCCCGCCCTTCGTGTTCAGCCCGAAGTAGCACGCGACCGTCACGATGATCCCGCCGAACACGAACGGCTTGACCAGTCCGTGCACGAAGTCGATCGGGATGTAGCTGAGCACGAATCCGCCCGACGCGATCTGCTCCCACACCGTGCGCCAGTACAGCGACGCGGGGAGACCGAGATACGTGCTCGCGATGACGTTGCCCCCCACGATGCCGGCGACGTCCCCGATGATCGTGAGCACGGGGACCATGATCAGCGCGGCGAGAACCCGCGGCGTCACCAACTTCTTGATCGGGTCGGTGCCGAGCGTGTTGAGCGCGTCGATCTGCTCGGTGACGCGCATCGAGCCGAGCTGCGCGGCGATTCCCGACCCCACGCGCCCGGCAACCATCAGTCCCGCCAGCACCGGCCCCAGCTCGCGGATCATGGACGCGGTCACGAGCCGGCCGACGTACATGGTCGCGCCGAACGTCGCGAGCTGCACCGACGTCTGAAGGGCGAGCACCATTCCGGTGAAGAAACCCGTCAACAGGATGATCGTGAGCGACTGCACGCCGATCGCGTCCATCTGCTGCACCAGGTCCGTGGTGTAGAACGGGCGGCGGAAGATGAAGCCGATGGACTTCGCCGACAGGACGAAGTACTCCTGCAGCGAAAGGACTCTCTGTTTTGCTGCTTCGTTAAAGACGGAAAGGCGCAATGTGCTGCGGGTTAGGGCAAGCCGTATGCCGGATTCAGCAGTGCGGATTTTAGCATGGGGGAGCGCCGAAGGTGAGGTTCGCCGGGGTTTACGGACTGAGGACTGAGGACCCTTGCGGCCTCAGGACTCACTACAATCGCGGATCGGCGATTAATCGAGGACGGAGGATCGCGGAGAGAAACAATCCGCACTTCTTTCGCTCCCTCCTCAGTCCTCCGTCCTCGATTAATCGCCGATCCGCGATGGCCGTTAGTCCTGAGGCCGC
>CAYGJL010000057.1:0-13960 GCA_964350145.1 uncultured Gemmatimonadaceae bacterium
GGGTTTGAGTCGGAGTGGTCGCACTCCTGCTGGGCTATGAGCACTCACTCGTGCGGCTGGGCGACCTCTCGAAACTGGACGCTGCGTTCTTCACGATGAACGGCGTGATCAGCATAGCGTTCTTTGGGTTCGTGCTGCTGGAGCGGATGCTGGCGTGAGCCCGTCCGCCGCCGCGCCGCTCATCTTCGCGATAACGGGCGCGTCGGGCGCGCCGTACGCGGTGCGGTTGCTCGAGCAGCTCGTTGCATCGCGCACGCGGATCTCGCTGATCGTCTCGCGGCACGGCTGGCGGTTGCTTGATACCGAATTGGACATCCCGGATCTCTCGGCACTGCGCGGAGCGGTCGGGGGAGATGCGGGCGCGTGGGATGCGTCGGTCACCGTGTTCGACGACGACGATCGCGGAGCGGCGCCGGCTTCCGGCTCCGCGCTCAGCCGGGGCATGGTGATCTGTCCGTGCTCCATGGGCACGCTCTCGGCGGTAGCCATGGGATCGTCCCGGTCGCTGATCGAGCGCGCGGCCGACGTGACGCTGAAGGAGCGGCGCAAGCTGGTTCTAGTCACGCGCGAAACGCCACTCAGCACGATCCACCTTGGCAACATGCTGCGGGTGGCGCGCGCGGGGGCGGTTGTGTTGCCGGCCGCTCCCGGCTTCTACCATCGTCCGCGTGAAGTGGGCGATCTCGTGGACTTCATTGTGGCTCGCGTCCTGGATCAGCTCGAGATCCCGCATCACCTCGGCCGGCGCTGGGGCGGGTAGGCAAAGGAGTGTTTCGTGGCGCCGATGAGTAGTAGAACGATGCAGCGCGTTTACCTCGCGCTCGCGATTGCCGGCTATCTGCTCACGGGTGTGCCTATTCTCATGGAATCGGCCCGCACCGGCAACATTCTGTTCTGGACGAAACCGCAGCTGACCATGGACGGGCTGTTCGGGAGCCTGACGACTACCGCGTTCACTCTCGACCTGCTGGTGGTGGTGCTCGTCGCGCTCATCTGGATCACGCGCGAGGCGCGGCGCGTCCGCGTGCCCAATGTTTGGGCGTTCTGGGTGCTGACTCTGGTATTCGGGTTGGGTGGGACGCTTCCACTGTTCCTGTATTTCCGCGAGCGGAGACTCGGTCCCGCGGGCTAGTGCGGGAAACCCGCACGTCTCAAGCGCATGTTTCCCGACTGCCCGTCGAACTTTTACCGCCAAGCTTCCATATCCGTGGAGGCTCCGATGAACCGGAATGCGCGTTGGTCACGAATACTCGTGATCGTCGGTCTTGTTGCGATGCTGGCCGGAATTCTCGACCCGATGGAGGGATCGCTCGTGATCCTCGCCGGGATCGCCGTGGCCGCGTTCGGTGTCTGGCTTGGACATGACCGGCACGAGAAGCTTCTCTACTGGTCCTTTGCGCTGGTGGTTGTGGGCGTCGGCGCCCTGTGGGCATTGAGCTCGGTCGGAGGTTTTGGCGGCGACACGGGACGCTCCAACTGGTGGGGCCTTCTGATTCTACCGTACCCGGTAGGTTGGATCATGGGCCTGTTCGCCGTCCAGCGTTGGCTCCGTAGACCCGCTGCCGCCCCGGGCTAGATTGGCGTCCGAGGATTTCAGGTCGCGGCGCTAACGCGCTAACCCCGTGCCGCTGGAAGGCCACCTGCAGGAAGCGGTGCTGCCGTTCGGCGCCGGGAAAGTTGCTGTATTCGGGGAGGCGGCGATGTTTTCGAGCTCTCGCTTGCACGGGCATGTGCCGCCGGAGAGCCGGGGAGGTAGCGACGGCCTATCGATCAGACTATCGTTAAACGATACGCCTATCGATGAGGATCAAATGGCGATTGTGACCGTCTCGCCGAAGTTTCAAGTGGTGATTCCCCGCGAGATTCGCGAGGCGCTGCAGCTGGAGGCCGGACAAAAAGTACAGGCGCTCCAGTACCAGAACCGCGTCGAATTCATTCCCGTGCAGGGCATGCGCAAGATGCGCGGCTTCCTGAAGGGGATCGATACCACGCTCACTCGCGACCGGGACCGCGTGTGAATCTCGTCGACTCGTCCGCGTGGCTGGAGTATTTCGCGGCGGGCCCGCAAGCGGGACGATTCGCGGCGGTGATCGAAGATGTCGAGCATCTTCTCGTGCCGACGATTGTCCTTCTTGAGGTCACACGCCGTGTGATGCGGCAGCGTGACGAAGACGCGGCGTTACAGATTGCGGCAATGTTGCACCAGGGGCGGATCGTCACGCTCGATGCCGGCATTGCGCTGAGCGCGGCCAATCTCGGGGTCACGCACAAGTTACCGTTGGCCGACAGCATCATCTACGCAACCGCGAAACAGCATCATGCGACGATCTGGACCTTGGATGCGGACTTTTCCGGTCTGGCAGACGTCCGCTATTTTCCGAAGCGCAAGTAGGGCGGGCTGGTGCCGCCGTCGCTCAGCTGCGCTTCCCCGGCCGTTTCCGGTGCCGCGCGCCACGGTGCTCGACCGATTCACCCCAGCGGGAGAGGAACGCCGTCACGAACGCACGCTCCTGCGACGGCTCGACCGCAAGCCCGGCCAGCGCCATCGCTACCGAGAGTGCAATGTGATAACCCTCTGACCGCGAGGCCGCGGCACGACGGTATGCGGGGTGCGCGTCGTTGACCCACACTGTCGTCTCGATGAGGCGGCCGAGCTCGGGATCCTCGGGCCGCGAATCGAATTGAATTGTGAGGCCGAGCCTGGTTGGGCGCCGCGCACCCTTACGCGAGGGGATCTCGATATCCGGCGCCGGCGGTGTGGACTCGTCTGGCTCCGTGGGGGACTGCTCGCCGTCTGACGGCGGCTGGTCGCCGGTCGTCGCCTCCGGTTCCACAGCACCTTCCTGGCGTGGAGTTGAGAATTCCGTACTCTCTGAGAAGAGGTCCATCGGTCCCGGCCCGCGACGCCCATTCCCTGGCTCGCCCGCCGGCAGCTTTTTTCGCCCGCCGGCGCGGCGCTCGACGAGCATGGCGAGCATCGGAAAATCGTCGGCCAGATCGAGCAGAACTTCTTCGACGTCACGTTCCACGGGTCTGGTGGCGCGACGACGCCGGTCGTCATCACCTCCGTGAAGATCGCCCCATTCGGCGAGCTGGTTCGACACCGCTTCCTGGAGCGCCTTGCGGTATGCGAGATATGTTGCTCCGCGCGGTCCCGTGCGCACGAAGTCGATCTTGTTGAGTGTCAAGCAGGACGCAAGCGCCGGTACCTCAATGAGACCAGTTACCCGGTCGGGAGCGGCTGGAGTTACGCCGAGCCAGTCCCAGCCGCGTTTAATGACCTTGCCGAACGTGCTGATCGCGACACCACGGTCGTCGCCGACGGGAGCTTGCTCTCGCAGGAGATAGCCGAACGCCGACGGCTTGCGTTTGCGCGCGAGGCGCACGGCAACCGGCGCCGCGCCGGGCGCAAGCGCGTCGCTCTTTGTGATCGGCTGGCCGTTGATGGCGAAGCTCACGCCATCAGGATATTGCGTGCGGAGAATGTCGTCGAAGTGCGCGTCGAATAACGGCGTGAAGTGGCGGCGAAGCGTCACTTCCAGGAAACCCGGGTCGAGCAGCGGCGATAACGCGTTGTCCAATCGCAGGCGAACGGCGGTGCCGTGGTCACCGACCATTCCCGGCGGATGTGTCCAGGTCCAGGGCGCGCGCTTACGGCTGGAGAGCGCCCATGTCGTCGCGACGTGGTCCTTCCCGCGGCGGGATTCGGTGACTACTTCCGCGCTGACCAGCAGGCCAAGCTTGATGCCGACACCGGCGAATCCGATTCCCTCACCGCGCGTCTTTACCGATGCCGCGACGTCGTGGAACCGCCGCAGTTCCGCGCGCCTCATTCCCACTCCATCGTCGATCATCGAGAGTGACGGGCCGGCTGGATCGGAGAGCAGTGAAATGGCGGATGCTCCGGAGTCGAGCGAATTCGCCACCATTTCGGTGAGAACCGTCTCCTCTAGCGCGCCCTGGTATGCATCGGCGAGATCTTCGAGAAGGTGGAGCAGGTCAACGCGCGTTTCGCCCATGATCGGGTAGCTATGCCGCGAGCGGTTTGGTCCGCTTCAATTCCCTGGGATGCCGGCGGAACCACGATGACACCAGCATCAGCTCGTCGATCGCGTGAGTGGGCACGACGCCCGGCGCCGGCTGCGGCTCGTTCGCGAACATGGACTGCACGAGCTGCTGCAACGCGGACTTCTCCTTCCTCGACTTCGGCTTCTGCTGCTCGGCGCGCACGAGCCCGCGCTTGATGACGTACACGCGGTCGTCGCCCTCGAAGCCCTTCACCGTATAGGTAAACGACAGCGTCTCCACGGCGAAGCGCAGTTGCGTGAACTCTTCGCGCAGGTCCTCCAGCCGTTGGAGCTTGTCGCGCATGGAAGCCGCCCGCTCGAAGTGCATGATCTCGCTGGCGAGAATCATGGAGTCGCGTAGCGATTCGATCGGCCCGTCATGTCGCCCCTCGAGGAACGCGCGCGCGTCCGCCACACGGCTCATGTACCGCGCCACCGAGCTTGCACCGCAGCAGGGCCCGACGCACTTCCCGATCTCGTAACGGATGCACCCGGGCGTGATGGATGGCGTCTCGAACAGCTCGGGCTGGTCGGAGAACACCATCTTGTGGTCGAGGGCGCAGTCGCGGAGGCCGAGTGCGTCGCTCAGCTCGCGCACGGCCTCGCCGAGCCGCTGCGCGCCGTGAAAGGGGCCGTAGTACACCGAGCTATCGTCGAGCGTGGGCGCGCGCACCACCAATAGTTTGGGCGCCGCCGAGTCGGCCAGCTTGATGAAGGCGTAGTGCCGGCCGTCCGATTTCATCATCACGTTGAACCGCGGCCTGAACTTCTTGATCAGCCGCAGCTCCTGCAGCAGCGCGGCGAACTCGCTCGGCGTGTACTCCCAGTCGATCGCGGTCGCCTCGCGCAGCATCCGCGCGCCCTTCTCGGCGGGGAACTCGCAGCGGAAGTAGCTCAGCAGCCGCGAGCGGATCCGCTTGGACTTACCGACGTACAGTACCTCGCCGCCGGGAGAGATCATGCGGTACACCCCCGGCTTGTCGATCGCGCTCCCGCGCACGTGCTGCCGCATCGCGTCCAGCTCGGCGTCGGTGACGTACGCGGCCCGCGCGGTCTTGCGCCTCATGTCAGCGTTGGCACCGCGGGCAGAAATACGTGGCGCGCCCGTCGATCGCGTGCGTCATCGCTATCCTGGTGCCGCACCGGTGACACGGCTCGCCCCCGCGGCCGTAAGCGTCGAGCTTGTCGGCGAACGCGCCTTCGGCGTAATCACGGATCGTCGTGCCGCGCAGCTCGATGGATTCGGTGAGGACCGACACTATCGCGTCGCGTAGCAGGTGGGCCTGCTGTCGCGCGACGGTTCGGGCGGAGCGTGACGGATCTATCTTCGCGCGCCAGAGCGCCTCGCTCGCGTAGATGTTGCCGACACCCGCCAGCCGGTGCTGGTCCATGATCAGCGCCTTCACCGGCCTGACGGATTTCTGCAACAGCTCGTACAGCCAGTCGCCCGTGAAATCCGCCTCGAGCGGCTCCGGGCCGAGCTTGGATACATATGCCTCGAATTCCTTCGGAGTGAAAAGCTGGAAGGTCCCCAGTCGCCGCACGTCACGGTAATGCAGCCGGCGGCCGTCGTCGAGAGCGAGATGCAGGGTGCAATACTGGTCGGCCCCGCGGCCGGAGCGCTCGACCACGAAGCTGCCGGTGAACCGCGGCTGCACGGCTACGCGCGCGCCCGAGTCGAAATCGATCACCGCGAGCTTGGCCCGGCGCCACACCCGCACGATCCGGCGGCCGACGAGGACGCGCTCGAGCTTCCGCGGCGTCGCGCCCCTGAGAACGTCGGCCTTGTGGACCGTGACGCCGACGACGGTGCGGCCGCGCACTCGCCTGTGGAGGTCGCGGGCCATGGTCTCGACTTCAGGAAGCTCGGGCACGCCGGATTATAGCGCGCGGCTGCCGGCCCGCGCATTGGCGTGGTAGCCGCATGCTCCTAAGTTCGGCTCATGGCCGCGAGCACGAGCACTTTCGCGAAGCGCGCGTTTCGATTCTACACGGGATTGGTCGCCCCGCGGGTTCCGCGCGGCGTGATCGTCATGAACCCGTACACCGACGCGCGCGTTCGGCGCCATGTGCGCCAGTTTCTCGACAAATACTTCGACGACAACCGTCCGCGCACGCTGGTGCTGGGGATCAACCCGGGAAGATTCGGCGCGGGGATAACCGGCGTCACATTCACGGACCCGATCGCGCTCGCGGACAGATGCGGCATCCCCAGCGACCTACAGCGCTTGCCGGAGCTGTCGTCGGTGTTCGTGTACAAGGTCATCGAGCGGCTCGGCGGCCCGCGAAGGTTCTACCGTCGCTTCTTCCTCACGGCGGCCTGCCCGCTCGGCTTCATCCGGAACGGCGTCAATCTCAACTACTACGACGATCGCGCTCTCGCGCGAGCCGTGACTCCGTTCATGGTGGAGACCATCCGGCGGCAAATAGCGATCGGCGGCCGCACGGACCGGGCGATCGTGCTGGGGATCGGCGCGAATCTGAAGTTTCTGACGAAGCTCAACGTGGAGCACGGCTTCTTTCGCGAGCTGGTACCGCTCGAGCACCCGCGCTGGATCATGCAGTATCGCCGGCGCAAGCTTGACGAGTACGTCGAGAAATATCGGGAAGCTTTCTCTAGCTGATCGCCCGCCACCCGATGTCCCGGCGGAACTGCTTGCCGTCGAGGTTGACCTGCTGCGCGACTTCGCGGCTGCGTGCCGCGGCCGCGCGCACGTCGGTTCCCAGCGCTGTGATGCTCAGCACGCGCCCGCCGGCGCTGAGGAGCCTGCCCGCCCCGTCCCGCACCGTTCCCGCGTGAAAGACGCGTACGTCATCCGCGACCGGTGGGATCGTCAGCTCGTCGCCCACGCGCGGTGAGTCGGGATAGCCCGCGGCCGCGACCACCGTCGTCACTGACGCGCCGCCCCGCCACGACAGCTCGGATTCCTGGAGGCGACTCGCCGCGCCCTGAAGCAGGGGCAGCAGCGGAGAGTCGAGCAGGGGAAGCAACGCCTGGGTCTCCGGATCGCCGAACCGGCAATTGAACTCCACCACCTTCGGTCCCTCGCGCGTCACCATCAGCCCCGCGTACAGCAGGCCGGTGAACGCCGATCCGTGCTCGCGCATCCAGCGGAGCGACGGATGAATGATCCGCTCCATCACGTCGCCGACTAGCGCCGGTGTTCCTAGCGAGACGGGCGCGTACGCCCCCATCCCGCCTGTGTTCGGCCCGGCGTCGCCGTCGAGCAGCCGCTTGTGGTCCTGCGCCGCCAGCATCGGAATCGCCGTCGTACCGTCGGTGAGCACGAACAGTGAAAGCTCCTCGCCCTCCATGAACTCTTCCACGAGGATCTCGCTGCCGGCGTCGCCGAGCGCGCGGTCGCCGAGTAGGCGGTCAATGGCGGCTTCGGCTTCGGCGACCGTCGCCGCAACGACGACGCCCTTTCCGGCCGCGAGCCCGCTGGCCTTGATCACGACGGGCGCGCCATAGTCCGCGACAGTCCGCTTCGCCAGCGCGACGTCGCCGGTCGCGACGGCGCGCGCCGTCGGGACGCCGGCTTCGCGCATCATGGTCTTGGCGAACGACTTCGAGCTCTCGATGCGGGCCGCGGCCGCCGTCGGGCCGAAGATTGCAAGCCCACGCTCGCGAAAGCGGTCCACGATGCCCGCGGCGAGCGGCGCCTCGGGCCCAACCACCGTCAGCGCGACTCGCTCGCGCTCGGCCAGGGCGAGGAGCCCGGCGACGTCGGTAGCCGCGATGGCCTCGCAGCGCGCGTGCTCCGCGATCCCCGGGTTTCCCGGCGCGGCGATCAACTCGATTTTCGGATCGTCGGAGCGGAGCTTCCAGGCCAGCGCGTGCTCGCGCCCGCCGCCTCCGACGAGCAAAACCTTCATCCCAATGCCTGATCCAGATCGGCGATGAGATCGCCGACGTCCTCCACGCCGACCGACAGCCGGATGAGCCCGTCCGACAGCCCGAGCTGCGCGCGGCGCTCGGCTGGAACCGACGCGTGCGTCATGGACGCGGGATTACTGATCAGGCTCTCGACCCCGCCGAGCGACTCGGCCAGGGAGAAGACGCGAACCTTGCGGAGCACCGCGTCGGCGCGGTCCTTCGTCTTGAGCTCGACCGAGATCATCCCGCCGAACCCCGACATCTGCCGCTTCGCCAGCTCATGCTGCGGATGCGACGCGAGCCCGGGATAGAGGACATTGTCCTCGCCCACGCGCTCCGCCAGCCACTGCGCGATCGCACGGCCGTTGCTGTCGTGCCGCTCCATCCGCAGATGCAGCGTCTTGGTGCCGCGGAGCGCAAGCCAGCAGTCGAACGGGCCCGGAATCGCGCCCGCTGCGTTCACGATGAACTGCAGCCGCTCGGCCAGCGAGTCGTCGCTGGTCAGCGCGATGCCGCCGATCATGTCGCTGTGGCCGTTCAGATATTTGGTGGTCGAGTGATACACGATGCTCGCGCCGAGCTCCAGCGGGCGCTGGAAGTACGGGCTGGCGAACGTGTTGTCCACGATGAGCAGCGCGCCGGCGTCCAGCGCGATCGACGCAGCCGCGGAGAGGTCGGTGATGCGCATCAGTGGATTGGTGGGCGTCTCGACCAGGATCGCGCGCGTCGAGCCGGTGACGGCCTCCGAGATCCTGTTCGGATCGCGCGTATCCACGAACGAGAAGGACATGCCCATCCGGCTGAGTATCTTGTCGAACAGACGGAACGTCCCGCCGTACACGCTCTCGCCGCAGACGATGTGGTCCCCGGCGGAAAAGAGCTTCATTATCGAGTCGAGACAGCCCATGCCGCTGGAGAAGGCGAAGCCGTGCCGCGCGCCCTCGAGGGCCGCGACATTCCGCTCCAAAGCTTCGCGCGTCGGGTTCTTGCCGCGGGCGTACTCGTACCCCTTGTTTTCGCCGAGCCCGGCCTGCACATAAGTTGAGGTCAGATAGACGGGCGTCATTATGGCGCCCGCAAGCGGCTCAGGCCGCTGGCCGGCATGGATGGCGCGGGTCGCGAAGGCGGAGTCGAGGTCGCTGTCGAAGATGCGAGTCATGGGATCGATGGAGGAAGTACTTGCCGCGAAAACTTAACCAAAAGCGCCTTGCCTAATCGCGACGGCCTCCGGTGTCTCGTGGTGGACGACGAGCCGCGCTTGCGGCAGGTGCTGGTCCGGCTCATGGCCGGGGAAGGGTTCCTCTGCGACGAAGCGACGAACGGAGTCGAAGCGCTGGAGAAGCTCGCTGCGGAAGATTACGTGCTCGTGCTCAGCGACCTGCGAATGCCACGGATGGACGGACTCGAGCTGCTCCGGAACATCCAGGAGAAGCACCGCGACGTGGCCGTGATCCTCATCACCGCGGTCGCGGAAATCGAGGTCGCGCTCAGCGCGTTGGCGATGGGCGCGATGGACTATCTCACCAAGCCGTTCCATATCGAGGAGGTCCGCGCGCGCGTCGCGCAGGCGCTGGAGAAGCGGCGGCTGGTACTGGAGAACCGGCAGTACCAGCAGGAGCTGGAGGATCGCGTCGCCGAGCAGGCGGGACGCATCGAGGAGCTGTTCCTCGGAGGAGTGCAGGCGGTCGTGCACGCGCTCGAGGTTAAGGATCCGTACACCCGCGGCCACTCGATCCGGGTCAGCCGCTTCTCAATGCTGATGGCGCGGCACCTCGGCCTCGACGACGATACCATCCGGCAGATCGAGCTGGGCGGACACGTGCACGATATTGGCAAAATCGGGGTCCGCGAGTCGATCCTCAATAAGGAAGGGCCGCTCACGGACGCGGAGTACTCGCACATTATGACCCACCCAGTCGTGGGCTGGCAGATTTTGTCGCCGCTGCTCACCGACGCGCCGCTCGCGCTGAATATCGTGCGATCGCACCACGAGCGGTACGACGGGAACGGCGTGCCGGACGCGCTGCTGGGGGACATGATCCCGTTCGAGGTGCGCATCGCGAGCGTGACGGACGCGTTCGACGCCATGACCAGCGGGCGGGCGTATCGCCGCGGGCATCGCATGAACGTCGGGAGCGCGCTCAGAGAGCTGCAGAAGCACGGCGGCACGCAGTTCGATCCCGCGATGGTCGCCGAGTTCGTGAAGCTCGTGGACGACGGGACGATAGTGATCCCGTCGGTCGGGGAGCTAGACCTGATCACTCCGGCGGCGGCGCACGCCGCGGTTTAGGGAGCGCGGCCGGACCGCGACTAGATTTTCCCCTGCGGCGACCGCGGCACTTTTCCGATAACGACGACGAGATGACTCACGAAGGATTGATGGTCGGGGTATCCGGCGTCCGTGGACGCGTTGGCGCGGGGCTGACCCCGGAAGTCGTGGCGCACTTCGCGGCCGCATTCGGCGCGTGGGCGGCGGGCGAGTCCGCGGGAGCGCGCGCCAAGGGATCGCGGGCGAAGATCGTGCTCGGGCGCGACAGCAGGGTGTCCGGCCCGATGTTCCACCGCGTCGTCGTCTCCGCGCTCCAGTCCGTGGGCTGCGACATCATCGACATCGGGATGGTTCCCACGCCGACCGTGCAGCTGGCGGTCGAGCATCACCACGCGGCCGGGGGCCTCGCCATCACGGCCAGCCACAATCCGATCGAGTGGAACGCGCTCAAGTTCGTCGCGCCTTCCGGGCTGTTCCTGGACGCTGCGCAGGGTGCGGCGATGCGAAAAACGCTGGACGGCGAAATCCCCCGCGCGGCGTGGGACGGCCTCGGCGTGCTCACCGAGGATGACGACGCGGTCGCGCGGCACATCGAGCGGATCCTGGCGATCCCGTTCCTCGACGCCGGCGCGATCCGCCACCGGCGCTTCCACGTCGCGCTCGACTGCGTACGCGGCGCCGGCGCGGTCATCATGCCCGCGCTGCTGGACCGGCTGGGATGCAAAGTCACGGCGATCAACATGGAGACCGACGGGCGCTTTCCGCGCGCGCCGGAGCCCGTGGCGGAGAACCTCGGCGAGCTCGAGGCGCTGGTCAAATCGCACGGCTGTGACATCGGCCTCGCGGTGGATCCGGACGTGGACCGGCTTGCGCTGGTGTCCGACCAGGGCAGGGCAATCGGCGAGGATTTCACCCTCGCGCTTGCCGCTCGCGTGGTGCTGCAGCACCGTCCCGGCGACCTCGTCACGAACCTATCCACCAGCCGGATCATGGAAGACGTCGCCGCGCAGTCCGGGCGCCGCGTCATCCGGGCCCCGGTCGGCGAAGTGAACGTCGCGGTGCGCATGCGGGAGGAGGGCGCGCCGATCGGCGGTGAGGGGAATGGCGGCGTCATTCTGACGGAACTTCACCTCGGCAGGGACGCGCCGGTGGGTGCCGCGCTCATCCTGCACCTGCTCGTGAGCGAGGGGAGGCCTCTGTCGGAGATTGTCGCGGGATATCCGCGGTACTCCATCGTGAAGGACAAGCTCGACCGGCCGGCCGTGCCGCTGGACGGCGTATACGACGCGCTCCAGAAGGCGTTTCCCGATGCGACGCCTGACACGCAGGACGGCCTCAGGCTGGCGTGGGTCGACCGCTGGGTCCACGTCCGGCCTTCGGGGACGGAGCCAATCGTGCGTGTGATAGCCGAAGCTCCCGACGAGGCGGGGGCACGGCGTATGATACTAGAGGCCCGGACGCTCCTCGATCGGCTGGCCCAGCACCCCTAACGACGATTCTATGTGTGGCATTGTTGGATACGTAGGTCCCAATCTCGCCAACTCGGTTCTCATAGAGGGTCTTCGCCGGCTGGAGTATCGCGGCTACGACTCTGCCGGGATCGCCGTGATGAACGGCAACGGGCTGGAGACGCGAAAGGCGGCGGGAAAGATCTCGCGCCTGGAGGCGGCGCTCGCGGCCTCGCCGATCGAGGGTAAGACCGGTATCGCCCACACGCGCTGGGCGACGCACGGCGCGCCAACCGAGTGCAACGCCCACCCCCACGTGGACTGCAAGGGCCACATCGCCGTGGTGCACAACGGGATCGTCGAGAACTCGTCGGTTCTGCGCAAACAGCTCGAGGCCACCGGGCACAAGTTCGTGTCCGAGACCGACACCGAAACGCTCGCGCATCTCATCGAGGAAGCGTTCCACGGGAGCCTGGAGGACGCGGTCATCGACGCGCTGCAGGAAGTCGAGGGCACCTACGGCCTCGCGGTCATCTCGAGCGACGACCCCGACAAGATCGTCGCGGCGAGGAAGGGCAGTCCGCTACTCCTCGGGATCGGTGACAACGAGTTCTACGTCGCGAGCGACGCGTCGGCGATTCTGGCGCACACGCGCGACGTGATCTATCTGGACGACGGCGACATCGCGGTGCTCGACCGCAACGGCTACCACATTCTCGACGAGCGCTCCCGGAGATTGTCCAAGAAGGTGAGCCGGATAGACTGGGACCTGGACCAAATCGAGCGCGGCGGGTTCGACCACTTCATGCTGAAGGAAATCTTCGAGCAGGGCGCCAGCATCGAGAACACCATGCGCGGCCGTCTGCTCGACGACGAGGGCACCTCCAAGCTCGGCGGAATCAACCTCAGCGACGAGGAGCTGCTCCGGTTCGACAACGTCGTGATCACGGCGTGCGGCACGAGCTGGCATTCCGCGCTCATCGGCGAGCACATGCTGGAGGAGATGGCGCGAATCCCGGTGGAGGTGGAGTACGCTTCGGAGTTCCGCTACAGGAATCCGGTCATCAACGACAGGACGCTGTGCATCGTCATCTCGCAGTCCGGCGAGACAGCGGACACGCTCGCGGCGATGCGCGAGGCAAAGAACCGCGGCGCGTTCACCTATGGCATCGTGAACGTCGTGGGATCGTCCATCGCGCGTGAGAGCGACGGCGGCATTTACGTGCATGCCGGACCCGAGATCGGAGTGGCGTCCACCAAGGCGTTCACCTGCCAGGTAATCGCGCTGCTGCTGTTCACGCTCAAGCTCGCGCGTCTGCGGAACCTGTCGGTGGTGCGCGGCCGGGAGATCATCGAGGCGATGCGCGCTTTGCCGGCGCAGATCCAGCAGATCCTCGATTCGGCGCCGCGGATCGAGGATCTCGCCGAGGAGTTCAAGGACAGCACGAATTTCCTGTACCTCGGCCGGGGCTACAACTTCCCCACGGCACTCGAGGGCGCGCTGAAGCTGAAGGAGATCAGTTACATCCACGCCGAGGGGTATCCGGCCGCCGAGATGAAGCACGGGCCGATCGCGCTGATCGACGCCGAGATGCCCGTCGTGTTCATCACGCCGCACGACTCCGTGTTCGACAAGGTCGTGTCCAACGTGCAGGAGGTGAAGGCCCGCGGCGCCCGCGTGATCGCCATCACCACGGGCGATGAGCCGTCGCTCGAAGGGAAGATTGATTACGAGATCAGGATCCCGCCCACTATCGAGATGCTGATCCCCGTATTGGCCGTTGTGCCCTTGCAGCTCCTGGCGTACTACATCGCGGTTAAGCGCGGGGCGAACGTGGACCAGCCGAGGAACCTGGCGAAGTCGGTAACAGTGGAGTAGGCCATCAGATTCCGAAGAGCTGGCAAGGGAATCCAAGTATGGAGTGTGGCAGTGGGGAGTGAGCAGTTGGAAGTAACTGAGATCCTCACTGCCACACTCCCGACTGCCACACTCCGTACTTGGATTCCGTCAGCAGATATAGAGAAGCCAGAGAGCCTTGACCGATGCGCGTAGTCTTGCAGCGAGTCTCCAGCGCCCGCGTGGCCGTCGACGGCCGTGTCACCGGGGAGATCGGCCGCGGTCTCCTCCTGCTCGCGGGCTTCACCGCGACGGATACTGCTGACGCCGTGGACTGGATGGCCGACAAGATCGCCACGCTGCGCATCTTCGGCGACGACGCCGGGAAGATGAACCTCTCGCTTGGCGACGTCGGTGGCGCCGTGCTGGTCGTGTCGCAGTTCACGCTGTACGGCGACGCGG
>CAYGJL010000058.1:0-12680 GCA_964350145.1 uncultured Gemmatimonadaceae bacterium
GGTGCAGGCGGCCGGGTCATACACCGGCCAATATCTCAAGCCAATCCTGCAGCCGGCACGATAGCGTAGAACTTCGCTGGGCCGGCGGCATATTAGCCGGCATGAGATCCTGGGCATTCCGTCGTCCGGCCCTGGTCAGTTGCCTGCTCACGCTGGCCGCGTGCGACGTGGTAGATCCGTGGCTCGCGCCCGGCGCCGAGGAGTTTGCTCCGCCGCCGGTGTACGAGCGCTGGTGGTCCATGGTCGAATCCTGTTCCGGCCTTTCGCGCCCGATGGGAGAGGTGCCGTTCTACGTAGTTCGCGGCGCGAACAGTATCCCGCTCGAAAACGGTGACGGGGTCGCCGCATACTGGTCACCGGCCGGAGATTGGATCGTGGTTGCCGAGTACTACCAGATGTTCGGCTCGGTGGTTCGGCATGAAATGCTGCACGCCCTCCTCCGGCGTACCGGGCATGCACGCGAGATATTCCTCGACCGGTGCGCGGGAGTCGCCCTGTGCGGACCAACGTGCCGGAGAGACGCGGGGCCGGCCCCCGTTCCATCCGCTTCCATGCCGCGGCTGCACCCGAGTGACCTGGCGCTTGGGCTCGAAGTGTCGCCGCAGGCACCCCGTCCCAGCGAGGACCAAGGATTTTTCACGATTATCGTCACCGCGCGGAATTCATCGAGCGAGGCAGTGTTGGTCGAGGGGGGCGGCGGTTTTTCGCTGGAGTTCTCCGGGCCCGCGGGAGATTTCTTCGAGCGTCATCCCCCCGTCGCCATCGAGAGCTTCCTGTTTGCCCCCGGTGAGACGAAGCGGCAGATGTACGACTTCAGGATCGGCCCCAGCGACGCGACCGGCAGGGCGTACCCCGTGGGAGAGTACGTGATGCGTGGCGCCTACGGGAATGTGTGGAGCGCATCGCGCACGCTGACGCTCGTCCCATGATGCATGGCGATTTGCCCGCCGCTCGCTTCTCGGCCGCGCTCGGCTTGCGCGCGGCGGCTTTATTCGTCTGGCGGAGCACACGCCTCGCGAGCTCGTCATCGGTACCGTTGTGCACGTTCCGCCCGGCGCGCGCGACACTCTCACGCCGCAGCTCTTCATTAGGCCGGCGGCGGGTTACGCGCTCGCGGCGATGAAATTTCTCGTCACGGCGGACGGTCCGAACGCGTCCATCGTGTCCACGGAGACGCGCGTGTTCGCGAACGGACGATCCGCGCGTCGCCGCTTCGCTGTGTACTGGCGAGTCATCTATCCCGGCAGCGCGATCATTCGGCGGATGTGGCTGCGCGCGATTCGGGAGCGGGCGACGGGGCGGCCCTAGGTGCGGCGGGAGCAAAGGTTTGCCAAATTCGGTCCGCCGCACCAACCGTTCCTGAAGCGGAGTCGCTGAAATGTCGGATTCAATTGCAACGCTGCTGCTCGAGAACATTCAGCCCCGTCCCGGACGCGGCAGCTGGCACGGCGGGCCCACCGCCGTCGGCGCACTCCGCGGAGTATCGGCGGAGCAGGCGGCGTGGACGCCGGCGCCAGGACGGAAGAATATCTGGCAGCTCACGCTCCACATCGCCTATTGGAAGTACGCGGTGCGGCGGCGGATCGAAGGCGGCGCCGACTCCCGCTTCCCGCGCGTGCCGGCGAACTGGCCTCGATTGCCGACGCCCGCCGACGAGCGCGCGTGGCGGCAGGACGTGGCGCTGCTGAAGCACGAGCACGCGCGGCTCGTAGAAGTAATCGCCGCGGTCCCGCCGAGCCGGTACGGCGTCGAAGTCCCCGAGGGCAAACGCTGGACGATCGGCGAGATGATCCTCGGAATCGCGCAGCACGATGCGTATCACACGGGCCAGATCCAACTACTCAAGCGATTGTGGGCGAGCCTGGCGGACGCGCGACCGGACGATAACATACGGTCGTGACTCAAATATTGATCGGCAAGGGCGTACGGCCCGTTCACCGCCGCCGATAGCTTTGATGCGTAGGCTCGACGTGCGGGTTCCGCCACCCCTTGTCGCCGCGGCGGCCGCGCTAGTGATGTGGCTGATCACGCGGTGGGTTCCGACTTGGGCGTTGCCCTTCGAAAGGCACGCCCAGGTCGCGATGGGCCTGGCCGTCATCGGCATCGCGGCCGTCGTGATCGGCGCGCTCCAGTTTCACCGCGCGCGCACGACGCTCACCCCACTGAATCCCGGCGCGGCATCCGCGCTCGTCGTCTCCGGCATCTATCGCTACACCCGAAACCCGATGTACCTCGGAGTTGCCATCCTCCTGCTGTCGTGGGCGATCTACCTGTCGCATCCGCTGTCTGTACTCGGCATCATTGCCTTCGTCGCGTACATTCATCGCTTCCAGATACTTCCCGAGGAGAGAGCATTGCGGGCCTTGTTCCCCGGAGCGTTCGAAGCGTACGCGCGAGCGGTGCGCCGCTGGATATGACGCGCCAACGGAGTGCGACGGCATGCCGACGATAGTCCCGGCGCGCGAAGCGCTCGCCCGGCTGGAGGAGGGGAACCGCCGGTTCGCCTCGCACGAGCGCGGCTCCGACCCTTTCCTCAGCCACACGCCGCTCGCCGAGCTCGCCGCGCGGCAAAACCCGTTCGCGATTATTCTCGGCTGCTCGGACTCGCGCGTACCCGCCGAGATCGTGTTCGATCAGGGGCTCGGCGATTTGTTCGTGATTCGCGTCGCGGGAAATATCGTGGCTCCGTCACAGGTCGGGAGCGTCGAGTTCGCCGCAGCGAGATTCGGCACGAGACTGGTCGTGGTGCTCGGCCATTCGCAGTGCGGCGCGATCCTGGCGACGCTCGAGGAGCTGCAGCAGCCCACTGAAAACCAGTCGCGCAACATGCAGGCGATCGTGGATCGCGTGCGGCCGTCGGTCGAAGGACTCCTCGCGACGGATCTGGCGATGGATCCCGACGAGCTGGTGGAGAAAGCGGTGAGAACGAACATCCAGACTTCGGTGGACCACCTGCGCAACGGATCGCCGGTGCTCGAGCAGCTCATCCACGAGGGAAAATTGCTCGTCGTCGGCGCCGAATATTCGTTGGAGACGGGCGTCGTGGATTTCTTCGACGACGGGACGAACGGCTAGCCGTCAGCTTTCAGCACGGGTCCGGAACATTCCTTTTCCACCTGACTCCTTCGCTCCGCAGCTGCTCGCGCGTCATCTTCAGCACGAGCACCTCGAAATCCTTCGGAGCCAGATTGGCGCAGATGTTCCGCAGCCGCTCGATCAGGCTCTTGCGGATGCAATCCTCCCTGCTCTCGGGACTGTCGGGATGAAGATGGAGGGGGTCACGACCCGCGTCGGCGGGTGGAATCGGTTTCTGGGGGATGCGAGTCAATCTTGCAAGGACGCAGCCAGTCCCGATTTGCGTCCGGTCAGGAACGAACGGTCTTCTTCAGCTCGAGCAGATGCTTCGACCAGAGGCCGTTGGCTTCCATCTCCGCCTTGTGATAGCCGAGGATGGTGCCGCGCGTCGCGACCGAGAGCAGGCCGTCGATGACGAAGATCGCGTCGTACGATGTCGGAGGGCCGACCAGCGTCTTGAGCTGCCGCCAGGTTGCCGACCGCACCACATCGTACTCGGTGAAGATCGTATGCACGTCCACGGCCTGCCTGCGGCGATACTGCCCGTGGCGGCAGGCGGCGGCGATCATCGCGTCCACGCGCTCCTCGCGAGAGGCCGAGCTCATCGCGCAGTCGATCAGCCGCGTGATCACGCCCGCGAGGTCGTTTTGCCGCTCCCCTGCGGCCAACGCCGACCATGGCAGCGAGTCCGTGCTGCGATCCCAGTCAGCCATTATCTCGTCCATCTCGGCGAGTAGCAGCGGATATAGCTTCGCGTAGTGCTCGACTTCGACGGCGCGGGCTGCCACAATTCTGCGCGCCACGTCGACCACCGGCTCGGATACGAGCTCTTGAGACTCTGCCAGAACGCCGCTCCGGACAAAAGGGTTGGAAGGTGCGGCAGCGAACCGATCCCATCATCGGTACGTTCCCGACCATCGAATGATAATCTAATTGTCAGGATCGGACATTATTTTTGGAGGTTACGGGCATTAGCCCGCGTAATCGGCCCTTAACTGACCGAGGGAGCATGCTCATCGCCGCGCCCGACCGTACGGAGTTTGCCGATTACTACCTGGTCGTAAGCCACGTTAACGACACAAGCAGCTGATCAAAGACGACGTATTGCTTGTCGTCGGCGCGGAGTATTCGCTCGATACGGGGTCGTAGATTTCTTCTGCGAGCACGAGGGCGCTTAGGGGCGCTAATCCGTCGAGGTGTCCTGGTGCGGGGGTGGCGGGAATGGTTGTAGTATCCGTACAGATGAACTCGTGCGTAAGTCAACGTCCTCGCTCGGAAAGGACCCGGTGACACGGGACAAGCCCGGCGAACGGGTTGTGCGCCGCCTGATAAGCAGCCGCCAGCCTCGAGGAGCCGGGAGAGGCGACACGGCTGCGTGGGCGGCGGCAGCCGCATGCGACGATCTGTATCGAGATCTGTCGCACTGGGTTGGAGCCGACGGGTGTCACGCGCTCTTCTCTCGCTCGCTCGCGCAATCCCGCAGGGAACGCGCGGCGTTGGAGTTGATTCGGCTCAGCGCCGGCTCCGAGCCCTACGTCGATGGTGTCGCAGAATGTCTTATTGAGCACGGCGACGGCGCCACCGCGGAGGCTCTGGAAGTGATGCTGGTCCGTCTGGTAGAGCTCCTCGAACGACTCGTCGGAGACGAGATGGCCATGAAACTGATCGAGCGGAGCATTGCCGCATCCGAAGGCGGTGGTAAAACGCCCGAGGACATAGAGGAGGAAGCGTGATGAAAGGCAGGCAAGCGGAAATCCGGAGTCTTCCCAGCGGAGTGCCCGGTCTCGATATCGTGCTCGGCGGCGGGCTGCCGGAGTTCTCCTTCAATCTGATTGCGGGAGGACCCGGGTCGGGCAAGACGACGCTCGCGCACCAGATCATGTTTGCGAACGCGACGGTGGCGCGGCCGGCGCTGTATTTCACAGTGCTCGGCGAGCCGGCGCTCAAGATGCTGCGGTATCAGCGGCAGTTCAGCTTCTTCGATCCGGACTTCACCGGTTCCGCCATCCAGTTCATCAACCTGAGCACGGAGGTGATGGAACAGGATCTCGGCCAGGTCCTGCACCGGATAATCGGCGAAATCGAGCGCGTCTCGCCAGGCATCGTAGTCGTCGATTCATTCCGGACGATCGGCGGCCGGCCGGACCGCGCCGAAAGGGGAACAACGTCCGAGCTCGAGAATTTCGTTCAGCGTCTCGCCCTGCACTTGACCAGCTGGGAAGTCACCTCTTTCCTGCTCGGGGAGTACGCCGAGGAAGAGCAGCGCAATCCCGTGTTCACGGTGGCCGACGGGATACTCTGGCTCACTCAGGCAACCGACCGGAACTCGGTCGTCAGAAAGCTGCAGGTTGTAAAGGTGCGCGGGCGCTCCACGATGCCCGGGCTGCACACGTTCAAAATCTCTGATGACGGTCTCCAGATATTTCCGCGAATTCCGGAGCAGACGACCAAACGGGTTCGGCAGCAGCGCGGGAGGCTATCTACGGGTGTGCCGGGGCTGGACGAGATGATCGGTGGCGGCGTCGTTTCCGGAGACGCGGTTCTGCTCACCGGGCCGGCGGGCAGCGGCAAGTCGACGGTCGCGACGCAGTTCATGGCGACGGGATTGGCGAACGGCGAGACCGGGGTAATCGCGATCTTCGAAGAGTATCCGGAGGAATATCTCGCCCGGGCCGGCAAGCGAAACCCCGTTATTGCCAAGATGATCAAGGCCGGGAAGTTGGAGCTGATTTACCTGCGACCTCTCGATCTATCCGTCGACGAAGCGCTCGCGGCCATACTCGAGGCTGTGGAGCGACTCGGAGCCAAGCGGGTCGTCATCGACTCGCTGTCCGGCTTCGAAGTCGCTCTGGCTCCGACGTTCCGCGAGGATTTCCGCGAGTCGTTCTACCGGCTGGTCGGAACGCTGACGGCCGTCGGCGTTACGGTATTCATGACCGCCGAAGTCGTGGAGGGATTCTCCGACGTTCGGTTCACTACCGAGAAAGTCTCGTTCATCACCGATGAGATCATAATTCAGCGTTACATAGAGATCGAAGGAGAGCTCAAGCGGGTTATGGCCGTGATCAAGATGCGCGGCAGCAAGCACAGTCACGAATTGCGGATGTATGAGGTCACCCCGAAGGGCGTGGTTGTCGGCGACGCACTCACGGAATACGACGGCATCATCACGGGGAATCCATTTGTGCGGACCGTGCCCGTGGGTGCCGTAGCGAGACCGCCAGCCAAACGCCGGGGGAGGTAGTACCAGGTGGACTCGAAGCCGCGACGGAGCGCGGGCCGGAGCAGCGCGGCCGAACCCTCGATCCGGGACGCACTGCTCCGGTACACGGAGCAGGCGCCGGCGCCTTTCGCCATTACACGCGGAGTGGACCACAGGCTCGTGTACGCGAATGCCGCGTTTTGCGGCCTGGCGCGGATCACCGGTGGTGACGTGGCCGGCATTGCGATCGCCGCTGCGTTCGGCGGGGCGGCGGGCATGGACATCGGCGCCACGCTCGATCGGTCGTTCCGCGACGGTATTGAGCTGACGGATGTCCCCATCCAAGGGTTGGACGAAAGCGGCCCGGGCCTGTTACTGAGTGTTTGGCCGGTGATTGGCGACGACGGGCTTCCCGATGCGCTCGGCCTCGAGCTGCGCAAGACAACAGCCGACCCGGCAGCCGACCTGCAGCGTCAGGTCGCAGAGCAGATGCTTCTTGGCGCCTTGCGCGAGCGCGGTCATGCCGAAGACGCCGAGGACGCCCGGCGCCGCGCAGCGTTTCTCGCCGAAGCTGGACGGCTGCTCGCGGAATCCGTGGACCAGGCCAGCACGCTGCTCGCGCTCACCAAGCTCGCTCTTCCGGCCCTCGGCGCGTGGTGCATCGTCGATATCGTGAATGAGAGTGGCGCTCCGTCGCGTCTCGGCATCTACCATTCCGATCCGGAAAAACAGAAACTCGCTCGCAAGCTTGTAGCGACGTGGGAGCCGGACCCGCACGATCCATTCGGCGCCCCCGCGATGCTGCGCGAGGCGCGAGCCGTGCTGATCACGGAACGCGTAGAGGAAAAAATCGTCGCGGCCGCCCGTACCGCAGACAATCTCGAGACGCTCCGTCAGCTCGGCATCGGGCCCATGCTGACGGTGCCGCTGCTTGCCCGAAACAAGCTACTCGGCGCAATCACCTTCGTCAGCGCCCAGCCGGGGTTCGTGTATGGCCCCGAAGACGTGCGGCTTGCCGAGGACCTGGCGGCGCGGGGCGCTCTCGCGCTCGCCAGCGCACAGACGTACGACCTGGCGCTGGTGATGCGACACCGTGCGGAGACCGCGAACATGGCGAAGACGGCTTTTCTTGGCGCAATGAGCCATGAGCTGCGCACGCCGCTCAACGCGATCGGGGGCTATATCGAACTCCTCGACATGGGCCTGCGCGGGCCGGTGACGAAGCAGCAGCACGCCGATTTCGCCAGGGTGAGAAGCAGCCAGCAGCACCTCACCATGCTGATAACCGAGATCCTCGACTTTGCGCGTATCGGAAGCGGGCGCATCAGCTACGCGCTCGATGACGTCAAAGCCTGCGAAGCAATCGAACGGGCCGTGGACATGCTCGAGCCCCTGTTCGCGCAGAAGGGTATCGTGTTCGACGGAGTCTCGGGAGATTTGGGCCTGACAGCGCGCGCGGATCCGGAGCGGGTAACTCAGGTCCTGGTGAACCTTTTCTCCAACGCCATCAAGTTCACTCCAGCCGGGGGGCACGTCAGCGCAGATTGCGCGGCGGCGGCCGACGGCGTAACGCTGAGCGTGACCGACACCGGGATCGGCATCGCCGCTGAGAAGATCGATGTCATCTTTGAGCCGTTCATACAGTTGAAGGATGGGCTGGCAGACAAGGAAACCGGCGTGGGGCTCGGCTTGGCGATAAGCCGCGACCTGGCCCGCGCGATGCACGGCGATCTCACAGTGAAGAGCACTGTTGGAGAGGGGACTTGCTTCACGCTTACGTTACCGCGAGGAGGGCAACCGCCTGTAGATGATGCTTAGGATCGATTGAATCATCTTTAGCTCGCTTCACGGACCTTTTACTCGGCGAGGAAGCATGGTCATTAGTGCGCCTGATCGTACAGAATTTGCCGATTACTATCTGCCGTACGTCGAGAAAGTCGCCGGCGACGACGTCATGCAGGTGCTCAAAGAGCAGCTCAGCGAGGTGCTTCCGATTCTCGCAGGCGTGTCGGAACAGCAGTCGCTGCACAGGTATGCTCCGGACAAGTGGAGCATCCGTCAGGTTGTAAGCCACATGAACGACACCGAGCGGCTGTTCTCGTTCCGCGCGTTCTGGTTCGCGCGCGGCCTCACGGATCCACTACCGAGCTTCGATCAGGATGATGCCGTCGCCTTGGCCGGCGCGGACGACCGCTCGTGGAGCAGCCACCTGGAAGAGCTCGGGGCGGTGCGGGGCGCGACGCTAACGCTGTTCCGGAATCTGCCCGAAGAGGCGTGGATGAGACGCGGGGTTGCCAGCGGAAATCCGTTTACCGTGCGGGCGCTCGCGTATATCTGTGCCGGACACGTGGCGCACCACGTGAAGGTGCTGCGGGAACGGTATTTGACCGATTGATCGGGGGTACCGCTCCGCGCGGTCCCGCGCACACCTTTCCAGCATGGTTTCCCTCCTCGACATCATCGGACCGGTCATGGTCGGTCCTTCGTCCTCGCACACCGCGGGCGCGTGCCGGTTGGGTCTGCTCGGGCGCGGGCTCGTCGGCGGCACTCCCGAGAAAGCCGTGCTCGAGTTGCACGGTTCCTTCGCGCGGACCGGCGAAGGACACGGCACCGACAAGGCGCTCGCCGCGGGCCTGCTCGGCTTCAAGCCGGACGACGAGCGCATTCGGACCGCGCTGGAAATCGCCGAGCGCGAGGGGCTTGACTACCGGTTCGAGAAGGCAGCGCTGGGAGAGGAGGCGCATCCGAACACGGTACGGATGACGCTGGATCACGGCGACCTCCACGCGACACTCACGGGCGCGTCGCTCGGCGCGGGCCGCATCCTCGTGAAGGAGATCGACGGCTTTCCGGTCGAGGTCACCGGGAGCTTCCATACTATAGTAATGGTGGCCGAGGACATTCCCGGATCCATCGCGCGCATCACGGGCATCCTGGCCGATCACCACATCAATATCGCGACGCTGCGTCTGACTAGAAAGCAGCGCGGCGGCGACGCGTTCATCGTGATCGAGTGCGACGAGGCGCCGGGGGAGGGAGTGCGCGACGAGGTTCGCGCGCTGAATTGGGTGCGGTGGGCTCGAAGACTCGACAAGGTGTCGGGGCAATGAAGACAAGCCTGCGTCCTGCGTCCTGCGTCCTGCGTCCTAACTGCAAGCGAGCGCCAACAGCCAAGAGCCAACAGCCAACAGCGCTGTTTTTGGATGTATAAATCATTCGCGGAAGCCATTCGGGACGCCGAGGCGAGTGGGCGTACCCTTTCGCAGACTGCGCTCGACATGGAGTCGGCTGATCAGGGGCGGACTGTCGAAGACATCCGCGGCGTGCTGGCGCGCGCGTTGGTCGTGATGCGCGGGGCGGTGGAGCAGGGGATGGTCGGCGATCTGTACTCCGCATCGGGGCTGGTGGGCGGCGACGCCGCCAAGCTGAGGACGGGACCGCCGGGTCCGCTCGCGGGCACCGCGTTCCGCGACGTCCTCGCGCGCGCGCTGGCGGTGCAGGAAGTCAACGCGGCGATGGGCGTGATCGTCGCCGCGCCGACCGCGGGCGGCGCGGGAGTGCTGCCGGCCGTGCTTACCGGGCTCGCTGCGAGCAAGGGATTCGGCGACGAGAAACTGGTGGATGCCCTCGCGACCGCGGGTCTGATCGGTGCCGTCGTGGCCGAGCGCGCGTCATTGTCCGGGGCGGAAGGTGGCTGCCAGGCCGAGACCGGCGCGGGCGCCGCGATGGCCGCGGGCTCCGCGACGGAGATGCTTGGCGGCACGCCGACGCAGGCGGGACACGCGATCGCGCTGACGTTGCAGGGGATGCTTGGCTTGGTGTGTGATCCGCTGGGCGGGCTGGTGGAGCTGCCGTGCGTCTTTCGCAACGCGACGGGCGCGGCGATCGCGCTGGCCGGTATTGAAATGGCGCTTGCCGGGGTTACTTTCGCCATCCCCGTGGATGAGGTGATCGATGTCATGGGTGAGATCGGACGGGAGATGGACGTGCGGTATAGAGAGACGGCTGGAGGGGGGCTGGCGGCGACTCCGACGGGACGACGGCTTGCGAAGGAAAGGCTCTATCAGATCAAGAGGGGCGGATGAAATGCCCTGCGTCCTGCGTCCTGCGCCCTCGCAGCATCGTGGAGCGGTGAAAGAATGTCTGTTCCTCCGCACCGGGCTTTACAGGCCGCAGGTCGCAGAACGCAGGACGCAGGGTAGTTCCCACGCCGCTAATGAAACTGAACTAAGTTCATACTCGTAGCGCTCTTATACACTCCGAGAGACTCATGGGAATCTTCGACCGGTTAGTCCAACTCTGGCGCGCGACGATCAACGACTTCATCTCTCACGCTGAAGAGCCCGAGAAGATGTTGACGCAGATCATTTCGGACATGCGGACGCAGCTCGTGCGCGCCAAGCAGCAGGTCGCCGCCGCCATCGCCGACGAGAAGCGGCTGGAGGATCAGGCGCGGCTCGAGCTGAAGCAGGCCGAGGACTGGGAGCGGAGAGCGATGCTCGCCGTGCAGGAAAATCGCGACGATCTGGCCAAGCAGGCGCTGGTGCGGCGCGCCGAGCACGTCTCGCGCGGGCAGCAGATGCAGATCACGTGGGAGGCCCACAAGCAGGAGACGGAACGCCTCAAGAATTCGCTGCGCGAGTTGAACGACAATATCGAAGAAGCGAATCGCAAGAAGAACCTCCTGCTCGCGAAGCAACGCCGTGCGATGGCCACCAAGCGCATCGCCGACACGATGTCGCGCATCTCCGAGAAATCGGCGTTCGAGGCGTTCGCCAGAATGGAAGAGAAAATCGATCAGAACGAGCGAAGGGTTCGCGCGTCCGTGGAGATAGACGAAGAGTTCTCCGGCGACCAGCTCGCGAAGGAGTTCAAGCGCCTCGAGAGCGGCGCGACTTCGGAGACCGCCGATCTGCAGCTCATGGAGCTCAAGGGCCGGATGGGGCTGTTGTCCACGCCGGCCGCGGAGGGATCCAAGCAGCTCGGTACGGGGCAATCTGAAGGCGCGCTGAGCGAGGTGTCGCAGGGGGAGAAAAAGGCACCTTGACCGGTCCCACCGCGGCTGCCGCACAGCAGCCGAAGGGGCGGGTAGCACCGGTACTGACCGCGGTCGTTCTCACAGTCCTGCTGTTATGGCTGTTGGGAGTGGCCGCGGACGTGTTTCTGCTCCTGTTCATCGCGGTGATTTTCTCGCTGTATCTCGGCGCCGTCACCGATTTCCTGGTCTCGCGCGGGCACATGCCGCGCGGCGCCGCCTTCGCCGTGGCGCTGATCACTACAGTGCTGGCGATCATCGGTCTCTTCTGGCTGCTGGTTCCGCCCGTGTCCGAGCAGACCCGGCAGCTTATCCAGGTCCTGCCGACGTACATAGACACGTGGGAGGGCGGGATAGACCGGTTCATGGCGCGCTTTCCCGCGGCGCAGGAATTCTGGAAGCCGGGCGAGCACCGCGCGACGCAGGCAGTGTACGGGCAGGTGTCGGGCTGGCTCGGCGATCTCGCGCCCAAGGTCTTTTCGCTCGTTCACGTATTCATCAGCATCTTCTCCGTCGCGGTGATGGCGATCTACCTGACGCTGCATCCGGGGGTCTACCGCGAATGGTTGATCGCGCTGTTTCCGCCGATCCACCGCGATCTGATCCGCGACGTGCTGCGCGATCTCGCCGACACTCTGCGCGCGTACATCACCGGCCAGCTGTTCGCGATGTTCGTGCTCGGAGTGATGACCGCGTTCGGTCTCTGGTTGCTCGGTGTGCCGTACTGGCTGACATTCGGTGTGTTCACGGCGGCTGTCGCGATCATCCCTTTTTTCGGGACGCTCATTTCCACGGCTCTGCCGGCGCTGTTCGTGCTCGGCGGCCCCGGCGGAACGACCAAGGCGTTGTGGGTCGTCCTGCTCGGCGTGGGCATCCACCTGTTCGAGTCGAACATCGTTCAGCCGTTGGTGATGGCGCGGAAGGTGGAGCTGCCGCCGGTGCTGACGATCATGTCGGTGCTGGTCGTCGCGAAGCTGCTCGGGCCCGTCGGGCTCGTCGTGGCCGTGCCGATGCTCGCCACGGTGATGGTCGTGGTGCGGCGGATCCTGATCAACCGCATCTACGAGGGCAAGGGATTCCGCCGCGCCACGCGCGACGTCGCGCTGATGCTACGCGTACCCGCGCCCGAGGGCGGTGTGCTCGTTCCCGCCGGCCCGCCGATCGACGTCATCGCTCTGCGCGAAAAGTCGTCGATCCTCACGGTCCCGCCCGTTCTTCTCGAGCGGCACGCTTACCCTATTCCACGCGCCGACGCGGACTGAGGGTCCCCGTCGGCCGCTACGCTCGCGCAGACTGCGCGCTCGCTAGCACGCGGCCTGTGGGGACCCTCAGCCCGCGTCGGCTCGCATCGAAGCTGCTGCGGGGCGG
>CAYGJL010000059.1:0-12659 GCA_964350145.1 uncultured Gemmatimonadaceae bacterium
ATGGGCCGTCCGCCCGTGATCCAGGGCGCCATCGGCACGCGCGGGCAGATAACGATGGGCGGGCAGGATCTGGCCGCCGCGCAGGACCTCGCGCTCGTGCTGCGCGCCGGCGCGCTGCCGGTCCCGCTCAAGATCGTGGAGTCGGGGACAATCGGGGCGAGCCTCGGCCAGGACGCGGTGCAGCAGGGAGTCCGCGCCGGGATTCTCGGGCTCGCGCTCGTGATTCTGATAATGGTCGTGTACTACAAGCTGTCGGGCGTGTTCGCGGTGGGCGGGCTTATCGTCTACACGCTGATCACGCTCGCGATTCTCGCGTCGTTCGGCGCGGTGCTCACGCTGCCGGGTATCGCGGGCTTCGTGCTCTCCATAGGCATGGCGCTCGACGCCAACTTCCTGATCTTCGAGCGGACGCGCGAGGAGATGGACGCGGGCAAGACCCCGCGCGCGGCGATAGACGAGGGCTTCCAGCACGCCTGGAGCGCGATCATAGACACGCACGTGACCACGGCGCTGACCGCCGCGATCCTGTACCAGTTCGGCACCGGTCCCGTCCAGGGATTCGCGGTAGCGTTGCTCGCGGGAATCGGGGCCTCGCTCGTCAGCGCCATTTTCGTGGTGCGGACGTTCTTCCTCATCTGGCTACACCGTACCGGCGGAATCAAGCCGGTCAGCATCTAAGGGACACATGCTTCGCGTACTGCACAACACGAAAATCGATTTTATCCGCCTGTGGCGCGTGTCCACGGCGTTCTCGCTGCTGCTGATCGTTCCCGGGCTGATCTGGATCGCGATCAGCGGGTTTCACTACAGCATCGAGTTCACCGGCGGCACGCTCAAGCGGATCCAGTTCACCGATCCGCCGCCGAGCGTGTCCGACGTCCGCTCCGCGATGGCGGAAGGCGGCCTGCCGCAGGTGGAGATCCAGACCTTCGGCAGTCCCAACGAGCTGATCATGCGAGCGCAGGATCCGCAGACCGTCGCGCAGCAGGACGCCGGCGCGGAAGTCGTGTCGCGGCAGATTACCGCCGCGCTCGACGCGAAATTCGGGGCGGACAAGTACGAGGTGCTCCTCACCGAGGGAGTCGGGCCGAAGGTGGGTAGCGAGCTCCGGCGGAATGCCATGATCGCGCTGGCGATCGCTTTCCTGACGACGCTCATATATCTGGCGTGGCGGTTCGAGTGGCGGTTCGGGCTCGCCGCCGTGCTCGCGACGGTCCACGATATTCTCGCGACGCTGGCCTTCATGAAGTACATGAACCTCGAGATCTCGCTGTTCGTCGTCGGAGCGCTGCTGACGGTGATCGGTTACTCGCTGAACGACACGGTCGTAGTGTTCGACCGCGTGCGCGAGAACCTGAAGAAGTTTCCGAAGACGGGCCTGTACGACTTGCTCAACCGGTCGGTGAACGAGACGCTGCCGCGGACCGTGCTCACCGGATCCACGACGCTGGCCACGCTGCTGTCGCTGCTCATCTTCGGCGGCACGGTGATCCGGCCGTTCGCCTGGGTCCTGACCTGGGGAATCATCATCGGAACGTTCAGCTCGGTGTACGTGGCCGGGCCGCTGCTGCTGTGGATCAATCACAAGTGGCCGCGGCACGCCGCGGCGAGCGGCCGCGCGGACCGGCTGGCCCAGGCCACGCGGCAGTCCGAGCGTGACACGAGGCCGGCCCCGGTCAGATGACGCGAGCGCGGGCAGCGGGATGACCACACCGGTCGGCGCCCGCAGCCCGGCGGCAAGCTCGTCCGCGCCGCCCCACTGGAAGCGCATGTGGGGCAACGTGGTGTTCCGCACGGTCATCTATTACGCGCTGCTGGTCGGCGTCGCGGCGCTCACCTGGGAGTACCTCCCGCCGACGGACGTCGGCGGCGCCGGAAGCGACGGCCACGCGCTGACGGGGAGCGCCGACATCATCGCCAGGATCGCCGACGATTCGCTCACGCTGTCGGTGTTTCTCGCGATGGCGACCGCCGTGCTCGTGTCCATTCCGGTGGCGTGGATCTACACCTTCACGCGCCAGAAGCGCGGATTCCAGCAGTCAGTGGTGCAGATGCTCGTGCTGCTGCCGCCGGTCGTGGCCGGAATCGTGATGCTGGTCAAACACAGCCTCGCGCTCGCGTTCAGCCTGGCCGGCGCGGCCGCGGCCGTCCGCTTCCGCAACCCCGATTACCGCTTGCCGATCACGACGGTGCGGCAGCGTCTCTTTCGCGGCTACTGCGCTCCGCCGGAGCAGTTCGCCCGGGTGTTCGCGCTGTTCAACGAGCAGAAGCCCGCGATCTACGCGCTGTACTCCGACCACGTCGGCCGTCTCATGAATCTCGACGTCGCGCGCCGCACGCTCGAGTACTTCGACGATTTCTACGAGATGATAAACGACCCCAGGCGGGCGGCCGATCTCGTCCGGAGCTGCAGGCAGGCGCAATAGCGGTCGGCGCCGTGGACACCTTCATTGACAGTCACGCGCACCTCGTTGACGCGGCGTTCGATTCCGACGGGGACGAGGTGATCGAGCGCGCGCGGCAGGCGGGCTGCGCCGGCATCGTCGCGATAGGCACCTCGCCGGCCGACTCCCGCGCGGCGCTCGAGCTCGCGCACGGGAACCCCGGTTTTGTGTATGCCACGGCGGGTCTCCACCCGCACGACGCGGCCTCGTTCGAGCCGGCCCGCGACGCTGCGCTGATCCGCGAGCTGCTGGATCAGGGCGCCGTGGCCGTCGGCGAGTGTGGACTGGACTACCACTACGATCATTCGCCGAGGACCGCCCAGCTCCGCGCGTTCACGGCCCAGCTAGCCATCGCGGGGGAGCGGCGCAAGCCGGTCGTAGTTCACACGCGCGAAGCCGAAGCGGACATGCAGGCGATAATTCTCGAAGCCGGTGCGGCGGGCGTGCTCGGCGTGCTGCATTGCTTCACCGGTCCGGCCGCACTCGCCGAGACGGCGCTCGCAGCCGGCTGGTACGTCTCCTTCGCCGGGATCGTGACGTTCAAGAAATGGGACGGGAACGATCTCATACGGGCGGTGCCCAACGACCGGATCCTCGTCGAGTCCGATTCACCCTACCTCGCGCCCGTCCCGCACCGCGGCAAGCGCAACGAGCCCGCGTACGTGAGCCTTACTTTGGCCAAAGTCGCCGCGGCCCGCGGCCTGTCCGTCTCGCAGATGGCCGCGCTCGTGACCGCCAACGCCCGCCTCTTTTTCGCCTTGCGTTAAGCTCGCGGCCGGCAGCTAGCTGCTGGTAGCTCGCAGCTTTTCTGTTCTAGGTTGCAGTTTACTGTTCTCGTTCCCCGTGCGAGGTTTGATTCAGCGAGCGCGAAGCCAATAGCCAACAGCCAATAGCCAATAGCCATGTCCCATACAATCATCCAGACGAGCGACGCCCCCGCCGCCATCGGTCCTTATTCGCAGGCGGTGATCGCGGGCGGCTTTCTCTTCACCGCGGGCCAGATCGCGCTCGATCCGCAGAGCGGACAGGTGGTGGATGGCGGCATCGTCGAGCAGACGGAGCGCGTCATGACCAACCTCGCGGCGGTGCTGAAGGAAGCGGGTACGGATTGGGGCAGCGTCGTGAAGACGACGGTCTATCTCCACGACATGGCCGACTTCCGCGAGATGAACGAGGTGTACGGCCGCTGGCTCGGCGAGGCGCGGCCGGCCCGCTCGACCGTCCAGGCGGCGGGACTTCCGCGCGCCGTGCTCGTCGAGATCGACGTCGTCGCCAAGGTCTAGCGCCGCGGCGAGCGGCCTGTCGTGACGGACGAGACCACCGCGAAGACGCGTGAGGAGCTGTTCCGGCTTACCGCGTTTGCGCGCTGCGCCGGCTGAGCTTCCAAGATGGGTCCAGGGGACCTTGCGGAAGTACTCGCTCCGATTCCGGGCGCGAGCGATGAGAGGATTCTGGTGGGCCGGGAGACGTTCGACGACGCCGGCGTGTTCCTGCTGTCCGACGAGCTCGCACTCGTGCAGACGGTGGATTTCTTCGCGCCGATCGTGGACGACCCGTACACGTTCGGGCAGATCGCGGCCGCGAACGCGCTGTCTGACGTGTACGCCATGGGCGGACAGCCGCTGACCGCGCTCAACATCGTCGCGTTCCCGAACGACAAGCTGCCGCTCGCGGTACTCACGGACATTCTCCGGGGTGGCCTCGACAAGGTGCACGAAGCCGGCGCCCACATCATCGGCGGGCACACGATACTGGACGACGAGGTCAAGTACGGTCTGGCCGTGACCGGCCGCGCGCACCCGAAGTTCCTGCTGACCAACTCCGGTGCCAGGCCGGGCGACAAGCTCATTCTTACGAAGCCGCTGGGCACGGGCATACTCGCCACGGCCATCAAGCGGGGCGAGCTCACGCCGTCCGCGCAGAGCGAGGTCCTCGCGTCCATGACGAGGCTCAACGGCGGTGCCAGCCGCGCCGCGCTCGCCGTCGGTTCCCGCTGCGCGACCGATGTCACCGGCTTCGGCCTGCTGGGCCACACGTCGCATGTCGCGCGTGCGAGCGGCGTGACACTGCGATTCGCCGTCGGATCCATTCCCGTGTTCGCCGGCGCCACCGAAGCGTGGGCGCGGGGAATCAGGACCGGCGGCGCCGAGAGAAATCTCGAGTACGTGCAACCGCTCGTGGATTGGGGCACCTCGACCGACGCGCAGCGCGCGCTGCTCGTGGACCCTCAGACTTCGGGCGGGTTACTCGTTGCCGTGGGGCCGGACCGCGCCGCCACCTATCTTTCGAAAGTCGCGGGCGCAGTCGAGGTGGGTACCGTCACGGAGCGAGCCGAATTTGCGATCGTGCTGCAATAGACGCGGGGGTGGATGGGGCCTGGTGGCTTCCCCAGTCTTCAAAACTGGTGTGACCCGACTCAGTCGGGCCGGGTGGGTTCGATTCCCACACTCTCCCGCCACAACGACTTACGCGATTGTGAGCGCGTGCTGAATCGCTGCTCCACGCGTGAAATTGGTAAGAGAATTGGTAAGTCCGCCGCGAATCGTGGTGAAAACCGTGGTGCGTGAGGCCGCGATGCTATCCGTCCCGAACGCGTCCCGGATGTGTGGGCGGCACGCGCCACTCACGGAACCGGCAGGCCGACAAAGACCGACTATAGCGATTGGCTGTAAGCGGTCTTCGCGCCATCATGCGGGGGAAACCACGCAGTTAACGGGATGGCTAGACGCTAGTTCTCAAGCATCTGTAGCTTGAAGAGGCGAACCCTAATGTCAGCCTGCCGAAGGGTCCACGAAAGTCCCTCATTCGTGGCGTCCATTGTGCCGACATACGTGTCTGAAATTCGGAGCAGATTATTGAGTGTCGGCGCACGGTAGGCGTCGTCCATTGCATCCAACAGCGCGCTCGCTGAGTCGATGACGGCCCGTTCTAGCTGAATCCCGGTCAGTGTAGTTTGGAACCGCGCGCGCGAAGCCGCAGAATCAAGACGGACCGCTTCACTTTGCAGGGAGTTGCGGAAGACGCTGCGGCGACTCACCCAATTCAGGACCGCCTGTTCTCTGTCGGCCCGCTCCTGAGCAGAATCGGCGCTCTCGCGCGTCGGGCGGCGCAGGAAGGCTTTCGCCGCCCGTGCCACCTCCGAGTTGCCTGAATTCAGGAGGTTGAACGACAATCGCGCGGCATTAACCTCTGCGCCAATCGGGTCGAACAATAGTGAGTGGTGGGCGCGAGTCGTATTGCTGGTAGAGAAGGGCGCCATCAGGCTTTGTGCCGAAGTTGTCCAAAGGACGCCAAGCGTGAGCGATATAGCCGCCGCCGCAGCTCGTTTCCGAAGGCCATCCGTGATGATGAGAGGGTACGTGACCAGCCATGCGAGCCAATAAATCCATACCGCCACACCCCGAAGCAGAGCGAAGCTGTAGTCCTCAGAGATTATGAAGAGGCCATAGAGGACGAGTGGTACCGTAAGCCAGACGAACCTGAAGGTGATTGAGAATACAGTCGCTGTCTTTAGTGGCTTCGGCGTGCGGAGTATCGCTCCCAATAGCCAGAACACCGGGACGTACACCAGTCCGAGTACGATTTCACCTATCGCTAAACCGATGAGAGCGTACTTGTCCGGCCGAAGGGCGCCGGTAAGCGCCGCCGAAAAAATGGAAACCTCCACTATCACGAAAGCGGCCGCATAAACGGCGAGCCTTACCCACGTCGTCGTACCGTCTTCGGCTCGGACGATTTGGAGAAAGCGCTTTGGCGAGAGGACGAATAGCGCGAGCTCCTTCAGGAACCTCGCGACCGGCACGCCCTTAAGTAGGTGCGAAAGGTCCACCTCAATCTCCAGTCCCAGTATGTAATAGAAGCTGCGGCCCACCAGCCCCACCGGCGCGTGGAGCCTTCCGGTGGGGTGGCCGTGCCGCCAGTTACTTCGGCGCCAGGCGGATTACTGTGACGGTGGAGACGAGCAGCCCGCTCGGGAGCCGCCTCCAGCCATCCAGAATCACCTCGACTGTCTGAGTGGTGTTCAGCATAGTCGGGTCCTCCAGGTTGAGCGGGTTTAAGGGGTCTTGCAGGGCGCCCGCGCACGGAGTAGCGTTCAGTTGCGAGGCTGACGCATCTGTGCAGGGTCCTGTTTGTTGCCGGACGCTCGTTCCCGGCAACCAAGGCCATGATTCAAGTTCAGGTGCTCAAGCTTGATTTCGCAAACCCGATGGCCCGCATAGGCTGTCGGGTTTGTGCTTTCATGTAGGGAGACGAAACGAGTTGTCCCGAATCGCAGCCCTACCGACTACCGCCGTACTGGCTTTCTAACAGAGGTACGTAAGCACGTTACAGATAAAAACGTCTTCGCGTGAGAGCTTGATAGCCTCGAGAATTTTCGTTAGGAGTTTTCCCTCTTCTCCGACAAGCGGACGCCCGCGCACCGCCGAAATTCACCCGTTCTTATAAATAGAACAGTAGCAGTAGTAGGGAAAACTTCAGTGTTGATATACGGTGTAAGGTACGGCTCCCTGAAAAGTTGAGGCAATGAATATGATGTGATGGTTCTGGTGAGAGTCAGACCATACAGAAGTCCCACCCTAGTCACTCTCACCTGACATGGTGTGACAAAAAAACCGCTCGCGGCCATTGGTCGGTGAGCGGTCTTTCGTTTTGGCGCCCCACCAGGCGGACAGCCTTGGTCAGTCGCCTGCGAGCATCGCCAGCGCTTCGCAGTGCTCCGCGTACAGCGCCTGCGAGATCTGATTCTGGAATCCACGGTGACGCGAGTGCTCGCGGAGTACGAACGGGTAAGCGCCATTCCAGATTCGTCTCGAACGCGTGTCGCTTCCAGCAGCTCGCCGAAGCCCGTCGCGCACACTTAAATGTTCGCGATGACAAGGGTGTGGACACCGCCAACGCGGAGCGGCTAGACGGGGCTAAGGCGCGCTATTGCCGTGGCCTTGGGCAACCAGCGCGGTCCCCGTGAAGCACTCCATCGCTGCGCGCGCCGCCCCAGAATTTCGTGGACCCCACGCTCGACGCGCGATGGCGCACGACGAACACGTCGTACCGGTTTCCATATCCTGCTGTGCGCGCCGAGCCGGGGCATCGCTTGGTCATCCCCGAATGAACTTGTACTCGTGCCGTGTCACCACTTACGGTTAGCTCGCCAATGCGGAGCTCCCACACGACTGTGTCCGCTGGCAGTGGCCCTCGCGCGCGTAGAATTGTGCGCAGATGCGCTTCGATGGCAGGCCAGGCAGCCCCCATCGCTGGAAAGCTCATTTCCCATGCGTGGCTTGTCGTGTCGATAGCCGCGTCGAGGATGTTGTCAGACAGCGTGTTGGCAATGATGTAAGAGAGCAGGGGGCGCCATGCCGTCGAGTCCGGCGGCGATTGCCCCCAGCGAATGTTCGGCCTCGCTTGTGCTTCCGCCTGTTGGTGCGGCAGCAGGCTAAGCGCAGCTACAAGAATCCCCACACATGACCATCGCATCGGCTGCTCCGCTGTTAGGTCGCCATCTCGCCGTCCCATTACCCTTTTGACGCGGTCGTGACGCACGATTGCACATCATATGTCGCGACGCGAGGGAAGGCGAATGCGCGACGCCATCGCCGAATCAATCGTGACCCGCGTCCTCGCGGAGTATGAACGGGTGAGCGCTCTGCCTGACCGTCCCGTCACGCCTCGGTTTCTATCCGTCCCGCCCCACCCCTTAGGGGTGGGGCGGGGGACGGGATAGAGAAAAGCCCTTAGTCCGTCCCCATCGCGTCCAGTCGCGTCCCGAACCCGTCCCGTACGCGTCCCGCGTCCAACTCATCGGCGAATCGCGTCCCACGCACTTAACTTGAGGCCATGAAAAGCGCGTGCGGCATTGGTAAGAAAATTGGTAAGCCTGCTGCGCTGCGCTGACAGTAATGACAGGGTTGGGGGCAGTGGCTCGCAGTTAGCCCGCGATTCGACCACTCGGAAATGCCGATAACGCTAGTGACAGCTCACCGTGGGAACTTCAAAACTGGTGTGACCCGACTCAGTCGGGCCGGGTGGGTTCGATTCCCACACTCTCCCGCCAGCGCGGTCGCTTTCGCTCTAGTTGTCGTCGCGGCGCTCGCTGAGCCTGCCTCGGCGCAGCAGGACACGCTGCGCCGTCCTGTGCCCGCGCGTATAGACACGCTGCCGGCGAACTCGCCGCGCCTGGACTCGGTCGTCGCCGTTCCCGTCGTCGTTCAGTCCGCCGAGCCACGCCGGCCGATCTCTCCCGGCGGCGCGTTCCTGCAGTCGCTGCTCATTCCCGGTCGCGGCCAGATCACTCTGGGAAAAAAGAACGCGTCCCGCTTCTACATGGCGGTCGAGCTGCTGGGCATCGGCATGACGATCAAGTCGTACGGCGATCTCCGCGAGGCCAAGCGCCACGCGGACGACAGCACCGCCGTCGAGTGGGAAGTGGATACCCTGACGGGAGACAGCCTCCCGATCAGATTTGAGCCCGGCCGCTTCACTCCGGAGCTGATCAACGCGCGCCGCACGCACGTCGAAGACTGGATCGCGCTGCTGATCTTCAACCACCTGCTGTCCGCCGCGGACGCCTACGTCGCGGCGAACCTGTGGGATTTCCCGGCAAAGGTGAGCGTGAGGGCGCGCCCGCCCGGGGCGTACGCGCGAACCGGCCACGCAGGGTTGCCGCCTCCGACGCTCAATCTCGAAGCGAGAATCACGGGAACGATCACCTGGTGACGGGCAGCGACGCGCGCTCCAGGCTCGACAGGGCGGGGGAGTCGAGCGAGCCATCCCACCGGTGCATCTCGACCGAGCGCTCGGACAGCTTGAGGTAGGTAGGCTCGTCCAGCCAGGAGCCCGCGTTGGCGAACACGCCACGACCCACACGCTCGAGCGTCGCGACGTGCGAGTGCGCGAACACCAGGAGGTCGAGCGCCGGGTCCGCGGCGAGCGAGGCATGAGCGACCGCGCGCAGCCCGACTCCTTCGTCGCGCGGGCGATAGCCGCGGCTGGTGTGCGACGTAGCAGTCGCGATCTTCGTCGCGAGGTCGGGGTGCAGCCAGCTGAAGAGCTTGATGGAGACCGGGTTTCGGATCACGCTGCGCAGCCGTCGGTAACCCTTGTCCTCGACCTCGCGGAGCCCATCGCCGTGCTCCACCCGGGTGCGCCACCCCACGAGCTCTCCCTCCCACGGCTCCATCCGGTAATCCACGCCGAGGTCTTCGCGCAAGACCTCGCCGCCCCAGCAGTCGTGGTTGCCCGCGACCCAGATTATCCGCGTCCCGCTGTCCTGCAGCTCCGACAGCGCACCCAGCGTCTTGAACGCGCCGCGCGGAATCACGGTCTTCCACTCGAACCAGAAGTCGAACAGGTCGCCGTTCACGATCAGCGTGCTCGCCCGTCCCCGTAGGGCCCGCAGGAAGCCGAGGAGATCGCGCTCTACCTCGGGCGCGGCAGCGCCCAAGTGCGTATCGGAGATTATGAACGCGGGACCCTGTGACATTGGCGGGAAGTTACTTGTGACTAGTGACTAGTGACTAGTGTTTGGGTCAAACGGGGAAAAGACGGGAAATGAGGGCGTTTACAAGTCACTAGTCACTAGTCACTAGTAACTTTGTTTCCATGCCTCGCGAAATACAGCTCCGCGTCCGCTACGCCGAGACCGACCAGATGCGCGTCGTGTACCACGCCAATTATCTGGTGTGGTGCGAGGTCGGCCGGACGGAGTACATCCGGAGCGTCTTCGCGTCGTACGCCGACGTGGAGCGGATGGGAGTCGCGTTGGCCGTGGTGGAAGCGAATCTGCGATTCCACGCGCCCGCGCGGTACGACGATCTGATCACGGTGACTACGACGCTGCGCGAGGCGCGCTCGCGGACCATGACGCTGGACTACGTGATAACGAACGCGGATACCGGCGAGAAGCTCGTCACCGCGAGCACCACGCTCGCGTCCACCGACCCGAACGGCCGACTGGTGTCCATGCCGGCGGACCTGCGGAGTGCATTGGAGAGATCACGTGAATAAACCAAGAGCGCTATTGGCTATTGGCTGTTGGCTGTTGGCTACTGCATGTGTCACGGTTCCACGGGGATCGTCGACGCTGACTGAAGAGAACGTTCGCGAGTACGCGGCGCTGCTGCGCATGGCGGATTCGCGGGCGCTTGATACGGTGGTAGTGGATCGCGGGCTAGCGTCGAGCGCGAGGGCGGTGCAGGCGGAGGCGGCGCGGGGCATCGGCCAGATCGGGCGCACCGCCGCCGCCCCGCGGATCCCGGTGTTGCGCTCACTGCTGCGCGGTACCAGCGCGAGCGTTGGGGCCCAGGCCGCGTATTCGCTGGGCTTGTTGCGGGACACGGCGAGCGCTGCGGATCTCGGGGAGGCGCTGACCTGGTCGGCGCCTGTATCACGCGAGGCCGCATGGGCGCTCGGACAGCTCGGTAACGCGGCGCGCGGCGCGATCGTGGACGCGCTCGCCCGCGGCCACAAGGATCCCGCAACCCGCGCGCAGCTCTTGCTCGCGGCGGCGAAGTTGAGCCCCGTTCCGGCGCAGTCGGTCATCGAATATTTCGACGACGAGCATCCTTCAGTGGTGTGGGCCGCCGCGTACGCGATCTCGCGGACTCGAACCGTCGCCGGACTGAACGCGCTGTGGTCGCTCGGCGATTCGCTGGTGGCGAACAGGCCGGTCCGTCCTGGCTCCGATACTCTGGCTGCCTCGTTCGACGCGAGCCGCGGAGCGTTCATCGATCCGGAGAGCGCGCCGTACCGGATACGCGCGGAGATAGCGCGCGTGCTCGCGCGTTCCGTGGCGGCCGATTCGCTGGCGAGCCGGGCAATCCCGTCGCTGGCGCGGTACGCACGCGACGCGCACCCGCACGTTCGCATCAATGCGATCCGGTCGCTCGGCAGCTACGGCGCGCGCGCCAGAGCCCATGTCGTTGCCGGCGCGCGGGACGCGGACGCGAACGTGCGGATCGCGGCTGCGCAGAGCCTCGCTACCGTACGCGATTCGGCGGATGTTCCGTGGGAGGAACTCTGGGCAGTGGACGCCGGCTTCACGTTCCGGAGGAGCTTGCTCGAAGCGGCGCTCCGTTTCGGGGTGGAGCTGCCGGCACTTGGCGGGTGGGCCACCAACGCGGAATGGCGCATGCGGTCCGCCGTCGCTTCCGCGGCTGGCGGCGCGCCGACCGGCGAGCAGAGTCTGCGTATAGCGGAACCGTTGCTCGCCGACAGCGACGCGCGCGTGCGCGCGGCGGCGCTGAGCGGGATCGCGTCAGACACCAGCCGGATCACGCCCCGCGTGCGCGAGCTGCTGAACCTGGCCGCGGCCGATACCGACCGCATGGTGAGTGAGCGGGCGAGAGCCATGCTGTCCCGGCGGGCGGAGGATGAGAGCGAAACGGCCGCGGCTGTGCGGGACGTGAACTGGTACGTGGACGTCGTGCGATCCATCGTCGTGCCGGCGCTCGACGGCAGGCCTGCCCGGGCGACATTCAACACGGAGCGCGGTCCGATCGTCGTCGAGTTCTTCGGCGCGGAGGCGCCGCTGACCGTGAAGAACTTTCTCGATCTCGCACGGGGCGGGACGTTTCGCGGAACGCGCTTCCACAGGGTCGTGCCGAACTTCGTCGTGCAGGACGGCGACCCGCGCGGGGACGGATCGGGCGGTCCGGGGTACTCGATCAGGGACGAACTCAACCCGCACCGCTACGACCGCGGCGTGCTCGGGATGGCGCTGTCGGGGCCGGATACCGGAGGAAGCCAGTGGTTCATCACACACTCGCCGCAGCCGCATCTGGATGGGGGGTACACTGTCTTTGGCCGAGTTGTGTCCGGCTACGGCGTGTTGGACGGGATAGTGCAGGGCGACGAGCTTCTGGATGTGAGATGAGAACGGCCCTGCGTCCTGCGTCCTGCGCCCTCGCGGCATCGAGGTGCATTCGGCGTCATGGTATTTCCTCAACAGTGATTTTGGCATTGGCGTGCGCGCCGCCGGCGGTGAAGCCGTTGGGCGGAGAGATTGCTCCCATTGTGGCGCTGCCGAGTTCGGAGTTGGCGCCCGGGTACCGGCAGGTGGTGTTCGACTGGGAGTTCGAGCAGGGCGACGCCCGGATGCGGGGGGAGGGAGTAGTCCGTATCGCCCCGCCGGACAGCGCCCGGCTTGACCTCTTTCTCGGCGGGGGCTTCGGCGGCGGAGCTGCGATACTGGTGGGGGATGAGTTGCGGGCGCCGCTC
>CAYGJL010000060.1:0-11889 GCA_964350145.1 uncultured Gemmatimonadaceae bacterium
GGCCTGGCTCTACAAGTACCAAGGTCGCCGGCGAAAGCCGGCGACCTTTTTTTAGTCCAATGGTCAGCGACGCAAGGGGTTCGAGCGCCACTCCGGAGCCGGTCTCGCGATGATGAGAACACTGGGTGACATTCGCCGGGCTGCCGACCTCACCGCGCCCGATTCATTGACGCGGATAGCCCGTTGGCTGGTGTACGCGACGTTGCTCGTTCCGATCGTAGTCTTCCCCGGCTTCTTTTTCCCGTTCGTTACGATTCGCGCGGTTTACTTCCGCGTGCTCGTCGAAGTCGCTACGGCGATTCTCCTTTACCTGCTCCTCCGCCGCCAGGGGCGTTTCCACGTCCGCAGTGATCCAATCCTCTGGGTTCTGCTCGCATGGGTCGGCGCGAACACGCTCGCGGCCGCGTTCGGCGCGGCGCCGATGCGCAGCATCTTCGGCGACCACGAGCGGATGGGCGGCGTTTCGTTCTGGATCCACCTGCTGGCTTACTACGTGATCCTCCGGACCGTTCTTCGGCCGGACGATTGGTGGCGCTTCTTTCGCATCGCGGCCGCCGTCGCTGCGGTCGTCGCTGGGTACGGGCTGTTTCAATACTGCTTCCACCCGTTCAACTTCGGCATTGGAGGAACCGACAGCGGGGTCACGATCGGCAATAGCGGGCTTTTCGCGGTTTATCTCCTGGCCAACATCGCCTTCTCCGTGCTGCTAGCCGTTCGTGCCGGCACTCGCGCCCGATTCGGCTACCTGGCGATCGCATTGCTGCTCGTTGTGGCCCTGGTGTTCTCGGGGAATCGCAGCTCGACGCTGGCTTTGCTCATCGGGGGCGGTGTGGGTTTGGTCTCCTACACGATCTGGACCGGCTCGCTGCGAGGCTGGCGCGCCCTGGTCATTATTGCGCTCTTCGCGTCGGCCGCCTCGCTGCCTTTCGTTACGCGCGCGCCTTGGGCGCAACCAGTCACCGCACGCCTTCCGGCGCTCAACAGGCTGTCGTCGGGCGTGGACTCCACGCGGATCATCCAGTGGCGCGCCGCGCTGGACGGTATTCGCGGACGCCCTCTGCTCGGCGTCGGACCCGAGAACTACCAGATAGTCTGGAGTCGATACTATCACCCTGAGTTGTACCGCTTCATGGCGGACCCGGCCTTTGACCGCGCACACAACGCCTATTTGGATGCGTTCGCCACGGCGGGGATCCTGGGATTCCTGTCGTTACTCGCGATCTGGATTGCTCTCCTGTGGGCAGCAAGGCAGGCGGTGCGACGGTCCGCGGCGGCTTACGCCATCTCTCCGACGGCTGATCGAGCCGGAGCCGCAGAAGCTATAGCGCTGGGCTTCTTCGTCGCGTACGCGTTCTATCTTTTTTTCTGGTTTTTCGACCTCAGCTCGGCGATGCTCTGGATTGCGCTCGCGGCGTTCGTGGCGAGCCGTGCAACGGGAGAGCCGCTGATAGAGCTCGGGGCACCTCGTGAAAGCCGATGGCAGAGCAAAATGGTTTTGGGCGTTGGCGGACTGACGCTGGTCTCGGTGCTGTACGTGCATGGATTCGAAACGCTGCGCATGGCTCGCACTCTCGATCGTGCACGCCACCCGAATCGGCCATTAAACAAAACGCTTGCGGACTTCGAATCGGTTTTTGCCTCGCCCGCGCCGGTCACGCAACACGCCTTCCTGATGTACTCTGCCCGCCTCCGAGCGCTGTCTCCAAAGTTTCCGGAAATTCGAAGCGATCCAACCAGCGCGGGGCTGTTTGATCGCGCGTTCGTGCTCGCCATACAAGAATTCGAACGCCAAGCCGAACAAGACCCGCTGAACGAAAGGATCCCGGTCCATCAGGCCCGCGTACTCATGCTCGGGGCTTACTACTATGGCGACCCGCGGCTGTATGAATCCGCGCTAGCCAGGCTTCATCACGCTGTCGCGCTCGCCCCGCGCCGCGTCGACACGTATCTCGTGCTCGGCCTGGCGTACCTGGGCGCGCAACGGCCGCGTGAGGCGTTGCAGGTTTTTGAGCAGGCGTACGCCGTCTACCCGCCGTTCGGCCAGACCCACTCCTATCTAGCGGCAGCCCGGGCGGCGTTGGGTCAGTACCAGTCGGCGGCCGCGTGGCTCGAGACCGCATTGAACAACGGATATGTCCCGGAGGAGGGTCTGGTTCGCAATGTCGCCACGCGGTTGGCCGAAGCGAACATGACGCAGGAGGCCGCGGAGCTTGTGCGCTTATACATGGTCAAGAAGATCGGCCCGGTATTTACCTGGGCGCCGCAACGCTCGGCGCCAGGAGCCGACGATCACTCTATGGCTATTCTGGCCCGCGATTTGTTCATGGAGTTGGGAGATTCAGCGTCCGCGCAAGCTATGTACTCGGGTGCCGCGATCTTGTGCTCGCCGGAGATGCCGCTGATCCAACTATCCTACTCCGTACGCGCGGATTCGTCAGACCAGCTTGCGGATTGTCGCCAGTCGTGGCGCTCGGTAGCAGCTCCATAGTCCGCGACCGGTTGGCGGAGCCGCGGAGCAGCACTCAGCAGCTGGCGTTCCGCGCGGCGCGCTGGCTGCTGTTCGCCACGGTGCTGGTGCCGGTTGTCATCGACCCCAAAGCCTGGTTCCCGTTCGTGACTACCCGCGCGGTGTTTTTCAGGGTTCTCGTCGAGCTCGCCTCCGCCTGCCTCCTCTTGCTCGTGCTACGGCGGGAGACGCGCACGTCCTTCCGCCGGGACCCGATCTTCTGGGCTTTGCTCGCCTTCACCGCCACAAGCGCTGTCGCGACGGCCTTCAGCCCGGCGCCGTGGCGGAGCATTTACGGCGACTACGGCCGCATGGGCGGCCTCTGGGCCTGGTTTCACCTCTTCGCCTTCTATGTGGGACTGCGGGTCTTCTTCGACGAAGCCGACTGGCGACGGTACATCCGCGCCGCCGTCGGAGTCTCCCTGGCCGTCTGCATCTACGGTGTGCTCCAGTACTACAACGACGTGCTCGGCATTCCCTTGGAGGGCATTCCGCGCGCCGCAGTACACGCTACTATCGGCAATTCCGGGCTGCTTGCCATCTACCTCGGTTTGACGCTCGGCTTGCTGGTTTTCCTCGGCGTTGCCCAGCCAGCACGGCTCCGGATCCCCTACGCGCTGGCCGGCATGACGCTGCTCTTCGCAATAGTGCTCGCGCAAAACCGCAGCACGGTGCTGGGTGGAATCGCGGGCGTCGGTGCCGGACTGATCTCTTACGCGCTACTCGCGCGGCCGCGCCGCCGGATTGCCCTGGCCGCCGGAGTTGGGCTGTTCGCCGCAGGTCTGCTCCTCCCGCTGCTGACCAGCGTGCCGGCAGTCAGCCGCGTCGTGAGCGCGGTGCCGCTCGGCGCCAGGCTTTCCCAGGGAGTCGATCCGACCCGTGTTCTTCAGTGGCGCGCCGCGATGAACGGGATTCGGGAACGGCCGCTCCTCGGGTACGGTCCGGAGAACTATCACCTGGTCTGGTCGCGATTCGGCGGGCCGGAAATGCTGCGGTACATCGACGATCAGTCGTTGTGGGACCGGGCGCACAACGCGTATCTGGACGTGTTCGCTACGACGGGCGTGTTCGGTTTGCTCGCTTTCCTCGCGCTATGGACGGCGATCGTCTGGACGATAGTCTCCGGCGCGCGCGCCGGAAGTTTCTCGCCCGGGGAAGGCGCGACGCTTATCGGACTCGTCGTCTGGTACGCCGTGTACCTGTTCTTCTGGTTCTTCGACCTGAACTCGACCATGCTGTGGGTCGCGATAGCCGCGTACGTGGCATCGCGCGCCAGCGGACAACCGCCCATCCAGTTCGGCGCGCTCTTGCCCGTGCGACCGCAGTCGAGGCTGGTTCTCGCGGGCGGAGCTCTCGCGCTGGCGGCAGCGCTGTACGTGCACGGCTACGAGACTCTCCGCCTCGCGCGAATCCTGCACCGGATCGACACCGGCAAGCAGCAGCCGCTCGCCACCCTTCGCGACTTTGCCAGCGCATTCAACTCCCGCGCACCCGACACGCATCACACCTTCCTGCTGTACAGCGACTACCTGCGCAGCCTGCTGCCCCGGTTTCCGGAGATACGGCGGGACGCTGAGTTGGGCGCGGCGCTCGATACGGCGTTCACGAGAGCCTTCGTCGCCGTCGAGCGCGAGACCCGGCGCGATCCGCTGAATGAAAGGATGGCGGCGCAGAAGGCGCGGATTGCGCTCCTGGCCTGGGGGTACTACGGGTATCCACGGTTTCACGAGGTTGGCATGGCGTCACTGCACCGCGCCGTGGAGCTTGCCCCTCGTCGCGTTCCAGTGCGGCTCGCCCTGGCCAGTGGGCTCGAGGGCAGCGGTCAATTGGACTCGTCGCTCGCGCAGCTCGAGTATGCGCTGGAGCTGTACCCCTCGTACGGACCGACCCTGCGGGCGATCGCCTCGGTGTACCTGAAGATGGACCGTCCCGAGACTGCGGCTTTCTGGATGCGGCATTCTTTCGCGCAAGGCTATCTCGACAGTCGCCTGCAGATCACACACCTGGCTGAGGAGCTCGTGCGCCAGGAGGAGTACAACGAGGCCGATTCCCTTCTGTCCGCGTACTTCCGCGAGAAGTACGGGCCGCCGGTTGTCTGGCCATTGCATCAGCCGGACAGCCTTACCCTGCGTGAGGAGTTGCTACTGGGCCGGATCTGGCGGGAGGCTCTGCAACGCGGCGGCAATCCGGCGCGCGCGGAGAGCGTCACGAGCGCGATGGCCCAATGGTGTGATGCTTCGCGGACGGAAAGCCTCGGGTCGATCGGTCGCTGGATCGGCCCACGCACGCTGCGCGGACCCCCGATGGCGACCCGCCGGGCGGGAAGCTGCGTGTGAACCGTGCCGGACGCCTTGCATGGAGCGGCGTGACCCTGAGCCCGGAAATTGACTTGCCGGAGCGAACCGCCAATATTGCGTTGTGGGCCGTCGATCGTCTCTATGGTGGTGATAGGTCTGCTGAATGCCGCGCCGCCCTCCGGCGGAACACGTAGGAAGGCGATGACAACATTGCGGGACACCACTACCGCAGGGGGTTCTCCGATCCGTGCGACGTCAGGGTTTTTCCTTGTTGGAAGTAGCGATCGCTATCGCGATAATCGCCTTGCTCTCGGCCAGTATCTTTCCCACGGTCGCGGAGCAAAGCCGTTACGGCAGGGTGCGCCACGCCGCGAAGGTGACGCGTGAGCTTGCCGACGCCATTACGGCGTTCAGGGTAAATGTGGGTATGAACCCGGGAACCCTTCGGCAGTTGACCACTCCCATTACGATTGCCGACGTGAATAGCTGTGGCGCGGCGTACGTCAGCGCCGACGTCGCCAAGTGGTTGGGTCCGTATTACAGATTTCCGCTCACGACCGCCGGATTCCCCCTCAGCGAAGATCAGTTCGGTCGCGTGCAGAACGGGCTGGTCCGTGCGCCGGCAAATAGCTCTGCACCCGGCACCAGCGCCATACAAATCACCGGGGTTCCACTTGACTCGGCCGAGGAATTGAATGCACTCGTTGACGGTACGCGGGCAACGCCCGAACTCAACAGGACTACGGGACGTGTGCGCTGGACGAGCCCTGCGGACGTCAATATATTCGTGACTGTGTCTTACCACGTTGCCATCAATGGCTGCTGAAGCCCGGCGTGACGGCGCTGTGCTGTTCGAGATGGTGATCGCGCTCAGCATAATCGTGTTGATCTCGCTCGCCTCGGTTTCGGTGCTGCGGGCAGTTTCCGACAAGGAGCGCTTCGACGTGGCGACGCGAACGCTGCTGCAAATCGACTCGGCTTTCGCTCCTTTCCGGACGCAGGTCGGAGTTAACCCAGGCAAGATATCACACCTTGCGACGCTGATCACCACATCAGATTCTAGCCCCTGCGCGCTATACACGGCCTCGCACGTCGGTGGATGGCCCGGCACTTTGCAAGGCGGAGGGCCGCCCGGCACTCCGCCTAGCGGAGGGCCGTACATCAACAAGGTGTTTCCCAAGGATTCGTTTGCTCTCCAGGGCATCGGGACCATCCACGATGACATCACGCGCGATCCGCCGGCTCCGGGCGGCACGCAGCGCTTTCACTTGCTCCAGTTCGCCGTCACCGGTGTGCAGCGCGCGGACGCCGTCGAGCTCAACGAGCGAATCGATGGCAGCGCGGATCTCGATCCCGCGTCGCCCAGCAATCTCACCGGACAGCTGCAGTGGGGTGAGCCGGACGGGCTCGGGTTCGTGACCCTGGACTACCGGGTGATCATACCCAGGTTCAGTTGCTGATGCGACTGCGTTACCGGAGGAAAGGTTTTGCGCTGTTGGCCGTAATCATGCTGGTCGCAATCATGGCCATCCTCGCGGCCGTCATCGCCCCGAGCACCGTCCGCGTTCTGAACGACGAACGGGTTGACAAGGCCGCAACGTCATTCGAGCGCCTGGATAGCGCCGTCGTGCGGTTCAAGCGCACGATCATGGTTTACCCGGGTCGGCTCAATCACCTCGCCATCCCGATCACCACGAGCGACAAAAACAGTTGCGGAAATAACTACACGCTCGGCCAGGTCAACAGCTGGGCGGGCAGCGTGATCGACACGGTCGGTGGAGTGTACATCGCGCGGCCGGTACCCCCCGGCGGACTGCCCTTGGCCGGCGGGCTGGGCTACGTTCGTGATTCGGTGAGCCGGAAGCCCGCCGGGGCGACCGGCGTGCTCGAGCTGGTGATCATCACCGCGACGGAAGGCGACGCCATTCTGCTCAACGATCGGATCGACGGAATAGCGGATTACGTCGCCAGCAACGCCACCGACGGCAACCAGACTGGAAAGGTCCGGTGGACAGCGCCCAACGCGAACCGGTTCGTGGAGCTCACCTATAACGTGATTCCGCCACAAATGGGATGCTGAGTAATTCCTCTCGCCTTTGCGCGCGGCGCGGCTTCTCGCTCGGCGAGGTGGTCGTCACCCTGGCGATCATGGCGGCGCTCGCCGCTGTGACCTACCCCACGTTGATGCACCGGCTCACAGAAGCGCGGGCCGCGGCACTCGCACAAACACTGGATGGCATCAATCAGTCCATTCAGAGCTACAGGGGAAATACGGGCCGTTTTCCCCGCATGTTGACCCAGCTTTCCACCCTGCCGCCTTCGGGCGCGACCGACGCCTGCGCAGGCACGGTGCCGGACGTCAACTTGAACCAGTGGCGGGGGCCGTATTCGTCGCGCGCGTTTCTGGCAACGGGTGTGAAGATCAGCGACGCGACGGTGCGGGATACCTTGCGCCGTGATCCCGCGAACATCTCGGCCGGGTCATACGGCACCTTGTACATTGATGTGGTGGATGTGGACAGCGCCGTGGCCGCTCGGATCGAGGAGTCGTTCGATGGACTGCCGCTTGTCTCCCCAACGAGCTACAGCGGCGGTACTGTGCGGTGGGTACGCGCTGCGGTACCGCCTGCTGGGCCCGTGGGCACACTGTCCTTCGGCATACCCGTTCGCGGCTGCTGACCTGCGGTCGATGACGCGCTAGCGCCTAGTGCCCGGCGTCCGAGCGGACTCCCCCGGTGTAATCTGGACGTCGTCCATGACGACACGGTTTCCGGTCCCCTGAGACCCGAGCCAGAGCTGCGCTCTCCGCGACTCTCCCGCGCGGAGCAGGGAAACAGTCGATCGCCAGCGGAGCTTGTCGTCCACGTAGAAAGTTGCCTGTCCGGACGGCTCGATCGAAATTCTGAAGACATGTTTGTCGCTGTCGCCGATCAAAATGACAGGTTCTGTAAGCCTTTCACCCTCGGCGGAGTAGGACATCCGGGCGCCGTCGCCGAGCCACGATATCTCTACCAGACGCAGCATCTGCGGTGCGATCGAATCGAGGGACGGCGTTCTGCGGCCGGGTGCTACGAGCGAGATCGTGAAGCCGCGTGCCGCCGGCCTGGCGGCCGCGAACGGCGCGCGTACCCAGACTTGAACCGTCAAGCCAGCGCGCAGTTGTAGCTGTGTCGAGCCGAGCACACCGCTCTCCCAGCGCGAGTCTCCGTTGGGAACCAACCCCCCCGTGCCATCCCGGCCGGCTCCCGCGGCCGCGTACGGTCGGGGTGTTCCAAGCGGAATCCAGAACGCTCCCAGACCGGGCGTCTCGAAGCCGTCGGTTAACGCCTCCGCCCCGGCAGGTCCGACCTGGATCAGCAAGGTGTCGGCTCGCCATCCATCGCCAAGATCGGCTACGACTCGAGTAAATCCCGGGCGGCCGGCGACCAGCACGGCCTGGCCTAGCGCCGTATCGGCGGCGGGGCGCACGCCCACGACATTCGGGTTGAGTGAGGACCATCTGATCCCGGCAACCGCCATCTCGTTGCCATACTGATCTGTCGTTTCCGCGGTGGCTAGCGTGCTGTCGCCCGGCTCGAGCGCGGCGTTCGCGCGAATCCGTATCGCGTCCACGAACGGAGAGGATCGCCCCTTCCAACCGACGATTTCCAGCCGCGCCCCGGCCCCAGTGAGCGGGCGGGGAGAACCGGCCAGCGCCGCCATGACGTACGTCTCCAGCCTGTCGCTCCTGACTGACTCGAACGCAAGGAACTGCCCGTCCGGAGAAAACACCGGCCGGCGATCCTGGGTAGGATGGAACGTCATTCTCGAGAGCTGTCCCGTCGCGATCACGGCCGAGTAGATCTCCGCGTTTCCATCGCGCTCGCTCGTGAACGCGACGCGTTCTCCGTCAGCCGACCAGGCGAGGTCGTAGTCCTCGGCGGGATGCCGGCTCAGGTTACGGACGCGGCCACCGTTGGCCCCGGCCGTGAACACGTCCTGCTGCCTATCGGCGTCTCGGGCAACCCAGGCCACATCCGTCCCGCGCGGCGACCAGCGCGCTTCCGTGACCGTGCGAGCAGCGCCGATATCGAGCGCGACACGCGCGCCAGCTGGCGAGACCGCATAGGCGAACAGACCGGCGCCGTAGACCCCATCCGCCGAGGTGGAGCCGGAGATGACCAGCAGCCGTGAACCGTCCGGCGACCAGCCTTGGGCGAGGTGATCGCCTTCTCCCACCGCCAGGGGGGTGGCTCTCCGTGTGGCGGCATCGATGATGTAGAGGTCAATGCCTTGCGGCGAGATACGCTCCACAGCGACCGCCCGGCCGTCCGGTGACACGACAGGGTTCATCCACGGCAACGACAAGGAATCCACCCACCGCGGACGGTTGAACGGCGTCCACGTGGCGGGCACCCGCCGCACATCGCTGGATAAGGGTCCCGTCGCGAGGAAGTACCTGACATCGCTGGAGTCCAGCCGCTCCACGAGTACCAATGTGTCGGCCAGGACGCTTCCCCGCGTGCCCGCGCGCCCGTCCAGCGTACCGCTCCCTATTATCGCCGCCGCGGTCATGGTCACAGCTCCGGCAATCCAGAGCCACGATCGCACTCGCAAGCTCGACCACCGGATGGTTAGCATTTTCTTCCGTAGTCGAAGACCCGGCATGCCGGCTTCGCGCGGCCGATCGCCGGTCGTGTCGCTCGGTTCGACTCGCTCGACCTGCTCGTCCTGGTCGATTACTGCCGCGCCGGTGGCGCCCAGGAGTAGGCGCGGGCCTCCTCCAATCGAGCGCGCCAGTGCGGCGACGTCGGCTCGTTCCGCCTCTGTGGTTGCGGACGCCGTCGCCAGGGAGAGGAAGCGCTCTGCATCGTCATACGCGCCACACGCAGCGGCGTCCATGGCGGCTACGCGCGCAAACCGGTAGGCCGCCGGTTTTTGCTCGGCCAGCGAATACAGCCGGGCGAGCTCGCCCGCCGCGGAGGCCCGTTCGGCGACGAGAGCGTCAGCGGCCCAGCCAGCCAACAAGGCCACCCCGGCAGCACCCGTGCTTTGCAGCGCCAGATCCGCCGCCGCCGTATTCGCCGGAGTCATGCGCCCGTCGCGATCAATGAGCAATCCACTCCGCTCGAGGTTCTGCACTCCCTCCAGAGCGGCTGATTCGGACATGTGCGCCGCAGCGGCCAGCAGGCGGATGGTGACCGCTTGCGTGAATAGCGCGGCGGCGACGAACAGTCGCTGCTCGTGCGGGCTGCACTGCTTTAGTCGCCGCCAGAGCACGTCGCGAACCGTCACCGGGAAAGCAGGTGCGACATCGCCGTCACGGGCTCTCTCCGCGAGCTCGAGCACGCGCAGCGGCGTCCCGGCCGAAAGTCCCGCCAAACGTCGCCGGTCGTCCGGGCTGACGCCCGCCGGCCCCAGCACGGCGTCGATCAGGCGCTCGGACTCATCGAGCGACAAAGGCTGGATATCGATCCGATCGAATCCCTCGGCAGTATGGGCGCTGTTCGACCCGGCAAGCGCAATGGAGGTGGAAGCCCTCGACTCTGGCCGGCCCTCCACCGACCATGTCGCAATTATCAGCACCGGCGACTTTCGTAATCTGCGCCCGAGATATTGTACCAGCTCCACCGTGCATGCTGGCGCGTGGTCGAGATCCTCGAGGATCATGCACACCGGCTGCTCGTAAGCGACCGCGTCTATGAGAGCGGCGATCCCCTCGAAGAATCTGACGCGTTCGGTGTCATCACCAAGTCCAGCTGGCTGTGGCAGGTCGAACTGATCCCGCAGCTCTGGAAGGAGCCGCGCCGCTTCAGCCAGCAGGTGCCGGCTCGCTCCCGAGAGTCCAGGGGCGTTGAGGGCCGGCCGGAGTGCCTCCGCGATGCTCGCGTACGGAACGCGCACGGTCGCAGGCCGCTCTTGTCCGCTCAACGTCAGAGGCGCCGCAATTGACGGCGACCGCTGGAGAAACTCGCTGACAAAACGCGATTTTCCAGCTCCGACATCACCAACGATCAAAATGCCGGATCCTTCTCCGGCGCAAGCCCGCCGCCAGGCGGCCAGCAGTCGCGCGAGCTCTGTCTCCCTGCCCACAAACTCCGGCTGTCGGAAGCGATGACCGTTTCCCTCGAGCCGCTGCGCGTCTTTGTCCTGGCCCCGCGGCCCGGACGTAAGCAGCGACTGCAACATCGAGCTCACTGCGGGGGGAACCTTTGAGCCCAACTCGGATTGAATCCGCTTCGAGTGGACCGTCAGTGTCGTGATGGCCTCCGCCCGTCTCCCGCCTGCGACCAGCGCGGTCGCCTCGAGCACTGCTGCCTGACTATCGAGGGGCGCCAACCTGGACAGTTCCTGCGCGCGCCGGACCGCGAGCTGCCAGTTGCCGCCGTCGAGGGCGCCCTCGGCGGATCGCGACAGGGCCCCCTCGTACGCCGCTTTGAATTTGCGGCGTCGGTCTTCAACCCAGTCGGTGAAGTCGTACTCTTTCAGCTCCAGCCCTTCCAGAAACTCCCCACCATATAAGGCGATCGCCTGCTCGATTTCGCCGGCTGAAATGGATTCGCGGAATGATGTCGCGTCGCACCATAGCTGATCGCCGGCCTGCAGGACGATCTGGTCCTGCCCCGAAGGCAGGATGTCCTCGCCGAGCGCAGAGCGGAGCCGATGCAGAGTTTGGCGGAAGGCGTTGCGGGCTTTGCCCTCAACCACATCTCCCCAGAGGAGCGCTACGAGCTCATCGCGCCGCACGCTTGGGTGGAAAACCAGATAAGCAAGCATCGCCAACGGCTTTCCAGGCCCCATACCCGGAACCAGGGTACCGGCGCGGTCCGTCAGGGAGGACGACCCCAACAGCCGTAAGCGAAATTCTGGCTTTGAGTTATTTATGCTGGGAGGCCGTGACATGGGGGCAGACGAATATAACGCCCCCGTAACGCACCGGCCTTTTATTTCTCCGCGTCAATGGATGGGGCGCCAGGCCATACCCCATTACGGTATCGAAAATCACCTTGTCTAGAATGGAGAGCGTCATGACCAGAAGCGCGCGTCGCGGGTTCACTCTTCCCGAAGTATTGGTTACCATCGCGATCGTGGCGGTGTTGGCGGCGG
>CAYGJL010000061.1:0-11664 GCA_964350145.1 uncultured Gemmatimonadaceae bacterium
CCACCGCTCGACCTCGATCACCAAATTCTGCAGGTCACTCGGATTAACGCCCGGAATGCGCGACGCCTGCGCCAGCGTACGCGGCTGGATGCCCGCGAGCTTCTGCCGCGCCTCGATCGAGAGCATGGTCATTTCGCCGTAGGGAAGATCCGCGTCCAGCTTCATCTCTCCCATGCGCGACATGCGATCCGCGTGCGTCCGCTCGCGCTCGAAGTAGCCGGCGTACTTGATCTCGAGCTCCGCGCTCAGCACGGACTCGGGCACTAGCTCCGCCGCGGCTCCCACGGCGTCGAACAACTCGAACAGCGAGACGCCGTTTCGCTTCGCTACTTCGTTGATCTTCATCGAATGCTTGAGTGGTGTTCCGCCCGCGCGAAGCAGCACCGGGTCTGCCTGGTCCGGACGGATGCTCGTGCTCTCGGCGGCGTCGATCGCGCCGCGAACTTCACCGACGCGGCGCTCGGCCATCGCGCGCTCGTCGTCGGTATACAGGCCGAGCCGTGTCGCGATCGGCGAAAGTCGCTGCAACGCGTTGTCCTGCCGCACCGTCAGGCGAAACTCCGAACGCGAAGTGAACAGGCGATACGGCTCGTCCACGCCCCGCGTCACGAGATCGTCCACCAGCACGCCGATGTACGACGTCTCGCGGCCCAGGACCAGCGGCTCGCGATCCAGCGTGCGCAGCGCCGCGTTCGCCCCCGCGACGACCCCCTGGCCGGCCGCTTCCTCGTAACCGGTTGTGCCGTTGATCTGCCCCGCGAAAAACAGCCCCGGGATAGACTTTGCCTGGAGCGTCTGGTCGAGCTGGGTCGGCGGATAGTAGTCGTACTCGATCGCATAACCCGCGCGGTTCATCCGCACGTGCTCGAGTCCGGGTATGGACCGCAAGATCTCGAGCTGCACGGGCGCGGGCAGTGAAGTGGACAGGCCGTTCACGTACAGCTCAGCGGTGTCATGCCCTTCGGGCTCGAGAAAGAGCTGGTGACTCTCGGCCGCGGGAAACTTCACGATCTTGTCTTCGACGGACGGGCAGTACCGCGGTCCGCGCGACGCGATTGCGCCGCCGTACATCGCCGACTGCTCGATGTTACGCGTGATGATCTCCTTGCCGGCGGCGCCGAGGTGCGTGATCCAGCAGGGAAGCTGCGCGGGATGGCGCGCGACTCCGTTCGACACGCGCGGCTCCGTCCAGAAATGCGACCATGAGTAGTCGAACTGATCTATCTCGCTCTCCTGAATAGTGAGCGAGCTGAAGTCCACCGTGCGTCCGTCGATGCGCGGCGGAGTTCCCGTCTTGAAGCGTGCCACCTGAAGGCCCGCGGTCTCCAGCTGCTCAGCGAGATGCGTGGTCGCCGCGTCGCCCGCGCGGCCGCCGGAGATCTGCGTGGTCGTTCCGATGTGCATGCGTCCGCGCAGGAACGTCCCGGTTGTGATCACGACTGCCTTCGCGCCGAAGCGTCGCCCTTCGAGCGTCTCGACTCCGCGCACAGAGTCCCCGTCCATGAGCAGGCGCGCGACGGTGCCCTGAATGGTTTGCAGTCCGCTGTGCTGCTCGAGCAGCGTGCGTGCCGCCCGGCGGTACAGACCGCGGTCGCACTGGGCGCGGGGGGACCACACGGCCGGACCCTTGCCGCGGTTCAACATCCGGAACTGGAGCGTGGACAGATCCGTCGCGCGTCCCATGATGCCGCCGAGTGCGTCCACTTCGCGGACGACCGTGCCCTTGGCCACGCCGCCGATCGCGGGGTTGCACGACATCTGTCCGATCGTCTCGAGGGCGCTGGTCACGAGCCCGACGCTGGCTCCGAGGCGAGCCGCGGCTACCGCCGCCTCGGTACCGGCGTGGCCCGCGCCGACTACGAGCACGTCGAAGTCCTGTTCCGTCATCGCATTGGTGCGCGCTGCCGCCATGCGACGGAATCTAGGCGGTTTCGTATTCCGGTTTAGTGTCGTGAGCTATCGGGCATGTCAGTACCGCCAGCTGGCGAGGTCCGCCCCGGCAGGAGCCGTCGTTAACATCCGCTCCACCGCCCACGGCAGCACCATCTGCGGGTAACGCAGGCGCGAGTATGCATTGGCACGCGTGTGATCCCCGTTCCAGCAGTGCTCGGCGCGGTCGCCGTAGTCCACTACCGCTTCGGCCGGAGGATCTGCCGAGCGCAGAAAATCTTCCACCAGATAGACCGCGTTGTTCAGGTAGTAGTTGTCCATGTCGCCTACGTAGATCCGCAGCTTCCCGCGCAGCTTGGGGCCGAGCGTCGCCCAGTCGCGCCGCAGGATGTGCGCGAGGTCGTAGTTCTCGCGCCAGTATGCGGCCACTGAATGGTCGATCTCGCCGGTGAGCTTATTCCATATCGGCTTCGGATAGCCGTCGTGGCCGACGGGTGAATAAACCGATTCCCACACGTCCCACTGGTCGCCCGAGCGGCTGCGTGTGCCGAGTGCCAGCTCTCTGTGATTCGACTGCTCGAGCGTCGTCAGGAGATGGCCGAGGTAGTTGCGCTGACCGGGACGCGGCACGCGCTTGAACGGACCGTCGCGGTAGTAGGCGTTGGAGTCCGCATAGATGTTGACCACGGTGTACGCGCGAAAATCAATCGGGTCCGGGCAAGCGACCCACGCGCCGTTGTACTTCTCCGGATAGAACAGCTGCACGGCCATCGCTTCCCAGCCACCCGTCGAGCCGCCGAAGGTGAATCGCGCCCAGCCCTGGCCGATGCCGCGAAAACGGCGCTCGATCTCGGGGATCAGCTCGTACTGAATCGCGTCGCCGTACGGTCCGTTGTTCGCCGAGTTGACGGCGTAGGAGTCGTCGTAAAATGGAGTGGCGTGCTGAATCTCGATCAACAGCGCGCGCGGGAATCCGGGCCCGGTCCAGTCTCGGTAGAACTGCCAGGCGTGCTCCTGCTGGATGCGGTTGTAGCCTCGCAGGTTGAAGCGGGCGCTGAAGTCGGGCGCGAGAGTGGTGTCGGGCGGTGTCTCGCGCCATCCGCCCAGGCTGGCCGGAAAATGGCCGTGAAAGACCATGAGCGGATAGCGCGCGTTGGGATGCTCGTTGAATCCCCACGGCAACAGCACCCACGCGGCTAGGTGCATGTCCCGTCCCCAGAACCGGGACAGCCGTTCGCTGCGAATCCGCACGTACTTCACGTAATCGGTTTCCTGTCTCGCGAAGTCGGCGACCGGCGGGATCTCGTTGTCCAGCGTCAGTCGTACGACGTCGCTCGCCGCGGGATCGAACGTGACGGCGCGCGGCGTCGAGTACAGGTTGCCCGGTTTCCGGCTCCATTGCTGTCCTTCGCCCATGTCGGGCGGGAGCTTCACCACGTGCCCGTCGCTGCGACGGAACGTCTCGTACCGGTTGATGAGCGCCTGCACGCGGTACGTGCCGCGGGGCACGCCGGCGAGCGACCGAAGGGGATAGCCGAACGCGCTGGCATCCACTGAGCGCGTCTCTCCAGGTTTCCAGCCATCCACGTCGACGCCGAAGACTTGCTGCGTGCCCGGCGCGTCGCTGATTTGGAAACGCGGCTCTCCCGCTGTGTCGGCGGAGATGAGCAACAGCAGTCGGCCGTCCAGCGGCCCGCGACTTCGCTTGGCCGGGAAAGTGATCTCGAAGCGCAGGCTCGGCGGGGCACCCGTGATCTGCGCACTGCTGGGACGGGTCACCGCGACGAGCAGGAGGATGGACAGTGCCGCTACGCGAGCGAGGGCGCGCATGCAAAGCTCCGCGAAGATGGGGATTGTACCGACAATCCTGCAGGCGAGCAGCTACGGCTTCAAGATCCGGGCAGTCTCTCCGACCAGCTTGGGCCCAGGATCCGCGCCAGGTGGTGCTCGAGATGGTCGACGTAGTCCGACATGAAGTAGTCGAGTGTCGCCTGATCGGCCCGAGTAGGAGCGTGCATGGCGATCTCGGCGAGATTGTGCCGCGCGTGGACGCGAAGCCGAACGTCGTCCGGCACGGCCGCCATGACGGACGCGATATGGCGGTTGAACGCGCTCCAGAGATTCAGGAGATCGGACCAGACGGCGTCCTGGTACCGCTGGAGCTCCACCCAATCGTCCTGGGAGTATCCCGGAAAGACCAGGTCATCCTGCCAGCCCGCGCGGACGAACCGTTGATGGTTGTTGCTCGCCGAATCGATCAGGTGTCCGAGCAGCTGCCGGGGAGACCACTTGCCCGGTGCAGGCGGGCGCGCTGAGTCGTCCTCGCCGATCGCGCGAAGCAGCGGCTCCGCGCGGGCTATCGTCGCCCGCAGCCGGCGGGCACACTGGGGCTCGGCTCTCATGCCGGGTGTCGGAGACTCAGGCGGGCGGGCCGATCACAAAGATCGTGTTACCGAACGGATCCGTCACGCCGAAGGTGCGAGCGCCCCACTCTTCGTTCGTCGGCGTGCGGACGATCTCCACTTTCTCCCGCCATTCTTCGTAATAGGCATCGGCGTCGTTTACGTGCAGCGACGCGCACGCATTCCGGCCGTGGCCGGACATCGGGCAATCGATGGTGAGAGCGATCGTGCCACGCTCCAATCCCATGATCCCGTCTTTGCCGTTCTCGGTGGCCTCGAAGAGGACGCTGAACCCCAGCTTGCCAACGTAGAACTCCTTTGCGGCGGCGATATCGTCGCCGGGAAGGATGGGCACCGCTCGTTCCATCATGCCGTTCAGGGACGACGCTCGCGGCAACCGAAACGGTCCCCGTGAAGCACGCCGGCGGTACGCGCGGCGCTCCAGATGCTGGGGCTCTGGGACCGCCCGGGCGAGAAGCGGAATGCAAAGACATCGTCGCGATTCGTGTATCCTCCCTGACCGGCTCCGCCTGGGCAGTCCAAAGTCACGATCGTGATGACTTGAACGCGCGCCGTGTCGTTGCTGACCGTCAGGTCATGGATCGTCAGCTCATAGATGACGCTGTCGCCGGGCACCACCGGCCGTGCGCGCAGCACGGTACGTAGATGTGTTTCGATTGCGGGCCAATTCGCACCGGTACTTGGAAAGCTCATCTTCCATGGCCGGGGAGTCGGATCGATGGCGGCGTCCAGCACGTTGTGCGAGAGCTTGGCGATGATGTAAACGAGCAGGGGCCGCCATGCGGCGGAGTCCGGCTGTATCTCGCCCAAGCGCAGGCGGCTCGCCGCCTGCGCGTCGATTCTCTGATGAGGCAACGCCAGCGTCAAGCTGAGTCCGACACAGAGCCAAAACTTCCAACGCCGTTCCGTATCGTGTTCACGCCGCACGAGTCCGCCTCGCCTGATTGTTGGACTGCAAGCCAGCCTGATCGTTGGCGGCTGCGGCGGGAAAGGGCAAGGGAGTGGTGCGGCGCAGGCGGTGCAGGCCGTGCCAGTCACATTCGTAACACCAACTCGAGCGGAACCACGGCATGACCTTCAGCGCCCCGCGCGACTCGACGCGCCGCGTCTCGGCGTCGCAGCACGGGCAGCGATCACCATCGGGAAGAATCCAGAGAAACACCACGGTCGCGGCGATCACCCGGACGACGAACAGTCCGCCGAACAACGCGATGAATAGCGCCGCGTCCGACATGGCTCAGAGGCGCGGCTCCACCGACGCCCAGGCCTCGACGAACGCGACGTCGCCCTTCTGTTGATCTATCACGACTTCCGTTCCCGCCGCGATCGGCTTGCCGTCGAGGCTGTGCGCCTCCACCGAATGGTGATGCCCGTTGAGCGTGTACTCGATTCTGCCGGGCTTCGTCGGAGCGATGTCCTTTACGACGATGGCTATGTGTCCCTGAATCAGCTCCTGCAGCTCATGCGGATCTTCCAGTGGCGCGCGCAGCGCCCACTTGGCGAGTAGCAAAGTCATCCCCGCGTACGCCGCCACACCCGATAGCGCGGCGACCAGCAGCTGCGCTGGGAACCCCATTCCGCTGTAGCGCGAGAGCAGATAGCCGACCGCCCCAAATGCGATCAGCGCCATCCCGAACACGGGTAGGTTGACCCATGCGAGCGGGCGCTTGATCTCGTCGCCCGTGCGCTTCTCCACTCCGCGCAGCATGGCGAACACGGCGAGCACCAGGCCCACGATGAAGGCGGCCGTAAAGAACCAGACTGCCAGCGTCATCGTCATCTGCCGAGATGTGTGCGGAACCAGGAAATGGTCTCCGGCCACGCGGCGCGCGCCGCGGCGAGGTTCTTCCCTTCACGGCCGTCCTGTTGCCGCAGGAAGCCATGACCGGCTCCTTCATAAAAGGTTGGGCGATACGTCTTGCCCAACGCCTTCATCGCGGAATCGGCCGCCGGAACAGTCGCGTTGACGCGCGCGTCGTCGCTTCCGTACAACCCCAGCACCGGAGCGCGGACCGACACGAGGCGTCCCGGCTGTGGCGATGTTCCGTAGTACACGACCGACGCGCCCAGGCTCGGTGAGCGGACCGCGTGCTCGAAGGAGACCGCTCCGCCCCAGCAGAATCCAACGATCCCGTAGCGCGGCGCGGCGGCTGGCAGACGCATCGCGTACTGCGCGATCGCGGAGATCTGACGGTGCACGTCGTCCATGTTCAGTGTCTGGATGGCCGCCCTCGCTGCCTGCCCGTCGGGATTCTCCGGCGATCCGGGCACGTTCTTCATCGTCAGGAAATCCGGCGCGACCGCCACGAATCCGTCGGCCGCGAGCTGGTCGGCAACACTGCGGATCCACGGCGAGAGCCCGAAGATCTCGTGCACGACTATCACGACCGGGGCTTTCGTCGTGCGCTCCGGGTACACGACCCACGCCCGCACGCTGTCACCAGGTCCCGTGGACACCGTCACCCATTCGCCGTGCCGCGGAGACGATGTCAGCTGCGTGGATGCTTCCGCAGCTCCCGGTGCGTGGCCGGCGTGCTCGTCCACGACGGCAGGGGGCGCGCTCACGCATGCCGTGAGAGCAAGCAGAGGCACGGCGAGCTTTGTCGCGACGGTCTTCATGCGATTCTCTCCTGGATTTGCGGACGCAGCTGTGATGCAAGAAAGTCGCACACGCGCTGCTCCGCGAAGTACTTCAAGCGCCGGCCATCGCCGGATATGAACCCGGCGTGGCCACCGCGCGGGGGAAAATCGAGCGTCAGCCATCTGTTCCGAGCCGCGATCTCGCGCACCCTGTCGAACACGTCCGGCGGGAGGAATGGATCGTCCGTCGCGCTCAGCAGGAGCGTGGGCCGCCTGATCCCGTGCAGCCAGCCGATTGAGCTGGACTTGCGATAGTAATCGTCGGCGTCGGCGAAGCCGTGCAACGGTGCGGTGATGACGTCGTCGAAGTCGTACATGGTCCTGAGCCCAGGCAGCGCGTCCGCCGGCGCGATGTCCGGAAACTGATCCAGCTTGGCCGCGGCTTTCCGTCGGAGGGAGCGCATGAAATGCCACTGATACACTCTCGCGAATCCTCGCTGAATCTGGATCGAGGAGCGCGCCAAGTCGAACGGAACCGATACGGCCGTGGCTGCCTTGACCTGCGGGGGCACGGTCTCTCCCCGCTCACCGAGGTACTTCAAAAGCACGTTGCCGCCAAGCGACACCCCCGCCGCGATTATCGAACGGCCCGGCTCGGCGGCGACCAGACGGTCTATGACGAACGCGATGTCGCTCGTCTCGCCGGAGTGGTAAAACCGTCGCGCCCGATTCATCTCGCTCCCGCACGACCGGAAGATCAACAGATCGGCGCCCCAACCGCGGCGATTTGTCTCGTGCAGCAGACCCTGGGCGTAATGCGACCGGATCGTACCTTCGAGCCCGTGCAGGATCACCAGCCGCGGCGAGCCGGGCTCGCCGGCTATTCGGTGCAACTCGATGAAATCCCCGTCCGGCGTGTCCCACCGCTCCAGCCGCGTCGGTGCCGGCGGCAGCTTTCGCGCGAGCTTGCCCCAGAGAGTCTGTACGTGGCGGTTGCGAAGAAGCCAGGCGGGGGAGAAATCCATTTGCGGTATAATGACTGATTCGTGGACGCCGTTGTATGGGCGCTTCAAATACCTTTACGGTCCAACAGCGCTGTTGGCTGTTGGCTCTTGGCTGTTGGCTACCGCGGAACAGCGGCAACGGCGGAGCCAATAGCCAATAGCCAATAGCCAATAGCGCCCTTGCCCTTCAAAGTCCTCCTCACCGACGGCATAGACCCCGAAGGCGTCGCGCTGCTCGCGGCCGATCCACAGCTCGAAGTCGACGAGGTGCCGACGCTGCCAGCCGCCGAGCTGATCGAGCGCATCGGTGAATACGACGCGCTGGTGGGGCGGAGCGCGACTCGCGTTACGCCCGAGCTGCTGCGCGCGGCGAAGAAGATTCGCGTGATCGGACGCGCCGGAGTCGGCGTGGACAACATCGCGATGGACATCGCGACCGAGCTCGGGATAGCAATCATCAACGCGCCGGCCGGCAACACCGTGGCCGTCGCCGAGCTCGTGTTCGGCTCGCTGCTCAGTTTGCTGCGTGGTCTCTCGCTCGCCGACCGGACCATGCACGCGGGAGAATGGCGCCGTTCCGAGCTGCTCGGGGGAGAACTCAAGGGAAGAACGCTGGGCATCGTCGGGCTCGGCCGCATCGGATCCGAAGTCGCGCGCCGCGCGGCCGCGTTCGAGATGGATGTCGTCGCGTACGATCCGTATGTGCCCGAGGCGCGGTTCCAGGGCCTGCGCGTGGAGCGCGCCGACTCGCTCGGAGCGCTCCTGTCACAGAGCGACGTCGTCACAATCCACACGCCGCTCACCGCCGAGACGCGCGGCATGATCGGCAAGCGCGAGGTCGGCAAGCTCAAGGCGGGCGCGATCGTTCTGAACCTCGCGCGCGGCGGAATCGTCGAGGAAGACGCGCTGGCCGCTGCGCTGCGAAGCGGCTGGCTCGGCGGCGCCGCGCTCGACGTTTTCTCCCGGGAGCCGCTGCCCGCTAACGACCCGCTGCGCTCCGCACCGAATCTCTTTCTCACGCCCCACATCGGCGCGTCCACTGTGGAAGCGCAGCGCACACGTCGCGCGCGACGTGTGCGCCGCGGTGCGCGAGACGTTGTTGGGCGGTGAGCTGTCGCGGTCGATCAACATCGCGTCCGTGGAGGGCGTGCGCTGGGAGGAGCTCAAGCCCGCTCTGCGGCTGACCGAGCGCGCGGCCGCGGTGGGACGCGCGATTCTAGCCACGCAGGGAAATCGCGCGGTGCAAAGGGTGTCCGTCCGCGCAGGGTCCGCGCACGTGGGGGCGAGCGAAGCGCTGCTGGCCGCCGCCGCGGTCGGAGTGCTGGAAGGAATCGTCGAGGGCGACCGGCTGAACGTGATCAACGCGCGCACGCTCGCCGCGCAGCGCGGCATCGAGCTGTCGTCGCTGGAGTCCGCGCCGGGGACGGCGGACGACGTCGTCGAGATCCGGATCTCGGCCGGGATGCAGGAGATCGCGGTGGCGGGCACGGCGTCCCCGACAGCTCCCGTGCGCCTCACGCGGATCGGAGATTTTCACGTGGACGTGCAGCCGCGGGGCACGCTGCTAATCCTCACCAACGAAGACGTCCCGGGCGTGATCGGGCGCGTTGGAACCGTGCTCGGCGAGGCGCGAATCAATATCGCCGAGTACCACCAGGCGCGGCTCGCGCAGGGTGGCGACGCGCTCGCCGCGGTGTCGGTGGATGGGGCGGTCGGCGAGCAGGTTCGTGAGCGGCTGCTCGGAATTCCGGGCGTTCGCACGGCGACCGTTGTGACCTTCGCGCGGTAGTTAGTAACATCACTGGCTCGATGCTGGCGGTCTAGTGCCCAGATTTTCTTCCGTCATTCTCGACGTTGATTCCACGCTCTCCGGCATTGAAGGGATTGACTGGCTCGCGGCTCGACGCGGGCCGGAAGTCGGGCGGAAGGTGGCGCGGCTCACAGCGGAGGCGATGGCCGGCGAGCGCTCCATCGAAGAGGTGTACGGCGCGCGGCTCGAAGCGGTGAAGCCGACGACGGCCGACCTGGCGGAGCTGGCCAAGGCCTATTGGGAGAACGCCGCGCCGGACGCGGCCGAAACGATCGAGCGGCTTGGCGCGGCCGGTGTACGGCTCGACGTAGTGACGAGCGGCCTCCGCGGCGCAGTAGCTCCGTTCGTCGCGCGGCTGGGGCTGTCCGCGGAGCACGTTCGCGCGGTAGCGTGCGTGTTCGACGCGCGCGGAGATTTCTCCGGGTTCGATCCGGCCGAGCCGCTCGTGCTCCAGGGAGGAAAGCGAACGGTCGCGGAGCGACTGAACCTCGCGCCGCCGGTGCTCGCCGTGGGCGATGGAATGACGGACGCGGAGATCCGACCCATCGCCGACGCGTTCGCGGCATTCACCGGATTCGTGCGGCGCGAGCCCGTCGTCGCGATCGCGGATTTCACCGTCGGCTCCTTCGCCGCGTTGGAACGGCTGGTGCTCGGCACCGAGGGATCAGCGTGACTTACTCGTTCGGAAGGTTTTTCGTGCCGGGGCCGACCGATGTACGCCCCGCCGTATTGGCCGCCATGACGCAGCCGATGATCGCGCACCGCGGGCCGGAGTTCGAGGCACTGTACGCGCGGATCCAGACGGGGCTGCGGGCGGTCTTTCGTACGCAGAGACCCGTGTACGTGAGCACTTCCTCCGCGACCGGCTTGATGGAAGCCGCGATCCGGTGCGCGCCCGCTGGTAGAATCCTCGCGCTGGTAAATGGAGGCTTTTCCGAGCGGTTCGCCAAGATCGCGGACATGTGCGGCCGTGAGTGCGACCGGTACGAGGTGCCGGCGGGAAGCGCGCACGACGTCGCGGAAGTGGAAAGAAGGCTGTCCTCTGCGCGGTATGCGGCGGTAACTGTCGTGCACTCGGAGACGTCCACGGGCGTTCTCAACGACGTGCGCGCGATAAACGACGCCGCGCACCGGCAGGGCGTGCTCTGCCTGATCGACAGCGTGTCTGGCCTGGGCGGCGCTCCGCTCGAGTTCGACGAATGGAAGTGCGACTACGTGCTCACCGGATCGCAGAAGGCGCTGGCGCTCCCGCCGGGACTCGCTTTCGCGGCCGCGTCGGCCGATTTCGTCGAGCAGGCGCGGCGCGTCACCGGGCGCGGCGTGTACTTCGACATCGGCGAGTTCGACGAGCTCGCGGCGAAGAACCAGACGCCGAACACGCCGGCGGTCTCGCTCCTGTTCGCCGCCGACGCGCAGCTGCGTTCGATCGTCGCGGAGGGGATGGAAGCGCGCTGGGCGCGACACGCCGCGATGCAGCATGAAGTCGTGGATTGGGCGGGCCGCCTCGAGGATCGCGGGATCGGCATCGTCGCAAAGCCGGGCGAGCGATCACCCACGGTGTCTGCCATCAGGCTGCCCGATGGTTTCACGCCGCAGCGATTCATCACCGCAGTGCGCGCAGCGGGCTATACGGTGGGCGCGGGGTACGGCGCGCTGAAGGAGACAACCTTCCGGATCGGGCACATGGGCGATCACACCGTCGCGACGGTGCGCGGGTGTCTGGCCGTGTGCGAAGAGGCGGTCGGAGAGGGATAGATCGTGGATCGCCGCGGGAAGGGCGACTGCGGACTCAGGACCCTTGCGGCCTCAGGACTAACTACAATCGCGGATCTACGACTAATTGAGGACTAAGGACTGCGGATGAGCGGAACAGCGAGGCACCGCAGACGTTTCTCTCCGCGATCCTCCGTCCTCGATTAATCGCCGATCCGCGATGGCCGTTAGTCCTTGTATCTAC
>CAYGJL010000062.1:0-9985 GCA_964350145.1 uncultured Gemmatimonadaceae bacterium
GGGGGCGAAACTTCGGCTCCGCCTCCGCCTCCCCCACCGTCGCCACCACCCCCGCACGCCAGCACTGCGCCGGCTACGATCGCCCTCAAAGACCACGAACGAATTCCTGACGCCATGATTTTTCTCCTGGGTGGTTTACCGAAGCAGGATACCGGCGCAGCCCGGGACGGGTCTTGTAGGGCGTGCCGGGCATTGGACGCGCGTGACCTGCGCGTTTGGCCGTTGCGCGGGCACGCGTGATGCAGCGATGTTGAGGACATGAGCATCAGGGGATCGGACCTCGATCGCGCGGCGCGGTACCGCCTGCGGATGCTGAGCGTGCCCGGCTTTTCTCTGTACCGGGGGGTACATCCCCAGGGTACGGAGCTGCCCAAGCACACGCACGACGACCCCACGCTGTGCTACGTGCTGCGCGGCCGCTTCACGGAATACGTCGGGGGGCACGCGGTGGACTGTCTCTCGGATTCGCTCAAGGTGACGCCCGCGGGCGAGACGCACTGGAACAGATTCGCCGCGAGCGAGACGCATGGGCTGCGGATAGACGTGGACCGGCGCCGGTTCGCCGACTCGCGCCCGATTCAGCGGCTGCTCGACGAGCGCATCCACGTGTCGGGCGCGCACGCCGGCAGCATCGTCAACCGGCTCCTGGAGGAGCTGGACGCCGGGGACGAGTCCGCGGCGATCGCCGTCGAGGGACTACTGCTCGAGCTGCTCGCGACGCTCGCGCGGGACACGGCGCCCGTGAGGGCGGCGGACATGCCCCGCTGGCTGCGGGAGGCCGACGAGATGATCCGCGAGCTGTACGCATCCAGGATCGCGCTCAGCGGTGTGGCGCGAGCTGTTGGTGTCGCGCCCGCGACGCTGGCGAGAAGCTACCGGTCCGCGTTCCGCATCACGGTGGGGGAGCGCATCCGCCAGTTGCGGATCGAGCGCGCGGTGCGCGACCTGTTAGAGAGCGAGGAGCCGTTGTCGTCCGTCGCGCTCCGCGCGGGGTTCTACGACCAGAGCCACTTTACGAATCTCTTCCGGCGGCGCTTCGGCGTGACGCCGGCGCAGTACAGGCACTCGGCCAATCGTCGCGTGAGCTGAGGTTGCCCCGCTTCAGAGTCTCGGAGCGAGCACGATCCTGTCGATAGTCCCGGTAGAAACGGCGTGGTAGGTCGGACGTGCGCGCCGATAAATGTTGCGAGCCATCGTTTCCCCCCACGGCGTCTTCATCATCTCGGTGTACAGCGGCGTCAGGAACTTGCGCCGTCCCTGCGACGTCAGGAATTGGGCCAGCGCGGGAAACGCGGGCTCGTACCTATTTCTGATGGCGATGACCAACCACTCGCCGAGTATCTCCGCGTTGCCGCTGGACGACAGGCGGAACTGCGCATCGAGCTCGGCTAGCCGATTCGTCGGCACCGTGTCGGGGAGCGCGCGAAGAAAGTGCAGCCACTCGTGCGTGGACCAGCTCGTCGTCCGCAGCTCCGTCGCGGGCGCGCCGCCGTTCCACCGGGTGACCTGGCTATCCACCGCCGCCAGCGCGGCGGACTCGACCGTGATCGCGCTCGCGGGAAGGCCCGGGCGGTTGATCCAGGCGTCGAGCTCCACGCGCGCGACCTCGCCGGGCGTGAGCAAGCTCTTCCGGAGATCCTCGACCAGCCATTCGGACGTCATCGGCTTGAACGCGTTGCGGTCGAAGTAGCTGCGCAGCCATTGATCCAGCCGCTCGCGGCCGACCACCGACTCGATCGTCTGGAGCAGCGCCGACCCTTTCTCGTACGCCACGTTGGTCATCCCTTCGTCCGGATCGCGGCCCGCGAGCCTGAGCTGCAGGCGCGTGTCTGCGCTGTCGAGGCCGACCATCTCTTCGTCGAGATCCTGCCGGCCGAGCACACGGAGCATGTCCGCGTAGTCCTTGCCGCGCACTTCCTCCATGATCCGGGCTTCGATGTACGAGGTGAACCCCTCGTTGATCCAGAAGTCGTCCCACGTCGCGTTGGTGACGAGGTTGCCCGACCACGAATGCGCCAGCTCGTGCGCTACCAGGCTCACGAGCGAGCGGTCGCCAGCGAGGATCGTAGGCGTCGCGAACGTGAGCATCGGATTCTCCATCCCGCCGAAGGGGAAGGAGGGCGGTAGCACGAGAATGTCGTAGCGGCCCCAACGATACGGCCCGTACAGCTTCTCCGCGGCGGCGACCATGGCGTCCACTTCCGAGAACTCCGTGGCTGCCCGCTCGACGACGGACGGCTCGGCGTACACGCCCGTGTTCGGGCCGATCGGGCGGAAGGCGATGTCGCCGACGGCCAGCGCGAAGAGGTACGGCGGAATCGCGTGCTTCAACTGGAAGCGGTAGACGGATAGACCGGCAGAGTCAGTCTCGGCGGCAGCACTCACGTTCTCTGCGCTCATGACCGCGCGCATTCCGGCGGGCACGTGGATAGTGGCGTCGTACGTCTGCCGGATGCCCGGGCTGTCCTGCGTCGGCACCCACGTGCGGGTGAGGATCGCCTGGCCCTGGGTGAAGAGGAATGGGAGCTTCTTGCCCGCGGTCTGCGCGGGCGAGAGCCACTGCACGGCCGCCGCGGTCGGCGCCGTCTCGTATTCGATGACGATCGTGTCGGCCTGCGCCTGCGCCGCTGAATCGCCCGTGGGGAGCGCGATGGCGAGCGGCGCGCCGAGGAATTCCTTCGCGGCGCCGATGCTGAAACCGAGGGAGTCGCCACCGGTGGTGGTGACGCGCTTGATCGTCAGGTCCCGGATGTCGAGGATCACGCTGTCAGCGTTACCGGCGCGAACGACGGCGAGGCGGGCAGTGCCGCGGAGCCGATTCGCCGAGAAGTCGGGCGTCAGGTCGAGCGAGACGTGCGTGACGCGGGCGGTGTCGGGCTGCGCGTAGGAGTGCGGGTCGTGCGGAAGCTGGCGCTGGCCGGTAGCGTCGGTCACTGCATCATCGGTAGAGGAGCAGGCAAGCACGGCGAAGGCCAGCAGCGCGGCACGGTTCATTTCGACGGTTGGTTGAGGTCAGGCCAATGGGCCCTGAATCATGCGGCGATCGTTCGAAGAGCGCGAGTCGAGTGAGGCACGCCCTCGATGAATCCTCCACCGAGAAGCCTGCCGGAGGCGTCGTAGACCGCGAGGCTTTGACCGGCGGTGATCGCGGCCACGGGTTCATCCAACGCGACCTCGATCTCGTCGCCCTGCACCCGCAGCAGCTCTCCGGCCGCGAGCGGCGCCCGGTGACGAACCCGCACCTGCACGCTTGCACCTTCCGCGGGCGGGTTCGTAAGCCAATTGACCTCGCGCGCGATCACGCCGCGCCCGAGCAACTCTTCGCGCGGGCCGACCACGACCGCACGATCACGCGGACGGATCGCGACGACGTAGATAGGCTCGGCGAATCCACCCGGCAATCCGCGTCTCTGTCCGATCGTGTAGCGCGCGTATCCGTCGTGCTCGCCGATCACGCGGCCCTCGCTCGTCATGATCGGGCCCTTCGACAGCGCCGGCGCGTCGGCGGGCAACCGCTCGCGCAGGATCTTCATGTAATCGCCGTCGGGCACGAAGCAGATCTCCTGGCTCTCTGGCTTGTCGGCGATCAGCTCGAGACCGAGCTTGTGCGCCAGCGCGCGGGTCCCGGCCTTGGTCATCTCGCCGATCGGCAGCAGCATGCGCGAGAGCACGGCGCGGTCGATTCCCCACATGAAGTAAGTCTGATCCTTGTTCTCGTCCGCCCCGCGGTGCAGCTCGCCGTCCACCATCCGCGCGTAGTGCCCGGTCGCGACGTACCGCGCATCTATCGCGTCGGCCTTCTTCATCAGGTCGCGGAACTTGGTGAACGTGTTGCAGCGCACGCACGGGATCGGCGTGCGCCCGCGCGAGTACTCGTCCACGAAGTTGTCAATGACGTCGCTGCCGAAGCGGTCCTCGAGATTGATCACATAGTGCGGAATCCCGAGCTGCTCGCACACTCGCCGGGCATCGTTCACCGAATCGAGCGAGCAGCATGGGCGGTCCGGCACGTCCGTGCCGTGACAGAACAGCTTCATGGTCGCGCCGACCACGTCATAGCCCTGCTCGACGAGCATGGCGGCCGCGACGGATGAGTCCACGCCACCTGACATGGCGCAAAGGACTCTCGTTCCCGGGGTCGGACGCATTGGGGACATGCCGAAATCTATCGCGTCCGGCCGCACGGATCACAGCGGGGCGCCATCAGCGTGCGCCGACGGTCGCGCTAGCTGGGGGTCGAGTCCGCCATTGACCGCGCTTTCGCGACGAGCGCGGGGAACACTTCGGCCACCCGCCGCACGCAATCGTCGGTGGTCAGACAGCCGAGGCTCATCCTGATCACCGCGGAGGCGAGCTCCGGCCGTACGCCCATTGCCTTGAGCACGTGCGAGCCAGACGCGCTCCCGCTCTGACACGCAGAGCCGCCTGACGCAGCGACGCCCTTCAGATCGAGCGCCATCAGCAGTGACTCGCTGTCGGTTCCAGGAATCGAAACGCTGAGGATGTGCGGCGCTCGCGGCGCTCCACGACCATGAATGACCGCGTCCGGCACGCGTTCGACGATCGCGCGCTCCAGCTCGTCGCGCAGCTTGCGCAGCCGCTCGTCCTCCCGCTCGCGTTCCGCCACGACCAACTCCGCCGCGCACGCGAGCCCGACGGCGGCGGCGACGTTCTCGGTGCCGGGGCGCCGCCCGCGGTCCTGCGAGCCGCCGTGCATGATCGGATCGAGCGGCGTGCCGCGGCGGATGAAGAGCGCGCCGATGCCCTTGGGAGCGCAGATTTTGTGGCCCGAGATGGACAGCGCGTCGAACTGCTGCCTGGACGCGTCAATGTCCACCTTGCCGAACGCCTGCACCGCGTCCGTATGAAAGATCGCGCCCGCTGCCTTCGTTAGTGCGGCGATCTCGGGCACGGGCTGGATCACGCCCGTCTCGTTGTTCACCCACATGACCGAGCACACGGCCACATCGTCGCGCAAGGCGTCGCGCGCGGAATCCGTCCGCACTGTGCCGTCGCCCGATACTTCGAGCATTCGCACGTCGCCGCCTTCGGCTTCGACCTGGTGGGCCGCGCCGAGCACGGCCTTGTGCTCGATCGGCGTGCAGACGCAGGCGCCGCGGCCCTTCTTGCGCAGCGCGCGCCAGATGCCGAGCACGGCCATGTTGTCGGCTTCAGTGCCGCCGGACGTGAAGCAGATCTCGTCGGTCCTCGCGCCGAGCGTGCGGGCTACGCGCTCGCGGGCCTCGTCGAGCGCTGCGCGGGCTTCCCGGCCCCAGCGGTGCGTGCTGGACGGGTTGCCGAAGCTCGCGCCGAGGAAAGGGCGCATCGCCTCGCGCACCTCCTCCCGCACGGGAGTGGTGGCGGCGTGGTCCAGATAAATGGGGTCGAGGCCGTTCGCGGGCATCGGTGAACTTACCATGTTTAAGCGATTCCCACCGCAGCCGAGACCGCTCGAGGGCGATCTGCTTCGCTTTCCTTATCCGCTGACGAACATCTCCCCGCGTGCTTCCCACAGCTTGGGGAAAAATCGCTGGCTCACGGTCTTCGCGAGATAGCGCGCGCCTAACGTCCCGCCGGTGCCGCTGGTTCCGGGGCCGATCACGCGCTCGACCAGCTGCACGTGCTTGAACCGCCACTCGGCGAAGCCCTGCTCGTACTCGAGAAACGCTTCGGCGAGAAAGAAGAGCGTGGTCGGGCCGGGCCCCATGTACAGCTGCTTCACGTCGGTTCCCTCGTGCTCGATCAGGCCCAGTAGCAGGGCCTGCAGCGTCGGCTGGTCGAGATACTTCTGCACCTGCGACGGGATCGGTCCGTGCGCCGCGAGCGCCGCGAGGAAATGAGGCTCGCGCAGTCCCGAGGCCGCTTCGATCGCGCGGAACTGCACGCTCTGTGATCCACTCGAAGTGCCGAGGAAGGTACGGAATTCGAGAAAATGCTGGGGCGGAAGTAGCTCGAGCGAGGAGAGCTGGCTCGAGACTATCCGCATCATCGCGTTCAACCGGCCGACGTGCCAGAGCGCGAGCTGGGCGTCGAACTTCCGCAGCGACGCGACCACGGCGTCGAGCTCGTGCAGGATCACCTTGAACCAGAGCTCGCTCGCCTGGTGCACGATGATGAACAGCAGCTCGTCGGGGTGCACGGGCTGCGAGCGCGGCCGCTGGAGCGAGAGCAGCTCGTCCAGCGCCAGGTACGACGGGTAGCTGACCTCGTCCGGCTTCGGCTCGCTCAAAACGTGGACACCTCGAGCGCGCCGATGTCGTCGGCCCGCATGGTCTCGGTGGTGAAGTACGCCTCGCCGTAGCGGCAGCGGATCATGGACCCGTAGTGGGCCGCGTGATGCCGCACGACGTCGAGCAGGGGATCGCCGTTGGGATACACCTCGCCCGCCTGCGTGACTCCCTCGAACTGCGACGCGTAGCAGCGGATCGCGTCCAGCTTCCGCTCGAACTCGTCCGTTATGTCCACGACGAAAGTCGGCTTCGAGAAATCTTCCCGGTGCGTGACCGCGTGGATGATCTTGCGCGGCCGATGCACGGGGGTGCCCGGCTCGACCTTGGCGAGCCCGGCGACGAAGCACGCGTCGCGAACGAGCTGCGCGCTCACGTGATGGTCCGGGTGCCGCCCGCCGAGCGCGGGCGCGACCACGATCGCGGGCTGGAAGCGGCGGATGAGCACCGCGAGCCGCGCGCGCGCCTCCGGCGTGTTCACGATCCCCGCGTCCGGGAGGCGAAGGTTCTCCCGCGCCGAGAGGCCCATGACTTCGGCGGCTTTCTCGGCTTCGGCCGCGCGCGTCTCCGCCGAGCCGCGGGTGCCGAGCTCGCCGGCGGTGAGATCGATCACGGCCGTGGTGCGGCCGAACGATCGGGCTTTGATGAGAGCGCCGGCGCAGGAGAGCTCAACATCGTCTCTGTGGGCGGCGATTGCGAGAATGTCCACGGGAGTCACGCTGGGAATCTGGCTACGGGGATGCTGAAGGGGAATCCAAGTAGGGAGTGTGGCAGTCTGGAGTTGTGAGTTTGAAGTTGGGTCGGTCAACTGCAAACTCACACCTCCCGACTGCCCCACTCCCTACTTGGATTCCCCTTCAGCATCCCAGTAGCCACCACACCTCACTCGTACCGTAAAGCCTCGATTGGATCCAACCTCGCTGCTCGTCTAGCCGGCAGCAGCCCAAACGCGATCCCGATCCCGACTGATACGGCCCCGGCGATCATCGTAATCCCGAGCGGCACGTTGGACTCGACTTTCAAAATCGCCGTCACGAGCCGCGCGAGTCCGAGCCCCATGAGGATTCCGATGGCGCCGCCGATCCCGGTGAGCGTCGCGGCCTCGATCAGGAACTGCAGCATGATCTCCCGCCGCGTCGCACCGATCGCCTTGCGCACGCCGATCTCGCGCGTGCGGTTGGTCACCGACACCATCATGATCGCCATGACGCCGATCCCGCCGACCAGGAGTGCGACGCTCGACAGCACGATCATCACGAGAAAGAACGCACCCGTGAGCTTGTTGAACACGTCGAGTATCTGGTCCTGGGTAATGAGGTCGAACGAATTCGGTGTGCCCGGCCTCAGCGATCGCAACTCGCGCATCGTAACTATCACTTCTTCCTGGATGTCCGCGACATCGGTGCCATCCTTGGGCTTGACGGAGATGAAGAGCGCGTTCGTCTTGTCGTAGGTGAACTGCCGGTCGAGCATCCGGAACGGAATGATCGCCACGTTCTCCGAGCCGGGTGGCGCGAAGATGTTTCCCGGCGGATGGTAGATGCCGATCACCTCCGCGGGGCGGCCACTAAGGCGTACCGTGCGTCCGAGCGGATCGATCTGGCCGAATACCTTGGCCGCGTAATCTTCGTGCAGCACCACCACAGCGGAGCCCCGCGTCAGCTCGCTGCGCGCGAACCAGCGACCCGCCGTCAGCTCGCCGCCCTGGATTTCGGTGAACCCGTCGTCCGCGCCGGTGATGACGCCCGGCTGCGTGCGCACTCCCTGATACTCGATCCGGCCGAACGCCTGCCCCCAGATTCCGGCATAATGCACACCGGGTATCTGCTTGATGCGCGCGGCCTCGCGCTCGGCGATATCCGGCCGGATCCGGATCCACGCCGGCAGCCGGTCGGGGTTGATCGGCGTCTGCGAGAACACCTTGATCACGTAGAACGTGGACGGCCCTGCGATCTCGATGGTGCGCGTGATCTGATCGCCGATCCCTTTCACGATGGTCGCCATCGCCATCACGGTGCCCACTCCGATGACAACCCCGAGGATGGTGAGACTCGACCGCAGCTTGTTGGCGCGCAGCGTGTCGAACGCGATCGCGAAATTGTCCACGACGAGATCGGCAAACCATCCCTGGACCGCCGCGTCCTTCGGCCGCCTGCTCATTCGGCGCGCAGAGCCGCGATCGGATCCAGTTTCGCCGCGCGCGCCGCGGGATACACGCCGAAGATGATTCCGACGCCCGCGCCGAGCGTGAGCGACGCGATGACGGACCAGAGCGTGACGCGCGCGGGAAGGGGAGACAGCGCGCTGATCGTCGCGGCCAGTGCCCAGCCGGCGAAGATTCCGCCCGCGCCGCCCAGCGTGGACAGCATCGTCGCCTCGGCCAGGAACTGGCGGCGGATGTCGCGCGCCCGCGCGCCGGACGACTTGCGGATGCCGATCTCGCGCGTGCGCTCATTCACCGCCACCAGCATGATGTTCATGATGACGATCCCGCCGACGACCACGCCAATCGTCACGAGTGCGGGCACGACCGCGAACAGCACGCGCGTGAGATTCTGCCAGAAAGAAACCAGCGCGTCGGTGGTCTCGACGTTGAAGTCGTTCTCCTCGCCCGGGCGTAGCCGGTGCGCGACGCGCATCGCCGCCTCGGCGCGTTGCATTCCCGGCCGCACCAGGTCAGCCGTAGGCATCTTCACCGAGACGGTCGTCGTGAGACGGCGGCCGTAGATCATCTCGAACACGGGCAGCGGCAGCAGCACGAATCCGTCGAACGACTGGCCGAGCACGCGCCCTTTCTTCTCCACGACACCCACGACCTCGAACCGCTGGTTCTGCACGCGGATCTCCTGGCCGACGGCGTTCACGCTCTCGAACAACTTCTCCGCGACGTCCGCGCCGATCACCGCAACCCGGCGTTTGCTGCTGACGTCGAGATCGCTGAGCGGGCGGCCGTGGGAGAAGCGGTAGTCCTGCACGATCTGGTACGCCGCGGTCACGCCGAACACCGTCACGTCTCCGATCTTGCGGTTGCGCCACATCACGTCGTTGATCGGAGTGGGCCAGCCGGACTGCCGGCTCACCGCGGCGGCGTTGGGGAGTGCGGCGGCGACGGCCGCGGCGTCGGCGTCGGTGATCCGCGGCCTCCGCCGCAGCCGCGCCATCTGCTCGTCGTCGAACAGCCCGACCTGGATCGGCGTACGGCGGACCTGAAAGGAATTCTGGCCGATGAGCGCGTTGGCGATGTTCTCCGTCACGTACGCGTTCATCCCCTGAATGATCGCGATGACGGCGACGAGGAACGTGACCGACACGATTATCCCGAGCGTGGTGAAGAACGAGCGTAGCTTGTTGGCTCGTATCTGCCCGAGCGCCGTGAGGAGGATGTCGGCGAAGCTCATTGCCGCACAATATGCCCTTCGGGGGTCGGGGCTGGCTCGGGCGGGCGGAGGCCGAGGCATCCTCTTTGGGCGCTACGCGAGCAAACTACGCTCGCTAAGACGCGCCCTGCGAGGACGCCTCGTCCTCCACCCGCTCCGAGCCGCCTGCCGGATACCTCAAAAACGGACCGCCAGCGAAGCGACGACGGTGCGGCCGGGCGCGGGCTCGAAGTACCGGCCGCCGGCGGCGTTCACGCTGACCGCACCCACGTACTCCCGCCCGAACAGGTTCTCGACCGCCAGGCCGGGGGCCAGCGACGCGCGGCCGACCGCGATCGATCCGCGGGCGCGGAGGTTGAGAATCTCGTACCCGGGCGCGCG
>CAYGJL010000063.1:0-9316 GCA_964350145.1 uncultured Gemmatimonadaceae bacterium
GCCGCTCACCGTCGGCGCCGACCGGATCGCGAACACGCTCGCCGCGCACGCGTTGCTCGAGCACGACGCGATCGTGGTGGACCTCGGCACCGCTACGACCTACGACTGCATCACCGCCGAGGGCTCGTTTTTCGGTGGGATCATCCAGCCTGGCGTAACGAGCTCCGCGGAAACGCTGTTCAGCAAGACATCCAAGCTGCCGGCGACGGCGATCGTCGCGCCCGCGAAGCTGATCGGCACACGCACCGAGGAGTGCATTCAGTCCGGCGTGGTGTACGGCTCGGCGGAGTCCATCGACGGGCTGGTGCGGAGGATCAAAGCCGAGTGGCCGCGCGAGTCCGTGCCCGTTGTGATCGCGACCGGTGGTTTGTGCGAGGTCTTCGCGCGGCACTGCCAGGAGTTCGACCAGGTGGATCCGTTCTTCACGCTGAAAGGCGTGCGGATCGGCTTTGACATCCTGAGCGGCGGGGCGGGGCGCTAACGTCCCGGCAGTCTGGCGGGAATGGGGTCGAGCGCTAACGTTTAGTCCGTCTCCCACTCGGACGACCACCGCATGCCGTTCCGGCTTCTAATGCTCGTCGTGGCGCTCGCGGCAACTGCCGGCGCGCAGACGCCGGACACGACCGGGCGCGCGGGAGCGACGGTCAGCGGAGTCGTGTACGACAGCGTGGCTCTCCGGCCGCTTGCCGGGGCCACGGTGCAGCTCGTGGACGCCGGCAACCCCGCTGGCGGGGTGCGCACGGAAATCACCGACGCGCTCGGCTCGTTCGCTTTCAGCGATGTGCCGAACGGCGGCTACCTGCTCGGGTTCCTGCACCCCGTACTCGATTCGCTCGGCATCGAGTCGCCTCTGCGCGAGGTTGTCGTCGCCGGCCGCCGGTCAGTGAGCGCCGACGTGGCGATTCCGTCGCCCGAGCGACTGCTTGCGGCGATCTGCGGCGAGCAATCGGTTCGTGATTCCGGGGCGGTCATCTTCGGCGTCGTGCGCGACGCGCACAGCCATCTGCCGCTCGCGGGGGTGGGGGTGACCGGTGCGTGGCAGGAATTTTCCATGACCCGCGGCGGGTTTTCCCAGCGCGTCCAGCGCGTCGAGGCGACCACTACGGAGACCGGCTGGTTTTCCCTGTGTGACGTGCCGCGCCCCGGAACCACCACAGTCTTCGCCGGGCGCAACGCAGACAGTACTGCTCTCGTCGAAATTCCGATTTCCGTGGAAGCGGTCATTCGCCGCGATCTTTATGTCGGCGGGGCGCGCACGGTGACGTTCGCGGACACTTTGCGGCGCGGCGACACGGCGTCCGTGACGCGCCGAATCGTGCAGTCGGGTGACGGGCGGTTGAGCGGAACCGTGGCGTCCATCGCTACCGGCGCACCGATCCCTGGGGCGCAGGTAGTTCTCACCGACGGACCTGAGGCAACCACCAATGCCAAGGGCGAATGGACCCTTGTAGACGTCCCGCTCGGGACCCGTACGCTGGAAGTAAAAGCGCTCGGATACTATCCCGAGCGCCGCGCCGTGAACGTCTTCACCGGCGCGCCGTCGGTGCACGTCGCGCTGTCCACGTTCCGCGCCGTGCTCGATACCGTGCGGGTAACCGCGTCCCGGTGGAGAGACGAGTATCGGCTCGGGTTCGAGGCGCGGCGCCGGACGGGCCTGGGCCGCTACCTCACGGCGGAAGAGATCGCGCGGCGTGCGCCCGTGAACGCGTCGGACCTATTCCGCGGGATTCGGGGCTTGGCGACCGATGCCGGGACGATCAGGCTTCGGAGAGGGGACACGGATTGCTCGCCGGCAATGTATCTCAACGGCGTCCACATTCCGGCGATGGCTCGGGATGACCTTTCCGCCGAGGACATAGACATCTGGGTCCGCCCGCACGAGATAGCTGCCATCGAGGTGTACGGCGACATTGTGCCGCCGCAATTCCAGCAGATTCAGCTCGGCTGCGGCACGATCGCCATCTGGACCAAGTGATGGTTGAATGGCGGCACGCGTACTGATGAAACACGCCGTGCGCGCGACGGTGCTCGCTTCCGGAGTCGCGCTCGCGGGCTGCGGCCCGCGACCCTTGCCAGTCCCTGTGCCGATGTCCCCGCCGGTCCGCGCCCAAAACCCCTCGCCGATGGTGGAGAACGCGAGGCGCCACGAGCGCATCCCGCAAGTGCAGCCTCCGGGTCTCACGTTCAGAGTCGACTCGGTGCTCCCGCGGCCGGTCGAGGTGTTCATTCCGGACAAGCCGCCTGTCAGCGCGGGCGCCGCGGACGAGCGGACATTGCTCGTGCACGTCTTCAGCGCGGCGTACGTACCCATGCACGCGGTCGCCAACGCGCGCGACCGCTACGTGCTCGCGGTCATCAACCTGCCCGGCAGCTCCTCCGCGTACGAGCGCGCGCTGTCTGACTCGGCCGCGTGGAACACGCTGATCCAGCGCGTGCGCGACGAGACCGTTGCGCGGACGCGGGGAAGGGTGAGCGTAGGCCGCGTAGTCGTCAGCGCGTTCAGCGCCGGCTACGGCGGCGTGCGCGCGCTGCTGAGTGACGAGCGCACCGCTGCCGGGATCGACGGCGTGCTGCTGCTCGACGGACTCCACACGAGCTATATCCCCGAGCGAACCGTGCTCTTCGAGGGCGGCGCGCTCGACACGTTGAAGCTGCTCCCGTTCCTCCGGTACGCGCGCCGCGCAGTGGCCGGCGAGGTTCGGTTCGTCTTCACCCACTCCGAGGTATTTCCCGCGACTTTCGCCAGCACCACCGAGACCGCGGACTGGATCATCGCCGCGCTCGGGCTCGCGCGCACGCCGGTACTCGAGTGGGGGCCGGGCGGAATGCAGCAGATAAGCGAGGTACGGCGCGGCGGCCTCGCGATCCTGGGGTTCGCGGGGAACACGGGCCCGGATCACGGCGACCATCTGCACGGACTCGGCGGATTTCTGCCGGTGCTCAGCGCACCCGCGTCGCCTGCGTCCACGCCTTCCGGCCGTTCGAATCGCTGACGCGCACGCGGACGTAGCCTTCGTCACCGCGAATCGTGTATGACGCGCGCCGGTCGTATACCGTCGCGAGCACTCGTCCGCCGCTGCCGACGAACTCTATCGTGTAGCGGCTGTCGTAAACCGGTAGCACGGCGACCGTGATCGCGCCGTCCGTCACGGCGAGCTCGCTCAACGTCACGCCGGTAGAGGCGTAGAAATCCCCGCGGCGAATCGCGCCGAGAATCGCTGGCTCCGTCAGCGTATCGGCGCGCACCATGATCCACGCGCGCCCCGGGCGCGTGAGCTCGTACGAGTCCGCGTCGCTTGCGCGGAAGCTGTGGCTGTCGTCGTCCGCGACGGCGAACACCACCTTGCCGCCCGTCAGCAGCGAGTCCCACAGCGCCTCGGCGGAAGGAGCAACGCGCCCAGTGGCATCCACACCGCCGAGGTTGTTCACGCCCGTATGCGCGTTCCAGATCTCGAGCAGCGTGGAGTCGGGGAGCGCCGTAAGATCCTCGAGCCGAACCGACCAGCGGAAGTTCGGGTGGTTGACCTGCGCTATCCCGCCGGCCGCGCGAATCGCGGCGATGTTCCGCGCGTATGCGTCCGTCAGGGATACCCCATGCGCGATTCCTCGTTCACCGAGCCGGGTCACGACGCGGGTGAGTCCGAGCGCGTTGACGTGCGCTTGCCGTCGCCGGTCCGGATGCGTCGAGTCGGCGACCACTTGCGTAACTTCTTCGCCCGCGATCAACAGAAAGCGGCCGGACGCGCCGAAGCGCGCGTTCAGCGGAGCGGGATCGGTGATCCGCTCGTGGTCGGTGACGAAGAGAAAATCGTAGCTCGCGTCGCGGTACCAGCGCGCGACGCTGTCCGGCGGGCTGTCGCCGTCCGAGTTCACGGTGTGCGCGTGCGTGTTGCCGCGGAACCACTGCTGCGCCTGCACGTTCTCTGCGCCGAAAGAGACCGACAGGCTGCCGACCAGGACCGAAAGCAGTGCGAGTCGGTGCGAGCGCATGCCCCCAAGGTACGCTCCAGGTTGCCCTTGGAATAGACAGGTTGCTTCGCCTGGGCGGGTAGGGCAAAGCTGTACCGGCCGGTGGGATTTCCCCGACTGCGCCGGCTGCCGGTGAGCGTATCCTCGGGGTGGGAACTTCCGGCGGTGGATCATGCGCGAAGATCGATGGGAAGTCGCTTGGCGTGGACTGCTGATAGGGTCGGTCGGCTATCTGATCGTATTCCTCGGCGTCGGCGTGGGCGACGCGTTGCAGGGTCGTTCGTTCTTCTACACGTTCTCGTTGCTCGGGGGATGGCTGTTCTACGGCCTCGAGGATCCAGCGCTGGTACAGGTATGGCCGGGCGCCGTATTCGCGTACAACGGCCTGCACCTGCTGATCTTCCTCGCCTTCGGGCTGTTCGCATCCTGGATGGCGTCGGTTGCGGAGCGCGGCCCGCTCCTGTGGTACGCCGCGCTCGTCATGTACCTCTTCGCCTTTCTCCATCTCTTCGGCGCCTTCCTGTTGATGACCGAGCCGATCCGGAGCGCGCTTTCGCTCTGGCACGTCTCCATTCCCAGTGTGCTCGCGCTGACGGCAATGAGCTGGGTTCTGCTGCGGCAGCACCCGCAACTGCGGCACGAGTTGGACGAATGGGTGGACGACGACGACGAAGTCCCGGCTTCCGAGCCCCGCAAGAACGCGACGGCTCTACCTTAGCAGGAGACGGTCATGCTCGACAACAACGAAGCAGGAATGGATCGCGTCGTGCGGATCACGCTGGGTCTCGCGATACTCTCGCTCGGCTGGAGTGGCGTGATCGCGGGCCAGCTCGGAATGGCGTTCAAGATCCTCGGCTTCGTGCCGCTCCTGACCGGCATCGTCGGCTGGTGTCCGCTCTATACGCTCCTCAGGTTCAGCACTGACGGCGGCGTCCACCGGACGCGGACGACGCATGCGCGCGGCGCGGCGCGATCATCATAGGCCTGCTTCGAGATCGGCGATGTACTTTCTGATGGTGGCGTCGTGGCCCAGGACGAATCGCGAGGCGAGGCGGAAGACCGGGTTATAGACCTCGCCGTCTTCGCGGATGGTCAGCCGCGTCCCGCGCGGAGTCGGTGTCAGATCGAAGGTCCAGGTGCCCCCGAACGGCAGCGATCTGTCGCTGATCCTCGATATGAGGCGCAGCGGCGGGACGCTCTCGACTGTCTCGTAGGTGATCGTCCCGTCACTGGAACGTTCGCGCCACACGGGGCCGGCGGGCGCGCGCTGGACGATCTCCACCGATTTCACATCCTTGCGCCACAGCGGGAACGAAGTCATGTCCGTGATCGTCTCCCAAACGCGCTCAGGCGGTGCGTCGAGCTCGACCGACAGCGAAGCGACGTGTTTTACCGGAAGGGCGTATCCGGCAGCGATGATCACAGCCACGAGACCGCCGAGCGTCCCGCCGATAATCAACAGCCAACGCATCTTCGATCCTCCCTGCAAGGGTGGTAGGGCCCAGCTCTCGAGTGGGCGCGCGCTGCGCCACGCGCGAAGCGGAAATCCTGATCCCGCTCGTCAGAGGCGCATTCGCTCGACCAGCGCCTCGAACCTCGGATGCCCGCGCATGGGATCCATCAACGGGTTCACGCGCACGTAGCACAGCCATCCGCGCCGCTCGGCGTACGCCCGCTCGGTCCAGTCGATCGCGCACTCGATGTCGCCGAGCCCGACGTAGATCATGGCGATTCCCACGGGCGAGACGTACTCGCGCTCGTGCTCCGCCAGCAGCGTCTCAAGAATCGCGCGCGCTTCGCCTTCCTTCCCGCCGCGCGCGAGCGCGTACGCGAGCGTGGCGCGCGTGTAGCTACCGGCCTCCGGCATCTCGATCGTCTCCCGCAGCACCCGCTCGGCCTCGGCAAGCTCCCCCTCGACTGCGAGTGTGTGGCCCAGCAGGCGGTAGGTCTCCTCGGAGTTGGGATTCATCACGATCGCGCGGTCGAGGTGATGCCGCGCCTGATCCCACCGGCGCGCCAGGTAATACTGCCACGCAATTCCACGCCGCGCGGACACCGAGCCGGGGTCCAGCTCCACCGACGTGTGGCCTTCGACGATCGCATCGCCGTGCTGAGCGCGCGCCGCGAGCACGAACGCGAACAGCTGGTGCGCCCACGCATACCGCGGGTCGAGCTCGATCGCGCGCCGGAATTCCTCTTCCGCCTTCCGCCAATCCCAGTCGAAGATGAAGCAGCGCCAGCCGAGGGCGGCGTGCGGCTCCGCCAGGGTCGGATCGAGCTCGATGGCTTTGAGCGCGTGCTCCCGGGCCTGATCGAAGCCTTCGCGAATCGGCACGTTGCGGTAGTCGAGCTCGAGCGCGTAGGCGTCGCTGAGCCCGGCATGGGCCAGCGCGTATTGCGGATCCTCCTCGATCGCCTGCTTGAAGTACCGGATCGCGTTCGCCAGCCCCGACTGGGTCCGGAGCCCCATCTCGTACCGGCCTTTGAGGAACAGGCTGTACGCGCGGACGTTCTGCGTGTGCCGCCGCGCCGCGGGCTCCACGACTTCGCCGAGCGCCCCGGCGCGCAGCGTGTTCACGATCGTGCGTGAGATCTCGTCCTGGATCGCGAGCACGTCATCCAGCTGCCGGTCGAACCGCTGCGACCAGAGCAGGCGGCCGTCCTGCGTGGACGAGAGCTGCGCCGTGATCCGCAGCTGCGATCCGGCGCGGCGGACGGTGCCTTCCAGGACGTACGCGCAGTCCAGCAGCGCCCCGATGGCGCGCACATCCTGCGGCTTGCCCTTCAGAGCGAAAACCGTAGTGCGCGATGCGACACGGATGCCGTGCACCGCGGCGAGGGCGTTAATCAATTCGTCGGTGAGGCCGTCGCTCAGGTACTCGTTGTCCGGCTCCGCGCTCGTGTTGACGAACGGCAGCACGGCGATACCGGGCGCCGAGGCGGCGACCGTGGGATGTGTCCGCCGCTGCGCTCGCAGGGCGGTGGCGAACGCCGCGGCGCTCGGGAACCGGTGCGCGGGATCCTTCGCCAGCGCCTGCGCGACCGCGGCATCGACCGATTCGGGGACCTCCGGCCGCAGCGCGCGCACCGGACGCGCCGCCTCGATGACGTGCTTCACCATCACCTCGCGAGCGGTTCCCGCGAACGGCGGCTCACCCGTCAGCATCTCGAAGAGAACGCAGGCCAGACTGTACACGTCGCTGCGGCTGTCGCAGCCGGTATCTCCCGACGCCTGCTCGGGTGACATGTACGCGGGCGTGCCGATCGCGATTCCCGGAGTGGTCATTCGGTCGTCGGGCGTCGGGTCGCAGGCGCGGGCGACGCCGAAGTCCGCGAGCAGCGCCAGCCCGTCGGCAAAAAGAATGTTCTCGGGCTTGACGTCCCGGTGCATGAAGCCGGCGCGGTGCGCGAAATCGAGCCCCGCGCAGATCTCCTCGGTGATGCGCACGGCGTCCTCGACCGGCAGCTTGCCTTCGCGATCGAGGCGGTCCCGGAGGGAGCCGCCCGGAACGTAGGCGCTCACGTAGTACAGCGTGCCCTCGCTCTCGCCGGAGTCTATGAGCGGGACGAGATGCGGGTGGCTCAGCCTGGCGGCGATTCCGATCTCGCGGAGGAACCGCTCCGCGCCGAACGCAGAAGCCGCTTCGGGGCGCATGATCTTCAGGGCGACGTACCGTTCGTGCTTGGTCTCGCGGGCGAGATATACCGTGGCCATGCCGCCCCGGCCGAGCTCGCGCTCAACGACGAACCGCGAGGCGAGCAGAGCGGGGAACGGTGTGGGCGTCGACTGCGACGAAGCGAGCATTTCGGGCATCAGGGCGCGTACTCCCGCAGCTCGCTGATCGATAGGGCATCTACGGTGGCGGCGTCCGGAACCAGCATCCGCCGGTGGTAGTCGATCTGCCCGAGGTGATACGCGAGGTGCGTGGCGAGATGCGCGAGGAAACCGGCGGTGCCGAGCTTGCGGCCGGCGACGGGAACCGGATACTCCCCCTCCCACTGCTCCGGAGCGAGCTGCGCGAGCGTGGCGTCCACCGATTTCGCGGCGGCTTCGATCCGGCGGCGCACTTCGGCGCGTGTCAGATCACGCGTGGCGAACTCGGCTTCCCGGTCGCGTACGTAGCCCGTCCGGCCGAGCACGGCGCCGATGAAGTGCTCGAGGTTGCCGGCGAGGTGGAGCGCAAGCGTGCCGGCGGAGTTCGGGATGCCGGGCGCCGTGCGCCAGAGCGTCTCGTCGTCGTGATAAGCGTCCACTTCACGCGCGACCGCCCGCAAGTCACGAGCGAGCACGGTTCGAATCATTCCGGGGTGCAAGCGGCTTCCCAACGTATAGGGATCGGAAAGTTACGGCAGTCGCAGCGCCCTGGCGATCGCCGCTTCCGCGAGCGGCGCCATGACGGCGTAGCCGGCCGCGTTAGGATGCACGCCGTCCCTCGTGAGCTCGGCGCGCAGGCCGCCACGCGCATCCGCCATGGGCGTGTGGTAATCGAGATACACCGCGCCGGTCGCATCCGCGTAGCTCCGAATCCAGGAATTGAGCGCGACTATCCTCGGCGCGGGCTCCAAGCCGCGCTTCCATGGATAGTCGTACGCCGGCAGCACGGACGACAACACGACGCGGATGCCGTTGGCGCGCGCGATCTCCGCCATCGAGGCGAGGTTGTCCTGGATCATCTCCAGCGACGACGGTCCCGTGTTGCCGGCGATGTCGTTGGTTCCCGCGAGGATCACCACGACCTTGGGCCGGAGCCGCACAACGTCCTGCCGGAAGCGCACGAGTATCTGCGGAGTGGTCTGGCCGCTGATGCCGCGCGGGATGTAGGGCTTGCCGGGAAAGAGAGCGGGGAAGTACGGCGCCCACGATTCGGTGATGGAGTCGCCGATGAACACCACGCGATTCTCGCCCGGCGCTTGCGCGGGCCTCGCCGTGCAGGCGGTGAGAACAAGAGCTGCCGCGGTGCATGCCGGTCGCCACAATCTCATGGCGAGGGTGACGGGCGAACCCATCGCCGGCCGAGGCTGCGCACGACGAGCAGCAGGTTGGACGGGTTTTCGGCAAGGCGCCGCATGAACCATGGATACCACGCCGTGCCGTAGCTGATCAGCACTCGCACCCGCTCGCCCTCGGCTGTGAGCACGCGCCGCGCCTCGCTGTTGATCCCGTACAGCATCTGGATCTCGTAAGCCGAAGGCGGCACCCCCAGCTCGCGCGCGTCCTGCCTTAGCTGGTGCAACAGCTCGAGATCGTGCGTGCCGAAGGCGACGCGCACGCCGTCGCCGGCGTGGCCGAGCAGCTCGCGCGCGAGCTCGCGAAAACGGGCGCTCACGTCCTCCCGCCGCTGGAGCG
>CAYGJL010000064.1:0-9161 GCA_964350145.1 uncultured Gemmatimonadaceae bacterium
GGTGCCGCTCGGTGGTCCCGACGGCGGCGACGGCGGCCGCGGCGGGGACGTGATCAGCACTGGCGACGCGAACCTCGCCACGCTGCTCGACTACACGTATCGCGACCGCTGGAGCGCCGAGCGCGGCGAGCATGGGTCGGGGAACAACAAGACCGGCCGGTCGGGGAAGGATGTGGTGCTGCCCGTACCCCCCGGCACCACGATCCGCGATCAACGCACCGGCGAGCTGCTCATCGAGATTCTGGAGGACGGGCAGACGTTCGTCGCCGCCAAGGGCGGACGCGGTGGGAAGGGGAATACTTTCTTCGCGACGGCCACGCACCAGTCGCCGCGCGAGTGGCAGCCGGGCGAGGAAGGCCAGATCCGCACGATCGAGCTCGAGCTCAAGCTCATAGCGGACGTCGGGCTCGTGGGACAGCCGAACGCCGGCAAGTCCACGCTGCTCTCCGTCATCTCCGCGGCGACGCCGAAGATCGGCGACTATCCCTTCACCACGCTCGCGCCGAACCTCGGCGTGGTGCAGCTCTCGGATCATCGCACGTTCGTGGTCGCCGACATCCCGGGGATCATCGAGGGCGCGCACGAAGGGAAGGGGCTCGGCCTCCAGTTTCTCCGCCACATCGAGCGCACGCGGATTCTCGCCTTCCTGATCCCGATCGACAGCATGGATTGGCAGGAAGAGTACGACCAGCTTCGCGCCGAGATCGCGGCGTACTCGGAGGAGTTGTCGCGCAAACCGCACTGCGTGGTCTTCACCAAGCTCGACATCATCGGTGAAGACATGGTACCCGAGCTCGACGCGCCGGACGCGTTCGGGGTGTACTCGATCAGCGCGGCGGGACGTACCGGGCTCGACACAGCGCTGGCCGCGTGGTGGTCGCAGCTGCTGTCCATGCGCAAAGCCACGGAAAAGCGGGATGACATTGCGGAGCTGCCGTGAGGCGTTTGCGGCTTTGTGGCTCGGGGCGTGGGATTCGAGATTGGCCGGTGCGCGCTACGCTCGCAAACTGCGCTCGCTAACACGCGCGCTCGGCCAACCTCGAACCCCACGCCCCTAGCCGAGTTCGTCGTGGCTGCTCCCGAGCTCCGCACGTCTGCCGGTGGGCGCGCGCAAACCGAGGAGGCGGTCACGTGGAGGAAGTCGGATCCGGACTATCCCGCGGAGTTGCTCGACCTCCCGAACCCACCAGACGCGCTCTTCGCCCTCGGCGCGCGCACTACGCTCGACGCCCCGCGCGTTGCGATCGTAGGCACGCGGGATTGTACAGCGTACGGTGACCGTATCGCGCGAAAAATCGCGGGCGCGATTGCACGTGCGGGCGGATGCGTCGTCAGTGGCATGGCGCGCGGTGTGGACGCATGCGCGCACCGTGCGGCGCTCGAATCAGGCGGCAAGACTGTCGCGGTGCTCGGCACGGGCATCGATGTGCCGTATCCGCGCGGCCACGCGCGGTTGCACGGGCAGATCGCTGAGCACGGGCTGGTTTTGTCGGAGTCTCCGGCGGGCACCGCCGCGTTTCGCGGCTGCTTCCCGCGCCGCAACAGGATCCTCGCGGCGTTGGCGAAGGTGACGATAGTCATCGAAGCCGGTCACAAGAGCGGCGCGCTGCTCACCGCGAAGGACGCGCTCAATCTCGGCCGGACTGTAGCGGCCGTCCCCGGTCCTATTGATTCACAGCACAGCGCGGGGACGAATGAGCTGCTGCGCGATGGCGCGCAGGTGATTGCCACCGTGGACGACGCGCTCGCTCTCGCGGGCTTTCCGTCTGAGCCGGAGCTCGAACTTCCGGACCTCACTGCAATCGAACGCGCGGTGTGGGATGCGTTGGGGAAGGGCGCCGCTTCGATCGAAGTGATAGCGTACCGCGCGAACCTCTCCCTTCGCGACTGCATGTCCGCCACGACCGCGCTCGAGTTGAGCGGTTTGGTGAGCGCCGGCTTCTCGGGCGAATACCGGCGCAATTGACGGCGCCGCGTTGTTCCTGGTACCGCGGGCTCTGGTGCAGTTGCTGGTCGGGTGGGGGCCGACAGGTCCCCACAGGCCGCGTGTTAGCGCGCGTAGTTTGCGCGCGTAGCGGCCGCCGGGGACCTGTCGGCCCCCACCCGACCCCGAAGGTGAGGGAGTAAGCCAGGGGTCAGGTATATTGGTACGTGCCCCCACGCCACCTGTACGTTCATGTCCCGTTCTGCGCCCGGCGCTGCGCGTACTGCGATTTCTCGATCGCGGTCCGCCGCACCACGCCGTTGGACGAGTACCTGCGGGCGCTCCGAACTGAGCTGGGGATGCTCGCGCGAGACCAGGGCGTGCAGAGTCCGGCCGCCTGGACGCTCGACACCTTGTACCTCGGCGGTGGCACGCCGTCGCAGCTCGGCTCCGCGATTTCGCGCGTGCTCGACGCGATCAGCGCGGTTGCGACCATCGCGCCGAGCGCCGAGGTGACGATCGAGGCCAATCCCGAAGACGTCACTCCCGAGAACGCGAACGCCTGGCGCCGCGCGGGCGTGAACCGCATCTCCCTCGGCTCGCAGTCGTTCGACCCCGGCGTGCTCGCGTGGATGCACCGCGTGCATTCGGCGGAACAGATCCCGCGGGCCGTGGAGATCGCCCGGGGCGCGGGCTTCGACAACATCTCGCTGGACTTGATCTTCGCCCTGCCGAAGTCGCTCGGCCGCGATTGGAAGGGCGACCTGGAGTTGGCGCTCGCGCTCGATCCAGAGCACGTTTCGCTGTACGGACTCACCATCGAGCCGAGAACTCCGCTCTCGCGCTGGCGCGACCGCGGGGAAGTGCGGGAGGCCGCCGACGAGGCCTACGAGGCCGAATTTCTTCTGGCGCACGACACCCTGAGCGCCGCCGGCTACGACCATTACGAAGTCTCCAACTTCGCCAAACCGGGGCTCCATTCGCGCCACAATTCGGCCTACTGGTCCGGCGCCGCCTACGCCGGGATCGGCCCGTCCGCGCACTCCTTCGACGGCTCCCGCCGCTGGTGGAACGTGGCCCCTTACGCCGAGTGGATCGAGCGCCTGAACGCCGATTCGAGCCCGACCGCTGAAGTTGAAGTATTAGATGAGGAGAACCTAGCTAACGAGAAGGTGTATCTAGGGTTACGAACTCAGAACGGTGTGCGCGTGTCAGCTGATGAGCTCGTCGATCTGCAGCCCTGGCTGGACGGCGGTTGGGCCCGTTTCTCGAGTGTTGAGCACGGCACCGATGCCGGCCGAGGCGTCGGGGTGGGGACTCCCTCGCAGGAGCGTGTTAGCCGAAGGCGTAGCTCCAGCGAGGGAGTCCCCATCGCGACGCCCCGCGCACCGACACAGGCGATCGAGACTCAACACTCGAAGCTCACGCTGACCGCGAACGGTTGGCTGCTGCTCGACGAGCTCGCCACCAACTTGACGTGTATTCGAAGCCGTTCCTACGTTTGAAAGCGATGTCGCTACCAGAGCTGTCAGACAGAGAGAAAAAAGTCCTGGAGGCGGTCATCCAGTGCTACGTGGAGACCGCCCAGCCAGCTGGCTCCCGCGCGCTCGCGCGGAGGTTCGGGCTCGGCGTCTCGCCGGCCACGATCCGCAACACCATGAGCGACCTCGAGGAGAAGGGGTTCCTCTATCACCCGCACACCTCGGCGGGCCGCATCCCCACCGACGCTGCCTACCGATCGTACGTGGACTCGTTGCTGCCACCACTCAAGGTCGCAACCGCGGACCACCGCAAGCTCGCCGCGGTCATCTCGGGCGCGGGCTCGGCGATTGACCAGATCCTCCGCCGCGCCGCGCAGAGCCTCGGCGTCATCACACAGGAGCTTGGCGTCGCGCTCGGACCGCGGCTGGACCGCAGCATCCTGCGCCGGCTCGATCTCGTGCGGCTCAGCTCCGACCGGCTGCTGATGGTGTTGACGCTCGACGGCGGGACGATGCGCACCATCTTCGTCGAGACGCGCGGCGAGATAGCGGACGTCGCTCTGGTGGAAGTATCGCGCGTGCTCAACGAGCGGCTCACGGATCTGACGATGGCGCAGGTGAGGGAGACGCTCGCGTCGCGGCTGCGCGACGCTACGGCGAGGCCGGAGGCGAGCGAGCTGCTCAACGTGTTCATCGAGGAGGCGGATCAGCTCCTCGAGTCGGCGCTGCCCGTGGACGAGGATTCCGTCGTGCTAGGGCAGGCGTCGGTGCTCGCCGAGCAGCCGGAGTTCGCGTCCGGCGAGGGGATGCGGCGGCTCGTCACGCTTACGGAGACGAGGCAGCAATTGGGCAAGCTCCTCCGCACGCGCAGCGGCGTTCCTGGAATATCGATTACCATTGGAAGCGAGCACGACGACCCGGCTCTGGAGAGCTTCACGGTCGTCACGGCGGAGTACACTGCCGGTCCGCTCAGCGGCGTCATCGGCGTGATCGGGCCGACGCGGATGTCGTACGAGAAAGTGATCTCGCTGGTGAGTCACACCTCGAGACTGGTTACCGATCTTCTGGACGAAAATGGCTGATTACTACACCGTGCTCGGCGTCGCGCGCACCGCGAGCGACGACGAGATCAAGAAGTCATATCGCAAGCTCGCGATGCAGTACCACCCCGACCGCAACAACGGGACGGCTGAATCCGAGGAGAAGTTCAAGCAGATCACCGAGGCGTACGACGTGCTGCGTGATCCGCAGAAGCGCGCGGCGTACGATCGCTACGGTGAGGAAGGGTTGCGGCGCGGCGCGGGCGGCTTCCATCACGTGGATCTCTCCGAGGCGCTCAACATCTTCATGCACGACCTCGGCGGCTTCACCGGGCTGGGCGACATCTTCGGCGCGGCGGGAGGCGGCAGGGGACAGTCCGGTCTGCGCACTGGCGCGGACGTGCGCATCACGATTCCACTGACGCTGGCGGAAGTGGCGACGGGTGGCGAGAAGCACGTCGCGCTCAAGCTGCTGAAGCCGTGCGACCGCTGCTCCGCGACGGGCGCGGAGCCGGGTACGCAGGCCGTGACGTGCGCTACGTGCGGCGGAACGGGAGAGCTGCGCCGCGCGCAGCGCTCGTTCTTCGGGCAGGTCATGAGCATCTCGCCGTGTCACGCCTGCTCCGGCGAGGGCAAGCTGATCGAATCGCCGTGCAAGAAGTGCCGGGGCGAGGGCCGCGTCCGCGACGACGAGACCATCACGGTGCGCGTGCCTGCCGGTGTAGATACCGGCCAGTACATGACGCTCCGCGGGGTCGGGACCGTCGGCCCGCGCGGCGGTCCGCGCGGTGACATCCTGGTCGTCTTCGAGGTGGAAGACGATCCGCGTTTCGAGCGCGACGGAGAAGATCTGTTCTGCGAGGTGCTCGTGACGTATCCGCAGCTCGTGCTCGGCGGTGACGTCGAGGTGCCGGCGGTGAACGGCACGGTCTCGCTTCGCATCCCGCCGGGCACGCAGAGCGGACACCAGTTCAATCTCCGCGGTCGCGGGCTGCCGCGAGTCAACGCCTCCGGCGTGGGCGACCTGCACGTACGAATCCAGCTCTGGACCCCGGACGCGCTCTCCGCGGAAGAGGAGCAGCTCGTCAAGCGGCTGGCCGAGCTGCGCTCGAAGGCGCCGGCGCCGCAGGAGAAAGGATTCTGGCACAAGGTTAAGGAATCGCTCGGCGCGTGAAGCTTCTTGCGGTGCGTGTCAGGCCGCGGAGCAATCCCGATGGAGTCGTGGCGGCGTTGTTCGACGCCGGATCCATGGGCATTCACGAAGACGGCGACACGCTCGTGACCAACCTGGCGCTGGATGGAGACGTGGAGCTATTGCGGATGCGCGTCGCCGAGGCCGATCCAGCCGCCGTGGTAGATGTGACGACCGTCACTCCGCCGGATTTCTCGGAGTGGCGCGGGACGGTCGGCGCGCACACGGTTGGGCGGATCACCGTCGCGCCGCCGTGGGTCGACGCCGGCATCGCCGACATCATGATCCGGATCGAGCCCGCGATGGCGTTCGGGACGGGCGAGCACGCGACGACGCGACTGTGTCTGTCATTGCTGCAGCGCGTTGTCCGTCCGGGCGACACCGTCGCCGATCTCGGCTCCGGCAGCGCCGTGCTGTCCATCGCCGCCGCGAAGCTCGGCGCGAGCAGCGTCGCCGCGATCGAGATAGATCCCGACTCGACGTCGAACGCGGAAGAGAACGTGGCGCGGAACGAGGTCGGCTCCGCCGTTCATCTCTTCGAGGGCGACGCGACGGTGCTGCTCCCGCTGATCGCTCCCGTGCGCGTCGTGATTGCCAATATTCTTTCGTCGGTGATCCTGGAGTTGCTGCCGGTAATGCGCGACGCGCTGACGCCGGACGGCGAGGCGATCCTGAGCGGGATCCTGGTCGAGGAGCGGGAGCTGATGCTCACGCGCCTGGCTGAGGCCGGATGGAGTGTGACGAGGGAAGAGAGCGAGGGCGAGTGGTGGAGTGCGGTGGTTACGAGTTCCGAGTCGTGAGCTACCGAGAAACTGCCCTGCGTGCTACGTGCTGCGGCCTGCGCCCTGGTCGCAAATGCCGACCGCAGTTACTAGTCACTAGTCACTAGTCACCAGTCACCCGCATGCCATCACGCATCGCATCCCGCATCGCCCTCTTCGCCGGTGAGCCTTTTGAAGCCGGCAAAATCCTCACCTTGGCTGAGGACGCCGCCAATCACCTGCGCGTCGTGCGCGCATCGCTCGGCGACACGGTGGAGCTGCGCGACGGGCGCGGGCTGATCGGCAGCGGGACGATAGCGCGCATGGCGCGCGGATCGGTCACGGTGGACGTCACCGAAGCGGAAACAGCGGAGCCGCTTCCGCCGATTCATCTCATGGCGCCGATCGGCGATCGCGATCGGATGCTGTGGCTCGGCGAGAAGGCTACCGAGATAGGCGTTACGTCGTGGCGCCCCGTGTTGTGGAAGCGATCGAAAAGCGTCTCGCCGCGCGGCGAGGGCACGATGTTTCTCGCCAAGCTGCGCGCGCGGATGATCTCGGCGCTGCTGCAGTCGCGCGGAGCATGGTTGCCCGAGGTGCACCCGGATGCGCCGCCGGAGCGCGCGATCGCCGCCGCGCCGTCGGGCGCGCGGATCCTGCTCGATGTCGGGGGAACCCCGATCTTGTCGGAGACTCTGACGGCGCCCGTTATTATTGCGCTCGGGCCCGAGGGCGGAATCGAGGAGCAGGAGCGCGCCGCGTTTCTCGAATCCGGCTTCAGCCTTGTCACTCTGGGGGTGACGACGCTACGATTTGAGACTGCCGGAGTCGCAGCCGCCGCGATCGCGCGAGCCGCGACATCACATTCCACGATCGGTCATGTCTGAGCACTGCCTCTTCTGCCGGATCATCAGCCGCGAGGTCGAATCGGAGATCATCGCCGAGAACGATGACTGCCTCGCTTTCACCGATGCCGATCCGCAGGCGCCCTTTCATGCGTTGGTAGTTCCTAAAAAGCACGTCTCGTCGCTCGACGACGTGGACGACCCGGCGATGGTAGGCGCGCTCGCGATGATGGCGGCGCAGATCGCGCGCGATGCGGGCGTGGCCGACAGCGGCTACCGCACCGTGATCAACACGAACGGGAATGGCGGCCAAAGCGTCTTCCATCTGCACGTGCACGTGCTTGGAGGCCGCAAGCTCACTTGGCCTCCGGGCTAGCTCTCCGCGGCGCAGCCGGTCACTACGCTCGCAAACTGCGCGAGCTAGCACGCGGCCTTCGGTGACCGAGCTCGCCGCGGAGAGCTAGCACTGGCTCCGTAGCAAGCGCCCGACGGCGCGTGCACTTGAGACTCCAGTACGTGCAAGACCGCAGTTTTGGGGAAGGGGCGGAACTGCGCGGCCCCGCTTTGGCGGATGCGCGGCGGCGGGGAGAGACGAAAAGCGTCACGCAGGGGTCCGCGCGTCCGGCTGCGGCAGCCCGGGGCCGGCCTGACATGGAAGCCTGGGTCGGAACGGTGCATGGGCTGTCGAAGGCGGCGTGATAGCGCGCGTAGTTTGCGCGCGTAGCCGCCGCAGACAGTCCATGTGCCGTTCCGACCACAGGCCGAAGCCAGCGAAATCCGGGCAACTGGAACCCAAGACTCGCCTTAACCCCGTTGTGTGACTAGGTTTATCAGTCTATCCCAAGCCGGCGCGCAAACGCCAAGAAGGGGGGAGTTAAAGTTTGTCGGAAGTCATAATTCACGAAGATGAGAACTTCGAGCGGGCCCTCAAGCGCTTCAAGAAGAAGTGCGAGAAGGCTGGTATCCTCGCCGATCTCAGAAAGCATCGCCACTACGAGAAGCCCAGCGAGCGACGCAAGCGCAAGATGAACACCGCGATCCGAAAGAATCGGCGGACACGTCACGCCTGAAATGTCCCAGCTGCAAGCGCGGCTCGAGGGCGACCTCATAGCCGCGAGAAAAGCGCAGGACAAATTGGGGGTGCTGCTCCTCGGCACCGTCCTCTCGGAAATCAAGAACCGGCGCATCGAGCTGCAGCGCCAGCCGACCGACGAAGAAGTCGTCGAGGTGCTCCAGCGGGGAATCAAGAAGCGCCGCGAATCCATCGAGATGTACTCGAAGGGCGCGCGCGAAGATCTCGCGGCAAAGGAGCGCTCGGAGGTCGACGCTCTCCAGAAGTATCTGCCCGAGCAGGTCGGGGACGATGAAATAAGAGAGGCTGTTCGCGCGGCAATCGCGGGCGGCGCAACTCAGATGGGAGCCGTGATGGGCAAGGTCGCTCCAGGGTTCAAAGGACGCGCGGAAGGCTCGCGCATCAACGCGCTAGCCCGCGAGGAGCTCGCAAAGCAGGGGTGACACCGCTCAACACGCGCACGACAGCTAACGACGGGTCGAGACCCGGGCAGACGAGAAAATCGCCAGCCCGGGTTTTTGTTTTTTGCATTTTGGACGCAGGCCGCAGGACGCAGGACGCAGGGCCGTTCAAATGAACCTCCACGGTCTCTCAGTAGTCGAATTCCCGGCCGTCCTCGAGGTCGTTGCCGGCCGCGCGTCGTCCATGCTGGGCGCGGACCGCGTGCGGGCTTCCTCGCCGTCCACGGATCGCACCTGGATCCAGGCCGAGCACGAGCGCGTGCAGGCGATGCGCTCGCTGATGACCGGCGAACCCCGCTGGGATCCCGAGCCCATCCCCGACGTGCGCGTGGCGGCCGGCCGCCTGCGCGTGGAGGGAACGTCGCTCGACGCCGCGTCGCTGCTC
>CAYGJL010000065.1:0-8567 GCA_964350145.1 uncultured Gemmatimonadaceae bacterium
AACTTTCTGAGCGACGTGGGACTCAACTACTTGTCACTGCATCGCGCGACGCGCACCCTGTCCGGCGGCGAAGCGCAGCGCATCTCGCTGGCCAATTCGCTCGGCTCCAAGCTGGTGGACACGCTGTACGTCTTGGACGAGCCGTCCATCGGGCTGCACTCGCGCGACATGGCGCGGCTGCTGCGGCTACTGCACCGGCTGCGCGACGGCGGGAACTCGGTCCTGGTCGTGGAGCACGATCCCGCCGCCATCGAGGCGGCCGACTACATGGTCGAGCTCGGCCCCGGCGCCGGCGAGCAGGGCGGCGAGATCGTGTTCGCCGGGCCGATCTCCCGGGTGAGCGAGAGCCCGCTGACCGGGCAGTACCTGTCGGGTGAGCGGTCCATCCCCCTCCCCGCCGAGCGGCGCCGCGCCGGCCCGCGATGGATCACGGTGACCGGCGCGCGCGAGCACAACCTGCGCGACGTGGAGGTGCGGATCCCACTCGGCACGCTAACGGCGGTGACGGGCGTGTCCGGCTCCGGCAAGAGCACGCTCATTCACGACGTGCTGTACCGCGCCCTGGAGAACAAGCTGCACGGCGAGCACACGGCCAAGCAGCATCTCGGCGAGCGGATCGGAGAGTTCGACACGATCACGGGCTGGGACGCGATTGACGACGTCGTGCTGATAGACCAGAGCCCGATCGGGCGGACGCCGCGGTCGAATCCAGTCACGTACGTGAAAGCGTTCGACGAGATCCGGCGGATCTTCGCCGCGACGCCGCTGGCGCGCGAGCGGCATTACACGCCCGGCACGTTCAGCTTCAACGTGGCGGGTGGGCGCTGCGAAGTGTGCGAGGGTGCCGGCGCGCTGGAAGTCGAGATGGTGTTCATGGCGGACGTGTTCGTGCCGTGCGAGGAGTGCGGCGGCAAGCGATTCAAGCCGGACGTGCTCGAGGTGCGTGTGAACGGGCGTAACATCTTCGAGGTGCTCGATCTCACCGTGGATCAGGCGATCCGGTTTTTCCCGCGCGAGGAGAAGCTCGGGCAAACGCTGTGGCACGTGCAGCAAGTCGGCCTCGGCTATCTCCGCCTCGGGCAGCCAGCCACGACGCTGTCGGGTGGCGAGGCGCAGCGGATCAAGATCGCGCGCGAGCTTTCCCAATCGGCGAAGCGCAGCGGGCGCAAGCTGTACGTGATGGACGAGCCCACGACGGGATTGCATCTGGAGGACATCCGCAAGCTCGCGCTGGTGCTCGAGCGGCTGGTGGATCACGGGCATACGCTGGTGCTGATCGAGCACAACCTCGACGTGATCAAGCTGGCTGACTGGGTGATAGATCTCGGGCCCGAGGGCGGAGACCGCGGCGGTACGATCGTCGCCACCGGCACTCCGGAAGGCGTGGCGCGGGTAAAGGAATCTTATACCGGGCAATGGCTCGCTCCGCTGCTCGCCGCGCAAGAGAAGCGCGAGCGCGCGGCGCGCAAGCGGAACCGGGCCGGCTGAGATCCGCTACAGGCGGCGCTCCTGCATCTTCTTCACCGCGCGGGCGATCATGCGCCGCGGCAGGAGACGCTGGACCTGCACCAGCAGCTTGTTCTTCGCGCCGGGAACCGCGACGCGCCACCCGGCCAGCATCGCGCGGTAGCCGAACTCCGCGACGTCGTCCGCCTCGGCGATGTCGAGGGTCGGCAGCCTGACGCTCTTCATCTTTGCGACCTGCGCGAACTCCGTCTCGGTCGGTCCCGGGCAGAGGCAGGTCACGCTGATTCCGGAGGGCGCGAGCTCTTCCGCCACTGCCTGTGAGAAACTGAGCACGAACGCCTTGCTGGCGTAATACACGCTCTGCAGGGGGCCCGGGAAAAACGCCGCGGTGGACGCCACGTTCATCACGTACCCCGCCCGCCGCTTGAGCATGGGCGCGACGAACAGCTTGGTCAGGTGCATGAGCGCGGTGACGTTTACCTGCACCATTGTGATCTCGCGCTCGATCGGAGTCTCGCTGAACTCGCCGCCGAGCCCGAAACCCGCGTTGTTCACGAGAACGTCCACGTCGATGCGCGCGTCTCGCACGGCGGCGAAGATCCGCTCCGGTGCGTCGGGGTCGCCGAGGTCGTCCACGATCACGGTGGCGGTGATGCCATGCTTCCCTTCGAGGGTGCCGGCGAGCGCTTCGAGCGCGTCGCGGCGGCGGGCCACCAGGACCAGGTCGTGGTCGTGCGCGGCGAAGACTTTGGCTAGCTCGGCGCCGATTCCGGCGGATGCGCCGGTGATCAACGCGGTCGGTCGGCGCTTGGAATCGTTGGACATGGTGGTTCGTGGCTAATGGTTGGTGCTCGGAGAGTCTCTCGCCAAGCATAATCCACGGACCTGCACCGGTTGAAGCGACGGCCGCGGTCTGATTAGATTTCTAGGTTATTCCCGAGTAGCTCAGTTGGTAGAGCAGGTGACTGTTAATCACCGGGTCGGGGGTTCGAGTCCCTCCTCGGGAGCTGGTAGCGCAAAATCGAGTGGTGCTGAGCGGGCCGGCCATGAAGGCCGGCCCGTTTTTTTTACCGCGGACCTGCGCTACCTGGCGAGCGCCCGCGTAAGAGTGACAAGCGCTGCGGCCGCCCCAACAGCAAACCACCGCCGGCGAATCGAATGAACCGACGCCGGCTGGGCCACCGCGCCCGGATCGTGCAGCGCGGCGATGAAATCGGTCACGCTCCCGAACCTGTCTGCTGGCACAATAGCGAGCGAGCGCTTCCCGGTTGTCATCCTTGCTTCGGTCGGTCAGTTGCCGGCGTTCGGCCGCGCGGGACGAGCCGGTCGAGCGGGTCGATTGCCGCGCATCGGGCGGCGACCTTCCGCGCCTCGCCCGCGTCTCGTCGAATCACGCTGCGCCATACGCTCACGCATCTGCGCCTGGCGGGCGTCGAGCCTCGAGCGCTGCTCGGCGGTAAGGACCGCGCGAACTTCCGCGTGCTCCTGCTGCCGGAGCGCAGCCACCTGCGTGCCGAAAGCGCGCGAATGGGTCATCGCGGCGCGGGCGGCAGCCGTGTCACCGGCCTGGCGCGCGGTGCGCGCCGCCTCGACGTCCGGACGCGACTGCTGTTGGAGCTGCTCGAACTGGACGCGATACTTGGCGTGAATCGCCTTGATCTGTTCCTTCTGAGTGTCCGTGAGGTTCATGTCCGCCATCATTCCGTCCTGGCCCTGGTGCCCCATCGCGCCGCGCTGACCCTGGCGACCTTCCTGGGGCGTCGGAGCCTGCGCGCTTGCGACAGTCGCGGCACCAACGAGCATCGCGACCACGGCGGCCGCTGTACGAATGCGATTCATCATGCCTCCAATCCTTGTTTAGTAAACCCGGCACAGAGTGTGGGGTCGCATTCTTAGACTGGGTAAGCCAGCGGTTGTTAAGGTTTCCGTGGCTCCTGGGATTTGGACAGGGAATCCAAGTTTGGAGTGTGGCAGTTTGGAGTGGGGAGTACGGAGTCAGCGCACCGACTCCTTACTGCCACACTCCCTACTACCACACTCCCTACTTGGATTCCGCTTGGAGGACGCTCGGAACCAGCGCTACGGTCAGCCTGCCGCGGCCGCTGCGGGCACTCCACCAAAGCGCCGCTCTCTCGCGTGGAACTCCGCCACGGCAGCGTGCAAGTCCTTGGCGGAAAAGTCGGGCCAGAGCATCTCGGAGAAATACAGCTCCGCGTACGCGCACTCCCACAGCAGGAAGTCGCTCAGGCGCTGTTCCCCGCCGGTGCGGATGAGCAGGTCCACCTCGCGCGACGGGCCGCGATCGTGCTCGACCTCGCCGAGGAGCCGCATGAACTCGTCGCGCGAGAGGTGATCGGTGCTCGCGCGCCGCGCGGCCCGCAGGATCGAGTCGCGGGCGGAGTAGTCCACGGCGATGCGGAGATCGAGCACCTTGCCGTCGCCCGTAGCCGTTTCGGCCGACTCGATGGCCTTGCGCACCTCGCTCGGGATCCGGTCGCGCCGGCCGATCACGGTCAGTCGCACGCCGTTGGCGATGCAGCGGTCAACTTCCGAGAGCAGGTACCGCCGGAACAGGCGCATCAACATCATCACTTCACGCTGCGGGCGGTTCCAGTTGTCGGCGGAGAAGGCGTACAGCGTCAGCACACGAATGCCGCACTGCGGCGCCGCCTCGACTATCCGGCGAGCGGTGCGCGCGCCTTCGATGTGACCCGCCGGTCGGCTGCTGCCGCGCTTCACCGCCCAACGGCCGTTGCCGTCCATGATGATCGCGATGTGCAGCCCGGGCGCGCCCTCGTCGCGCTGATCGTTCGCGAGCACGGGTGTGCTCCGCCTGTGGCGCGCGCCCGCGCGCGCCAGACCTATGCGCCTACTTGTAGTCACGCGTGGCATGAATGAGAGCTTCCATGTGATCGAGGTAACGCTCGAGCGCGCGGCGCCCTTCGGCCGTCAGCCTGTATTCGGTCCGCGGCACGCGTCCCTCGAACGATTTCGTGCAGCTCACGTAGCTCGAGTCCTCGAGCTTGCGGGCGTGCACACTGAGATTTCCGTCGGTGATCTTGAGCAGCTTCTTCAAGTCGTTGAAGCTCAGCTTCTCGTTCACGGCCAGCGCACTCACGATGCCGAGCCGTACGCGCTCGTGAATCAGCCGATCGAACGCGCCGGTGTCCGGACCGATGGCGCGGCCGCGCACCGACCGCAGCTTGGCGGCGTCCGCGCTGCCGCGATCCTGCCGGACCACTCCCTCTCTAGCCACCATGCCTCCTTGCGATCGGAATGCCGAAGACGATGTGCAGCCCGCCGAACGCGGCGGCCATGAGGATGTCGTTCGTCGCCGCCGACGTGAACAACGCGATGGCACCGGCGATCATAAAGCAGAATCCCATCACCGGGACCACCCGCACCGAGAACGCGCCGCCGGCCACGACCGCCGTTCCATAAGTGAGGAGCCAGAGTCCGGGGAGCACGTCGTACATCCCGAGCCTGTACAGCTCGATCGTGAGGAGCGCGCCCACGAGCATCGGCGGCGAGAAGCTCAACAAAAATTTTCTGCCGGCGCCCGACATCAGCGGCAGGCGCGCGGCGCGCGCTTTCCGGATGATGGCGGCGATCATGATCACGGGAGCCAGGAGGGCGGCTGCGAGCCACGTGTTGAGCCAGGCGATTTCCGTCGGCTGGCGGGCCGCGAAGGACGCGGCGGTCAGCGCGGCAACGCCGACGATCACCATCCCCCAGCCGGACACCGCAGTAAACGCACCGGCACGCTCCATCGTGTCCCGAATGAACGCGAGGTTGTCCATCGCGCGCATATGGAGCGCAGGCTCCTCCGCGGGAAGCGCCTCTTTTCGGATCGGCCTAACTGACGACATAATCGATTAGTTTAGGAGGTGGACTCCCTCTAGGTCAAGTACTTTACTAAATAAAGCGAGTTCGCCGCTCTTGCCTTGGACCCTGATGCTCGCCGCGCTCATCGTCGCCGTGCTGGGCGTAGTTACCGTGATCGGCTGGAAGCTCCCCGCCGAGCACCGGATAACGCGCGAAGCGGAGCTGCCCCACGAGCCGGACACCGTCTGGACGGCGATCAGCGACTTCGCCGCGCTCCCAGGCTGGATGCCCGGCATCCGCCGCGTCCACAGGCTGGACGCGGTCGAAGGGAGGGATCGCTGGCTGTACGAGACCGCCGAAGGCGACATGACCATCGAAGTCGTTACACGGTCCGCGCCCACCGAGCTGGCCATTCGCAGCGTGAGCTCCGACCTCCCGTTCGGCGGCACCTGGACGCACAGGATCTCGCCGACCGGTGCCGGCACGGTGCTCATCATTACCGAGCACGCCTGGATCTCGAACCCGTTTTTCCGGTTCATGTACCGCTACGTGTTCGCGTACGCGACGACGCCGGACGAAGCGCTGACGGCGCTGAAGCGGCATCTCGGCGGACCCTCGCAGACATTGGCACGCCGGCCTACGGAATTGTGATAGGGCCGGGCAGCGGATCGCTGGCCGGAAAGCTCTGCTCCCCCATCCGGTCGAGCCGTCGCTCGTCGATCGCGCTCGCCAGCAGGCTCACCAGCTTCTGACAGAACGCCGGAAGGTCGTCCGGCTTCCTGCTGGTCAGGAGCTTCTGATCCACTTCCACCTGCTTGTCCACCCACTCGCCGCCGGCGTTGATGATGTCGGTCTTCAGGCTCGGCCACGACGTCAGCGTCCTGCCCTTCACCGCCCCGGCTTCCACAAGCAGCCACGCACCGTGGCAGATCGCCGCCACAGGCTTGTCCGCCTCCATAAAGCCGCGCACAAACTCGACCGCCTTCGGATTGGTACGCAGTTTGTCCGGGCTCCGCACACCCCCAGGCAGCACGAGCGCGTCGAAGTCGCTCGCCGTCACCTGGTCCACGAGCTTGCTCACGGGGAACTTGTCCCCCTTCTCGCCGTGATTGACGCCCTGGATCTCGCCGTCCTTGTCCGCGACCAGGAACAGGTCGGCTTCCGCCGCGCGCAACGCGTTCCACGGCTCGGTCAGCTCGATCTGCTCTACCCCGTCCGTCGCTAGAAACGCGACCTTTCTTCCCTTGAGTGACTCAGCCATCGCGGTCTCCTGGTGAACCGGCGCATTCGGGCGCGCCGGCGGTTTGCGGCTCAATTCCCGGCGCGATCTTTCGCGGCTTCTTCGCGCTTGCGGCGGAGATCTTCCAGCGCAGGATTCTGGTGCGTTCTGGGAATCAGCGCTTCCCTGTCGTCGGTCTCGGTCTGCGCGACGCGGATCTTGTCTTCCTCATGTACGCGCTCGTCGCCCGGATTGCTCTTCTGATCGGTAACGGACGACCCGCGCGGACTGTGCCCGCGCCCGGTCGGATCGAATTTTCCGGGACCATGCGCTCCCTTTTTTCCTGGCATGCTCGTCTCCTCGTATCGGTTGACCGGATGCATAGGGGTCACGAACCGTGCCATATTCCGGCATGCCCTTGATTCCGCTGTACGGACACGGCTCGCTGCGCAAACGGTTGGCGCAAAGCGCGGCTTCCGGTCGGCTGCCGTCGAGCCTGCTGCTGCACGGCCCCGCAAGAATCGGAAAGCAGCGACTGGCCCTCTGGCTGTCGCAACTACTGCTGTGCGCGGGCGAGGATCCGCCGTGCCGCCGATGCCAGCACTGTCGCTACATGGCGGAGTTGCAGCACCCAGACCTGCACTGGCTCTTTCCGCGCCCGCGGCTCAAGGACTCCGACCCGGATCCCGACGACGTGCGGGACGACTATCGCGAGGCCATCGCCGAGCGCGTGGCGGAAGCCGGCCTGTACGAGGCGCCGTCGGGCAGCGAGGGGATCTTCATCGCCGCGGTGCGCTCGCTCACGCGCGAAGCGATGCTCGCGCCCGCGCTGGCCGCGCGCAAGGTCTTCGTGATCGGAGACGCCGAGCGCATGGTCTCGCAGGAAGGCGCCGACCAAGCGGCGAACGCGCTGCTCAAGCTGCTCGAGGAGCCGCCGGCCGACACGTTCTTCATTCTCACGTCCAGCGAGCCGGCCGCGCTGCTCCCAACGATCCGCTCCCGAGTCGCCGCGGTGCGCGTCCCGCGACTCACCGAAAAGGACGTGGCCGAGTTTCTCCAGGACGCAGCCGTCCGCGCCTATCTAAAGAAGGCGAAGCGGGCCGAGCCGCGGGCGGATCTGCTCGGCGGAGCGCCGGGGCGCATCCTGAATGAATCGGAGGACGCGCAGGCGATCACTGTGGCGCGCCGGATGCTGGACGCCGCGGCGGGCCGGACGCCGGAGCGATTTTCCCTCGCACTCACGCGGGGCGTGAGCAACGCGCGCGGCGCGTTCACCGATTCGCTGGACGCGTTGACCGTGCTGCTGTCCGAGCGGACGCGCGAGGCGGTGTCGCGGGACGACCGGCCGCGCGCGGCGCGGCTCGCCGCGGCCGCCGACCTCGTGGAGATCGCGAAGGAGCGAGCGGCGGGCAACGTCAATCCGCAGCTCGTCACCGCCAAGCTGGTGCTGGATCTGAGCGAGCACCTCTCATGACGGACGCGAAGCTCAGCCACGTGGACGCGAGCGGCCGCGCCCGGATGGTGGACGTCACCGCGAAGCCGGAGACCGAGCGGATGGCCCGCGCGCGCGGAGAGATCCGCATGCAGGCGGCGACGCTCGCGGCGATCCGCGAGAATCAGGCGCCGAAGGGCGACGTGCTCGGCGTTGCGCGCTTGGCGGGCGTGCTGGCCGCCAAGCGCACCGCGGAGCTGATCCCACTCTGCCATTCGCTCCCGCTCACGGACGTGGACGTCGTCTTCCAGCTGGACGACGCGCTGCCGGGAATACGCGGCGAAGCGATCGCGCGGACGGTAGGGCGGACCGGCGTGGAGATGGAGGCGATCGTCGCGGTATCGGTCGCGCTCATCACCGTGTACGACATGGCCAAGGCGATCGACAAGACGATGGTGCTCGGGGGCATCGAGCTGGTCGAAAAGCACGGGGGTAAGTCCGACCGGTAGGAGTGCGCCGGGGCCGAACGTGCCGGGGTCCCTCGCAGGCGGCGTCTTAGCGCGCGTAGTTTGCGCGCGTAGCCGCCAGCGAGGGACCCCGGCACGTTCGGCCCCGGCGCACTCC
>CAYGJL010000066.1:0-7583 GCA_964350145.1 uncultured Gemmatimonadaceae bacterium
GTGTTGTGATTGTAGATCTCCGGTTCGGCGTCCAACACCATCCGGATGCTTGGCTCGCTACCCTGAAAATCGGGCACGAGAACTTCCACGGAACAGCCGGGCAGCCGGTCGTGAATCTGCCGGATGGTCTCGGCGAAGATGTACGCGCCGAAGTCGGGGAGATCGTCGCGGTCCACCGAGGTGATCACGGCGTGCCGGAGCCCCATGCGCGCGATCGCCTCCGCCACGCGTTCGGGCTCGGCGATGTCGTACGCGGGCGGACGGCCGTGCTTCACCGCGCAGTACGCGCAGTTTCGCGTGCACGTGTCGCCGAGGATCATGAAGGTGGCGGCGCCGTGCTCCCAGCATTCGCCCACGTTGGGGCAGTGCGCTTCTTCGCAGACGCTGTGCAGATCGAGCTCCCGCATCATCTGCCGGAGCTTCAGGTAGTTCGCTCCGCCGGGGGCGCGGACCTTGAGCCACGAAGGCTTTCGGTCGGGCAGCGCTTCCGATCTATGGCGTCCCAGAATCTGGTAGAGCGGTTGGTTCAAAGCTGGGTCCCCGGAGTCGGTAGGCGGCGCTGGATTTTGTGAATGTACTTCAGAACCTGTCCGGGCGGTATCGTTCGACTGGCAAATTTAGGACGTCCTCAAAAACCATATTCGCCACTATGTCGGCGGTCAGCGGCGCGAGCAGAATCCCGTTTCGGGAATGGCCCGTGGCGTACACGACCCTTGGCGCTTCGGGGTCAGAGCCGATGAGCGGAAGCATGTCGGGGGTCACCGGCCTGAAGCCGGACCAGGCGGCCGTCGGCGGTGCTGACGCGAGCGTCGGGCAGATCTCCTCGGCTGCCGAACACACCCGCGCGGTGCCCTGAGCGGTCGTCCCCGGCGTGAAGCCCACCCGCTCCGAAGTCGCACCGGCGATGGTCGAGCTGCCGCGCGGGACGAGGTATCCGCGCGGTCCATATAGAGTGTGCCGGCAGGGTGCGGCGGCGAAGGATACTAGTTGCCCCCGCATCGGCTCGACGACCGCGGCGAGCCGCGCCCCCTCGATCTGAGCCGACCATGCGCCCGCGGCGATTAGAGCATGCCCGGCGGAGTACCGAGTGCCATCCGCGGTGCTCACAACCACTGCTCTCTCCGTGGAAGTGACACCGGTGACGCGGGCGGAGACGCGACGCACGTGCGGAGTTCGCGACAGCAGTGTGTCCAACGCGGAAAGCAGCACGACGTTGTCCACGCACCCGTCGTGGGCCGAGTACAACGCGCCGAGGGCGTGAGCCAGCGCGGGCTCGAGGGCCGTGAGCTCGGCGCGATCGAGCCACTGCGAGCCGGAACCGGCGGACTTTTGCAGCCCCTTCACTCCCGCCGCGGACAGCGCGACCTGGAGGATCCCGAGGCGATTGAGCGGGACGGCGACACCCGACCGCTCGCGCAGCCACTCCAGGTACGTCGGATACCGGTCTCGCGCGGCCAACGCCAGCTCGTTCGCGGCCGCGTCCGCGCGCTCGACGGAGGGCGCGAGCATCCCCGCGGACGCGGCGGACGCTTCACCAATGCTTGCGTGCTCGAGCAGAAGCACCCGGGCTCCGCGCTCGGCCAGCGCGGCCGCGCACGCCCTGCCGATGAGGCCGCCGCCGGCGATGGCGACGTCTGCCGCGTGGGGAGGCATTATGGTGACTAGTGGCTAGTGACAAGTACCGGCTGAAACACCGGCGGCCGGGGTTCGTATTTACTGTGACGAGCTAAAGGACTTGATTAGCCAACAGCTAATAGCCAATAGCCAACAGCTCTCTGGAGATTCACATGATCCGCACAATTCTGATGACCGGCCTATTCGCCATGCTCGGGCTGTTCGCGCTCGGCCTGGTGTTCAAGATTTTCGGCGGGTTACTGGGCATCGCCATCTGGCTGGTCGCGATGGCGGTGAAGATAGCCATCGTCGGAGCGATCGCGTATCTCGCGATCCGCGTGGTGAGCCCGGGAACGGCGCGACGTCTGCGCGAGCGGTGGTCGGAGACGCGGGTCAGTACGTACTGAAAAACGGTGACTAGTGACTAGTGACTAGTCACTAGTCACTGCTATTTCCCGGGCGTAAACGACCGCAGGTGCAGGTTCAGCGACCCGAACGCCACCTTCGTCTTCAGCTGAAGCACCATCCGGCGGTCGTCGTCGGACAGCCACAGCTCGGCTTCACCGCCCTCCGCGAAGATTCCCTTGGACTTGATCGTCGGCCGCACCACGATCGCGTTGAAGGTTCCCGCGGGTACGACGATCCGCTCGCGTCGCACCACGCGAACTATCACCGGGTTCCGATCCGGCCGGAAATACCTATTGAACTCGTAGGTCCTTCCCACCTCGAGCGGGATCGTGCGGATGAAATACAGAAAGGACGCGTCGTCCAGCGGCCGCGACACGGACGGATGCTCGGTCGCGTTCTTCGTGAGCTCCACGTAGACCGAGCGGTCGGGGTAGATCTCGAAATGCCGCTCGCGCTCGCGCGAGCCTTGCTGCAAATGCTGCACGAAGCGCAGCGACGACAGAGTCTCCGTGTCTATCCAGCTCTGGAGAAGGTCGTCCACTTTGTAGAAGAACGTGCCTCCCTGGATACTGAGATACGTCTTGTACGCGGCCCGGCCTCGAATGTGGGTGATCTCGCGCACTTCCATCGTGCTGGTTCCGACTTTGAGCGGACCGAACCGCACGTCGAAAACCAGCTTTTCGCCGACACCCCACGGGTGGTCCGCGGCCGGCGGTGCTCCGGCCGAGCCGATGCCCGTGAGGATCGCGAGCGCGACGGCAACGATCATCGGGCGTTCCTCGCGGGCTTCGCTTGCGGGGCAGGAGCCTTCCAGTTGGCCAGCGCGAACTTGTACAGCTCGACGGCGTCGCTCAACGGCTGCACCCGGCTCTCGCGGACGCGCACGTCATAGCTTGCCGGAAGCGGCACGCTCTCGACGCGGCGCGCGACGCGCGACGCCGCCAGCAGAAGCTGGAGATTCGCTCCGAGCCCGGGAGCCGAGACGAGGCGCGCGTTACCCCGCGCCGCGAGCAGGTCCTTGATCACCGACACGCGGTACAGCCGGAATCCGCTGAACGGATCGCCGACTCCGGTCAGACCGGTGAACCGCTTCACCAACAATGACTTCAGCAGTCTGAGCCTGCGAACCGGTTTCGGCAGCCCGGGCGACGCGGTCCGATCCGCCACGACGACGTCTGCTCCGCCCTCGAAGCGGCGCACGAGCTCAGGGAGCTGCTCGGGTACGTCGGTGAAGTCGGCCTGCATCACGATGATCGCGTCGCGCCTCGGATAGCGGGTGCGGCGCACTACTTCGCGGAAGCACGCCTCTACGGCACCGGCATAACCAGCGCGAGCTTTTCCGCGGACGACCGACAGCGGCAAGACTTCCTTGTACGGCTCGAGCGTCTCCGCGGTGGAGTCCGTGCTGGCATCGTCATACACGACGATCTCGTACTCCCGGGAGTAGTCCTGGAATACCGATCGGATCCGCCAGAGAAGGACTCCGACGGTGGGCGCTTCGTTGTACGTCGGGATGCAGATATAGAGCACAGTTCAGTGGCGCGATGGGTTTGGAACGTGCCGAAGTCCCAAGTATAGAGAAGTCCCAAGTATAGAGGGCTTCGTATGCAAGATGGATACACTTCTGGACGATCAAGGCTCCATCAGCAGTACATCTTCGTACACTGCCCGCGTTCCCCGCACCATGCGCTCCACGCCGAACAGTTCGGCCCGCGCGGGCCCCGCGGCGCGCAAGCGGGCGCGGAGGGCGGCATCCCGGATGAGTGAGGCGGCGGCGGAGGCGAACGCCGTCGCGTCACCGGCCGGCGCCAACAGGCCGCTGATACCGTCCTCGATCAGCTCCCGGAGTCCGCCCGTGGCGTACGCGACCGGCGGTACGCCCAGCGCCATCGCGTCGATCACCGCGGTGCCGAGCCCCTCGCTCGACGACGGGTGCCAGAGCAGGTCGAGCCCGGCCATGGCGTCGTGCACGTCGTCAATGAAGCCGGGACGGTGGACCTCGATGCCGCCCATCGTTGATCGGTCCCCTCGCTCACCCCCGATGAGCACGATCCGCGCATGCCGCGCTGCCTCGGCCGGCAGGCGGCGCGCGATCCCGGTGACCTCGGCGACGCCCTTCTCGCCGGTCATCGCGCCGACGACGCCGCAGATCACGCTGCTCGCGGGCCAGCGGCATTCCTTCCGCCAGTCGCGGGGCGCGGTCACCAGCGGCGTCGGGACGCCAGAGTACACCACCGTGATTCGCTCGGGAGCGACGCCACCGGCAGCCATGGCGTCGCGAACCGCTTGCGAGATCGCGATGAATCGGGCGACGCGGCCGCCGTACTTGAGTCGCGTCGAGCGCGGCGGAAACACCACGCGCCGGGTGACGATGAGCGGAGGGCGCTTGGCGCGCGGCAACGATGCGAGGGCGAGCAGGGCGAGCGCGTGCCCCCGCGCGTCGTGCGCGTGCACGACGTCGGGAGCGAGCTCGCGCACGAGCGAGCGTATCTCCCACACGGCGCGCGGGCTCCATTCGCTCGGCATGCGAACGGGCGCCACGCGCACGCCGGCCATACGCGCGCGGGCCGACAGCGGTCCGCGCGGTTGCGCGATCAGCACGCAGTCGTCGCCCATGCGATTCAGCCCTTCGGCAAGCAGCAGCGCCTGCCGCTGCCCGCCCCGCCAGCCGGCCCCGGCATCGACGTGCAGGATATTGTGCCCCACGTCCATCAGCGGCTCAGGACGACCGCACCGCTTCGGCGAACGCCTTGAACAGCGAACCTGGCTCAGCGCCCGGCTCGGCGCACCGATCCATCTCTTCCGGATGCCACTGCACCGCGAGGACCCACCAGTCGTCGGTGCTCTCCACGCCTTCGATGATCCCGTCGGGCGCGCTGGCTGTCACGCGCAGCCCGTCGCCCAATCGGTCGATGGCCTGATGATGCAGCGAGTTCACGTCGAGCTGCGTGGCGCCGGTCGCGAGCGCGAGGATCGAGTCTTTCTCGATCTCGACGGTGTGAACCGCCGCATCGCGGCCGCCCGTTTGGCCATCGTGCTCGAGCGCGTCCGGGCGCTGCGCCCGGATGTCCTGGATCAGGCTTCCCCCACATTCGACGTTGAGCACCTGAATCCCGCGGCAGATCGCGAGGACGGGCATGCGCAGCCGGCGCGCCGCGGAGATGAGCGCGATCTCCGTGGCGTCACGTACCTGGTTGACCGTGCCGATCCTGGGATGGCGCTCCTCGGCGAAGTGCTCGGGCGCGACATCCTCTCCGCCGGTGAGCACCAGGCCGTCCACGCCCGCGAGGATGCGGTCGGCCGCATGCGGATCCGCGAGGGGCGGAACCAGGAGTGGTACGAGCCCTGCATTCTCCACGGCCGTGAGGTACGCCGCGTTCAAGCGAACGCGGCGAGGCTGTTCCTTTTCCCGGATGGATGCAGTGACCGCGACGACTGGGCCTGTGTACAAGCGCTTCTCCTGGGTAGCATAGTGTGCCGGCGCGTCACCGATCGCCCGGTCCGGCCCTGTCTCTTGTTCCGCCGAGCCCCTATATCGTACCCATGAGCGTTCGATTTGCGCGACCCCTGTGGGTGTCGGCCGTGGCCTGCTGCCTCTCGGCCGCCGTCCCGGCTTCCGTGTTCGCGCAGGTGGCACAGCGCGAAGCTGTTCCGTGCGCCGGTCAGGTCATCACGGCGACGGAGATAGACATCCGCCCTCCTTTTCCTTCAGCCGAGGGCACATTCATCGCGCGCACTGGCCGGGCCGCCGGCAAGCTGCACACGACCACCCGCGCCGAGACGGTGCGGAGGTATCTCGCGCTCGATCTGGGGGACCGGTGCGAGGAGCTACGGCGCGCGGAATCGGAGCGCATCCTGCGCGCCCAGCCGTTCATCTCCGACGCGACCATTGTCGTCCTGAGCGACGGGCAGGGCGGTGTCGTGCTGAGCGTCACTACGGTGGACGAAATTTCGATGGTGGTAGGCGGGTCCATCTCCGCCTCGTCTCCTTTCATGCGTGCCGCGAAGCTTGGCAACCGGAACTTCTTCGGCAGCGGCCTGCACGGCGAAGTGAGGTGGGAAGACGGCCGCGAATTTCGTGACGCGTTCCACGCGCGCATCACCGACTACCAGTTCTTCGGGCGCCCGTATCAGCTCTCGGCCGAGGCCGGGCGGCTGCACATGGGAATGGAGTGGCTGGTGGACGCGAGCCATCCCTTTCTCACTGACCTGCAGCGCATTGCCTGGCGCGTCGGCGCCGGTGAACTGGACACCTACACGCGCTTCCGGCGTCCGGGGGCAGATCCTGTCCTCATCGCGGTGGATCGGGAGTATGTCGAGGCCGGCGGCGTGGTTCGCGTCGGACCCGTCGGACGCTTTCTGCTGGCCGGCGGGTCCATCACGCGCGAGCGCGTCCTGCCCGGAGAAAAGCCGGTCCGCGTCGTCGGGGGAGAGATCGTCACCGACACGTCCACGGTGCTGATCGGGCGCTACATCGAACAGCGGCAGGCGCGGGCCAATGCGCTGCTCGGCATTCGCCTCCTACGGTTCATGGAGGTGAACGGATTCGACGCGCTGGACGCGAGGCAGGACGTGCGGAAAGGGCTGCAGCTCGGGCTCCTGCTCGGGCGCGGATTCACGTTTCTCGACACCAAGAGCGACGAGGACTTCTTCGCGTCGGCCAGCGCGTACGTCGGGATGGGTTCGCCGTCCGCGTTCACGGCGCTGGAGCTGAATGTGGAAGGGCGAAGGGCTGGCACGGAGGACAATTGGAACAGCGTGCTGTCGAGCGGCCGGCTCGCGCTGTTCGCGCGGCCGTTTCTCCGGCATACCACGACGGCGAGTCTCGAGTGGAGCGGCGGCTGGAGATCGCGCGTGCCGTATCAGGTCACGTTCGCTTCTCACGACGGCGGACTGCGCGGGTATCGCAGCTCGCAGACCGGCGGCGCGCGGCGGCTGGTGCTGCGCGCGGAAGACAAGTACGTGTGGGGACGCTTCCGGGAATATGCGACGATCGGTATCGCGGGGTTCGTGGACGCGGGCAGGATCTGGGCGGGTGATTCGCCGTTCGGCGTGGACACGCCGGTTCGCTACAGCGCGGGCGTCGGCCTGTTGGTGTCGGTGCCTCCGCGGTCGCGCCGGCTGGCGCGGCTCGACCTCGCGTATCCTCTCAACGCCGACGGCAAGCGCCGCCTGGAGGCGCGCGTAACCGTGCGCGACTTCGGCCGGGTATTCTGGCGAGAACCACGCGATCTGTACCAGGCTCGTGAGCGGAGCCGGCCCGCGAGCGTGTTCATCTGGCCGTAAGCTTCTAGCGGAGCTCGCGAGTCCCTGCGAAGGTGTGCCCCGATGGGGCATTCGGCTGGGTATCCCGTTTCGGCGCTACGCTCGCAAACTGCGCTCGCTAACACGCGCCTGCACGGGACACCCATCCGGATGCCCCGGGGCACACCTTCGCACGGATCGACGGCCCTCGCATGGAGCTCCGGCCGAATTCCACCCCGCGGGCCCGCCGCTCCCTTGCCTCCGCCGTGCGCACGCACAAAAAGGCGGGAGCGCTGGAACGACAAAGGCATCCTCTC
>CAYGJL010000067.1:0-7168 GCA_964350145.1 uncultured Gemmatimonadaceae bacterium
ACACTGCCGTTCGCGTTGACGGCTCCATCGTCCGCGCCGACATTGGAGCGGCGCCGGTCTGGCGAGTCGAGTTCAACGGTCCCCGGCTGGCGCGACTGGACCGGATTGATGACGGAAGAGTGAGGGACTTCGTCAATAGGCAGGGAAGAGTGGTGGTTTACGAATCCTTCTCCCCGCGCAGCAAGCTGACCCTCAGAATCACGCGGGATGAACCCGCGATGGGATTCGATGCGAAGATTTGGACTCTGTAGCGTCGCGCTGCTTTTGACCGCCGGCTGCGTCTACGGCTTCGCCGGCGGCGGCCTTCCCGCGCACGTCAAGACCATCGCCGTCATCCCCTTCGAGAACGAGACGACGAGCTCCGAGATCCAGCGCGAGCTGGTGGACGCGTTTCGCGCCGAGCTGCACAACCGTCTCGGCGTCCGCGAAGCGCCGGAAGCGCGCGCGAATGCGATCGTGCGTGGCACCATCCAGCGGTATGAAGTGGACATACCGGTCGCGTATTCCGCCGACAACCGCGCCACGACGACGGCCCTCCGAATGCTCCAGATCGTCGTGGACCTCGAGCTGCTGGATCAGGTGACCGGCGAGACGCTGTGGGAGCGGAAGGGCTTCGTGGCCGACGCGAAGTATGAGGAGCGGGGCGAGCCGGCCGCGCGCAAGGAAGCGATCGGGCGCGTGGTCAACGCGCTGGTGGAAGGCGCGCAATCACAGTGGTGACACGCGCCGGGACCGGGCGCATCGCGCGGAGCCGCCGCGGCGTTGGAGCGATGGGCTGCCTCGTCCCGCTGCTCATCGTCACCATAATTGGATACTTCGCCGCTCACGCGAGCGACGCCGCCCTGAAGTACTACAGGTTCCGCGACGCGATGCAGCAGGAGGTGCGCTTCGCGCACCGGCCGACACGAACCGACGACCGTATCAAGGCGCGGCTGCGCCTGGTTGCGGACTCGCTGGAGGTGGCTGCCGAAGGACGCCAGATCGACGTCCGCCGAACCGAGCAACGCATCCGGATCTCCGCGAACTATTCCGAGACGATCGACTTCCTGATCTTCTCGAAGCGGTTCAATCTCCATCCGATGGTCGAGCGTACGTTTTGACGGGCACGCCTTTCGATCCGGCGCGCAAGGTCATGACCTGGCCCGAGGCCGCGCGCTGGCGCGAGTCGCTCGAGGGTGCGCTCGCCTTCACCAACGGCGTTTTCGATCTCATTCACCCGGGCCACGTCGAAGCGCTCGTGGCCGCGCGAAAGGAAGGCGCGGCGCTCGTAGTGGGGCTCAACTCTGACGATTCCGTCCGACGGCTCAAGGGTCCGACACGGCCGGTGCGCGGCGAAGCTGATCGCGCGTTCGTGCTCGCGGCACTGGAGGCGGTAGACGCGGTTGTGGTATTCGAGCAGGACACGCCGCTGGAGCTGATCCGCCACCTGCGGCCCGCCGTCGTGGTCAAAGGCGGCGACTACCGGCGGGAGTCGATCGTCGGCGCGGACGAGGTCGAAGCGTGGGGCGGCCGCGTGATCGTCGTCCCGTTGCGCGAAGGCCATTCGACCACGGGCACGATCGACGCGCTCCGGCGCGGAGCCGTCTGAAGCCTGCCCGCCCGGGCGCGGGCGACCGCGTGCTGCTGCTCGCGACGCGGAGCGAGGACAAGGTCCGCGAGATCGTTCCACTGCTGCGCCATTTATCCGTTCGCATCATCGGGCTCGACGAAGCCGGCGTGCCGGTGACGCCGGCCGAAGAGTCCATCGAGCGGTTCGAGACGTTCGAGGAAAACGCGACCGCCAAGGCCAGGTGCTTCTTCATCGCCAGCGGTGGCATGCCGACGGTAGCCGACGATTCGGGACTCGCTGTGGACGTCCTGGGCGCCGCGCCAGGAGTGCGGAGCAAGCGCTGGTCGAATCGCCCAGACCTCGACGGCAAGGCGCTGGACGAAGCCAACAACCAGCATCTATTGGCCACGCTCGGCGACTCGGCCGATCGCCGCGCCCGCTACGTCTGCGTGGCCGCTTTCGCGGATGTCGGGACGACGCTCACCGCGAGGGGAGAGACCGTCGGAGTGATCACGACCTCCGCCCGCGGCAGCGCGGGGTTCGGGTATGACCCTTATTTTTTGTCAGACGATCTCGGCTGCACCTTCGGTGAGGCCGACCCCGCGGAAAAGAACCGCGTGTCCCACCGGGGCCGCGCGTTCCGGAAGCTCGCGGAGCAGTTGAGCGCCCACTTCAGTGACTAGTCACTAGTCACTAGTCACCAGTCACCATTCGCAACATGACCCGCAAGCTGCTCCCGCTCCTCTGCGTCCTGCCGCTACTCTCCTGCACCTCGCTGCGGCCCGCGCCGGAGCAGATGGTCAACGTGCTCGTGTACAACATGCACGCAGGCAAGGACGCCAAGGGCGTGGACAACCTCCCCCGCGTCGCGGAAATAGTACGCGCGACCGGCGCCGACGTCGTGCTCCTGCAGGAAGTGGACATCGACACGCGCCGCTCGGGGAGAGTGGACCAGCCATCCGTGCTGGCTGAGCGGACCGGGTTCCGGCCAGTGTTCGGCAAGACGCTGAACTACGACGGCGGCCTGTACGGGATCGCCGTGCTGAGCCGCTGGCCGGTGACGCACGACACGCTGTTCAGCCTGCAGGTCACGCCACGGCAGGAGCGGGCCGGCGGCTCCTACGAGCCCCGCGGGGTCCTGCACGTGCTGATCGCCACGCCGCACGGTCCGTTGCACATTCTCAACACCCACTTCGATCCTTCGGGCGATGATCGCTTTCGCAGGCAGGAAGCAGCCTCGCTGTTACGGCTGGCCGATCAGCTGCGGAGCAGCGGCGAGACCGTTTTCATCGGCGGCGATTTGAACGCCAATCCCGACTCCCGCGTGCTGGAGCTGTTCACAGCGGCGGGTTGGGACGATGCCTGGGACGGGTGCGGTGAGGGGGAAGGGAAGTCGTTCCCCTTCGACACGCCGGTGAAGCGGATTGACTACCTTCTCCTTGGCACGGGCGCGACGTGCGTGTGGGCGGAAGTTCTCGCGACGGACGCTTCGGACCACCGTCCGATCATCTTTCACATAAGGATGGATCGCTGATGCGCCGCTTCGTGCAACTGACAGGAACTCTGCTGATCGCGTGGATCGCGACGGCGTGCTCGACGACGCAGCAGGGGATCGTGCCGGCCCCGGGAGTGGTCGCGGCCGATGCCGTACTTCCCGCGTCCGCCACCGCCGCGCTCGCGCTCGGAGCGGCGAAGCCGGGCGTGGCCTCGCCGCTGACGGCGGCGGAGCAAGCGTGGATTGACCGCACGCTCGCCGCGCTGACTCCGCGCCAGCGCATCGCGCAGCTCATCATGCCGTGGGTCGGCGGCGGATACTCCGCCGAGGGCTCGTCGGACTTCGAGCAGGTACGGAAGTGGGTGGAAGAGGACGAGGTCGGCGGGCTGGTGCTGTCCATCGGCAGCCCGCTGTCATACGCGCTGAAGCTCAACGCGCTCCAGCGGCGCGCCGACGTCCCGCTGTTGATCGCGTCAGACATGGAGAACGGGCCGGGTATGCGGCTGGGCAACAGCTACGCGTTCCCGTCGCTGCTGCCGCAGGGCGGCGGCACCGTCTTCCCGCCGGTCATGGCGCTCGGCGCCACCCGCTCGCCGGACCTGGCCTTCGAGCTGGGCAGGGTCCTCGGGCTCGAAGCGCGCGCCGTCGGCGTGCATCTCGCGTTCGGCCCCGTGCTCGACGTCAATTCCAATCCGCTCAATCCCGTAATCAACACGCGCTCGTTCGGGGAGGATCCGGATCTCGTGTCGGCGATGGCGACGGCGTACGTCCGTGGCGCGCGCTCCGCCGGGCTGATGACGACGGCCAAGCACTTCCCGGGGCACGGCGACACCCACGTGGATTCGCACATCTCGCTTCCCACCATCGGCGCGAATCGCGCACAGTTGGACACGGTGGACCTGCCGCCGTTCCGCGCCGCGGCCGACGCCGGGATTGACGCAGTGATGACGGCGCACATCGCCGTCCCCGCGGTCGAGGGCGACACCGCGCCGCCGGCGACGCTGTCGCGCGTGTTCATGACCGACATTCTCAGAACCGATCTCGGGTTTCGCGGGCTGCTGGTGACGGACGCCATGACGATGGGCGCCGTCGCGAGGCGGTACGGCGCGACTGAACCGCTGCTGCTCGCGCTCGAGGCCGGCGCGGACGTGTTGCTCATGCCGCGCAACGTCACGGATGCCATCGCGACGGTCGCCGCGGCGGTGGCGTCGGGGCGGATCAGCGCCGCTCGCATTGATTTCTCCGCACGCAAGATCATCGAGATGAAGGTGCGCGCGGGGCTGCATCGCGGCAGGATCGTCGAGATGGATTCCATCCCCACGATCGTCAACGTTCCGGCCCACGTCGCGACGGCCGCGACCATCGCCGAGCGATCCATTGTGCTCGCGCGCGACAGCACGGACGCCGTGCCGCTCGCCCGGGGCACGCGGCTGCTGTCGCTGACGTACGCCGAATCCGATGATCCGATCGCCGGACGCGTGTTCGATCCCGAGCTGCGCTCCGCCGGCCACGCGGTCACGTCGGCGCGGGTGGGCTCCCAGACGGGAGCGCCGGAGTACGCCGCTCTGCTCGCGCGGCTCGACAGCGTGGACGCGGTGGTGATCTCGGCGTACGTGTCACCCCGCGCGTACGGTGGATCGGTCGGCGCGGAAGCCGGCTTCTCGCAGTTCATGCGCGAGCTCACCGCGCGCAAGCGGCCGGTGATCGCGGTGTCGTTCGGCAGCCCGTACCTGTTGAGTTATTTCCCGGGCGTGCACGCGTACATGCTCGCCTGGGGCGGAGCGCCGGTCAGCCAGACGGCCGCGGCGCAGGCTCTCGTCGGGCGCGCGGCGGTCACGGGCAAGCTGCCTGTCTCCATCCCGCCCTACAACAGCTACGGCGACGGTCTGATGCGCGAGGCTCGAGCGTCCGGCGGCCGCCGGCCGCGATGACGCGCGCGGCCGGCAGCGGCCGGGACATGCTCGTCACCCTCGACGACATCAGGGCAGCGGCCGCGGCGCTGCGAGGCGTGGCGGTGCGCACGCCATTGCTGCGGGACGAAGTCGTCTCGGACCAGACGGGACAAGCCGTATGGCTGAAGCCCGAGGTCCTGCAGCGAAGCGGCACGTTCAAGTTTCGCGGCGCATACACGTTCCTGAGCCGGCTGGACCCCGGCATGCGCGCGCGCGGCGTGATCGCGCCGTCGTCCGGCAACCACGCGCAGGGCGTCGCGATGGCTGCGAAGGTGTTCGGCGTGCAGGCAACGGTAGTGATGCCGGAGACGGCGACCGATGCGAAGCGCGGTGGCGCCGAGCGACTCGGCGCGAAGGTGATCCTGCACGGCACCACTTCGCATGAGCGCACCGAGCTGGCGCACACGATTGCCGCGCGGGACGGGCTCACGATCGTGCATCCGTACAACGACAACGCGGTAATCGCCGGGCAGGGGACGGTTGGCACGGAGATCCACGAAGACCTGCCAGAGGTGGAAGCCGTGCTCGTGCAGGTTGGCGGAGGCGGGCTGCTCGCGGGCGTAGCGGTCGCGATCAAGGCGCTGTCGCCGGCCACGCGCGTAATCGGCATCGAGCCGGAGCGGACGCCCAAACTCTCGCGGGCGCGGGAAGCGGGGAAGCCCGTGCGCCTCGAGCACCAGCAGGGGCTGGCCGACGGGCTGCTCGTGGCTGAGATCGGCGACATTCCGTTCCAGCACCATCAGGCCTACGTGGACGAGGTCGTCATCGTGTCTGACGTCGACATAATCCGGGCTATGCGACATCTGCTCGATCGCGGCAAGCTGGTGGTGGAGCCGAGCGGCGCGATCACCGTGGCGGCGCTGATGACCGGCGCGGTGCAGCCGCGCGGCCCGACCGTTGCCGTGCTGAGCGGGGGAAACATCGAATGGCCCGCGCTTATCAAGCTGTTGGCGTGAAGGCCGCCGCAGTCACCCTGCCCGGAGGAATGATGCTCAGAACTCGAATTGGCCTCGTCGCCGTCGTCGTCGTGGTTGGGGGATGCGCCACGGCTCAGACCGCTGCTGACAGGGTCGCGGCCGCCGCGGTGGATTTCGTGACGCCCGCGGGCGGGTCCATGGGGAGCGCCATCGTCTGGCAGGATCCGCTGGGGATCGTGCACGTGGACGGACAGGTGCGCGGGCTTCAGCCGGGGGTGCACGGCGTCCACTTTCACGCCGTAGGTCGGTGCGACGGAGCTGGTACGCCGGCGTTCGCGGCGGCGGGCGCGCATTACAACCCGGGCAACAGGAAGCACGGCTTGAGCGCGGCGGACGGGCCGCACGCCGGTGACGCGCCGAATATCACGGTGGGCTCCGACGGCAGGGGCGTGCTGAATTTCACGACCGACCGCGTCACGCTGACCGACGGGCCGGCGACGCTGAACGACGCCGACGGATCAGCGCTGGTGATTCACGCGCAGGGCGACGATCAGTTCACGGATCCATCCGGCAACAGCGGCGCGCGGATCGCGTGCGGCGTGGTGCGGGTGCAGTAGGGCCCGGTTGCCGGGAAAAGCGCTGCGTCCTGCGTCCTGCGTCCTAGCCGGCTCCGGTACCGAGGATCAGCTCAAGAGCCGTCGCGCTGGCAAGTAGCGAGCGCGCGGGCGACGTGGGTGGGCATGTGGATGGCCACAGCGCGGCCCTTGCGGTCCGCGTCGCCGGAGCCGAGCGCGGCGCCCATGATCTGCACCGTCGTAGCGGACGTTCCGAGCGCGTCCACGACCATCCCGTTGGCCCCGACGCTGGCCGCCCGCTGCCGCATGCGCAGCACCATTTCGTCGTCGTCAGTCCACACCGAATTGCCTTCGGCGGTGATCAAGGCGACTTCGTAATAGTTGTTGGGGACTTCCTTGAAGCTCTGGTATACTGTCACCGCTTCGGCGCAGGTGGCCGCGAAGCTATGCTGGGGTACGGTGTTGTTGACCTTGATGCCGCCGCAGGCCGTGGTCGCGATTGCAGCCGCGACGATCGCGGCGACTCTCAGGGTTGATCTGTTGGTCATCGTTGCATCCTCGTGGTGGGTGCTTGTGTGCCGAGAGTGCAAGCACGGGGCCGCCGGGTCTGCGGACTGAGGATTGCGGACCCTTGCGGCCTCAGCAGTTGTCTTGAAAGTCAAGGGGTGGTCAGCGCTACT
>CAYGJL010000068.1:0-7107 GCA_964350145.1 uncultured Gemmatimonadaceae bacterium
CCTTGAGCTCTCTTCCTTTAGCCACGGGAAAGGCGCTGTTGGCTGTTGGCTGTTGGCTCTTGGCTAGCTAACAGCCAATAGCCAATAGCCAATAGCTGTCGGTTCGAGTTACGCAGCAGCATTCGCCGGTGTGCGCGAAGAGTTGAAAGCCTCGATCGCTGATTTGAGCTCCGCCTCGAGCTCCTTCGACAGCGCCTTCTCGGTGCGGATCTTCTCCTGAATCTCGCCGCGCTGGCTCGCCATCATTTCCAGGAAGTCGCGCTCCCACGCGCGCACCTCGGAGACCGGGATCTGGTCGAGGTGACCGTTGGTCACGGCGTAGATGATCATGACCTGCTGCTCGACCGGCATGGGCTGGTACTGCGGCTGCTTGAGGATCTCGACCGTGCGCGCGCCGCGCTCGAGCTGCCGCTTGGTCGCGGCGTCGAGGTCGGACGCGAACGAGGAGAATGCTTCCAGCTCGCGATACTGCGCGAGATCGAGCCTGAGCCGGCCGGCGACGGACTTCATCGCCTTGATCTGCGCCGCGCCGCCGACACGCGACACCGAGATGCCGACGTTGACCGCGGGGCGCACGCCGGCGAAGAAGAGATCGGACTCGAGGAAGATCTGCCCGTCGGTGATCGAGATCACGTTGGTCGGGATGTACGCGGAAACGTCACCGGCCTGCGTCTCGATGATCGGCAGCGCGGTGAGTGATCCGCCCGGCTTGAGAATGTTCTCGTCCACGACGCCCGGATCCTCGCGCAGCTTGGCCGCGCGCTCGAGCAGGCGTGAGTGGAGGTAGAACACGTCGCCCGGGTACGCCTCGCGGCCCGGCGGGCGCCGGAGCACCAGCGAGATCTGCCGGTACGCCGCCGCCTGCTTGGACAGATCGTCGTATACGCACAGTGTCGGCTTCCCTTCGTTGTACATGAAGTACTCGGCCATCGAGCAGCCCGAGTACGGCGCGATGTACTGCATCGGGGCCGGGTCGGACGCCGCGGCCACGACGACGATCGTGTACTCCATCGCGCCGGCCTGGCGCAGCTTCTCGACGACGGCCGCGACGGTGGACTTTTTCTGGCCGATCGCGACGTACACGCAGATGACGCCGGTGCCCTTCTGGTTGATGATCGTGTCCACCGCGATCGCCGTCTTGCCCGTGCCGCGGTCGCCGATGATCAGCTCGCGCTGGCCCCGCCCGATCGGGATCATGGAGTCGATCGCCTTCAGTCCCGTCTGGATGGGCTCGCGCACCGGCTGGCGCACGATGATGCCGGGCGCCTCCGACTCGACCTTGCGAGAATGCTTCGTGCCGATGGGACCGCGGTCGTCCACCGGATTGCCGAGCGCGTCCACCACGCGGCCGATCATCTCGGGCCCGACCGGGACCTCGAGCACGCGGCCGGTGCGGCGGACCTCGTCGCCTTCCTTGAGCTGGAGGTAGTCGCCGAGGATGACCGCGCCGATGTTGTCCTCTTCGAGGTTCAGCGCCAGGCCGACGATCTTCGCGCCGGTCTCGGACGAAGTCGCCTCGAGCATCTCACCGGCCATCGCTTTGGCGAGGCCGTAGATGCGGGCGATGCCGTCCCGGACCTCGAGGACGGTACCGACTTCCTCTATGTCGAGCTCGTGGAGGTCGGCGGCCTCGATCTCACGGAGGAGGATGTCCTTGATCTCCCCGGGGCGAAGTGTCGTTTCAGCGGGCATGACTGGTTGTGTTCTGAGTGGTAAGAGCCGGGCCGTTTGAGGGCGATCGGCGGGGTCCCGGAGGGCTTGTGAAAAATATCACAAGCCCAAGGCGGTATCAAGTTAACGGCCTCGACCATGAGTATGCCGAGGGGGAATCCAAGTTTGGAGTGTGGCAGTTGGGAGGGGAGAGTAAGGAGTCCCACCGCCGCGACTCCAAACTGCCGCACTCCAGACTGCCACACTCCGAACTTGGATTCCGCTGAGCCGCGCACGGGGCCCGTTCTTCAATACGCCCTGAACAGCTCGATCCCGGTGTAGTAGTGCTTCAGTATCTGCTCGTAGCCCTTTCCGGCCCGCGCCATAAGGACCGCCCCCACCTGTGCCATCCCGGTCCCGTGCCCGAACCCGCCGCCGTAAACCCGGAACGATCCCGACACTGGCGCTCCGCCCTGCTCCACGGGTTCGATGAAGAACAGCGTGCTCGGCAGATTCACGAAGGCGCCCGATGGGTTCACGTACCGGAGCGCAGAACGAATCACCCCCATGGACGCCTGGACCGCCCCGGAATCCGTCACGAACTGGAGTGTGATGATGCGGCCCGAGGGGCCGCGCTGGACCACCTCTATTTCCCGCACCAGTCCGACGTTCCGCTTGGCAAAGGTGGAGATCATGGACGTCAGCTCGGCCGGCGACCACTCGACCATCCACCGGTGGTACCGCGGCCGGTCGGGATCGAAAGAAGACGGCGGCTTCCGGAAGTCCGTGATGTACGGCGCCGACTTGAACGCCGGGAGACTGGCGACGTACGTCGCTCCGGCGGTCGGAGGCATGTCGGGGACGCCGCGCATGTACGGGATCGGATTCTCCGCGAACGATTCCTCGTTGTCCGCCGTGTGCCCGCCCGATGTGGACGAGTACCGCGCGATGATCAGGTTGCCGCCGTGGCGCAGCACGATTCCGCGAGTCGCGTCCACCGCGGCCGTGGACACGGGATGCTCGGCGGAGCGGCCACCGTACACCTGGTCGTCCACGGTCGCGCGCAGGTCATACCCATCGGCCGCCCTGCGGCCGAAGTACGCGACGGTGTAGGTGCGCGCCGCTATCGCCTGGACCTTCTGCGCTTCGATCTCGGGAAAAACGTTGGGGCCGAGCTCGCGGGGGACAACGCCGTACAGGTACTGCTCGACCGGCACTTCGTTGATTCCCGCCAGCGTTCCCGCCGAATTGACGCCGACTTCCGCGCTGCCCCGGTACTGCTGCCCGTTGATCGTGACGCCGGCCGCGGAAGTCACCCGCACGGGATTGGCGGATTCGGCCGTGACATTGCCGAGCCTGACCCGGTATCCGGCTCCGCCGCCGACCCGCGTTACGATCGCGGCCGAATTCGAGCCGGACGCAAGCACGCGGCCGGTGCCGCGCTCCGTCACCGTGAATGCGCCGGTGCTTCCCACGACCACGCTGTCCGCCGCCTGCACGACTCCGATCCGCACGGCGCGTTCGACGTCGGGTAGCGGCGCGACGGGCGGATTCGGGCCGGGCAGCGGCGCGACGGGGCCGCGCGCGGAGCAGGCGAGAGATCCAAGTGCAAGCGAAAGGCCGATCCAGCTGGAAAAGCGAACCATCAGAAGTACCTCGTTGTGGCGGCGGGAAATACTCGACGGCGGTTAATCGATGACGCATACGGCAGGGTTCGTACCGATAGTGTGGAATGGCGACGGGCGTAAAGGATCTCAAGCTGTGGCAGGAGGCCGTCGCGCTCGCCGGCGAGACGCTGCGGGTCGCGCGGCAGCACGGCCGCAAGGAGCTGCCTTGGTTCATGGACGCTCTGTCCGTGGCCGCCGCCACTATCGCGAGCGGGATAGCCGACGGGTACAGCCGCGGAGACGCGTTGGATCAGCAGCGGGTGTTCGAGCAGGCCCGCCGTTCGCTCGTCGCTTTCGAGACCCATCTCGCCATCGCCAGACACTCGGCAGGCCTCCCGCCGGAAGCATTGTCGGCGCTCGCGACGCGCGCCGCGACGGTGACCCGCCTGCTCGCGGGCTTCCTGACCTTCATCGAACGGCAGAAGACCGCGGAGCTCGAGGAAGGCACGCGCAGGATCTCACCGTCGGCTGCGTCCTCGCCCCTGCGAAAAGCGCTCGACGAGATCTACTGTGCGTAGCCGCGATAGCGAAGCGGGCCGCGACCCGACGATACGCTGCGAGGTGCTCGACAGGTGCGACGACGACGCGAAGCCCAGCACCGCCGCGACGTCGCGCACGTCGTAGCCGGGGTTCTTCGCCAGCTCCGCGGCGGCGATCAGGCGCACGAGATCGATCACGCGCTTGAGGTTGGGCGAGCCCGCGCTGGAGAACACGCGGCTCAGATGCTCGCGGCTCAGTCCAATCGCGTCGGCGATGTCGCCCGTCCGCACCGGCCGGCCCGCCTGCCCCACGATGATCCGCCAGACGGCGTGTTGCCGCTCGTCGCTCAGCCCAACCGCGAGCGGCGGATTGGACAGCGCCGCGGCGAACCGCGCCGTGAAGGTGCGCGGCAGTACCAGATCGCGCACGACCGCGTCGTCCACGCCTTCCACGAGCACGTCGGCGAACTCCAGCGCAGCCGCGCGCGCGAGCGCGGGTCCGTCAGCGGACCGCAGGGGCAGGATCCCGAAAAATGGAGCGCTCGGATACTCGAGCGAGAGCCCGGCCACCTTCCACAAGTCGTCAGCGCCCGAGCCCAGGTCCACCAGTGCTGCGTCCACCAAGTTCTGGCGAAAAGCGTTCTCCATCTCGCCCGGCGTGCGCACCGCCAGCACGCGCGCCCGTCGCTTGGGGAATGCCGCGCGCACCAGCGCGCGGGCGCGGTCGCGCATGGCGTACACGACTACGGTCGGGGAGAGCGCCGCTGGAGGCAGCATCAGACTCCGAGCTGCCCCGAGTCTGGAGCCGGCCTGCCTTCGATGAACTGGCGGACGATCGGGTCGGTGCTCTCCTGAATCTCCTGCACGGTGCCCACCTGGCGAATCCGGCCCTGATGCAGCATCGCGATGCGCGAACCGACGGCGTACGCGCTCTTCATGTCGTGCGTGATGACGAGACTCGTCACGGCAAGCCGCTCGCGCAGGCGGATCATCAGCTGGTCGATCACGGACGCAGTCACGGGGTCGAGCCCGGTGGTGGGCTCGTCGTACAGCATGTACTTCGGCTTCCGGGCGATGGCGCGGGCGATCCCGACACGCTTCCGCATGCCCCCGCTCAGCTCGGCGGGATACCTGTCCTCGATGTTGAGGAGATCCACGAGCGCCAGCGCTTCGCTCACGCGGCTTTTCACCTCGGCGGGCGAGAGATGGGTGAGCTTCTTCAGCCCCATCGCGACGTTCTGCTGCACCGTGAGCGAGTCGAATAGCGCGGCGAACTGGAAGACATAGCCGATGTGCGCCCGCAGCTCGTACACCTCGTTGCGGGACAGCTCGGGCACTTCCTGCCCGTCCACGAATACCGTCCCCTCGTCCGGCTCGAGCAGTCCGACGATGTGCTTGATGGCGACGGATTTCCCGGTGCCCGACCCGCCGATGACCACCATGGTTTCGCCCTCGGACACGTCGAGCGAGAACCCGCGCAGGACGTGCTTCGTGCCGAAAGATTTGTGGACGTTGACGAGACGGATCACTGAAAAGCGGTGACTGGTGACTGGTGACTAGTGACTGGTGAACTGCAACTGCTATCACAAAACTGGCTTCGGGGCGCTCGGGCGGCTACCGGCCAAATCCGAAAAAAGAAGGGGCGAACTTTTCGGCTCGCCCCTCAATCCAGTAGTTGGCAGTTACTAGTCACTAGTCACAAGTCACTAGTCACCAGTTAGTTAGGCAGCGAAGCTACCCAGCGCGCGTCCGACCTCGCCCTCACGCAGTCGCTTGAGCGCCCGGTCACGCAGCTGCCGCACCCGCTCGCGTGTGACGCCGAGCATCGAGCCGATCTCCTCGAGCGTGTGCTCGCGTCCGCCTTCGAGGCCGAAGTAGAGCCGCAGCACCTTCGCGTCCCGCGGGGGGAGCGTGGAGAGGGCCGCCTCGATCTCGTCGTTCAGGAAGCGGCTCATCGCCTCTTCCTCGGTGTCGGGCATCTCGTCGGCGACGAACCGCTCGATGAGCGAGCGATCGCCTTCCGGGTCCATCGGCGCGTCCAGCCGTACGTCGCCCGTGTTGAGGGCGGCGAGCGACTGCACCACGTCCACCGACAGGCCAGTGAGCTGCGCCAGCTCGTTGGGCGTGGGCTCGCGCCGCATCTTCTGCCGCAGGATCTCCGACGCCTTGATGATGCGCGAGAGGTCCGCCGTACGGTTGAGCGGCACGCGCACCGTCCGTCCCTGGCGAGCCAGCGACGACAGGATGGCCTGCCGGATCCACCACACCGCGTACGAGATGAACTTCACGCCCTGGTCCGGATCGAACTTCCGGGCAGCCGTGAGCAACCCGACGTTCCCTTCGCCGATCAGATCGATGAGCGGAAGGCCGCGGTTCTGGTATTTCTTCGCCACGGAGATGACGAAGCGCAGGTTGCGCTTGACCAGCTCCTGGAGGGCGTCCTGATCCCCCGCGCGGATCAGACGCGCGAGATCGAGCTCCTCTGTCCCTTTGAGAAGGGGATAAGTGCTCACTTCGTATAGATATTGGTCCAGGATGTCCCTGTCCGGCTCGGTGGTCCCGATCCCAGCCGGTGTGGTAGTCCTGCGCCGCCGCTTCACTTCCGCCATTTCGATATTTCCTCGGATAGACTGCTCGGAGAGGGCTTTCCCGCCCCGCGATTGAATCTGCGAAACCCGACGCTCGGCCGTAATACTCCCTCGCGCTGCCGCAACTACTGCACCCAGTCAGCGCGTGAAGCAGGACCACCTAATTTCGGGCATTACCAAACGGCTGCAAAATACCTGCCGGGTGGAATCCCGCTAGACCCAATTCGTTGACTTCCTTACTACGTCTGAATATCCTTCAAGGTTCCCAAACGGACGTGTGTTAACGACTTACGTTGGGTGCCGCTGTCGGGGGGCGTAGCTCAGTTGGGAGAGCGCTTGAATGGCATTCAAGAGGTCAGGGGTTCGATTCCCCTCGCCTCCATTTTTTTGGCCAGCGGCCGCTGATATGTTACGAGGTAGTTGGTATGACGCGGGAATAGCTCAGTTGGTAGAGCACAACCTTGCCAAGGTTGGGGTCGCGGGTTCGAGTCCCGTTTCCCGCTCTCTAAAGAGAGACAACAGATAGACAACAGAGAGACAACAGACGGCGGGCGGAGGGACCAGCGGTTCCGCTTCGGGGTACGTAGGAAGGACAGCGCAATTGCGGGAATGGGTCTTGTGCGCCTTCCGATGTCTGCCCCCTGTTTCGGGCGGTTAGCTCAGTTGGTTAGAGCGCCACGTTGACATCGTGGAGGTCACAAGTTCGAGTCTTGTACCGCCCAT
>CAYGJL010000069.1:0-6324 GCA_964350145.1 uncultured Gemmatimonadaceae bacterium
GCATCGCGCTGCCGAATCCGGCGAGCACTACGAGCACGATCGCGCCAAGGAGCCCGAGCGCGCGGCCCACAACCAGCTCCGTGATTCCGACAGGTTGCGCGGCGATCGCTTCCATCGCGGCGGAGTTGGCGACAAAGGCCATCGCCCCGAGCAGCAGCCCGAGCAGCGGCATCATGTAGTAGCCTAGCGTCATCAGCGATACGGCGGTGCGCGTAAAGCCCTGGACCAGCAGCTGACCGCTACCACCGAGGCCCGCGAGCGCGAGGCCGGCGGCGACAACCGCGAAAAGCGCGGCGAAAGTCGGAACCATCTTGCCGCGCAAGGTGGCGCGCAGCTCAAAGGCCGCGAGCGCGAGCACGCGGGTCAGCGCTCTTGCGGTCCTCTGCCGGGATACGACACTCGCTGGCGGACTCACCGGATGAATGCGCGTCATGCGGCCACCCTGAGCTCGAGCCCGGTAAGACGCCGATATATCTCCTCCACGCCGGCGCCGTGCTTGAGATCGAGCGACGCAGCCAGCGCCGCAGGCTCGCCGGCCGCCACGAGCCTGCCGGCGACGAACACCGCCAACCGGTCCGCAACCGCCTCCACTTCCGTGAGATCGTGGGACGAGATGAGGATGGTCTTACCCTCCTTGCCCAGCTCGCGCAGCAGGTCCCGCATCAGCAGCGCTCCGGTCGGATCCAGCGCCGCGCTCGGCTCGTCCAGCAGGAGAACGCGGGGATCTCCGAGCAGCGCGATCGCGATACCGAGGCGCTGCCGCATGCCGCCGGAGAGCGTCTCGATCTGCCGATCCAAAACGTCGTCCAGCCCCACGCGCTCGAGCAGCGCCTCGGGCCGCGGCAGATCCGCGTCCCGCAGGCGCGCGACCAACCGCAGCACTTCGCGCGGCGTCGCTCCTTCGGGGAAGCCGAGTCGCTGTGGCATGTAGCCGACGGCGCGGCGCGCTTCGCGCCCGTGCCGCGCGACGTCGTGGCCGCCGACGGCTATCTGCCCCGCAGTCGCGCGTATCAATCCGGCTGCGCCCTTCAGCAGCGTCGTCTTACCCGAACCGTTCGGGCCGACGAGCGCGACGGTCTCGCCATCCTCCACAGTGAAGCTGAGCGGCTCGACCGCGAGGACGTCGGAGTAACGCTTGGTGAATCCGTGGAACACGATCATCGGCGGGCCCGGCGAAAGGTCGAACGTCTGGCCTGATACATGGCGATCCCGAGCAGGCTCATGCCGGCGAAGGTGAGCATGGATCGCGACCGGTCGAGCGCCGCGGTAGCGCCGACCGGAGCGGACGCGGGCCGGATGGCCAGCGGGCGCTCGTCGGTGATCGCCGCAAAATCGAACACCGGAAACGCAGATTCCGCCCAGGCGAGAGCGCGCGCCGCGGGCGTTCCGGCCCACAGCTCGAGCACGGGACGCACGCCGGCCAGCGACGCGAATGGATCGCCCGCGCGATGCGGTCGGTCGCCCACGCCGTCGCCGTCGAGATCGAACGTAGCGCGGCCGCCCCAGAAATTTCCGCGGCCTTCGGCGGACCAGGCGTTGCCGCCCGCGCCGAGTATCGTGCGGGCCGACGTGCGGTTGCCGGCGATGACGTTGTCCACGAAGATATTCCCCTCCGAGCTCGCCATCATGTCGATGCCGACGCCGTTCCCGCTGATGGTGTTCGCGCGAAAGACGTTCCGGATCGCCCCGTCGAGAAACAGGCCGGTGAGATTGCCCTCTATGACGTTCCGCTCGGCCGTCACGTCTTCCGCCGTCTGGAGCAGAATGCCGTACGCGCGGTAGCCGACGTGCCGGGAGAACGTGTTCGAGCGAAACGAGATTCGCTTGGAGAACATGATCGCGGCGCCGGCCGCGTTTGCGGTGAACCGGTTGTCGGTGAAGCTGTTGTCGTCGGAGTACATGTAGTGCAGCCCATAGCGCACGCCCGAGACGTCATTTCCCACCGCCGTCGCATGGCTGGTGAAGGAGAAGTACAGGCCGTCGCGCGTAGTGCGGATCGTGTTTGCCCGCAGCTCCACGTACGTCGAGTTGTACAGGTGAATCCCGTTGCCGCGCCACGCTTCCTGCAGCTTCGGGTCGCCGGTGATCCGGTTGCCCTCGAGCAGCACGTCGTGTGACGCGAGCAGGTAAACGCCGTGGAGCGACGATTCGATCGTGTTGCCGGAGACGACGCAGCCCGTGCAGCGGAGCAGCTTGATCGCGGCCTCGTCCTTGTTCAGCGACAGCCCGCTGCGCACAACCGTGAATCCGCGGATCTCGACCGAGTCCGCGTCCACGGTGACGACAGTGCCGCGGCCGCGGCCGTCGAGCACCGCGCCCGCGGCGCCGAGCAGTGTCAGCCGGCGGTCTATCTCGAACGGGCCGGCGTATGTCCCCGCCGCAACGCGGATGGTGTCGCCCGCACGCGCGGCGACTATCGCCCGGCCGGGATGCGCGTACTCCGCGCCCGGAGCGACTGTGAGCGTGCGCGCGCCGCCCGCGGGAGCGAGCGCCTGGAGCAGACAGAAGCCCAGCGCGGCCAGCATCCTACGAGCGCGCGGGGTGCAGCTCCGACATTGACTTCGCCCGCACTCTCGGCGCGTCGGGTCCGCTGTTTCCGCTGAACAGCTGCGTCCACAGCACGACGAGGACCAGCAATCCCGCCAGAAGCGGCAGGGTCGTGCCCCAGCTGAAATACGAGTACGTGGCAAACTGCGCGATCTGGTTCGCGCCGAGCATCGGCGGTGTGAACGGATCGATCGTCATGGGCGCGGTCGGGCTCAGCTCGTTGCCGAACTGCCAGAGCCGGTGCCGCATGCTCCAGAGGCCGAAGCCGCCGAGCGCCACCATGGCGGACAACGACAGCAGCGACCACCACGCCCGCCGGATGAACGCGCCCACGACGCACAGCAGCGCCAGCGCGACGAACGCGACCGGAAGCACCTTCAGCTCCAGGAAGAAATCATTGGAGATCTGCGTCATCCCGATCGACTTGTTGAGCAGGTTGATCTCGGTGATGTCGCCGGTGATGTAAGTCGGATACACGATCATCCGGAGCCCCTCCGGATACTGCACGCTCACGAGCGTCATTCCCCAGAGCGGCAGGAAAATGGCGGCCACGAGCAGGCCGGCGGCGGCGAGCAGGAGCGCTCGCTGGACCACGGGCCGCTGCAGCATCGGAGGGGCCGGAATCATCTTCATCAGTCCAGATCGCCCGTGCGCGTGGCGCGCCGGCTAGCCGCCACCGAGCGTGCCGTGGGACGGCCCTCAATTTTCATGACGCCTTGCGAGTCGTACATCGTCAGGCGCCGGCCCGTCGGGATCACCTCGAGATAACCCTGCATCTCCTGGTGCAGCGCCGAGCAGAAGTTGGTGCAGTAGTATGGGAACACTCCGGCGCGATCCGCCACGAAGCGCAGCGTCTTGGTCTCGCCCGGATCAATGACGATGTTCTTGTTGTAGCTCACGACGCCGAAGCCGTGGATCTCGTCGCGCTGCTGCTCGGCGTTGGTGATGTGCAGGATGACCGTGTCGCCCTGCTGCACCTGAATCCTTCCGGGCTCGAAGTAGCTCCGGATGGCGTACACATTCCCTTCGACGGTCCTGCGCGCCGCGTTCCTGGTGATGCGTGCCCCGTCCGGCGCCCAGATCGCGTTCCGGTCCTTGTTCTCCGTCCGGGGGTAAAACTCGATCGGCTTGATGACGTCCCTGTGAATGAGCTGGGCGAAATGCGGCTCCGGCTCGGTGAACGCCTCGTAAATCATCGTCATCTTGGCGCCGCCGATCGTGATGAGCTGCGAGCTCTCCGGCTGCGACGGGCCGACGTTCAGGTGCCGGCCCTTCGACATCTTGTTCAAGGCGACGAGGTAGTCGCCGCGCGGGTTCTTCGTGTCGCCGTGGCTGGTCACGAGGTGGCCGATGTTGAACTGGACCGCGATCTTGTCCACGACCAGCGATTTCGGATCCACGTTGGCCGCGTACGGCGGCAGTTTCCACTTGGCGACCGCGCTCTCGACGTACAGCGAGGTGTACGCGAAGCCCTTGCCGTCGAACTGCGTGTGCAGCGGCCCGAGCCCGACCGGCACTTCCATAATGACCGCCGAGTTGTACTTGATGACGGGAATTCCGTCCTCCATCTCGGCCTCGAAGTCGCGCTTGTCGATCGCTTCCTTGATCTTCGCGAATGAGTACACCGTGGCCGTCGGCTGGAGCTTGCCGGAGCAGATCACGTACTCTCCGCTCGGGTCCACGTCCACGCCGTGCGGGCTCTTGCCGCAGGGCAGCAGGTACATCACGCCCGGCGCTCGCGCCGGGTCTATCACGCGCACGCCGGCGGAAACGATGGTGGCGTTCCCCGTCGCGGCGCGCTCCGCGTTCTTCCAGTTGACGATTGCGATGTAATCGCGATCCCGCTGCGAGCTGGTCACTTCCAGCTTGCCGGTGGCGCGCTCGGAGTTGTACGATGTCCAGAACGCCCAGTCGTTGGACGGGCCCTTGCCCGTGGCGCCGAGGTCCCAGTTGAACGGCGGCGTCATGATCTGCCAGCCGACCGACATGGTGCCCGTCGCGGGGTCGACCTTGATGCCGCTCACGGCGCCCTTGTACAGCGACGCGTATTGCTCGAGCGGCTCGTATCCGCCGGCCAACGGAGTGGAGAAGCGGGTCGCGACCAGGAGGTACTCGGTGTTGTTCGTAACCATCGACGAGCCGTGGTTCCCCATCGTGTTGGGGATCGGCCCGAGGATCTGCTTCGTCTTCATGTCGCGCAGATCGATCCGCGCGATGCGGTTGTTGGCGTTGTCGTTGACGAACAACCACTTACCGTCGTAGTCGCCGTCCGCCTTCGAAGCGGCCGGGTGGTGCACGTCGCCCCAGGTGAAGTCGCCGAGCATGCGGCGGCTCTCCTCGTCGAAGCCGTAGCCGGTGCCGGGGTACGGCGTGAATACCGGGATCGTGGCGATGTGTCGCATCGACGGCACGCCGGCGATGAAGACCTGCCCGGAATGACCGCCGGAGTAGAACAGATAGTACTCGTCCATGTCGCCGGGCTTCACGTATGTGGCCAGCGCGGCGTTCTGTACGTCCCCCGTGGCCATCGTGCGCTGGCCAGGGACGTCGGGAGTGCGCTCGCCGCACGCGGCGAACAGGGAGACGGCAGCCGACGCGGCCACCGTCCATCGCAGGAGGGACGCTTTCATCAAAGGAGTTCTCGTGTTGGGCCGCGATGCGCGGCGTTGGTGGTTGGGGGCGGCGCGTCTGTCAGTCATCGTCGTCTTCCACGTGCAGCCGCCCAATCATGCCGAGCAGGGCATGCGGATCGCATTGGAAGTAGTAGCTGCCCTCGGCGAACGTGACGGGAAAGTCAAGTGTCTGACCGGGCAGTTGCAGCATATCGCGCTGCAGAGGAAGTCCCGCCTTTCCCGGGTTGGAGTCGGGCAGGAAGTTCACGTTGTGCACTCCCGACACGACCGTAAAGCGGAGGACGTCGCCGATCTCCGCATGGATCGCGGCCGGCTCGTAGTAATTGCCCTTGTCATCCGAGATCATCTTCACTTCGATGACCTTCCCCGTCCCCGTCCCCGTCCCCGGCGCCGGCGCGGCGTCGGCGCCGCCCTCCGCTTCCGGCGTGTCGCGCTTCTCCGCGCTGCACGCCACGGCGGCGAAGGAAAGCAGCAATCCCCAAAAAACCCTCGAAGTCGGCATCGTGTCTCCCATACGTGTTGTTTGTACGCCCGCCGAAAACACAGCGGTCAACCTGATGGAGACAGATTAGAAGTGCCGGAGACGGCGCTCAGCGGGGAGATGGTGGAAATCCAGTCGGGGATTCCCCGATCTTGCGCGGGCGTTGTCGCGGTAAACGCGAGCTCAGCCCGCGAGGGCGCTCCGGCGCTCCCGGACGACGTCTCCCGCTCTGGCGACGCGCCTGGCCGCCGCCGCGAGCGAGTCGATCAAGCCGACGATGTGCACCTCCGCCAGATCCTGCTTCGCCAGGAACGGATCCATGACGGTCGAGCGCAGCACTACCAGCCCGCCTGCCTCGCCCGCGCGCCACTCTTCGGCGAGGCCCGCGCCGATCCCTTCGAGCAGCGGCAGCGCCGCGCCGAGATACATCGGCGAGCGGAGCCGCGTGCGGCTGAGAACGTACGGCGGCGAATCGCCGGGACCGTGCAAGCTCATCTCGCGGTACACCAGCTCGTTCAGCTCGTTGACGTCCGCCAGCGACTTCATTCGCGGATGGAACAGGAAGAAGCAGACGATGTTCAGATCCGGCTCGGGCAGCGTCACGATCTGGTGCGGCGTGAGATCCGCCTCGCGCAGCGCCGCGTACAGTCGGCGCGCGCCGAC
>CAYGJL010000070.1:0-5961 GCA_964350145.1 uncultured Gemmatimonadaceae bacterium
TGCCGGCGATGATCGAGCTGGGAGTGCGCGGCATCATGTACCAGGAGGTCTTCGGGCCGGCGCCGGAGAAGCGCGTAGTCGCGATGGACGACCTCCGTGCCAAGCTGGCGGCGTGCGTTCTGCCGACCGACGAAGCGCCGCTGGTCCGGGTGGGAGTCTCGCCGCACGCGCCGTATACCGTCTCGGACGGGCTGTTCGCCGACACCGCGGGATACGCGCGTGACGCCGGACTCCCGATCGCGGTGCACGTCGCCGAGAGCGCGGCCGAGTGGGAGCTCGTGTGCACGGGGACAGGGTCGCTGGCCGCGGGGCTTTCCGCCCGCGGGATCGCGACGCCCGTGCGCGCGCGGTCTCCGGTCGCGCTGCTCGAGTCGGCAGGGGCGCTCGGACCGGACACGCTTCTGATCCACTGCGTGCATGTGGACAACCGCGACGTGAGCACAATGGCGGACCGCGGCTGCGCGGTTGCGCATTGCCCCATCTCGAACGCCAAGCTGGGACACGGCGTCGCGCCGCTGACGGAAATGCTCGCGGCGGGGCTGATCGTCGGACTCGGATCCGATTCCGTGGCGAGCAATAACAGGATGCACATGCTGGAAGAGGCGCGCACCGCGGTACTGCAGCAGCGCGCGCGCCATCGCTCGCCGGACGCGGTGCCGGCGTGGCAGGCCCTCGAGTTGGCGACGATCGGCGGGGCGCGGGCGCTCCGCCTGGATCGCCGTGTGGGTACGCTGGAGCGAGGCAAGGATGCCGACTTCGCGGTGTTCGATCTCGGTGCGGCGGCGCTTCCTGTCGGTGATCCTGTAGCGACGGCTATATTCTCGCTGGGCGGTGCCACTGCGCGATTCGTCGCCGTGGCAGGCAAGCCCCTGGTTCGCGACGGACGGCTGCTGCGCGCGGATAAGGACGTGGCCGAGCGCGTCGGGGCCGCCGGACGCGCTCTCCGGGCCTGGCACGACGCGGCGACGACTCACTGACCGAGGGACGGCCACGATGACACCGGCACCCGACCACAAGATCTGGCGCGACGGGAAGATGATTCCGTGGCAGGACGCCACGATCCACGTGCTCAGCCACGTCGTCCATTACGGCTCGAGCGTGTTCGAGGGGATCCGCTGCTACGAAACCCCGGCGGGTCCGGCGGTATTCCGCCTGCGCGAGCACATGGAGCGCTTCCTGGATTCGTGCCACATCTACCGGATGCCGATCGGTCATTCGGTAGACGAGCTCATCGCGGCGTGCGTTGCCACAGTCGCCGAAAACTCGCTGCCGCACTGTTATCTGCGACCCGTCGCGCTCAGAACAGGAATGCAGATGGGCGTGCTTCCGCACGACGTGCCGGTAGAGACCTACATCATCCCATGGAAGTGGGGCACGTACCTCGGGAAGGACGCACTCGAGGCGGGTGTGGACGTCTGTGTGTCGAGCTGGCGCCGACCGTCGCCCGGCTCGACACCCACGCTCGCCAAGGCCGGCGGCAACTATCTCGGGTCGCAGCTCGCGAAGATGGAAGCACGCACCGACGGATACGTCGAAGGGATAATGCTGGACTCCTCCGGCTTCGTGTCCGAAGGGAGCGGCGAGAATCTCTTCGTGGTGCGCGACGGCAAGCTCATGACCAGCCCCATCAGCGCTGGCATCCTCGACGGCATCACGCGCGATTCGGTGTTCACCATCGCGCGCGAACTCGGATACGAAGTCGTGGAGCAAGTGATGCCGCGCGAGCTGCTGTACATCGCCGACGAGCTGTTCTTCACGGGGACGGCGGCAGAGATCACGCCGATCCGGTCGGTTGACCGAGTCGTCGTCGGCACGGGCAAGCGGGGCCCGATCACGCGCGCGATTCAGGAGCAGTATTTGGGTATCGCGACCGGCGGACTACCGGACCCATACGGCTGGCTCACGCCCGTCCCCGCCGGCAGCCCAGTGCCCTCCAGGGGTGCCGAACCGTCTACTATGAAGAGTTACGCCTAGCTTATATTGAGTCTTACGAACTCCCGGAGGAATGTTGGTGCTGGGCTGTCTGGCACTTAACGCGTCGTTCGAGCCTTTGACCATGGTGCCGCTCAGGCGCGCACTGCGGCTCGTCATTGACGGCAAGGCGGAAATCGTCGAGGCCGATCCGGGTCGCCACGTCCGATCCGAGCGGCTGAGCCTGCCCCGTCCCGTCGTGATCCGGCTGCGCAAGTTCGTGCACGTTCCGCGCAAGTTCCGGCGTCAGGTTACCAACACCTTCCTGTTTGCGCGCGACCGCTACCGCTGCCAGTACTGCGGCAAGCTTCAGCTGGAGCTGAAGCCGCGCGAATCGCTCACGCGCGACCATCTCGTTCCGCTCTCGCGCGGCGGGTCGAACGACTGGACCAACGTCGTCACCGCGTGCAGTCCCTGTAACACGAGGAAGGCGAACCACCTGCCGAGTGAGATCGGGATGCACCCGCTGCACGCGCCGATCGAGCCGCACTTCGTGCATCTCAGCTGGGCGGTGCGGCGGCTTACTCCCACGCAGGCGCGTTACATCAAGCTGTTCTACGGGGAAGAGACGCTCCACCATCTCGAGGACCTGGAGCACCGGCATCCGCGGCACGAGCCGGTGATGCTGCTGAGCTGATACTGGTGACTAGTGACTAGTGACTAGTGACTAGTGACTAGTGGCTAGTGACTAGTAACTACGGTGTAAACGTCGCCGAGCGGGCTTCGTAGCGGCGCTTCTCTCCGCCGAGCAGCCGCACCACCAGAGTTCGAATGCCGCGCGTGAGCGCGGTGCCGGGATTGCGCTCGCCGCGCACTGCCGGTTGGAACTCGCCGCGGAGCCAGTGCTCGAGCTCGTCGAGATCGCTCAGCGAGAGCATCTCCAGCTCTATCGCGAGCGTGTAGTATGAGCGCTCGCCCCGGCGCGGCGGCGGCATGGGCGTGCGCGTCAGGCGCGCGACGATGGAATCAGCGCCGCCGATCGTGCTGGCCTGGCCGAGCTGGGTCGCCGTCCCCCTGAAGACACGCACCACGGTGAAGACGCTCGCCAGTTGATCGTACCGGACGATCACGTTCCACTCGCGGGTGGCGCGAAGGTCGTCGGCGAATCCACCCGCCGCCCACCGCTCGATCTTGTAGCGGATGCGCGCGGGGAATCCGCTCCGCATGAGGTCGCTCATCGGCGCGCGCAGCAGCCCGGCCGATCTGATGAACGGCGCCTCGGTCGCGCGCGCCTCGGGCGCGGGAAGCCTGATCTCGATCTGAGGCTCCTGCGCGGCCGCGACCGCGGGCACAGCCACGATCATCAGCGCGAGCGCGATCCGCGGCAGACCGGACACTTTCGTCAGAACCGACGGCGTGCGCGCAGGAAGATGTTGACCGGCTCGCCCGACTCCGAGAGGGATTTCGCGGCATAGATGCCGAACAGGCCGAGGTCTACGCCCAGCCCGACGTCCGTTCGAAACGTTCCCGGCGGCGGAATGGTTCGCGTGGAGTAGGCGAGGTCCGGCGCCGTCGCGGGCGCACCCGACCCACCGCGCTGCTCGAGCAGCCATCCCCGCCCGGCGTCAGCGAAAAAGACCAGCGAAGGATTGAGCGTGAACGCGCGGCTCCGGATCCGCACCGTGCGCCCGAGGATGCTCCCCGGCCGCGATCGCAAGGCGATGCGGTACTCCGCCTGCGCGACGAGCGCGCGCTCGCACTGGCCCGGATCGCCCGCGGGAGCCGGCGCGGTGCTGCACTGTCCCACATCGGGACCGAGCGAAGGCTCCCGAAAATCGATTCCGGGAATGACCCCGACGCCGCTCACCGACAGTCGCCGCTGCAACGGCAGCTCGTCGCCGTGGATCCATCCACCAAGGACCAGACGGCCGCTCAGCTGCTTCGTCGGCGACAAGCGGAAATGGCGGCGCACGTCCACGAACAACCTTCCGTACCTGACGTCGGCGTCCGAGCCCGCGCCGCGCGCCAACTCCGACGTCGCTCCGAAATTCTCGACCCGGCCGGAGCCCAGCTCGTATTCCGTCCGCACCAGCCAGCCGGTGGTCGGGCGGCGCAAGTCGTTTCTGGTGTCGTACGTCAGCCCCGCGGTCCCTATCCTGAACAGACCTTCATCCATGGACGGGTTGGGCCGCCACGCTTTGCCGTTGCGAAAAACCGTCAGCACGTCGCGAACCTCGCGGGAGTGCCATCGCTCGCGCGCGAAGGACGCGTGCAGCGTCGCCCGCCTGGACGCGGCGTACGTGCCGGACAGCGATACGCCGTGCCGCCCGTAATGATCCCGGAAATCGCTGCGGAAGAAGAACGCCGCCAGTCCGGCTTCGTCGCGTGGGATCTGCCAGTCCTCTACCGCGTCCACCACGTCGTAGGCTCTCGCGACGAGGGTCGTGCGCTCCGCGGGATCGAACAGAGCGGCGAGCCGCAGGTCGTGCCCGATGTTCTCGCTGTCCATGCGGAAGGTTCCGGCGCTCCGCAGCATGCCGAGGGCCGAGATCCTCAGGCGCGTCGTCCCGATGCGAGTCGCGACTACGGGACCGAGCAGCACGGGCATCCCTTCCACCCTGTTGTAGCCGCCGCCGGATGTCACGCTGACGGTGGCGCTGCTGCGGGCCGTGCGCTCCGGCGCCGGCGCATCGGGAATCGAATCGGTCGCGACGGTGTCCGGCGCCTGCGCGCGCGCGGGAACCGAAAAGCAGGCGACCGCGACGGCCAGGAGCGCGAGTCCAGAGTATGGCATCAGCCCGTTATACACGCGGATCGTCGATTCCGAGCCGCTTCATCCGGCGATAGAGGTTGGGACGATCGGTGCTCAGCCGCCGCGCCGCGTCGGCCACGTTCCACCTCGCCTCGTCCAGCGCCCGCACGATCAGGCGACGCTCGTAGTCGTCGAGCGCCTCGGCGAGCGGCAGGCTCACGGATGGAAGCGTCTCCGATATCGCGCCGTCACCGGATTGTGTCAGGACCGCGGCCATGTGCGCGCGCGTGAGCTCTTCGCCGGGATGCAGAATTCCCATTCGCTCTACGATGTTCGCCAGCTCGCGCACGTTGCCCGGCCACGAGTACTCCACCACCGCGGCGAGCGCGTCGGCGCTCCACCGCACCCGCGGACGTCCGGTCTTCGCGTGGTGCAGGTCCGCGAAGTACTTCGCCAGCTCCACCGCGTCGCCGTCGCGCTCGCGCAGCGGCGGAAGCGTCAGCGGAATCACGTTGAGGCGGAAGTACAGGTCCTCGCGGAAGACTCCCTCCGTGACCCCTTTCGCCAGATCGTGATTGGTTGCGGAGATGATCCGGACGTCCACGTTCACGGGCTTGCTCCCGCCGACGCGCTGGATCTCCTTCGCTTCGATGGCGCGCAATAGCTTGGCCTGGGCCTCGGGCCCGAGATCGCCGATCTCATCGAGGAAGAGAGTTCCGCCGTGCGCCAGCTCGAACCGGCCGATCCTCGTCTGCGTCGCGCCGGTGAACGCGCCGCGCTCGTGGCCGAACATCTCGCTCTCCACGAGATCCCGCGGAATGGCGGCGCAGTTCACGCGGATGAACGCGCGGTCGCGGCGCTTGCTGGCGTCGTGGATCGCGGCCGCGACGAGCTCCTTGCCGGTGCCGGACTCGCCAGTGATCAGGACGCGCGAGTCCGTCGGCGCCACCCGCTCGATCAGAGCGCGCACGCCCTCCATTTGCGGACTGCTTCCGACCATGCGGCCGCCGATGCCGAGCTCTTCCCTGAGCGCGCGCGCGGCCAGCTTGGTCCGGCGCAGCTCGGCGGCCGCCGCGGCGGTAAGCAAGACGCTTTCCGGCGTCAGCGGCTTCTCGAGAAAATTGAACGCCCCGAGTCTCGTCGCGCGCACCGCGTCGCCGAGTCCGGCGCGGCCGCTCATCATGACGACCGGAATGTCCGGGTGAGTCTCGCGCAGCTTCGTGAGCGTGGCCATACCGTCGAGCGCGCCGGGCATGAGCAGGTCGAGCAGTACCACGTCGGGCTCTTCCTGACCAGCC
>CAYGJL010000071.1:0-5799 GCA_964350145.1 uncultured Gemmatimonadaceae bacterium
GCTGGCGGCAGGTTTTTCTGTACGACCGGTCGGGCCGGCTGATTCGCCAGGTCACGCGCGACGGCAGCGACGTAACCGATATCGTCGGGGTCGATGAGACGCGGGGAGAGATCTACGTGCAGCAGGCCGCGCCCACGCCCACGCAGCGCCATATCTTCCGGTACGCGCTCCGCGCCGGAGCGGGGCAGCAGATAACGACGGCCCGCGGCTGGCACTCGATGAATCTCGCGCCGAACAGCCGCTATGCGGTGATGACGCACTCCGACATAAACACGCCGTCCGTAGCGCGGCTGGTCGAGGTACCGTCCATGCGGACGGTACGGACGCTGGTGACGAACGACACCATGCGCGCCAGGGTCGCGCGCCTGGGACTGAGTCAGGTGACCTTCCTTCGCATTCCGTCGGCTGACGGCGCGACGATGCTGGACGCTTACCGGATAGTTCCGCCGCAGTTCGACAGCACGAAGAAGCACCCTGTGCTGATGTACGTGTACGGCGGCCCGGCGTCGCCGACGGTCGGCGATGCGTGGGGGGGATCGCGATTCCTCTGGCACCAGCTGCTGGCGCAGAAGGGCTACGTGGTCGTGAGCGTGGACAATCGCGGCGCCGCGATGCGCGGACGCAACTTCAGGAAGATGACGCAGTACCGGGTCGGCACGCTGGAGTCGGACGACCAGATCGCCGCCGCGCGGTGGATAGGCCGGCAGAGCTGGGGCGACGCAAGCCGCATCGGCATCTGGGGATGGAGCGGCGGCGGCACGATGACTCTTCTCTCCACGACGCGCGGCGGCAACGTCTTCAAGACGGGACTGTCCGTGGCGCCGGTGACGGACTGGAGCCTGTACGACACGATCTACACTGAGCGGTACATGTGGACGCCGGCAGGGAATCCCGAGGGTTACCGCGCCACTGCGGCGCTGAATCACGTGGATGGCCTCACGGCGCGGCTGCTGCTGGTGCACGGCTCGGGGGACGACAACGTGCATTCGCAGAACACGACGCAGCTCGCGCAGAAGCTGCAGTTCGCGCGCAAGTCGTTCTACATGATGCTGTACCCGAACAAGACCCACTCGATCTCGGGCGCGGGCGCCACTTTGCACCTGTACGACACCTTCACGCGTTTCATTCTCGAGAATCTGTGAGTTTGGTGCGCGCGCGAGTGCTGCCCTGGGCGGTGCTGCTCGGAGTTGGTGCAGCGTGGGGCTGCGCGCCGCAGACACTCGCTACCGCAAACGGCTCGGCGCCGCTTCCGACCGCCGTTGATCGCGCGCTGCTACCACAGACCCGCGCGGAGCGGAGTAACTACACGGAGACGTCGCGTTATGCCGACGTCGTGGCGTTCATCGACTCGCTGCAGAAGCTCGGCGCGCCGATAGCCGTCGGCAGCATCGGGAGGACTACGCAGGGACGGGAGATACCGTACGTCATCGCTTCGCGTCCGCTCGTGCGTACGCCGGACGAAGCGCGCAGGCTCGGCAGGCCCATCGTGTACGTGCAGGGCAACATCCATGCGGGCGAAGTCGAAGGGAAGGAAGCGCTGCAGGCGCTCGTGCGCGATCTCGTGTTCGAGCAGCGCAGCAACGTGCTCGACTCGATCGTGCTCATCGCGGTGCCGATCTACAACGCGGACGGCAACGAAGCGGTCGGACCGCAGGAGAGAAATCGCTCTTCGCAGAACGGCCCGCAGCTCGTGGGCGGTCGTGCCAGCGCGCTGGAGCTGAATCTCAACCGCGATTACGTGAAGGCGGAAGCGCCGGAGACCCGCGGGTCGTTGGCAATGTTCCGCGAGTGGAATCCGGACGTGTTCGTGGATCTTCACACCACCAACGGCAGCTATCACGGTTACGCGCTCACTTATTCACCGCCGCTCACGCCGGCCGCGCCGCTGGCGAGCTACACGCAAAGCGTCTGGCTGCCGCTGCTGCGCGAGCGGATGCGTGCCCGCCGCGGTTTCGAGACGTTCGATTACGGAAACTTTCTCACGGACGAGCGCGCGCTCGCCGCGCCGACCCAGGCAGCCGAGGGCTGGGCGACGTATGACCATCGGCCGCGGTACTCCACGAATTACTACGGAATGCGGAACGGGATCGGAATCCTGAGCGAGGGCTACTCGCACGATCCGTTCGCCCGCAGAGTGGCGTCCACGGGCGCGTTCGTCCGCGAAATCCTCTCGCTTACCGCCGAGCGTGGCGCCGAGGTTGCGCGGCTGCGCGCGACGGCGACGGCGCAGGGCGCGGGTCAGGTGGTGCCGATACGCGCGGAACTCACGCGGTCGCCGATCGCGACCGACGTGATCGTGGAGGACGTCGTGAGCACGGGTGATTCCACTCGCACCGAACCCGGCGTGCCGCGCGACCGCAGGCGCACCGGCAACTTCCGGGCGGTGCGGATGCCGGTGTTCGACCGGTTCGATCCCACGCTGAGCGTTAACGTCCGCCGCGGGTACGTGATCTTCGGCGACCACCCCGCGGTGCTGGAGCTACTCGCGGCTCACGGGATTACGGTCGAGCGACTGGCAAGTTCGCGCGTTTTGCCGCTGGAGCGGTTCACGATTGATTCTGTGATTCGCGCGGCGCGGCCCTTCGAGGGGCACAGAGAGGAACGCGTGACCGGCAGCTGGTCCACGGCGACCGAGTCCATCCCCGCCGGCTCGTACTTCATTCCGACGGACCAGCCGCTCGGCCGGCTCGCGGTGTATTTGCTCGAGCCCGAGAGCGACGATGGCCTCGTCACGTGGAATCATTTCCCCGGGCTCGTTAGTGGGTTGGTCGCTCCAGTTGCGCGGATCGGTTCCGGGCCGGGGACGCCAGCGATACGATGACGCCACCAACCGCCTGATGCTGCGCGGCGCGCTGCTTTACCTGTCCGAACAACAGCAGATCTTCAACTTCATCCGCCACAACCGGCTTGCGCGCGCGTTCGCCAACCGGTTTGTCGCGGGCGAGACGCTCGACACGGCGATGAGCGCGGTACGCTCGCTCAACGCCCGTGGAATTACTGCGTCGCTCGACCTGCTCGGCGAGAGCGTGCACAACGAGGTTGAGGCGAGGGAGACGGCGCGACTGTACGTCGAGCTGCTGGACCGCATCGCCGCTGAGGGACTGGACTCCAACGTCTCGCTCAAGCTCACCGCGATGGGGCTGGACGTCTCCGAGGATCTGTGCCTGCGGCTTATGAACGAAGTCCTCTCCCGGGCGCGGGATCATGGGACGTTCGTGCGGATAGACATGGAGAGCAGCGCGTACACGCAGCGCACACTCGACCTGTTCGAGGACCGACTGTACCCGTGCTACCGTGAGCACGTCGGAATCGTGCTGCAGAGCTATCTCTATCGGACGATGGCCGACGTCGAGGACGCGATCCGCCTGCGCGCGCGGGTCCGCCTGTGCAAGGGCGCGTACAAGGAGCCCGATGCGGTCGCGTTCCCCGACAAGAAGGACGTGGACGACAGCTACGTCCGCGCGATGCAGCTGCTGCTCGCGCGCGGGAACTATCCCGCCGTCGCCACGCACGACGAGGCGATGATCAACGCGACCAGGCGCTACGCGCTGGATCAGGGAATCACGACCGACCGGTTCGAGTTCCAGATGCTGTATGGAGTCCGGCGCGATCTGCAGGACCAACTCGTGGACGAGGGCTACCGGCTGCGCGTGTACGTCCCGTTCGGCACGCAGTGGTACCCGTACCTGATGCGGCGTCTCGCGGAGCGTCCGGCCAACGTGGCGTTTCTAACCGGCAGCATGCTGCGCGAGATGGTGGGCGGCGTTCTGGGCCGGCGGCGCAAGTTGCGGCGCTGAAGGTGGGACAGTTCCTTCCCGGTGATCTTTCGAAGGGTGATCCCAACACCCTTGGCGGGTACGTGGCGGTGCACGCACGGCCGGCGGCGTTCGAGGGCGCGGACGGAGCGTCGTACAGCGCGGAGATCGTGACAGATCCCGCTCCGGAGGCTGGGGAAGGAATGGTAGCCGGCTATCTGCTGTTCGTCCGCTGGCGCGCCGGCGACCCCGTCGCGTCGGGGCACGTCGAGACCGACTATCTCGCGACGGGCCCAGAGGCCGACGTGCTGCGCGAGCTAGGCGGGCTCACGCTGCAGGATGTCCGGCGACTGCTGGACACCGGGCTCGGGCAGCGGTCCGCGGGGCGTCCGTGGTGGGAAGTGATGCGCGAAGAGAGCGACGAAGCATGAGCGCCACGCTCGTCGGAGACGTGCTGAGCGGGACGGGCGGGATATGGCACGTCCGGACGAACGACGGCGAGGTGCGGGAGGCCTCGCTCCGCGGCCGGTTGAAAAAAGTCACCGTCACGAAGATCGCTGTCGGTGACGAGGTCGAGGTCGAGCAGGATCCGGGTGGGGCGTGGGCCATCTCGGCGATTCATCCGCGCAAGTCGCAGCTCGCGCGCCGTGAGCCCGGCTCGGGCTATGGTGAGCGAGTCGTCGCCGCGAACGTGGACCAGGTCGTCGTCGTGTTCGCGGCCGCCAAGCCGGAGCCGCATACTCGAATGCTCGACAGGTTTCTCGTGATCGCGGAGGCGAACGAGCTGCTCTCGCGCGTCGTCGTGAACAAGGTGGACCTGGTGCCCGAAACCGAAGCGGCGTTGACTTTCGCCGATTATGAGCGAGCCGGGTACGCTGTGCACTACACCAGCACCAAGACGCGCGCGGGGCTCGACGCGCTGCACGATTCTCTCGCGGGACTGTCTTCCATCTTCAGCGGGCCCTCCGGCGTTGGCAAGTCGTCGCTGCTGAACGCGATGTTTCCAGGACTGGACCTGCGCATCGGCGAGATCAGCGAATCGGTGAACAAGGGGAGACACACGACGGTCGGCGCGGTGATGCATCCGCTGCCCGACGGGGGCTATGTGGTGGATTCGCCGGGACTGCGCGAGGTCGGCATGTGGCATCTCCCGGCCGACGAGCTGGACCGGTGCTTTCGCGAATTCCGCCCGCACCTGGGCGATTGCAGGTTCGGCGACTGCTCGCACCTGGTGGAGCCCGGTTGCGCCGTGCGGGACGCGGTCGAAGCGGGCGAGATCAGCGCGGCGCGGTACGACAGCTACTCGAGGCTGCGCGCGGAGTTGGAGGAGGCTCCAAAAAAATGGTGACTAGTGACTAGTGACTCGTGACTAGTAACTCGTGACTAGTAACTGCTGGTGGCGCGTAGTGCCGTTCACCAGTCACCAGTCACTAGTCACCAGTCACCAATTCAAGCGTCCACTCCACCGGCATGTCCTCCCGCAGTGAGCTTCGCACTGAGCAGTACTTGGTGATCGAGAGCTCGATCGCGCGCTCGGCGTTTTCGCGGTCGATGCCCGCGCCTTCGATCTGAAAGTGGAGCGTCACGTGCTTGAGCCGCTTCGGGATCGTAGTGACGCGCTCACCGATCGCTTGGATTTTCATGGAGCTCGCGGGCGTGCGGCGCTTGGCCAGGATCTCCGCGACGTCTATTCCCGCGCAGGCCGCGATGGACCCGAGCAGCGCGTCCACGGGGCTGGGGCCGGTCGCGCCGCGCCCGTCGAGGTGGATCGTCTCGCGGTCCGGCCGGCCGGCGTCGAAGCGCTGGTCGCCGTCCCAGGTGACCGTGACGGTCGAGGGCAGCTGAGCTGTGTTCGTGGCGGTGGGCGGCGCCGAGTTGCCGTCGCGTTGCGGAGCCGTAGGCATAGGAAGGAATCGGGAAGGAGGCTAGCAGCTCGTAGCTGGCTGCATGCTGGAAAACTAGCGGCATGCGCATTACGGATTGCGGACGGAGGACCCTTGCGGCCTCAGGACTAACGGCCATCGCGGATCGGCGATTAATCGAG
>CAYGJL010000072.1:0-5533 GCA_964350145.1 uncultured Gemmatimonadaceae bacterium
GACGTCGGTGGCGCCGTGCTGGTCGTGTCGCAGTTCACGCTGTACGGCGACGCGGCCAAGGGGCGCCGTCCCAGCTTCATTGACGCGGCACCGCCCGCGATCGCCGTGCCGTTGTACGAGCGGTTCGTGGAAGCGTTCAGGGTGCGCGGACATCCGGTGGCTACCGGCGAGTTCGGCGCGATGATGAGCGTCGAGCTGGTGAACGACGGGCCCGTCACGCTGGTGCTGGAGCGGTGAAGCCCAGGGTCGTGCTGGCGTCCGCGTCGCCGCGCCGCCGCCAGCTGCTCACTCTCATCGGCATCGAGCACTCGGTCGTTCCTTCGAACTTCGACGAGACGATGCAGCCCGGCGAGGAGCCGCTCGGTCACGCGCTGCGGCTGGCCGCGGAGAAGGCCGGCGCCGTGGCGAGCGCTCACCCGGACGCGGTGGTGATCGGCGCGGACACGGTCGTCGTGCTCGACGGCAAAGTGCTGGGCAAGCCGCCGACCCATGCTGATGCGCGCGAGATGATGCTGGCGCTCAACGGCCGGACGCACACGGTCATCACCGCGGTCGCGGTCGCGCATGGAGGCGTCGTCCGCCGGGGCGCCGAGCAGGTCGCGGTCACGTTCCGGCGGCTCGACGACGACGAGATAGACGCCTACGTCGCGACCGGGGAAGGGATGGACAAGGCCGGCGCGTACGGCATCCAGGGATTCGGCGCGACGATCGTCGAGCGGATCGAGGGCGACTTCTTCGCGGTGATGGGTCTGCCGATCGTCCGTCTGATTGGACTGCTCCGTGACACGGGCCTGAGCTACCGCTTCGGCGGGCTGGAGAGCGAGGCCGCGGAGTAGCGTGCTTTCCAGACGTCCACTTTGTCCAGGACGTCGCGCGGCACGATGCGCCCCATGCGACCGGGGCGGTTCTTTGCCGACGCGTCGTAGCGCTCACCCGGATCGGCGAAACCATCAACGATGAGGTCGTGGAACTTGCGGTACGGTCCGCTGCGCTGCGGGTTGGTGTAGCCCATCAGCGAGATCACCGGCCTGTCTAGCGCGACCCCGATATGAAGCGGGCCTGTGTCTGGCGTCAGCACGAGCGCGGATGCGTCCAGAATGCCGACGAGGTTCCGCAGGCCGCTGTCGAGCGCGGAGAAGTGCGGGTGGCTGCCGGTCTCGAGTATGACCCGCTCGGCCCGGCGCTCGCGCTCGGAGCCGCCGCCGACCAGCACCGGCTGCAGCCCGTAGTCCGCGTACAGCGCGTCGCACACTTCGGCCCAGCGCTCCGGCGGCCAGTCCTTGACCGGCTTGCTGGTCGCGACCACGACCGAGGCCAGCGGCCGGTCAAATCGCTGGACGAACGTCCGTTGCCATGCCAGCTCGCTCTCCCAGGGGCCGAGTCCCCATTCGACGGGCTCGTGCGGCACGCCGAGGTAAGTGAGAAACTCGAAGTACTGGTCCTGCACATGCTGCGGCGCGTGGGGCGGGATCGTGTGCGTGGTGAAAATCGTGTTCATGTCCCGCGCGCGAACTCTGTCGAAGCCGAGCTTCACCGGCGAGCGCGTGATTGCGGTTACGACGCCTGCCTTGAAGTACACCTGGAGGTTCAGCACGACGTCGAACTCGCGCTGGTCGAGTGCGGCGCGAATGTCCCGGAACGCGCGCAGTCCCGCCGCGCGGTTGAAGACGATGGTCTCGTCCACCGACGGATGCCCGCGCACGAGCGAATTCGGGCCCGGCTGAACCACCCACGTAATGCGGCTCCGCGGTGAGTGGCGCTTGATCGCGTTGATCACCGGCAGGACGTGCACCGCGTCGCCGACCGCGCTCATCATCACGATGCACACGCGGTCCAGCGGAATCGTCACTCGGACAGCTCTTGCACGCGGTCCAGGATCGCGGTGATCTCTTCGTTGCTGATGGAAAGTCCCAGCCGCATGGACTTCCGCAGCGAGCGACGCAGCCGCGTGACGTTGGCATCGTGCACGGTGGGCGAGCCGGGAACGTGAAAGCGCACGCGATCCACGTCCAGAATCCAGCCGACCAAATCGCCATCGGGGCCCGGCGCGACGAGCACGTTGCGGATGTTGAGATCGGGATGGTGCGCGCCCGCAGCCACGAGCGAAGCCACCGCGCCCGCCGCGGCGTTCAGCACCACGTCGCGCGCGCCCACGTCGTCCGTCGCCGCGAGCCAGGCGAACAGATCGGCGCCGTTGGGAATCTCGCGCGTGGCGATGTCGAACCGGCGGAGTATCGCGCCCGCGGGATAGGTGGCGTATGCCACAACCTCCGGCGTATTCACACCCGCCGCTCGGAGGCGCTGCGAGACCAGCAGCTCGCGGAGTCCGCGCGTCGGGGGAAAAAAGAGATCCCGCGTCACCTGCGCCGGCACGCCGCCGCGGAACGCGTGACGCACCACGACCGACTCATCCTGTCCGGGAAGCGGGGCCGCAAATACGTCGCCGCGGCCTTTCATCCGGCGGCGGGCGGGATGACGGCCGGCGTACTCGTACAGCGTGCCGTGGCGCAGTGCCTCCCGCAGCGGCTGCTCGGCTTCCGCCAGCGCGGTCACGCGCGCGCGCCCCACGCGGAACCGCACGTATCCATCGATTCCCATTCGCACCGTCAGTCCTGCCGCCGCTTGGGAGCGCGCGCGTCGCGCACCGGAACGCGCCCGATCGCGGACACGATGGCACGCGCCTTGTTCTCGGTCTCGACCCACTCGCGCTCCGGCACCGAGTCCGCGACGATGCCCGCGCCCGACTGCACGGCGGCCACGCCGCCCGCGATCACGCACGACCGGATGGTCACCGCTAGCTCCATTCGCGCGCCGCCCGCCGCCACGTAGCCGATGGCGCCGGCGTACGGACCGCGGCGTACCGTCTCGAGATCGTCTATTATCTGCATCGCCCTGACCTTCGGTGCGCCGGTGAGTGTACCCGTGGGAAACGTAGCGCGCAGCACCTGCAGCGCGGAGACTCCGCTCCGAACCTTGCCCTGCACTTCGCTCACCAGGTGCAGCACGTGCGAGTACTTCTCCACGCGCAGCAGCGCGGTGACTTTCACCGTTCCGTACTCCGCGACGCGTCCGATGTCGTTCCGGCCGAGGTCCACCAGCATCAGATGCTCGGCGCGCTCCTTCGGATCGTTCAAGAGTTCGTCCGCCACGCTGTCGTAGTCGGGCGTCGCGCCCGGCGCGGGTCGCGGCCGCGTCCCCGCAATCGGCCGCACCGTGACCATGCCGTCCTGGAGGCGCACCAGCAACTCCGGGGAGCTGCCTACGATCTCCATCTCGTCGAGCGTGAGACAATACATGTACGGCGACGGGTTTATCGCGCGCAACGCCCGATAGAGATCCACCGTGTCGAAAGTGGCGGGCAGATCTATGCGGCGTGTGAGCACCACCTGGAACGCGTCGCCGGCGAGGATGTGCTCCTTGATCTGCTCGACGGCGCGCTCGAACTGCGGTTGGTCCAGACTCGATTTGCCGGACAGCTTGCGGTCCTCGCCGAGCTGGAGCGGCGCGAGCGGCGAGGGACTCTGTAGTCGCTCGTGCAGCTCGGCCGCTTCCGCCATCGCGGAGTCGTACGCGTCGCGCAGCTGCGGATCGCCCGCATCGGCGGAGACGCGCACGGTGATCACGATGTTCGCCGTGCCGTGCAGGTTGTCTATTACCACGAGCGAGCGGGTAAATATGAACATCGCGTCGGGCACGTCGCCCACGCGCGGCGGCGGAGTGCCGATGCGCTCGAAGTGGCGCACGACGTCGTAGCCGAAGTAGCCGACGGCGCCGGTCCAGAACGGACCCAGCTCGGGCGCGGTCTGCGGCCGCTCGGCGTTGATCAGCCGGTCCAGGTCGCCGATCGGGTCGGCGGGCTCGCGCCGGTTGTGCCATCCCTCCGCCGGCGTCCAGTCTTCGACGACGCCGTCGCGCAGCCGCCACGCGGCGCGCGGCTCCGTGCCCAGGTACGTGTAACGCGACCACGTCTCGCCCCCGGCGGGCGCTGATTCGAGCAGGAACGCGAACGGTCCGCGCCTGACTTTCGCGAACGCCGAGACCGGCGAGTCGAGGTCCAGCAGGATCTCCGACCGCACGGGAACCAGCCCGCCCGCGCGCGCTAGGCGCGTGAAATCTTCGAAGGTCACAGGCGGTTTGTGCGCGACATAACTTTCGTGAATGAGGTTGAAGCCCGCGACGGCCGCCGTCACCCTGCTGTGCTGCATTGCCGTCGTCGGCGCCGCGAGCCCGGCGGGCGCGCAACGGTGGAATGATACGCCGACGCGCGCCCTGGTTGAGCGGGCCACCGCGCTCCGGGCCATGCAGCTCGCCGACACGGCCCTCCGCGACTACCGCGCCGAGGCCCGCGGCTACGTGACCTTTCTCGCCCAACTGGGAGAAGGGTTCACCGAGCCACCGAAGATCGTCAAGGCCGACCAGCTCGCCTTGGACGTTTACTGGATGGCGCCGGACAGGAGCAAGCAGCTCATCCGAGGCAGGCGCGACACGCTGCTGCTCCCGACCGACATCAATTATCACAGGGACCATCTCGGGATCATTCAGAACAACTTTCCCGGCATTATCCGGCTCGGCGACGGCGACGAGGTGCGCGACGTGCCGCATCCGCTGTCGCCCGCGGGACTCGACGAGTACGACTTCGCCATAGGCGACTCGCTCGAGATCCGGCTCGGCCCCAGGACGCTGCAGGTGTACGAGGTGCGCGTGCGGCCGCGGGACGATCGCCAGCCTCGCGCGATCGGCGCGCTGTACATAGACCGGGAGACCGCGTCGCTCGCGCGGATGACGCTCAGCTTCACCCGGGCGGCGCTGAAGGACCGCGAGCTCGAGGACGTCGCCGTCGTGCTCGAGAACGGGTTGATCGAGGGGCGCTTCTGGCTGCCGCGCCGGCAGGAGATCGAGATCCGGCGCACAGGAACGTGGCTCGATTACCCGGCGCGCGGGATCATCCGCGGACGGTGGGAGATCTGCTGCTATCAGGTGAACGCGGGCCTGAATCCCGCGATGTTCGCCGGCCCGGAGATCGTGCCTCAGTTCACGCCCGCGCCAGCCCCGGGCGATACCGCGCGGACGCCGCTGTTCATCGGCAACATTCTCGACGGCCTGCCCGACGACGTGCGCGCGGTGACGGACGCGGATGTGCTGGCCGTGCAGGAAGAGGCGCGCGCGCTCGTGCGCGCGCAGGCGCTGGCGCGAACGCGTACGACGTCTTTCTCGGGCCGGCGGCTATCAGACTTCGTCAGGTTCAATCGCGTCGAGGGCCTCGCGCTCGGCCTTGGCCTGTCGCAGCGGCTCGGTGCCGGCGTGTCGCTGTTCGCGGGCGGCCGCTACGGATTTTCCGATTATGGCTGGAAAGGCCGGGGTGGCATCTCATATCGGCGCGCGAGCGGCGCCGGCCTCTCGGCCACGGCGTACGACGACCATGAGCTGGTGGGCGAGGACGCCGAGCGGTCGCTGCTGGTGAACAGCGTGGCGGCGCAGGAGTTCGGCAGCGATCACACGAATTCGTTCGGGTCCCGCGGGCTCGAGGTGGCGG
>CAYGJL010000073.1:0-5089 GCA_964350145.1 uncultured Gemmatimonadaceae bacterium
AAAAACCACCGTTGCCATTATTTGTGGGGGTCGAAGTAGCGAACATGAGATTTCCTGTCTATCTGCCGGAGGAGTTTTAGCGGGATTGGACACGGAAAAATTTGAAGCCATCCTTATTGGAATTACTAAAGGCGGCAATTGGGTTTTATTGCCACATGACTACCCACTAGTGATTATTAATGGCGTTCTACCCACGGTTAATGAGAATCAGACTCCACTCGTTGCAGATGTTCATGGATTCATGGTAAATGGCGAGGCTTTAGATATTGATGTGGCTTTTCCAACTTTGCATGGACCTTACGGCGAAGATGGCACCATTCAAGGTTTCTTCGAAACTGCGGGTATTTCCTACGTTGGAAGTGGAGTCATGGCATCGGCGGCGGCCATGGATAAGTCCTTTTCTAAGATGATCTTTGCTGCGGCGGGTATGAACGTGGCTAGTGGGATAGTCGTTACTAGCTCTAATTGGAAATCAAAGAGTGAAGATATGGCCTATCCAGTCTTTGTCAAACCCGCTCGCGGCGGATCGAGTCGTGGAACTAGCAAAGTTAATTCATCCGCAGATTTAGAGGCTGCGCTCAAAGATGCCTTTACTTTTGATCGTAAAGTCATTATTGAAGAGGCAGTTGTGGGACGCGAAATAGAGTGTGCAGTTCTTGAAAAAGATGGTGAAGTAATGGCATCGGTTGTTGGCGAAATAGTAATAGATAGTAAGTATGAGTTCTATGATTTTGAAGCGAAATATTTAGATGATGCGACAACCGTTAATGTTCCAGCTGACATTCCCGCTTCTGCCAGTGAAGAGATTCGCGCAAAGGCAGTACAAGCTTTTCAATCTCTCGGTTGCAGTGGATTGGCTCGGGTTGATTTTTTCTATACAAAAAACAACGAAATTGTTATCAATGAGATCAACACAATGCCTGGATTTACTAGCACTTCGATGTATCCAAAGTTAATGGCCGCCAGCGGTGTAAATTACTCAGAATTGATTTCTGCCTTAATCGTCACGGCCCTGTCCCGCACCAACGGAACTCTTGGTAATTGATTGATGGCACTTAAAAAAGAGTTTGCTGACTATCTTGCTCTGCGCGAAAAAATGCTCATGCCTGCCCCATGGGAAATGTCTATGGAGGATTATAGATTCCGCACACTTCCTATCACGGATTTTATTGGAAAGCCTGAGCCAATCTATAGCATCGAGAATCGAATAATTTCAGGACCAAACGGCTATTTACCAATAAGAATCTATCGACCAAGCGCTGAGCCAAACCTTCCCGTGATGCTTTATTTCCATGGTGGGGGATGGGTTATCGGAAATATGGATGGTTTCGAGCCCACCGTATGTTCTCTAGTAAATAAGGGTAATTTCGTGGTTATTCAAGTTCAATATCAAAAAGCCCCAGAGCATCCATTTCCAGGACCTTTTAATGATTGCTATGCGGCCCTAGATTGGGTGGTAAAAAACGCTGATTTATTGAAAATTGATGCGACGAAAATTGGAGTTGGTGGCGATAGCGCTGGGGGAAATCTTGCGGCTGCAGTGGCAATAAAGTGCAGAGACACAAATTTAGTTGAATTAGCTTTTCAGATGCTTGTGTATCCATGTACTGGCAGTGATGGCTCACTACCTAGTGCAATAAAAAACGCTGAAGGTTATGGCTTGACTTCAAAGATTATGCGTTGGTTTGAATTTCAATATATTGCAGCCGATGCAGATCTTCGGAATCCATATGCATTTCCAGCCTACTGTAAAGATTTAACTGGCTTGGCACCGACAGTCTTGGTCACCGCTGAATATGATCCTTTAGCCGATGATGGCCGGCTCTATGCGCAAGCACTTAAAGCCGCCGAAGTGCCAGTTATTTTCAAGGAGTTTGAAGGTGCGATTCACGGCTTTAATGCATTGGCAGGCGTTGCACCAGAGATTGCGACAGAAGTGCAACTTTATTTAACTCAAGGCATCAATACTTTCAATCATGGGGTCACGAATTAACGCTCGCTAAATGAAAATTATCGGGAGAGCTCTTCAAGAACTTCGATTATGTGGCGATATTTTTTACCAGTTGCTTCAGACATGCCAATTTCACATGTTCGGTTGGCCGATACATAGAAGTCGTCATCGCGAAGCCTGATTTCTTCGCCCTGTTTTTCAGTGGCAGATTGAGTAAGCTCGGGGAAAGTAAAGCCTCGATCTCCTGCAAATGCGCAACAACCCCAATTCTCTGGCACGAAAATCTCATCTGATATTGCTTGTGAGATTGCATTGAGAGAGTTGCTAATGCCAAGGGCCGTAGTAGAACAAGTTGGGTGCACAGCAATAGATCGCGCCTTTTTAATAGAGAGTTTTGGTAGAACAAACTTCTCGATAAATTCGACAGAGTCGATAACGGTAAGTCGAGAATCTCTTGCTAGAAGCTCTTGAAGGCCATGAGAGCATGATGCGGCATCGGTAACTATAGAAAGCTTTCCATCCCTTGATGCTTTCGCAAGAGTTTTTATAACTTCTTTCTGCATTGCCGCGTAGCCATGTGCATATCCCTTTGACTTCCAAGGGGTACCACAGCACAGCGCATCAATCCCTTTTGGTATCGCGAGGTGAATACCGGCCCGCTCAGTAAGAGTGAGCAGCGCCTGCGAAGAATCACTTGTTCCGAAGATGGTTCCAACGCATGAGGGAAAGAAGATGGCATCGGGGTTTTCAATCTCAATGGAGCTGCGCCGTTTGCCTCCGATTGGATACCGAGTGAATCCAGGGAGAATATTTGCAACTTTTAGTGCAGTCGAAGCAATGCGTGTAAATGCTGACCAGTTATGAGCAGCTAAAGTCCACAAGGCATTAAAAATGGGTCTTGAGCTCTCGCTACGTAATTCACGTATGAGAGATCCTGTATTAATCGAGAGAGGGCAAGATGTGGCACACATGCCATCAACGGCACAAGTGTCTTGGCCATCGTATGAAAACTCTTTTTCAATGGCTCTTGAAGTTTTGCGATCTCCTTTAGCTTTTGCCAGCGCGAGCTCGCGGCGCATGATGATGCGATTACGGGGAGTGAGAGTGAGATTCTTACTTGGACATACAGGTTCGCAATATCCGCACTCTACGCATGAATTAGCAACCGCCTCGATTGTTGGAATAATTTTTAAGTTTTCTATATGTGAGTTCGGGTTTTGCGTGAGAATCACTCCTGGATTTAAAATACCTGCAGGATCTAGAAGGTCTTTGAGTGCACACATCACCTCATATATTTCTTGGCCATACTGTCTGGCAACAAAAGGGGCCATCATTCGACCCGTTCCGTGCTCGGCCTTTAATGTTCCGCCATGCCTTAAGACCAGTTCGACCATATCTTCAGTGAAGGCACGGTAGCGCGCCAGTTTTTCAGGTTTTTCGAACTCTTCGTTGAGCATAAAGTGAATATTTCCATCACGTGCATGCCCAAAAATAACGGAATCGGTGTAGCCATGGTCTGCAAAGAGTTGGATCAACTCTTCACATGTTGAAAGAAGTTCAGTGATTGGAACGGCAATATCTTCAAGCAAAGCTGTTGTTCCAGTAGGGCGGTTTCCTGCAACGGTGGCATAGAGGCCCTTGCGTATATGCCACATCTGATTTCGTAACGTTAAATCACTGGTCAACTCTGCAGGCTGTATCAAGGCGAGCGAATTTAGCAATGGTGCAAAAGCTGCAACTTTAACACCAAGAAGTTCCTGCGTGGCTTCTTGAAATTCAACTAATAGCGCAGCGTGCTTTTCTACTGCAATCGATTTTAACTCTTGAGTTGCTTGAGGATCGCGTTGTGCAACTCGAAGACTTGTTGCATCCATTAACTCAATCGCTGCAAAACCTGCCTTTAATAAATCCGGCAGCGCGCGTGTGGCATCGGCCAGAGAGGCAAAGGTGAGAAACCCAGTGGCCATATTTGAATAAGCTGGCACAGTTGTGAATCGGGCCTCGGCAACAAAGCTCAAAGTCCCTTCGCTGCCAATGATGAGGTGCTCCAAGATTTTAATGGGGGAGTCAAAGTCAAGAAATGAGTTGACCCCATAACCCATGGTGTTCTTTATGCTAAATAATCTTTTGATAGTTGCAACGGAATCTGGGTTAGAGCGGATGCGATTTCGAAGTTGTATCAGTCCAGCGTGAATATCTGGAGCGTTTAATTGAAATAATGTATCGGCATCAGCGGCACCAGTATCGACGACGAGACCACTAGATAAGACGAGAAGAAGCGATTCGATCGTTTGGTACGAGTTTTGTTCAGTACCACAACACATTCCACTTGAATTATTTGCTACGACTCCACCAATGGTGCAAGCAATTTCACTTGCTGGATCAGGTCCAAGTTTCATCTTGTATTTGGCTAGCGCGTTATTTACGGCTCTTACCGTTGCTCCTGGGCTGACGCTTGCGCTCAGGCCATCTTTACCAATTGCAATCTTTCGAAAATGTTTACGGGTGTCAACCATCATGGCCTTTGTAAGTGCCTGTCCGCTCAGACTCGTTCCGCCAGAGCGAAATGTCACGGCCTTACCCAGTTCGGTGGCTAATTTAAGAATCTGTGCTAACTCCTCTGGATTTTCAGGAGTATAAACCGATTCGGGTTTTATCATGTAGTGAGAAGCATCGTGAGCATAACTCAAGATGTCAGTAACACGTGTTGATGGTTTTATTTGAGTTTTCATGAAGAAGTTCTAACTCGCGAGCCATTTTGATAGATAGCTTTGATTCCCACGGTGGATATTTCTCGGGGATCAATCTCTAGCAAGTTTTTATCTAAGACTATGAAGTCGGCCTTCTTGCCTATCTCTAACGTGCCACGCTCTTGCTCGCGAAACATTTGATAGGCAACGTTTTCTGTGTAAAAGGTGAGTGAGTCTTTGATTGTGATCGCCTCATAAATATTCCAACCATTGTCGCCGTAGTTACCTGGACCCAATCTATTCACTGGCACCGCCAAGGCACGCAATGGAATTTGGCTCGTAACGGGCCAGTCGCTTCCAAAAGCTATGGTGATTTCATTTTCTATCATTGTTCGAAGTCGGAACTGGAGGTCATTTCTCTCCTTGCCGATGCGGGGCAGAATCAACT
>CAYGJL010000074.1:0-4996 GCA_964350145.1 uncultured Gemmatimonadaceae bacterium
ACCACGATAAATCCGTGGAGGTCAGTCCGCCCCCGCCGCTTCATACCAATTGGATTCCTTTTCAGCTTCTCCGTAGCCACTGCGGAAACCACCAGTTTGCCTTCCCCATCAAGCCCATCAAAATCGGGACGAGCACGACCCGGATCAGTGTTGCGTCGAGGGCGACCGCGAATGCCAGCCCGAGCCCGAACTCGCGCGTCGCCGTCAATCGCGTAAACCCGAACGAGCCGAACAGCACCACCATGATGAGCGCCGCGCTGGTGATGAGCCCGCCGGTCTGCGACAGCCCGGCGATCACCGCGCCGCGGTTGTCGCCCGTGCGATCGTACTCCTCCCTGATCCGGCCGAGCAGAAAGACCTCGTAGTCCATGGACAGCCCGAACAGGATCGTGAACAGCATCAGGACGATGAACGAGTTTAGTCCACCCGGCGGCACGAGGTTTATCAGCTCCGCGCCGACGCCGTCCTGAAAGACGTACACCAGGAAGCCGTACGCCGCGAGCACGGACAGCAGGTTCATCGCGATCGCCTTGAGCGGGACCAGCACGGACCGGAACGCGACCATGAGTACGATGAAGGTGATCGCGAGCACCAGCGGCACGACGCGCTTGAGGCTGCCAAACAGCTCGGCGTCGAAGTCGATGACGGCCGCGGTCATGCCGCCCACGCGGACGTCGAGCCCCGCCGCCCGCGCCTCGGTCCACGGCGCCGCGCGCAGTTCGCGTACCAGGTCCATCGCCTCGCGTGACTCTGGCGCCGCGCGCGGCACGAGCAGAACCAGCGCCGAGCTCGAATCCGCGCCGACCCCCGCGAGCGTCGCGAGATGGACTCGCGGGTCGGCGACGAGGCGGTTCAACGTCACGGCAATCGCTTTCCCTCTTTCCGGAGGGAGCACGCTTCCGCCGGACCTGTCCTCGACGAGCACGGCAACCGGCGCCATCCAGCCGGGCGCGAAGTTCTGCTCGAGCAGCTCGTAACCCTGGCGCGCTTCCATCTCCTCGGAGATATCGCTCGCCCCCATGTTCCACGCCTGGAGTCGCAACGTCGGCGCGATGAATATCCCGAGAATCACAACGGCAGGAACGAGGTAGCGCCACGGGTGCGTCATCGCCTGCTTCGCCCAGCGCCCCCAGCGCGAGTTTGTGGCGCTCGTTCTTGGCCGCGGCTGCCGCGGCCAGTTTACCTTCTCGCCGAGCAGGAGCAACAGCGCCGGCAGCAGCGTGACCGTCATCAGCACCGACGTGAGCACCACCGTCACTCCGCCGAGCGCGAGCGTGTGCAGGAAGCTGATACGCACGAGAAAGAGCGCGAGGAAGCCGGTGCACACTGCGAGACCGGAGACGAGCACCACGTGTCCCGCGCGCAGCGTCGCGACTTCTACTGCCTCGCGCACCGACGCTCCCCTGGCCAGCTCCTCCCGCCAGCGGCTCACGAGGAACAGAGCGTAATCCACGCCGACGCCGAGCCCTACCATCGTCACCGCGTTCTGCGCGAACACGCTCACCGGCATCGCCCGGGACAGGAGGAACAGCGTGGCAAGGGCGATCACGCTCGTCCCCAGGGCGATCGCGAGCGGCAGCGCCGCGGCCAGCGGCGCGCCGAATACGACCAGGAGCACGATCAACACCAGCGGAATACCGATTTTTTCAGCGCGAATCAGGTCGTCCGACGAGTTGACATCGAGATCGTGAAACAGCGGAATCATCCCGGTCAGCTTCACTTCCCATTCCGCGCTCAGCGCGGCGCTCGCGGCCGCCGTCCGAATCCGGCCGACGTTCGTCTCCGCGTCGAAAAACGTCGCTGCCCGTGGCGTCACGAGCAGGAGCGCGGAGCGCCCGTCGCGGCCGAGCAGCGTGCTGTCGCGCGTGTTCCAGAAGTGCCGCACGTCGCGGACACCGGCCGAGTCGAGCAGCGCGCGCGTGATTGTCTCCGCCGCCGCGGCAAACGCGGGATCGGTGGCGGGCGTGGATTCGGCGGTGAGCACCGCCGGAAACACGAACGCCGACCCTTCGCCGAACGCGGCATTGATGTCGCGCGAGACGAGTTCGGACGGACTGCCGGTCACGGCGTCGGTGCTGCCGCGGAGCGCGCCCCCGAGCCGCAGCGCGAGGGGCGCGACGGCAACAAGCAGCGCGACCCACAGCGCGATCACGGCTCGCGGGTGTCGAAGCGCGAGTTGAACGAGTGAGCGCATTTTGCGACTCAGGCCGCGGGTAGAAAGCGCGCCTGCTTGATCTTGCCGGAGTCGCCGGCGAACGGCCCTTCTCCAATCCGGTACAGCTGGATGTCCGGCACCAGCGTCTCCGGGTACTCGTGCCACGCCTCGCGGAAGTCCGCGTTCAGCGAAACGAGGCTCGGCAGGATTGATTCGGCGAACCGGCGCGCCAGCACGGCGTTCGGCTCGCTGGACACCTCGAACAGGAAGCGTGGCCGCACGGCGCCGTTGGATCCTTCCGCTACTGAAAGGCAGAAAGAGTTCGTTATCGCGGCGAGAGCCGTATCCTGGTACAGGCACTGCTCGATGTCTTCCGGATAAATGTTCGCGCCCATCACGCTGATCGTGTAGTCGCGCCGCCCGTAGATCCACAGGAATGGAAGCCGCACGTTGCCGTCGCCGCACTCGCGCCGGAGCTGGTCCATGTCCACGCCGAGCGCGGCCAGCCGCGTCTTCATCTCGTCGCTCGAGAGAATGCCGCCGACGTCGTGCACGTTGTACCGAATGCGCGGCGACAACAGCGAGCCGCGTGTGATCGTACACACCACCTCGCTGTGCTCGTTCACCTCGAAGTGATGCATGAGCGGGTTGTACTGAAAGACCATCGGCAGGCGTGAATCCGAGCCGAACAGCGCGGCCTTCACGTCCTCGCGCTCGCGCGCCAGCCGCCGAAGGGCGACCGAGATCGGCGTTTCGCCGGCGATGCCGATCTCGAGATCGGTCGCGCCGTAACCGGAATACACTTTGGTGAATCTGCGCAGCAGGTAGTCGCGCAGGCCTTCCGACATACCCTCGCCGCCCGCCAGCCCGAAGATGCGGTACTCGTCGAACGGAAACCCTTCTTCTTCAGCGACGTCCAGCAGATGCTTGAGAAAGGGCGGATAGCCGGTAATGAGATAAGTGTAGCCGGGGCCGAAGAAGCGCATCGTGTGCAGGATCTTGGCGATGTCGGGCCCCGTGTTCTTGACGATCCCGTTCTTCTGCAGCGAGATCCCCATGTTGAGACCGGTCGCCCACGCGCCCATGCTGAAGCCGTTGATCGTGATCCACCGCTCGCGGCCGTAGCCGTACGTGGCGAAGTAGCTCACGAAGGTGTGACTCTCGTGCCGCTCCTTCGCGCTGCGCACCCAGTTGTACGGTGTGCCGGTGGACCCCGACGATTCGTCGATCATCGTCTGGCCATGGAAAAAAGTTCCGCCCATGCAACGCGCCCCAGTCGCGTACGGCTTGATGTACGTCTCCTTGTCCGTCTCGGGGATATTGCCGTCTGCCCGCGCGAGCGTGAAGTCGCGGTAGGCCGGCACCTCGCGCAACGCGCGATAGTATGCCTTGCGCGCTTTCACACGCGACGCCCACGCCATGTAGGTGGGCGGCATCAACTTGAAGACGCCGAGAAACATGGGATACGTCGCGCAGGCCAGCTTGAGCACGACATCGCACGGGGCCTGTAGGGCGAACTCGAGTCGTTCGCGCGTCGTGGGGCGGTTTCGGCTATTGAGGTTCATTAGGGCTCCTTAAGTCGCCTGCGACGACCAGCTCTTCGCCCCCACGATACCCCCGCCGGAGGGGGCGCCGCCCTGCGTCAAATGACGTAGACGAGGGCTTTTCTTTCACTAGGTTCCGGCCCACGCTCGCAAACCATCCAAGCAGTGGATTCCCCGTCAGCTCGCTAGGGACCAAAGAAAAGGCCACTCGTCAAGAGTGGCCTTTTCCGCAGCACGGACGATAAAAGAGTTCAGCTAACTCCCTCCCCTTCATCCTCGAAGTCCTCGAAGGCGAATCCGCCGCTCTGGCGGAACACCTCGAGCGCTTCGGCCGTGCCTGCGCCCGCGAACGCGGGACTCAGCGAGAAGCTGATCGCGCGTCGCGCGCCTTCGGGCCAGTCGGGCATCGCCAGACCCGCGACGAGCCGCTGGATCACCGAGCCGCATTCGGCGAGGAGCCGGCCTGCGGTGATGCCGAGGATCTCGAGCGGAATCTCGAGATCGCTGGTGTGGAGCTCGCCGGCGGTGTCGCGCCATGCAGCGTCGCCCACGGCGCCACGCTCCGCCCACACACCCAGGTGCCGGATCGCGCCGGACCCGCCGCCATCGGACAGCGCCGTCCGCTGACCTTCGACCGCGGCCGCCAGCGCGAGCGCCAGCGATTCGGAGCTGGGTGCGCCGTACAACGTCACGATCTCGCGCGGAGGCCGCTCGGAATGCAGCGGCGAAGGCACCGAGTTGACGTGAGCGAGCACGGTCGAGTGTTCCGCGTTCTCCTCTAACATTACGAGTACATCCATCCAGCCTCCTTTGATTGGGCGGCCAATAATACACCGGCAGTCAATGTTCGTCGCATGAAGTATGCTTCATGAACGCGCGAAACTTCGCTCGTCAGTTAGACGAGCCAGTCCGGCAATTGGTAAGGGGAGGCATAACCCGTTCCATGGCGGCTACTACTTGTAGTAGGCCGGGGGGAAACTGCCACATAGAACTGCCAAGCTTCGAGCTGCCGGCAGAGAGCTGCCAGCTTCGAGCCTTTGAACTGCCACATAGAACTGACAAGCTGCGAGCTGCCAGCCGGGAGCTGCCAGCTTCGAGCGCGAGACACGATCATTCCACATCGCCTGCAGCTCGAGGCTGGCAGCTTCTAGCTGGCAGCTCGCAGCTTGGCAGTTCTATGTGGCAGTTTGGTTGGTAGTGAGGGCGGGATCTATCCCGCGCGTCGCGAAGATCCGGGCGACCGTCTCCCCGATCTTGTTGTTCGGCGTGCTCGCCCCCGCCGTCAGCCCCACCCGCA
>CAYGJL010000075.1:0-4926 GCA_964350145.1 uncultured Gemmatimonadaceae bacterium
CCGGACTCCCAGTGCATCACGCCGAACGCGCCGTTCCCGACGACCTTGAAGATCGCTTCCTTCACGCCGTCGTGCGTGCCGGCGGAGTGCGACAGCATCTCGATCTTCCATCCGCGCCCTTCGGCGAAGCGTGTGTACATGCGAAAGAGATCGCCCGCGAAGATCGCCGCCTCGTCGCCGCCGGTGCCCGCGCGGATCTCGACGATCGCGGGCCGGTCGTCGAGCGGATCGGGCGGGATGAGCACGGGCTTGAGCTTGCGCTCGAGATCCGCGAGCTGCTCTTCGAGCTTGCCCACTTCCGCGCGCGCCTCGGCGGCCATTTCGGGGTCGTCAACGGAAACGAGCTCGCGCGCCTGCACGAGCTCGTTCGTAAGCTTGTCGATTCGACCGCCCAGCTCGACTACCGTGCAGAGCCGCTGGTGCTCACGACCGAGTGCAGCGAACCGCTGCGGATCCTTGGTCGTTTTCGGGTCAGAAAGCTCGCGTTCGACCTCGGCCGCGCGCTGAAGCGCTTCCGCGAGCCGATCGCGGAGACTCAGGCTTCCTTCTTCCGGTACTTCTGGCGGAAGCGCTCGACGCGTCCTGCGGTGTCGAGGAGCTTCTGCTTGCCGGTGAAGAACGGATGGCAGGCCGCGCAGACGTCCGTATGGATCTCGGCCTGCGTGGAGCGGGTGTCGAACGTATTCCCGCACGCGCACTTCACGTGAGCGGTGGCGTAAACGGGATGAATGTCGGCCTTCATGGGAACCTCTTCAGCGGAGGCCGCGGTCTTGGACTCGCGGCCAGCCCGGTACGGTGATGTTTCTGGGACAGCTTTCAAATATAAGCCAAATCCTTGCGTTAAAACAAGTTGGTCGCTGGGGATAACCCGGGCAGAGGGGTGATGGTGGCGATGTCCTCGCCGCCGCCAACACGGTCGCGCCAGCGCTTTTCGACGTGGGCGTGGCGGAGGTGAGACGTCGCGGTCTTTCCCACGGCGCCGAAGACGAACGCCGAGGTGCTGTCGTCTGTCATGGTTCGGGACGAGGCGAGAGTCACCCGAGCCCGATCCACGGACCCGAACGGAGGGCGCATCACCGCGCCATTCTAATGAATGTGCTCGAGATATCCGCGACGGCTGGGGCAGTACGGCCCACCGGTCGACATTCGGTGTCTCCGCAACGAGGAATCATTCTTTCGATGGCGAAACAGCTTTTGACATACCGGACACCGAAATACGTAAACCGGTCCCGGCTTCCTGCGGCTGGCGCGCCGAAACGGACCATGGCTTGCTCGGACAGCAACCGGAGCAATTTCGACCGTCCCCGTTCCCGTGAACTCCACGGCGTGCCTGGGTATGAATGTCCGCTCGGTCGTTCGAAGCCCGCTCATCTTGGCTACATCGAAGGCCTTGATCTGTGCTGACTCCAGCTCCCAACCGTAAAGGAGAAGATTGCCCAAGCTCGACCGACGCAGCGAATACGGTTCGAGTGTCCTTCGTTTGCCCTTGTAAATGAACTCGACAAGAAGCCGATTTGCGCCGGCGAAGCGAATCGTCTCGAGCGGAATCGGAGTGCGCCAGAGCTTCGATGGTGCGGGCGCAACTAGAGTTTCATTTGGACGCGCGGCGACGGGCTGCAGTTCCTGCGATGGTATCACCGCCGAGGCAGCCGCCACCTCAGGAGTCAGCCAGGCAAGCGCTCCCTCGAGCCGGGCAATAACTCCTTCCGGGGGCGGCAGCGATGGCAGCTGGTGCGCCAGCATGTTGTCCCATTCGCTGATTATTTCGGGCGCCTCACTTACGATGCGGACGAGTTCGTCTGCATTCGGAACAGCCAATTGCTTGGCGCTGCACTTTTCGCCAAACACATCGCGAGCATGGTCCAGGTCAATCATCTCGCCGCTATTCGTAAGGATGTACACGACGTCGTAGAGATCTCGCGGCCTCGAGCGCTCATAGAGCGCGCGGGTTTTCTCGGCGATAAGCTCTTCCAGCGAGTAGGTCGAGACGAGTGCGCCGTCTGGTAAAGGCGCGTCAGGATACGGATGGAGAATCGGTCGAAGGACCGGTTCATTCACGACGGGTTCGTACTGGGTGATATCGAAGAGAACGCGTGGCCACCCGGGAACCGCGAGCGGACCCTTATATCCTATTTTGCCTTCGAACGTAGTCTGACCGAGTCGGTCCGCCCTGGAGCGTACGGCAATGGCTTCGGCGCTGAATTCGATTCCGCTCAGCTCGTGCGCGAGATCGGTCAGCTCGCGCAGCGTTTCCTTGATGCTCTCTTCCGAGTACGCCGCTTCCGGCAAGAGCGAGAAATCCAGATCTTCCGAGAACCTGTACGTTTCGAAGAAGCACTTCTTGACGCACGTTCCGCCTTTCAGCACCCACGTGGTCGCCACATCCTCGTGCAGCCCGATGGCGGCCAGCAACCACCCCAGGACATAGTCCTTCTCAACGACTTCCGGGCGTAGCTGCCATTCGCGCGCGCGCTCGAGAATGTCCTGTTTCGATATCATGTGCGCGTTGAATTAGGATCGCGCCGCTTCGTCAATCCGCACGTTCGCCCAAAGCGACCAGCGTGTGACGAGCCTGCCGCGCGATTCCACGAGCGGGTCGAGTTTCGACAAGCCTTGAGTCTTCAGCGCTCGGCACTTGTTGATGAAATGCGATGCGTCCGGCCAGAGCTGTTCGGCGAGGAAGCCGAGTCGCTTTGCCGCAGCGCCGGTGCCATGCCGTTCCAGCTCAGACACAAGATTCCGCTGATTCGCATCGGGCCGCTCGGCGTATGCAGTCAAGACAGCGGCAAGCTGTCTTCCTCCACCAATCCAGGCCGGGTTGATCGCAGCATCTATGACCGTTCGCTCTGCACCTGAGACTCTTACTCGCACAGATGATCGCCAAACGGTGGCAAGGCCGTGTAATCGTTCTGGCTTGATCCTCACCAAATGAAAGCGCGCACCGAGATGCACTTCGTCTCGCCGTCTGATATGCGCCGTCGTTGCAACGAAGGTCGAGCGGAACAATTGCTCGGTAAGTCCCCAGTGTTCGGCCGCCGACCACCCTCCGATGTAGCACGGGTGGTAGAGCACGGAGGCCATAGTCCAAGGCTCCGAGGCGGTTGTCATTTCTCCTGACGCTGCCTCGACGGGCAGAATGAGGTAGACGCCGCGGCGGACGCGAGCTAACCACCCCGACCGGGTTAGTGCGGCGAGACGGCCGGCCGCAGCGCTGGTGGAAACGCCTAAGGCATCGCTGGCCGCCTTTGCCGTGACCAGCCCTCCGCCGACGGACGCTCGGTGGAGGGCCGCCAATTGCGTCTTCGGGGAAAGCGGGGTGCGCCTACTTGGCATACTATAGTGTGAGTGCAATATGCTGCCTTGTCAAGCGCTTGCTACACTCGAACTATAGTGCACGTGGCCAAGGACGAAGCGCCTAGCGAATGTTGCCCTCGCATGAAACCCAAGCGGAAAACACGAGCTAGCCCTCCGAACACGAACCAGCCTTGCGCAGCATCTGCACCAAGTCCCCATCCGGCGCGGAAATATCGAAAAGTGTCTTGCCTCGTTCCTTTGAACGCGACTCAGCGGCCCTCACATGACGCTCCCAGACCTGGGCGCCGAAGCGGCGTATAAGGTCCGAGTCTGACTCATTGCGCGAAAACCAGATGGCAACGCGCCAGTCAACTACGCCTTCAGCGAGTTGGGCATAACGCCAATAGTCGACCGGATCCGAAGAGTTCGATGCCGACGTCATCCAGTGCCGGGCCCAGGCGTCGCGCTGGTAGTTCTTCCGAGCGTCCATAGCCACCTGACCCAAGAACCCTGGTGCAACCCTAGGTCCAGACGCCGTGATCCTTAATGGATCTGATGCTGGCTAACGCCGCGGCGTCATGATCACGCCTAAAGAGAAGCCTGTTCCGGACCGCTGGCCACCGGGGGCAAGCGGCCGGTCATCGCTCTGAGAATCCAGGCTTTCCGACCTGCCGGCAAACCAGACAGCCGTCGACGGATTAACCTGCCACCGGAGCGCTCCTGAGACAGCTTGGGCGAGCAAGACCGACGTCGCGATGTCGAGCTCAGGGGCGAAGATCTTTTGAAACACCGCTCCACGCGACTCCGCTGAAGGAATCGTTCCTGTGCCAGCGTACCGCGCAAGCGCGTACCCGCCCACGAGCATCAGGCGGCTTGAAAGCCTGCGGCCGAGCTCGACTGCGATTCCCGGCGTCGTACCATCGATGATGGTGCCGACTCCAGCGATCGAATCGTTCCGCTCGCGGTGCTCACTCGCGATCGACCCACGCGCCAGCGCCATCCACGTGCCCGATGCCGTCGTGAGTCGGAGCTCCGCGCTAGCGTTCGTCTCCCGCTCGGCGGTTGTAAGCCCCGTCGTGTTTGGGAACAGCTTTGCATCGCCGTTCACCGTGGCAGTCCTCGCCTGTACGGTGAGCACCGCGCGCTCGCGGGCAAACGGAAGTTGCAGCGCAGCGCCGAAGGTAGCACTGGTCGTAGCCCACTCGTCCTCGGGAGGATCGTCCTCTCGCTGATTGGTCTGTCCCTCGTCCAGACGCGTTCCGTCGGCATAAGCGACCCAGCGCCCTCGTCCGACCATGCCGCCGAGACTGGCTCCGGTCAGGAAGGTCTGCCGCGACATGCGCCGGTAGTACGGAGTGCCACCAACGTGTTGAGCCGCCACGTCGCGATAGCCTTCGAGCTGAAATACCTGTCCCGTTGCACCTACGGTCGCCAGGATGACGGTCTCCTCGCCGCCCTGCCACCCGGCCCGTACCCCGGCCTGAAGGCGCCCATCGCGGAAGGCTCGGACGACCCCGATCGTTGCCGCCGGAAGAACCGACCGGTTCCGCCGGATAAACGGCGCCGCGACTGTATTCGTCGTTCGGGTGTCATACCCAAGCGCGAGCCCGAGCCCCCACCCCCCGAGCCGCC
>CAYGJL010000076.1:0-4656 GCA_964350145.1 uncultured Gemmatimonadaceae bacterium
GCGGGGTCGAGAATCTGCGCGACCGGCATCTTGCCGTGTGCGGTGAGCTGCTGGGCACCAGCGCCGCGGCCGCGGAGATATCGTCCGAGCTGAGCGCGCTGTTCGACGAGCTGGCGTCGCTCGCCGAGGCGCTGAAGACTCTCGGACACGTCACGCCGCGCAGCTTCGACGCGATCGCGTCCATCGGAGAGCAGTGCTCTTCGGAGCTGGTCGCCGCGGTCCTGTGCGAGCGCGGGATCCCCGCGCAGCTCGTGGATGCGGGCGACGTGATGATCACCGACGCGAGCTTCATGCAGGCGGTGCCGAAGACCGAAGCGATCGCGGAGCAGTCGCGCGCGGTCCTGCTTCCGATTCTCAAGGAAGGGAAGGTGCCGGTGCTCGGTGGGTTTGTGGGTCGCACGGCGGACGGGATCACGACGACGCTCGGCCGCGGCGGTTCCGACTACACCGCCTCGCTGATCGGCGCGGCGCTGCACGCGGAAGCGATCGAGATCTGGACGGACGTGGACGGGATGATGACCGGCGACCCGCGCGTCGTGAAGGGCGCCCAGCCGATCGAGCGGATCCGGTTCGATGAAGCGTCGGAGCTGGCGTCGTTCGGCGCGAAGGTGCTGCATCCGAGCACCATTGCGCCGGCGGTGCGCATCGGGATTCCGGTGTACGTGCTGAACTCGAACCGGCCGGAGCTGCCCGGGACGCTGATCACCTTCGACGCGCCGCGGCGGGCGGTCACCGCGATCGCCGGCAGGGCCGGAATCACGCTCGTACGCGTGCGCGCCGCGAGAATGCTGCTCGCGCACGGCTTCCTGCGCCGGGTGTTCGAGGTTTTCGACCGGCATTCGACTTCGGTGGACGTCGTCGCCACGTCGGAGGTGTCGGTGTCCATGACGCTCGACGACGTCACCAGGCTGGATTCGATAGTCGTGGATCTCTCGGCGCTGGGCGACGTGTCGGTGGAGCACGACCGCGGGATAGTCGCGATCGTGGGCGCGGGGATCGCCGATCACTCCGACGCCATGGGGCGGGCGCTCGCGTGCTTCACCGGCTCCACCGTGCACATGATCTCGCTGAGCGCCACCGCGATCAATCTCACCGCGGTCGTGGACAGTGGCCGCGTCGGCGACATCATGCGCGCACTGCACTCCGAATTCTTCGAGGGCGCCCGATGAGCGCGCGCAAGATCGCCGTGATCGGCGACGGGAAGATGGGAAAGACGATCGCGGAGATGGCGAGAGAGCGCGGCTGGACGGTGACGACCATCCTTGGCGAGAAGGAAAATCCGGACGGCAGCGGGATCACGCGCGAGTCGCTGCAGGGCGCCGACGTTGCCATTGAGTTCACCGAGCCACGGTCCGCGGTGCGCAACATCAGGGCGTGCGTCGCCGCGGGCTGTCCGGTGGTCGTGGGGACTACGGGCTGGTACGATGATCTCGAGGCCGTCGGCAGTGATGTGACCAGAAGCGGCGGCGCGATGCTCTGGGCGGCAAATTTCTCGATCGGGATTCAGATCTTTCTCGATCTTGCCCGGCGGGCCGGGTCGCTCGTCGCCGATCTGCAGGGATGGGATGCCCGCATCGTCGAGACCCACCACACCGAGAAAAAAGACGCTCCTTCAGGGACGGCAATCGTGATCGAACAGGAAGCGCGTGCGGGGTTCGGGCGAAAAATTCCCATCGAGAGCGTGCGGACGGGAACCGTGCCCGGAACGCACGAGTTGATCTTCGCGTCGAAGCCGGAGAGCCTGAGCATCACGCACGACGTCCATGACCGATCCGTATTCGCGACCGGCGCCCTCGCGGCCGCGGATTGGCTCGTGGGCAAGCGCGGGGTGTTCACGATGCGTGACTTCATCTCGGGAACGGAAGGCTCATGAAGCACGGACGACTGTTCGGTGCCGGCACGGCGCTCGTCACGCCGTTCACGCACGACGGCGCGGTGGACGAGCAGGCGCTGCGCGCGCTGATAGACTGGCAGATCGGTGAAGGGATCCATTTCCTGGTGCCGTGTGGCTCCACCGGCGAGGCCGCGACTCTCTCGCCGGACGAGCATCGCCGCGTCGTCGAGATCACGGTCGAGCAGGTCGCGGGGCGCGTGCCCGTCATCGCGGGCGCGGGGTCGAACGACACCAGGAAGGCGATCGCGTTCTCGCGCGAGATGAAGGCCGCGGGCGCGACGCACTTGCTGCACGTGTCACCGATGTACAACAAGCCGCCGCAGCGCGGGATCATCGCGCACTTTCAGGCGATCGCGGACGCGGTGGATCTTCCGATCGTGCTGTACAACGTTCCCGGGCGGACGGCGAGCAACATGGACGCGGAGACGACGCTCAAGCTCGCGGAGAACGCGCGGCTCGTGGCGGTGAAGGAAGCGTCCGGGGACATGGCGCAGATCGGCCGCATCATCCGCGACCGGCCGGACGGGTTCTCCGTTCTCTCCGGCGACGACGCGCTCACCGTCGCGATCATGGCCGCGGGGGGAGACGGCGTCATCTCGGTGACGTCGAACGCGACGCCGAAGCTCGTAGCGCAACTCACGGAGTCGGTGCGCGCCGGCAACATGCGCCGGGCGCGCGACATCGAGGCGCGCCTGGCCGACTGGACCGCGGCGGCGTTCGTCGAATCCAATCCGCTTCCGGTCAAGGCCGCGCTCGCGATGCAGGGGCGCATCGAGAACGTGTTGCGGCTGCCGCTCGTCCCTCTGGCCGACGCGCACCAGAGCGCGGTGCGAAGGAGCCTCGAGCAGACGGGCGCACTGGGATGAAGCGGAACAACCCGTGGGGCGAGGACCTCTCGCACCGGATCGAGGATCTCGCCGCCACGCCTGCGAAGCAGCCGCTGCCGGCCGACGCGCAGTCCGCGTTCGACGCGCTGCTCCAGGCGCTCGAGGCCGGTGAAGTTCGCGCGGCCGAGCGCGCCGAAGACGGCTCCTGGCACGCGGTGCAGTGGGTCAAGCGCGGCATCCTGCTCGGCTTTCGCCTCGGGCATCTCGTCGAGATGTCGGTGCCGGACGGTGCCGGGCCGGGAAACAGGCTGCAGTTCTTCGACAAGAGCACGTATCCGCTGCGCGAGCTCACGCTCGAGGATCAGGTGCGGATTGTCCCGGGCGGATCGTCCATCCGCCGCGGCGCGTACGTCGCGCCCGGAGTGGTGTGCATGCCGCCGATGTACGTCAACGTCGGGGCGTACGTCGGCGAGGGGACGATGATAGACTCGCACGCGCTGGTGGGATCGTGCGCGCAGGTCGGAGCGCGGGTGCACCTGAGCGCCGCAGCGCAGATCGGCGGCGTGCTGGAGCCGATTGGTGCTTCGCCGGTAGTGATCGAGGACGACGTGATCGTCGGAGGCAACTGCGGCGTGTACGAGGGAACGGTGGTGCGAGCCAAGGCAGTGCTCGCGGCCGGCGTCGTGCTCACGCGCGGCACGCCGGTGTACGACCTCATCCGGGAGCAGGTGTACCGCGGCACGCCGGATAAACCGCTGGAGATACCGCCTGGCGCCGTCGTCGTTCCCGGCGCGCGTGCGATCAAGGGCGACTGGCCACGCGCGGAGGGGCTATCAGTCCAGACTCCGATCATCGTGAAGTACCGCGACGAAAGAACGGATCTGGCGACGACTCTGGAGGCGTGGCTTCGCTGACGGTCGCCGGCACGGTTCGCGTGCCTGGCGACAAGTCCATCTCGCATCGCGCCCTGATTCTCGCGGCGCTGGCGGACGGAGAGTCGGTGATCCGCGACATCCTCGTCGCCGAAGACACCGCGTCCACCGCGTACGCGCTCCGTGCGCTCGGTAACGACGCGCCGCCGCTCGGGCCGGAGATCCGCATTCACGGCACGGGCGTGCGGGCGCTGGGCGAGCCGGAGTCACCGCTCGACTGCGGCAACAGCGGCACCACCGTGCGCCTGCTCGCCGGAGTTATGGCCGGACATCCGTTCGCCACGACGTTCACGGGAGATGAGAGCCTCAGCCGCCGCCCCATGCGGCGGATCGCCGAGCCACTCACTGAGATGGGCGCCCGGATCGCTTTCGATAAGGGCGACGGCCTGCCGATGACCGTGCATGGCGGGGACCTGCAGCACATCGCCTGGACTACTGAAGTCGCGAGCGCACAGGTCAAGAGCGCGATCCTTCTGGCCGGATTGGTCGCCGGTGTGCCCGTCTCCGTGCGCGAGCCGCGCGCTTCCCGTGATCACACCGAGCGCATGCTCCGCGCGCTCGGTATTGACGTAACGGCATCGCGCGACGGCGTGACCAAGCTCACTCCCGGCGCGTCGCTCGATCCGTTCGAGCTGACCGTTCCAGGCGACGCGTCGTCCGCCGCGTACTTCGTCGCGCTCGCGGCGCTGGCCGCGAGCGGCAGCGTCACCCTGCCCGGCGTGTGCATTGACGCGGCCCGAACCGGCTTTCTCCGCGCGATTCGGCGAATGGGCGCGAAGGTCAGAGTCTCAAGCAAAACGGAAGCGACGGGCGAGGAGGCCGGTACCGTGACCGCCGGCCAGGGCGCGCTGCGTGCGATCTCCGTGAAGCCGGGCGAGATTCCTGGGATGATCGACGAGCTGCCGCTGCTGGCGTGCGTCGCGACCCGCGCCGAGGGCGAGACTGTCGTCCGCGGCGCCGCGGAGCTGCGCGTGAAGGAGAGTGACCGCATCGCGGCGACCGT
>CAYGJL010000077.1:0-4451 GCA_964350145.1 uncultured Gemmatimonadaceae bacterium
CGAGCGATAACTCTGCTCAAGCGTGCCGTCGTGTATCTCGCTTTCGTGCTGGGGAGGGAAGGGTGGCAGGGATCCCCACAGCGCGCGTGATAGCGAGCGTAGTTTGCTCGCGTAGCGCGCGAAGGGGATTCCTGCCGCTCTTCCCTCGCGCACACATGCCAGCAAACGCGCCGGCCGCGTTGACCACCGGCCCTGCGTCCGCGTAGGTTCACGGGCAAATGGCGAAGCTGCGACTCTACAACACCATGACCAGGACGGTCGAGGAGTTCGCGCCCGCGGACGGGCGCAAGGCGCGACTGTACACGTGCGGGCCGACGGTGTACAACCCCGCGCACCTCGGGAATTTCCGCACGTTCCTGTTCGAGGACCTGCTGCGGCGCGTGTTGCGGCTGGCGGGATTCGACGTGCTGCAGGTGATGAATCTTACCGACGTGGAGGACAAGATCATCAAGCGCGCCGCGGAGCGCGGCGTCACCATCGGCGAGATTACCGAGCCCGTCGTGGAGACGTTTCACGCCGATCGGCGGTTCCTGCGGATCGAGGACGCGGAGCAGTACCCGAAGGCCACCGAGCACATCCCCGAAATGATCGCGCTGGTGAAGTCGCTGGTGGAGCGCGGGCTCGCGTACCAGGCGGAGGACGGGTCGGTGTACTTCGCGATCGGAAAGTTCGACGGCTACGGGCGGCTGTCGCGGCTCGACACGCGCGAGATCCGCGCGGGCGCGCGTGTGGCGCACGACGACTACACCAAGGAGAACGCGCAGGACTTCGCGCTCTGGAAAGCCGCGAAGCCGGAAGATGAAGCGGCGGACGCGGCGTGGGATTCGCCGTGGGGGAGAGGGCGTCCCGGCTGGCACCTCGAGTGCTCGGCCATGGCCATGAAGTACCTCGGCGAGACGATGGACATTCACTGCGGTGGAGTGGATCTCGTCTTTCCGCACCACGAGGACGAGATCGCGCAGTCGGAGGGCGTCACCGGTGCGGAGTTCGCACGCTTCTGGTGTCACGGCGAGTTCCTGCTGACCGACGGGTCGAAGATGGCGAAGCGCATCGGCAACGTCGCGACCGTCGCCGACCTGCGCGAGCAGGGCGTATCGGCGGCCGCGTTCCGCCACTTCGTTTTTTCCACGCACTATCGCAAGCAGCTCAATCTCTCGGGTGATGCGCTGGAGGCATCGATCGAAGGAGTGCGGCGCGTGCGCGATTTCGTGGAGCGGCTCGAGTCCGCGACCGGCGGGACTCCCGAGCTGGCGGTCGCCGCCGAGGATCTCGTGCGCGACGCGGAGGCCGCGCTGTTCGACGATCTCAACGCGCCGGCCGCGGTCGGCGCGCTATTCACGTTCATCCGACGGGCGAACGCGGAGCTGGACAGGCGCGGCGAAGACGCGGACGCGCTGCGCATCGCGCGGGAGGCGTTCGCGCGGGTAAACGGCGTGCTCGACATCGTGCCCGACGCGCAACTGGCGGACGACGAGCTGGCGGCGTGGGTGGATGAACGTCTGGCGGCGCGCAAAGACGCGCGGGCCCGGCGTGACTTCGCCAGCGCCGACGCGATTCGCGCGGAGATCGAGGGCCGGGGGGTCGCTATCGAGGACGGGCCCTGGGGCACGCGCTGGAAGCTGGCCCGGTGACTGCGGACTTCGGGCGGAGGACTTTGCGGCCTCAGGACCAACTACAATCGAGGATCTACGATTAAGTGAGGACTGAGGATGGGCGGAACGGCGGGAATGATCGCGGAATGCCCCTCTCCGAAATCCTCACTTAATCGCCGATCCGCAATGGCCGTTAGCCCTGAGACCGCAAAGGTCCTCAATCCGCTATCCCAGATCGACGGCAATAGCCCTGATAAAGGTTTCGCCGGTTGCATCGCGGCCGGAACCCGTTAAATGTTGCAAGCATGAGACGCGACATCCTGCTCCTCCTCGGCGCCGTCATCTTCGCGTCCGCGGCCGGCTACACCTATCTGCACAACGACAATCTCCAGATGAGCGCCGGTGTGATTTTCACCGGGACGTTTCTGCTGTCGTGGGCCGCACCGAAGAGGTTTCTGGTCTTCGCGCTCATGATCGGGAGCTCGGTTCTGCTCGCCAACATCTACGCCACAGTGAACCAGCTCGCCGTGCCGGCGCCGCCGGATGGGATCGCGGAGGCGTTCCTCGCGTACATCCCGGCCGTGATAGCCGGAGTCGGCGGAATGATTATCGGCGGCGGGGTGTCTAAACTCCCCGACAAGCTCGGGAGGCCGACCGACGCGGCCCGGGCCGCCAGCCTGGAGGCGACGGCCGACCTGAGCAGCGGGGCCGAGCCGTACGACGCGACCCGCCGGTCGGCCGGGGCACAGAAGCCCGCGGAGCCGCCATCCGGGACCCTTTCCGGACTCGAAACCTCCTCCGGTCAGGAGCCTCGGCCGATTGCTTGACTAGGGGACGTAAATCCCTTATTCTTCAAGGCTTGCGCAGAATCGCTGTATGCTGACGTAGCTCAATTGGCAGAGCAGCTGATTTGTAATCAGCAGGTTGCGAGTTCGATTCTCGCCGTCAGCTCTCAGGGGCGACGGCGATTGTTTGCTGGGGTAGGGTTGGTGCTAGGCGCCGTGCCGGCAGTGATTGGCGCAATGGTCCTCTGCTCCGCGAATGCGTAACGGGGACGGGTTGCGGGTTGCGGTGGGGTACCTAAGTGGCCAACGGGAGCAGACTGTAAATCTGCCGGCGCAAGCCTTCGAAGGTTCGAATCCTTCCCCCACCATTGGACTACGCTGTTGGCTGTTGGCTTTTGGTAACTGCGTTTGTACGGAGCTGTGAATTGAAATCCGCGGGAGTAGCTCAGTTGGTAGAGCGCTAGCCTTCCAAGCTTGATGTCGCGGGTTCGAGTCCCGTCTCCCGCTCTTGAACTGGCTTTTGGCTTTTGGCTCTTGGCTCTTGGCTCTTGGTTTTTGGCACGACGAACACAGGACGCACCACCCGCTCGCGTAGCTCAGTCGGTAGAGCACACCCTTGGTAAGGGTGAGGTCATCGGTTCAATCCCGATCGCGAGCTTTGGAAAGAAAGCTGTTGGCTATTTGCTATTTGCTATTGGCTTTTAGCTGACCGCCCTGTAGTTCCGGTTTTCCGCTGTAGCTAAAAGCCAATAGCCAATAGCCAACAGCTAGTTCAGAATCGCACACGAAACTTCAGACACGCACTCCCATGGCAAAAGCGAAATTCGAGCGCACGAAGCCCCACGTAAACGTCGGCACGATCGGTCACGTCGATCACGGCAAGACGACGTTGACGGCCGCGATCACGGCGATCCAGGCGAAGAAGGGCCTGGCGCAGTCGGTGGCATTCGACCAGATCGACAAGGCGCCGGAAGAGAAAGCGCGCGGCATAACGATCGCGACGGCGCACGTGGAGTACGAGTCGGACAAGCGCCACTACGCGCACGTGGACTGCCCGGGACACGCGGACTACGTGAAGAACATGATCACGGGCGCGGCGCAGATGGACGGCGCCATTCTCGTGGTGTCGGCGGCCGACGGCCCGATGCCGCAGACGAGAGAGCACATCCTGCTGGCTCGCCAGGTGAACGTGCCGTTCATCGTCGTGTTCATGAACAAGGTGGACATGGTGGACGACCCGGAGCTGCTGGAGCTGGTCGAGCTGGAGGTGCGCGAGCTCTTGAGCTCGTACGACTACCCGGGCGACGACCTCCCGATCATCAAGGGCTCGGCGCTCAAGGCGCTGGAGTCGGGCGATCCGGACAGCGAGCACGGGAAGAAGATCGGCGAGCTGATGGAGGCTCTCGATTCCTACATTCCGCAGCCCAAGCGTGAGGTGGACAAGCCGTTCATCATGCCGGTCGAGGACGTGTTCTCGATCACGGGTCGTGGGACGGTCGCCACGGGTCGTATCGAGCGCGGCATCGTGAAGGTGGGCGAGGAGATCGCGCTGGTCGGCTTCAACTCGGACAAGAAGACGGTGGTGACCGGAGTGGAGATGTTCCGGAAGCTGCTGGACGAGGGTCAGGCGGGCGACAACGTCGGCCTCTTGCTCCGCGGCATCGGCAAGGAAGAGGTGGAGCGTGGGATGGTGCTGGCGAAGCCGGGCTCGATCACGCCGCACACGCACTTCAATGCCGAGGTGTACGTCCTGAAAAAGGAAGAGGGCGGCAGGCATACGCCGTTCTTCAAGGGCTACCGTCCGCAGTTCTACTTCCGCACGACGGACGTGACGGGAAGTGTGGAGCTACCGGAGGGGATGGAGATGGTGATGCCCGGGGACAACGTGCAGATGACGATCGAGCTGATCACGCCGATCGCGATGGACGAGGGGCTGCGCTTTGCGATTCGCGAGGGCGGACGCACGGTGGGTGCAGGTGTCGTCACCAAGATCATCAAGTAGGGACAAGCGCTGCGAGCTGCCAGCTAGAAGCTGCCAGCGACCAGCAAAGCGGAACCAAGGGTTAAAGGCAGT
>CAYGJL010000078.1:0-4376 GCA_964350145.1 uncultured Gemmatimonadaceae bacterium
GTTCGGCAGTACGGAGTAAACTCCTAACTCCCATCTCCATACTGCCACACTCCAAACTTCTATCCCCCGTCAGAATCCCAGGGGCCGCCATCTCCCGTGTTTAACTAGCCGCGCGTTTCGGCGGCGTCCGGCTCGATGGCCGGCAGCGGATCGGCCGCGTGCGCGGCGGGCGAGTCTGCGGGCACCGCGTCCGCGAGCGCCGGATCGGGGGCGGCGAGCAGCGCGTGATGCAGCACCTCGTCCATGGTGGACGCGAAGGTGAACACCATCGCCTTCTTCACCTCGGCGGGGATGTCGCGCAGGTCCTTCTCGTTGGTCTTGGGCAGCAGCACCTCGCGCAGTCCGGCGCGGTATGCCGCGAGCACCTTCTCCTTGACTCCGCCGATCTCGGTGACGCGGCCGCGGAGCGTGACTTCTCCGGTCATGGCCAGGTCGCGGCGTACGGCCCGGCCGCTGAGCACGCTCGCGATCGCCAGCGTCACGGCCGCGCCGGCGCTCGGTCCGTCCTTCGGTATCGCGCCGGCGGGAAAGTGGATGTGCAGGTCGGAATCGCGGAACTCCTGCGGCTCGATCCGGAGCTGCGGCGCGCGTGACCGGACGTACGAGTACGCCGCGTCCACCGACTCACGCATCACGTCGCCGAGCTGGCCCGTGACCGTGAGCTTGCCGTTGCCCGGCATGCGCAACGCCTCGATGATCATCAGGTCGCCGCCCGTCGCGGTCCAGGCGAGCCCGGTGACCACGCCGATCTCGGGCTCCATCTCCGCCGCCTCGACCGCGAACCGCGGGATACCGAGAATGTCGGAGACGCGCTCGATGTCGATGATCCACGCGCCTTCCTCGCCGTCCGCCTTGGCCCGCGCGCGCTTGCGCATGATCGCCGCGATGTTCCGCTCGAAGTTCCGCACCCCGGCCTCGCGCGAGTAGCGGCTCGCGACGTAGCCGAGCACCTCGTCGGTGAACTGGATGTCCTTGTCGCTGATGCCATGGTCCTCGAGCAGCCGCGGCAGCATGTATCGCCACGCGATCTCGACCTTCTCCTCGATCGTGTAGCCCGAGATCCGGATGACCTCCATCCGGTCGCGAAGTGGCACCGGAATGTCGAACACGTTGTTCGCCGTGCAGATGAACAGCACGCGCGACAGGTCGAACGGCAGGTTCAGATAGTGATCGACGAAGTCCTTGTTCTGCGACGGATCGAGCACTTCGAGCATCGCGGCCGTCGGATCGCCCGACGGTCCGCCGCTCGTCATCTTGTCGATCTCGTCGATCATGAGCACGGGATCGTTCACGTCCACCCGTCGCAGCGCCTGGATGATCAGCCCCGGCAGCGAGCCGACGTACGTGCGCCGGTGTCCGCGGATCTCGGCCTCGTCGCGCACGCCGCCCACGGAGATGCGGTAGAACTGCCGGCCGATCGCGTCCGCGATCGCCGAGCCGAGCGACGTCTTGCCGGTGCCGGGCGGACCCGCGAAGCAGAGAATCGGCCCGCGCGGATCACCTTTGCGCAGCTTGCGCACGGCCAGGTACTCGACGATGCGCTCCTTCGCCTCGTTGAGACCGTAATGGCGCGAGTCGAGTGCTTCCTCGACTTTCTTTAGCTCGATCTCGTCGCCGCTCGACCGCTTGTGCCACGGCAGCGACAGCACCCAGTCGAGGTAAGTCCGCACGACCTGGTACTCACTCGATGCCGGGGAGAGCTGCCGGAGCCGCTCCGTCTCGCGCTTGGCTTCCGCCGCGGCGCGTTCGGGAAGCTTCGCCTCGTCGATCTTCTTGAGGATGCTGACGGCTTCCTTCTCGCCCGGATCGGTCTCGCCCAGCTCCGCCTGTATCGCGCGCAGCTGCTGGCGCAGATAGAAATCGCGCTGGTGCTGCTCGATCTTGATCTCGGTCTGCTTCTTCACGTCGTCCACCACGCGCGCGCGGGCGACCTCGCGCTCCAGCCGTGTGAGGAGGAAGCGCAGCCGCTGGGCGATGTCGAGCCGCTGGAGGACCTCGTCCTTGTCGGCGATGCGGAAGTTCATGTTGGTGGCGGCGAGGTCCGCGAACCGGCCCGGATCCGACACGTTCATGCGCAGGATTCCCGGCACCTCGTCGGGGATGCGTTCGACCAGCTCCGACAGCGTTTCCGACGCCGAGATGATGCGGGCGACCAGCTCGTTCACCTCGTCCGGGTCGGGCGCGATCTCTCGCGCGGGCTTGGCGTGCACGACGGCGAAAGGCTCGGTCTGCCCGATCTTGTCGATGACTATCCGGCGGAGACCCTGGAGGGTGATCTGCACCGTGTCGCCGGGGAGATTGATCCGCTCGTGTACCCGTGCCGCTACGCCGACCTTGCCGACGAACTCGTGCACGTCGTCGGCGTCCTGGTCCGCCGTCGCGATGACGAGCGCGACGATCAGCCCGGAATCGGGGTTGGCGCGGAGCATGGCCAGGTTGTCGGGCGCGCCCATCTGGACCGCGATCGTTCCGAGCGGATACACGATCGTCGAGCGCAGCGCCATCAGCGGCAGCGTGGCGGGCAGCTCGGAGGAGAGGATCTCGTCTTTTCGGTCGGGTGGGGCCATCAGTAAAGCTATTGGCTGTTGGCTATTGGCTATTGGCTAACCGCTCCTAAGCAACCGTCGTTCCGCAGTCGCCAAGAGCCAATAGCCAATAGCCAACAGCTGTTTCGCCATACGCCAGCAAGTTACGTTCAGTCACCATGTTCGAAGCCCTCAGCGAAAAGCTCGAAGCCACCTTCGCCCGCCTGCGCGGCAAGGGCGTGCTCAGCGAGTCGGACATCAAGGAAGGGCTCCGCGAAGTGCGGCGCGTACTCCTCGAAGCCGACGTCAACTTCCAGCTCACCCGCGAGTTTCTGGAGCGCGTCGAGAAGAAAGCGGTAGGCGTCAGTTCGCTGCGCACGGTCTCGCCCGCGCAGCAGCTCGTCAAGATCGTGCACGAGGAGCTCGCCGCCATGCTCGGCGAGCGGCGCGAAGGGCTCAAGCTCAGCTCCGTCCCGCCGACAATCGTGCTGCTGGTCGGCCTGCAGGGCTCCGGAAAAACCACCACCGCCGCGAAGCTAGCGCGCAAGCTCAAGTCCGAGGGACGCGCGGTGCGGCTCGTCGCCGCCGACGTGTACCGCCCGGCCGCGATCGACCAGCTCGAGACGCTCGGCAGGCAGCTCGAGATCCCGGTGCATGCCGATCGCTCGACCAGCGACGTCGTGAAGCTCGTGAAGCAGGGGATCGACACGGCGCGAAGGGAGCGCGACCGGGTGGTCATAGTGGACACCGCGGGCCGGCTCCAGATAGACGACGCGATGATGGACGAGCTTTCCCGCCTCAAGGCCGCGATCTCGCCCGACGAGATCCTGCTGGTCGCCGACGGGATGACAGGACAGGACGCGGTGAAGATCGCGCAGGGCTTCGACGACCGGCTCGGCGTCACGGGCGTGATCCTGACGAAGATGGACGGCGACGCGCGCGGCGGCGCCGCGCTCTCGATCTACGGCGTCACGAAGAAGCCCATCAAGTACATCGGAGTCGGCGAGAAGTCGGACGCGCTGGAAGAGTTCCACCCCGAGCGGATGGCGGGCCGCATCCTGCAGATGGGCGACGTCGTCTCGCTGGTGGAGAAAGCGCAGGCGGCCTTCGACGAGGACGAGTCGAAGCGGATGGAGAAGAAGATCCGCCAACAGGGGCTGGACCTGAACGACTTCCTCTCGTCCATGCGTCAGATGGAGAAGCTCGGCCCGCTGGAAGGAGTGCTCAAGCTGCTTCCCGGGGTCAACGCGGCCGCGCTCAAGCAAGTGAAGAATATGGATCCCAAGCGCATGAAGCACGTCGAGGCGATCGTGCTGTCCATGACGGCGGAGGAGCGCAGGGAGCCCGGCATCCTGAACGGGTCGCGCCGCGCCCGGATCGCGAAGGGCTCCGGCCGGCCCATCAACGAGGTCAACCGGCTGCTGACCCAGTTCCGGGAGATGCAGAAAATGATGAAAAAGGCGGCCTCCGGGGGCCGCCAGGGTATGATGCCGTTCGGAATGCGTTAACTTTATAGGCTGCCCAACACCGGGTGCGGCTCGGAGACACCGGGCACGCGATGAGCCCGGAGCTCGACCCATCACCGCCGCAGGGAGCTACGAAAAATGGTTCGCATCAGACTTCGCAGGATCGGACGCAAGAAAGCGCCCGTGTATCGTCTCGTCGTCGCCGACTCGAAGAGTCCGCGGGACGGCAAGTTCATCGAGATCATCGGACAGTACGCTCCCCGGCAGGCAGAGGGCGGGCTCAAAATCGACGCCGATCGCGCCGGCTACTGGCTCGACAACGGCGCCCAGCCGAGCGACACCGCGCGGTCGCTGCTGCGCCGCGCCGGCATCCTCAAGGCGCGGC
>CAYGJL010000079.1:0-4147 GCA_964350145.1 uncultured Gemmatimonadaceae bacterium
AACGGTATTTGTTGCACTGGTTAGTCCTGAGAAGGGCATTGAGGTGGCAACTATGCCGCTTCCTGAGAGAGTGCCGGTACAGGTTAGGTTGCCGGTTGAATTGGCAACTGTACAGCCGGTTGCTCCCGATCCACCCGCTATATTAACATCGCCCGTGGCTGTTCCATTGAGGTTTAAGGCATCGGCTCCTTTACTGTCAATGGAAAGAGCAACATCCGTATCTCCGCCGGTTGCGGCCAGGGTTACCACTCCACCGGTTGCGGCGTTTGTTAAAGTAGCTTCATTAACAGCTGAAGCTGTGGTACCAAATCTGATTGATTCGTTGCCGTTGGTATCCAAAATATCTGCTCCGGTTAATTTAAGGTCACCGCCCAAAGTTGTTAAATTATCTCCGGATATTGTGAATGTGTTGTCTAAGGTAGTTGCTCCGTGCAAAGTTAAAGTTCCCGGAGTCGTCGTGGAACCTATCGTATTGACAGATGAGGCTCCAGTTCCGATTGTCGAATTACCGCTTGAGGTGAGGCTGGTAAAGGCCCCGGCCAGGGGAGTGGCGCTACCGATGGTTCCGGTCAGGGCGTTGGAAGTTGAAGAAAGGGTTAAAGCATTGGAATAGGTTCCGGAAAGTCCGGCTGATTGCAAGACTCCCAAGCCACTTATAATCTGTGTTCCGTTGTACCTTAAGATATCGGTTAAGCCTGTGCCAAAGACCAGGCCGTAGTAGGTGTTATTAGTGGCTGCCGCCACGTTCGGGAAATTAATTCCGGTAATGGTATTGGTGCCGGTGGCATTGGCTGTTCCTGTAATGGCAATTGCCAGGCCGGTTGAGGTGTTGGCCCCACTTGAGCCGGAATTGGTGTGGTTAAAGGAGGCTTGAGTGCCGGTCGTATTGGCATAGTTTTGGGTTATGGTGCCTGTCCCGGAGGTGAAAGTTAAACCTTTATTAGCGGCAACCGTGGTATCTCCGTTTAAGGAAACCGCGCCTGTTCCGGTCCCAAAAGTATTGGCGCCGGTTTGGGAGAAAGAATTATCCAAAGTGGTTGCCCCGTGCAGGGTTAAGGTTCCGGGGGTAGTTACCGAGCCGATTGTGTTTATTGACGAGGCTCCCGTTCCAATAGTTGAATTACCGGAAGAAGTAAGTGTGCTGAAAGCCCCGGTATTGGGAGTGGTTGAACCAATGGTGCCCGGAGCTGCCCAGGTTCCTCCGATCAAGCTGGAAGCGTTAATGGTTCCTGTTCCTGTGTAATTAAGTGTGGCTCCCGTCCCCACCACCATGGCAGCAACGGTATTTGTTGCACTGGTTAGTCCTGAGAAGGGCATTGAGGTGGCAACTATGCCGCTTCCTGAGAGAGTGCCGGTACAGGTTAGGTTGCCGGTGCCTCCGTCTAAGGTGCATCCTGTGTCGGCCGAACCCCCGGAAAGAGTAATTGATCCCGAGGCTCCCGCTGGTCCGATATTAAGCGCGGTGGTTGCTCCTGCAAGAAGATTAAAAGTAGTTGCCGTGGTTGTAATGTCTCCACCATTAACAGCCAAGTCTCCGGCTGCAGTTAAGTCAGCCCCGTTTGCTGTCAGCGCGGTTGAACCTCTGGAATTGATTACAACATTGCCGGTCGTGGATCCGCCGATAGTTAGAGGGATCATATTGGTTGTCGCCAGATTTCCTTCGCCTGTTAAATATGTGGCCGCGTTGGCAGTAGTTCCCGAGACGGAAGCAGTCGGAGTGCCGCTACCGACTCCGGTGAACGCAAACTTGGCAGACGTTGTGGCCGAGGCTCCGATCAGCACATCAACAGAATTATTTTTGGGGTAGAGAGCTCCATTTGCCTGCGTCCAGTAGATGCTTGACGCCACCGCGGCGGCGGGATCAGCCCAGCTTAAAGCGCCGGTTCCGTTGGTTGAGAGAACATAGTTTGAAGTTTGTGAAGAAGGCCAGGTGTAAGTTTGAGAATTAAATTGGGTGGTGCCAATATTGGTTAAGTTTCCGGAAGAGTCGATCCTTTGTGTTCCAGCTCCCGCCCCCGTGTAGAGTCCCGTTACGGCGTTCACCGTTCCCGGAGCTCTGAAATCAGAAGGAACGGAAAGAGTAATGTCGCCGGTTGAGGCAGATGCCGTTATTTGATTGGCAGTTCCTGTCAGCGTACTCACATAATTTCCTGATGTGTGGGTTCCCAAAACAACTTTATTCCAACTTGGGGCGGCTCCAACCCCTCCTGAAATCAAAACGTTTCCGGTCGCAACATCTGCAAGCCTTGCCAATGTTGAAGCTGTATCCGCATACAAAAGATCGCCCACGGCGTAGCTTGATAGTCCGGTTCCCCCCTGATCCGCTCCGACCGTTCCTGTCGAAACCAGATTCTTGCTTGCATCCGTAAAGACTGGTTTTGATGCAGTCAGACCTGAAAAATTAACAGTGGAATTTGCAGAAAGCGTGGTGAAAGCGCCGGTATTTGGTGTGGTACTTCCAATAGTTCCGGGGATGGCCCAGGTTGAGCTCTGAAGGGAACTGGCGTTTATTGTTCCTGTACCGGTGTAGCCAAGGGAAGCCCCGCTTCCAACAACCATCGCGGCTGTCGAATTAGTGCCGGAACTTATCAGAGAAAATGGAGTAGTTACGGCGGTTCCCAAAGATTGCCAGGCGCTTCCGTCGTAATAGTAAACTAGATTATCTGTGGTGTTATAAATCAGAGAGGCTTGCCCGATTGTTAACGGGTTTGAACTGAATCTTCCAAGCTGTACTTGTCCGTCAAACCGGGCGTTGCCTTCATCTACATAAAGCGCTATGTCGTCAATGCCGTTATAGCGCTTAAGAACCAGGGCGGAATATGTACTGGCATTGTTGGCTCCGCGCTCGTCCAAGGTCAAACTCAAAACATCGCTTAAAGCCGAGCCTTTTTTAACCACCGAGGCAAAATCTCCTCCCGTTTGGTTAATTGTAAAGTTGCCCGAAGTTTGAGAATAGCCGTTTATGTTTTTTAGAGCACCCGAGGAGCTTAATCTGTCCACACCTCCGGTTTGAATATCGCCGGCAATATTCAGCTCACCTGCAATAAATGTGTTCCCCAAAGCATCGACACTAAACTTGGTGGTCATTTTTGGAGAACCGCTTTGAAGCCTGATCAAGTCATATCCGGTTGCATTATTTGGAACCATTCCGTAGTAGAGTGATCCACTTGTTAGATTGGGAGCCTGCGCATTTAGGAAGTTACCCTTATTTCCTTCAAACAAAAAGTGGGCAATACCGTTTGCGTCAGGGTTAAATTCAAGATTGCCTCCGCTTCCGTCTATCGTTTTTATGGTTACAGTCTGGCCTTCAATAAGTAGATTCCCGTCTTCTCCAATAATCGAGGGAGATTCTCCTGCCAGTACCAGGCTCCCATCAGAGGTAACTCCCGGAATACCAGGATCGGAAGCTGTGGGAACAGGTATTCTTACTGACAGGGGTCCCCCCTGTCCACTTGCACTTGCAGTTTCAGGCTCAAGAAATAGATTGTTATTTTGAAAGAAAAGTTCGGTTGGAACCCCGTCTAAAGATATCAAAGCCGATCCACTGTTATCTGTAGTTATATTTTGGATATTGGATGTCCAAAGCGGCGAGCCTCCGGATTCGGCGTTATATAGTTTGAATGTGAGGCTTTCACTGCCAACTCGTGGTGAGCCTGTCGAATCCATTAATTTCAGCTTGACGTAAAGATTCCAGGCCCCATTCCCCGCAGCCACCGGCCCTGAGGGCCTCTGGCCCGGAGGGGAATTTGCGGAAATTGTTTCATTTCCCGGCTGGGTTTGAATATCAGATTCTTGGGCATAATTATTTATAAATTGAATCGGTAATTTTAGTTTTCCCAAGAATAAAACTAAGAGAATTACAAGTCCGGAAGTAAAACCAAGAACTGCAATTGTTTTTAGACCGACTTTTTTTGACCTTGAAACACCTGCAGTTCCAACGATCATATCTTCATTTTTCTTACCTTCCTTGAAGTCTAAAAATTTATTTAGCGAAACATTTTTACGCTTTAATGTAGAAACAGATGCATTTTTTCCAATTTCTTGCTTGTATTTATTTATTAATTCTGGTGATATTTGCGGCAGAGTTGTTTTCATAGAGTTTCTTGGTTAGTTTCTAACCAGGTCAGGAATTGTCTTACATCAGAAA
>CAYGJL010000080.1:0-3993 GCA_964350145.1 uncultured Gemmatimonadaceae bacterium
ATGTCGTAGTTGATCTCCGGGAAGATCATCTGCTCCTTCACGCCGAACGTGTAGTTCCCGCGTCCGTCGAAGCCGCGCGTCGGCAGGCCGCGGAAGTCGCGCACCCGCGGAATCGCCACCGTGATCAGGCGGTCGAGAAACTCCCACATCCGGGCGCCGCGCAACGTCACCGAGGCGCCGATCTCCTGCCCTTCGCGCAGCCCGAAGTTCGCGATCGACTTCTTGGCCTTGCGGCGGACGGGCCGCTGCCCGGTGATGATCGCCAACTCCGACACGATCGTGTCGAGCACCTTGGCGTTCTTCGTCGCTTCGCCCACGCCGCAGTTCACCACGATCTTCGAGACCGTCGGGACCTGGTGGACGTTGGTGAAGCCGAACTGCGACATCAGGCGCTCGCGGATCGCCGACACGTACTGGAGCTTGAGCCTGGGCGGCGGCACGGGCAGACCCGCGCCCGCGTGCTCGCCCTGCACCTGGACGCCGTCGCCCTTCTGCTGGCCCTTGCCCTTGCTCTTGCCGCCTTCCGCGCCCTTCGGCGCGGGCTTGGCGCCCGCTTTCTTCTCTTTGGTCTCAGCCATTCTCTATCGCTCCGTGTGCGTCAGCGCGTGCGCGGGATGGAATCCCCGCTCTTCACGCTCAGACGCTCCTTCGTTCCGTCGGAATCCACCCGCGCGCGCGTGCGCGTCGGGCTCCCCGTCTTCGGGTCCAGCAGCATCAGGTTGGACGCGTGCACCGGCGCGGGCATCTCGATGATCTCGCTCTGCTCCTCCGGCTTGGTCGCCCGCCTGTGCTTCTTGACCATGTTCACACCTTCCACGATCACGCGCCCGGTCTTCAGGAACACGCGCGCCACCTTGCCTTCCTTTCCCTTCTCCTCGCCGCGCATGACGCGCACCGTATCGCCCTTGGACACGTGGATCTTGAACCGCTCCGCGTTCCGCTCGTGGCGGATGCGGTTCTTGTCCTTCAGCGTCCGGCGATGCTTGAGCACTCTCATTTACAGAACCTCTGGCGCCAGCGAGACGATCTTCATGTACTTCTTCTCACGCAGCTCCCGGGCGACCGGCCCGAAGATGCGCGTGGCTCTCGGCTCGCCGGTCTCGTTGATGATCACGACGGCGTTCTCGTCGAACCGGATGTACGAGCCGTCCTTCCGGCGCGTTTCCTTGGCGGTGCGCACGACGACCGCGCGAGCCACCTCCGACTTCTTCACCGTCCCATTGGGTAGTGCGTTCTTGACGGTCACGATAACGGTGTCGCCCAGGCCGGCGTACCGCCGCCTCGTTCCACCGAGCACGCGGATAACCAGCGCGTCCTTCGCGCCCGAGTTGTCCGCAACTTTGACCATTGATTCCTGCTGGATCATTTCACTGTCTCGTTGTTCCGACGTTGTAGTGACTAGTCGCTAGTCACTAGTCACTAGTCACTAGTCACTTACCTTGCCCGCTCCACTATCTCGACCAGCCGCCAGCGCTTGTCCTTCGACAGGGGGCGCGTCTCCATGATGCGCACCGTGTCGCCGGTCTTCGCCTCGTTCTGCTCGTCGTGCGCCTTAAGCCGGCGGGTGCGAGTCACCATCTTGCCGTACACCGGATGCGGAACGCGGCGCTCGATCGCTACGACCACCGTCTTCTGCATCTTGTCGCTCACGACCAGCCCGATGCGTGTCTTGCGCGCGTTCCGGACTTGCGTACGACTCTCCGTCATCTCTGCCATTCTCTCTCCAGCCCTTTGCTAGCGGCGCGCGCGCTTCGCCGGTCTCTTGGACCGTGAAGCCGGCGCACCGGAACCTTGTTTCGGCGCCGCGAGCTGCTTCTCGCGGAGCACCGTGTTGAGCCTTGCGATGTCCTTGCGGATGAGGCGCAGCTTGAGCGGCGACTCGAGCGTCTCTGTCGCCGCGCGGAACTTGAGGCGGAACAGCTCCTCCTCCAGCTCGGCGATGCGCGCGCGGACGTCCGCCTCGCTCAACTCGCGAATGTCACTTGCCTGCATCTGTGTGCGCCTCCTCGCGTACCACGAACTTGGTCTTCACGCTCAGCTTGGCGGACGCGAGAGCCATCGCCTTCTGGGCGATCTCCAGCGTCACGCCCTCGAGCTCGAACATCACGCGTCCGGGCTTCACGACGGCCACCCAGCCCTCGGGCGAGCCCTTGCCCTTACCCATTCTCGTCTCGGCCGGCTTCTTCGTGATCGGCTTGTCCGGGAAGATCCGGATCCAGACCTTGCCGCCACGCTTGATGTGGCGCGTAAGCGCGACACGCGCCGCCTCGATCTGCCGGTTCGAGACCCAGCCGGGCTCGAGCGCCTGCAGGCCGAACTGGCCGAACGACACCTTCGAGCCGCGCGTCGCGTGTCCGCGCGTGCGACCCTTGAACATCTTGCGGAATTTGACCCGCTTGGGACTCAGCATCTGGCTCTACCCCTACACGCCGGTTGAATACGTCTTGCCGCGACGGTCTTCCACGATCTCGCCCTTGTACAGCCATACCTTCACGCCAATGGTGCCGAACGTCGTCTTCGCCGTGGACGTGGCGTAGTCGATGTCGGCCCGCAGCGTGTGGAGCGGCACGCGACCCTCGTGGTAGCCCTCGACGCGCGCGATCTCGGCGCCGCCCAGGCGGCCGCCGCACTTGATCTTGATCCCGCCAGCACCCATCCGCATCGCGCTCTGCACCGCGCGCTTCATCGCGCGCCGGAACGACACGCGCTGCGCGAGCTGGTTGGCGATGTTGTCCGCCACCAACTGGGCGCTCAGCTCGGGGCGCTTGATCTCCTCGACGTTCACACCGACTTCCTTGCCGGTCAGCTGCGCGAGCTCGTCGCGCAGCTTGTCCACCTCGGTGCCCTTCTTTCCGATGACGACGCCCGGGCGGCCCGTGTGGATCGTCACCACGACCTTGCCAGGCTTGCGGTCAATCTGGATGTCGGCGATCGCGGCGTGGCCGAGTCGCGTCTTCAGATACGTGCGCAGCAGCTCGTCTTCCTTGAGCAGAGCCGGGAAATCCTTCTTCGCGAACCAGCGCGAGCGCCAGTCCTTGGAAATCCCGAGACGGAATCCGGTAGGATGTACTTTCTGTCCCATTACTTGTTGCCTCGCTTCTTCGCTTCCTTGGCGGCCACGACGATCTCGACGTGGCTCGTGCGCTTCTCGATCGGCGTAGCGCGACCCTGCGCCGCCGGCATGAACCGCTTGAGCTTCGGTCCTTCGTTCACGATAGCGTGCTTGACGTACAGCGTGTCCACATCGAGCGACTCGTTGTCCTCGCGCGCCTTGTACTCCGCGTTGGCGACCGCCGAGCTCAGCACCTTCTCGATCTGCTTGGCCGCGTGTTTCTTGGAGAACTTGAGGATCGCGAGCGCTTCGTTGACGTTCTTGCCCCGGATCTGATCGATCACGAGACGCATCTTGTACGGCGACTGGCGCGTAGTGCGCTGAATGGCTCTGGTCTCCATTATCTCGGCGCTCCCGGCCCGCCGCCCGGACCGCCCCTCGCGGCCGGCACGCCACCGGCCTTCTTGTCCACCGACTTGTTCGTGCCGGTGTGGCCGCGGAACAGCCGCGTCGGCGCGAATTCGCCGAGCTTGTGGCCGACCATGTTCTCGGTCACGTACACCGGGATGAACTTGTTGCCGTTGTGCACGGCGAACGTGTGCCCGACGAAATCAGGAATGATCGTGCTCGCGCGCGACCACGTCTTGATCACCTTTTTCTCGTTGCGCTCGTTCATCGCGTCCACTTTCGCGACGAGCGATTCGACGACATATGGGCCCTTCTTTACGCTTCTCGCCATTGATTCTGCTCTTAGCTGTTGGCTGTTGGCTGTTGGCTATTAGCTCTTGGCTTTACTAACAGCCAATAGCCAACAGCCAATAGCTCCGTCACGATTGCGTTGCCTTGCCTCTCTTCCGCCCACGCACGATCAATCTCTGCGAGGGCTTCTTCTTATTCCGCGTCTTCACGCCTTCCTTCTTGCCCCACGGGCTCACCACGTT
>CAYGJL010000081.1:0-3414 GCA_964350145.1 uncultured Gemmatimonadaceae bacterium
TGATCCCACCGAAAAACGAGCCCTCGGCGGTGATGCAGTCGCAGGTCGTAGCGGTGCCGAGGTCCACCACGATTGCGTCTCGCTCGAGCAGCGCGTGCGCGGCGAGCGTATTGGCGATTCGGTCGGCGCCGACGGTGAGCGGCTCATCCACGTCCAGCGTGATGGGTAGATCCGCGGCGGCATCCACGATGAATGGATTGCTCCCGGTCACCCGCCTGCACGCCTCCGCCAGCGTCCCCGTGAACGTCGGAACCACGGAGCAGATCGCGGCGCCGTCAATGCTCTTGATCTTGATCCCGCCGGACTCGAACAGCGCGGCGAGCAGCACGCTCGTCTCGTCCACGGTGCGCGGCGAGTTCGTCGTGATCCGGAAGTTCGCGCGCATGACGACGCCCGCGAAGATTCCTATCGTCGTCTCCGTATTCCCCACGTCGAACGCGACTATCATCGCCCGGCCTCCAGTACGAGCGAGCCGCTGCGGTGCGCGGAGGACATTCCGTCCGCTTCCACCAGCAACTCGCCCTGGTCGTTGATCCCCCGCACGATTCCGGCCGCGGGCGCGGAGCAGCGCTTCCCCCCCGCGAAGTCCCGCTGCGCGAACGCGTCCAGCTCCGCGGCCGACAGCGGGCCGCGGCGCGCAGCCGCGCGCCGGAGCGCGGGAACGATCGCCGCGAGCACCTCGGGCGCGGTCACGCCCTCGCGCAATCCGGCAGCATCGCTGATCTCCCCCGGCGGCGTGAGGTTGATGCCGATGCCAAGCGCGACCCATTCGGGCCGCGCGTCCCGCCAGCGCGCTTCGAGCAGAATCCCGCCGAGCTTGCGGCCCTGAACGAAGAGATCGTTAGGCCATTTCAGCTCGACGGGCGCGCGCGCGAACCGGTCGAGCGCGGGCGCGAGCGCGAGTCCCGCGCGAATCGACAACAGCTCCACCGGCACGCCGTCCCGGGGTCGCTCGATGAGCGTCAGCCAGATCCCGGCCCGCGGCGCGGAGATCCATTGCCTTCCGCCGCGGCCGCGTCCGCTGAACTGCCGCTCGGCGAGGACGAGCGTGCCGGATGGAGCGCCATTCTTCGCGGCGTCGTGTGCGACGTCCATCGTCGAGCTCACCTCTCCGAACAGCACCGCCCGCGATACTCCCGTCAACGCGGTGATATCAGCCTGCGACAATCCCCAATACCGGCCGGCGGACGCGCCCGCCGCCAGCTGCTCGCTGCTAGCCGCTAGCTGCCGTTCAGAGTCCGCGAGCATATATCAGATAGAATATCAACGCGCCGAACGCGACGCGGTACACCGCGAAAACTCCGTAACTCCGGCGCGCGACGTACCGCAGCAACACCGCGATGGCGACCCAGGCGCTCACCGCCGCCGCTACCACACCCACGGCTAGCGGCGCAATTCTGTCCGCCTCGCGGACCGCGTCGGGTAGCTTGAACATCACCGCGGCCAGCGTGATCGGCATGCTGAGCAGGAAGCTGAACACCGCCGCGGACTCGCGCGTCAGCTTGAGCGCGCGCCCGGCAGTGATCGTCGAGCCCGAGCGCGACACGCCGGGAACGAGCGCGAGACACTGCGCCAGGCCGACGAACAACGCGCCCTTCCAACCGAGCGATCCCATTCCGCGCTCACGCGACATGAACCGGTCCACCGCCCACAGAATGACGCCCAGCACGATCAGATTTGTGGCGATGATCACCGGCGACCGGAAGACGGTCTCCGCGGCGTCCTCCAGCAGTAGCCCCGCGATACCGGCTGGAATGGTAGCGAGCAGAAGAAAAATGACGCGCTTCTCCTCGTCCGTCTCGGCGCGGCGCTTCGTCGCGAGCGACAGAGCCGCGAGAAAGAGCCGGCGCCACTCCTCGTGGAAATACGCCACGATCGCGATCAGCGTCCCGAGATGCAGCGCGGTGTCGAATGCCAGCCCGCTGTCCGGCCAGCCGAGCAGCCACGGCGTCAGCGCGAGGTGCGCGGAGCTGCTGATCGGCAGCAGCTCGGTGAACCCCTGAATTATTCCGAGGATCAGCGCCTGGAGGATCGTCATTGGCCGAGCGCGTCCTCGTACAACCGCTCGTAGTCGCTGACGACCTCGGCGCGCGAGAAGCGCGAGCGCGCGTCATGCTGGCCCGCGACGCTCATTCGCTTCCAGACGTCCGGATCGCTCAGCACAGACACCGCCGCGCGCGCCATCCCATCCACGTCGCCGACCTCGCACAGGAATCCAGTCTCGCCCTCGGTGATCACCTCGACGAGCCCGCCCGCCCTCGTGGCGACCACCGGCACTCCCGATGCCAGCGCCTCGAGCGCACTCAACCCGAACGATTCGCTCTGGCTGGGAAGCAGGAACAGGTCGGCGCCCGCGAGCAGCGGCGCGACGACATCGAGCTTGCCGAGAAAGTGCACGGAGTCGTGCACGCCCAGGTTGCGCGCCTCTTCCTCGGCCAGCGTGCGGTCGGGGCCGTCGCCGACCATCACCAGCACGGCCGGCAGCGTCTCGCGAATCCGCGCGAAGATGCGAACCACGTCGCGCACGCGCTTGACCGCGCGGAAGTTGGACACATGCATGACCACGCACTGCTTGGCGCCGAACTGCTCGCGGAGCAGCGGCGTGTACCGCTTCCGGTCGTACACGAACGGGTCCACGAAGTTGTGGATCACGCGCACGTCGCAGCCGGTGCACCCGAACGCGTGAAAGGTCTCCCCCTTGAGGTATTCGGAGACTGCCGTGATGCGGTCCGACTTCTCGATCGAGAAGCGGGTGATGGACTGGAACGACGGGTCCTGCCCAACCACGGTGATGTCGGTGCCGTGCAGCGTCGTGACCAGCTTGATGTCGCGGCCGGTCTCGTGCAGCATCTCCCGCGCGATCCACGCGCTGGTGGCGTGCGGAATGGCGTAGTGGCAGTGCAGCAGCTGCAGGTCGTGCGCGCGCACGACCTCGTGCATCCGCGCGGCGAGCGCCAGGTCGTACGGCGGGAACTCGAACAGCGGGTAGCGCCCGACGTCCACCTCGTGAAAGAAGACGCGCGGCAGAAACGACGGCAGGCGGAACGGCTGCCTGTACGTGATGAAATGCACCTCGTGCCCGCGCTCGGCGAGAGCGATGCCGAGCTCGGTGGCAACCGCGCCCGAGCCGCCATACGTGGGATAGCAGGTGATCCCTATCTTCATGCGCCGTTCGTCCACCATTCTTCGATGATCCGGGGTGCGTCCGGTGAGGCTGCGTCCACACGGGTCACGGTCGTTCCGCCGATCTGGTGCCGGAACCAGGTCCGCTGCCGCTTGGCGTACTGCCGGGTCTCGATCAGGATCTTCTCCCGCGCGGCGTCGAAGTCTATCTCGCCGCGCGCCAGCGCGCGCACCGCGGAATAGCCCGACGACATCCAGGCGGGCGCCGAAGACAGAACATCGCGCTCGAGC
>CAYGJL010000082.1:0-3276 GCA_964350145.1 uncultured Gemmatimonadaceae bacterium
TGTTACGTTCCGCGTTAGTTTAGGCCCTGCATTCCGAGCTATTCGAGGTTGAGTCAAGGGCCGTGTTTCGGATTGTCTCGGGAAGAACACGGCCCTGAAGTATTGCGAGAGAGAGTTTAGGTGCGTTTGCGCGGAGGCTTCTTCCATGGAGCCTCTGGGTCATAGAGATTGAGCTGCCCACGCTGATGTCGCTGCAGCTGTGAGAGGTATCGGCTTTCGCAGGTGTAGACGAGTTGGTGCAGAAACTGTGTCAGTATGGCAGCGGTTTCATCCGAGATGCCGTCGGGGAAGATCGCGTCGAAGTCGGGAGTCATCGCAGCTCCTCGATGGCCTGCTGCAGCAGATCGTCGGGCAGGTGGTTGAGGCCGCGTGGTACGGCCAGGCGCAAGGCGTTGCGCAGGATGCGGCCGGCCTGGCGCGGGTTACCGCGGCTAGCCTGGCGCAAGATTTCCATGCCGGAATCGGCGATCAGGGTGTGCTGGCAGCCGGCGCTCTTGAAGCCGTGATCGATGAGCTTGGCGAAGCGCTCGCGTTCGATGATGGGTTTGAGTTGCACGCGGACCTGGATGCGGCCATTGAGTGCGGCATAGGGTGCGCGTTCGAGCAGGTGGGCGAGATGGGGGTGGCCGACCAGCCAGACGCTGATCAAATCGCGGGAGTCGAAGGCGAAGTTCAGGAAGCTCGGGAAGTCGCGGAAGAACTCCGGGGGCAGGTTCTGCGCTTCGTCGAGGATCCACAGCGGCAGCAACTGCTTGCCGTCGACGAGGTCATGGATGCGGGCCTTGATGTCGCGCCAGAGTTGCGCCCGGCGGTAGCTGGGTTTCAAGCCCAGGGATTCGGCGAAGCTCCGGTACAGATCGACGCGACCGAAATCGGTTTCGGCGAGATAGATGACCTGGAAGCGATGTGGGTTGAGGGATGCGGCCAGGTGGCGCAGTGCCGCGGTTTTGCCGACGCCGGGCTCACCGGTCAATAAGCCCAGTCCCGGTGATTGCAATAGCCAGGCGAAGCGCTCGGCAAGGTGGGCGAGCCCGCCGTCATCCCACAGCTCGGTGATCTGCTTGCCCAAGGGGGGATGGGTCAATCCGAAGTGCTGTAGATCCATGTCAGTCTCCTTGCTGGCCGTGGTAGCGGGCGTAGGTGAGTTCGATGAGGTTCGGACCGCTGGCCGTCGGCGCCGTCTGGTCCAGCGGCGTGGGTTTGCGGCGCTGACGGCGGCTATTGGCGATGGCATCCAGCGCGGTGGCGGCACCGAGCGATTCGCCGTCATCGTTCTCGACGCTGATCACGGCACCGCTATGGGGGTCGACGACCAAGCGCACGGTCTTGCCGGCGAGTTCATAGGGTACTTCGAAGACCCGGCCCTCGAAGGTGACCGTCCCATCCTTGCGAACGAAGCGACTGAGCCGGTGGTAGAACAGCGCGTCAAGTTGCGTGGCGAGCTGACCGAGACTGCGGATCTTGGGCAGATCCCGCTGGTAGCGCGCCAGCGGCGTGAGTCCACCACCGAGTCCATCGTGCGGTTCGCGGTTGTAAATGACTTCTACCCACGCCCACAGCCGGGCGTTCAGATCATCCAGGTCGGTGATGCGGCGCTCATCGAGTTCGCTCAGGAACTGATCGCGGAATCGGCGATGAAATCGCTCCAACTTGCCTTTGCTTTCGGGGGTGTACGGTCTGCAATAGATGAGCTTGATGCCCAACCGGATGCAGATACCCTGCAGGGTAGCCGCGCGATAGGCGGACCCGTTATCTACGATCAACTTCGTGGGGATTCCGCGCTTGAGAAGCGCCTGCTTGAGCACGCCCTCGATATCCAGCGCCGTCTCCCCCAAGCAGAAGGCACTGTGGGCGATCAGACGCGAGGCGTCATCGATGAGTGAAACCAGATAGGTTTTACGCACCCGGCCGCCCAGCGGCAAGCGTGGCCCATGCAGAACATCGCCATACCAGATCGAACCGGCGAACTCGGCGCTGAAGCGTCGCCTCTCTTCTGGCAAGCTCACCGATCCGGCCATTCGCGACAGGCCTTCGTGCTGCAACAGCCGATGAATGGCCGAGCGCGACAGGCTGCCCTGCGCCACGGTGCCGGCGAGTTCCAGCAGCCGGCGGATCTGCCGGATCGAGCGCCGCGGGTTCGCCCGCTTCGCGGCCAGAATGGCGGCCTGGATATCCGGGGCCAGGCGGGACTGGCCGCGGTCGACACGAACCTTCGGCACCAGACCTTCGATGCCACGACGGCGCCAGGTGTAGTACCACGCCTGGATCGTCTTCTCGCCCAGTCGGTGGCGCCTGGATCCGGGAATGGTGTACTCGCGCTGCGCCAGTTCACGAATCAATTGCTGCAGTTCACCACGTTCCAGCCGCTCCCGGCTGACCAGCGGCCCCAGTACTGACAATCGAAACAAAGCCTTTGGGTCGATCTCCTTCATGACACGCTCCTGATGGATAAAGGGAGCGCGTATCAGACCAGCCGGCGGGCGACAACGGCAGAGGGCAAACTGTGTGGGTTCCCCGCTCGGGCGGTGCAATGGCTGTCCGGCGCCGGTTCAGGGAGCACCGATCATGGGACGATCAGCTCCCGATCGAGCCATGCCATGACTTCATGCAGTGGCATGTCACCCAGGCAAATTCGCCAGAACGATTCACGATCACGCGTTCGGCCCCACTGCGGAAAACGGCTGCGCAAGAAGAAGGCAAAGCTCTCGTGGCGAGCTTCGAGCCAGTTCCACCAACGCCGTGCGGTGTGCCGATCCACATTGCATAGGCGACTGGCCTGGTGCAACGAGCCTGCGCCGAGCAGGCACAGCAGCACCAGTTGTTGTACCGCCCAGTCATACCAGCGGCGTGGCGCGATACAGGCCGGCAGGCGGGAACAGGTCCGGCGACAACCCTGGCAGCAAAAGCGAAGGATAGGCACTGGATTGCGTGACGCTCTGGTACGCGCGTCACGGTCGGCCTTGCGGTGGTAGCAACCATGTCGCCACAGCCCGCCGATTCCGCAGTGCGGACACGCGACAGGACGGTACACATCGGGATCGCGCGCGACCGCGACAAAATGCTGTTCGAGGGACGTGACGGCAGATACAATTCGAAACATAGGCTGGCCTCGTTATGGTGGTGGAGAGCTTGAGAACTTCCCACCTTACCAGAGGAGTGCCGGCCTTCCTTACGTCTGCCGTGTCTCAGAACAAAAACGAATTAACCGATCCAAACTACCTTGATGATACAGTGACACCAGTGCCTGCCGCGCCTCGGTTATCGACGGTCATAACA
>CAYGJL010000083.1:0-2852 GCA_964350145.1 uncultured Gemmatimonadaceae bacterium
AGCGTGCACAACTCGCTGCCGACGCAGATGATTCTGCGCTTCGGCACCGACGAGCAGAAGCAGCGGTTCCTGCCGCCGATGGCGCGCGGCGAGCTGCTGGGCGCGTTCGCGCTCTCCGAGCCGGAAGCCGGATCCGACGCCGCTTCGCTCACGACGCAGGCCGTGCGCGACGGCGACGATTGGATCCTGAACGGCACGAAGAGCTGGGTAACCGCGGGGAGTCACGCGGGCGTAATCGTCACGATGGCGCGCACGGACTCCGCCGAGCTGCGGCGTGGCGCGCGCGGGATCGGCGCCTTCGTCGTGACGCCGGACCTGCCCGGCTTCAGCGTCGGGAAGAAGGAGAACAAGCTCGGACTGCGCGCGTCGCCCACGGTGCAGCTCGGCTTTGACGACTTGCGCGTGCCGGGCTCGCACTTGCTCGGCGACCCGTCGCACGGGTTCATCTACGCGCTGCAGTCACTGGACAACGGCCGACTGGGCATCGCGGCGCAGGCGCTCGGAATCGCGCGGTCGGCGCTCGACCTGTCGCTGGCGTACGCTGCCGAGCGGAAGCAGTTCGGCCACCACATCAGCGAGTTCCAGGCGATCCAGTTCAAGCTGGCGGACATGGCGATGCGGATCGACGCTGGCCGCAGCCTGTTGTACGCGACGGCGGAAGCCAAGGACCGCGGCGAGCCGATCAAGCACTTCGGCGCGATGAGCAAGCTGTTCGCGAGCGAGACCGCCATGTGGGCCACGACCCAGGCCATCCAGATCTTCGGCGGCTACGGCTACGTGAAAGATTATCCGGTCGAGCGCCTGTTCAGGGACGCGAAAGTGACCGAGATTTATGAAGGGACCTCGGAGATTCAAAGAGTGGTGATCGCGCGGGAGCTTCTGGGCTCTTTGTGATCGTCGCGACTGTGCGGTCGGTGACTAGTGACTAGTGGCTAGTGACTAGTAACGGCGGAAGAGCGGAGAAGTGTCGGCTGTTTGTAGTTCACTAGTCACTAGTCACTAGTCACCAGTCACATCATCAATGGAACTTTTCAGAACGATCCGCGACATGGGCCACGAGCAAGTGGCCATATGCAGTGATAAGGCGTCCGGGTACTGCGGGATCATCGCGATCCACGACACGCGGCTCGGCCCGGCGCTCGGCGGCACCAGGTTCTGGAATTACGACACCGAGGACGAGGCGATCATTGACGCGCTGCGGCTCGCGCGCGGCATGACGTACAAGAGCGCGGTGGCCGGCCTCAACCTCGGCGGCGGCAAGTCCGTGATCCTCGGCGACAACAAGACGAAGAACCGCGAGGCCATCTTTCGCGCGCACGGCCGCTTCGTGGACACCCTCGGCGGCAGGTACATAACCGCCGAGGACGTCGGCACCAGCCCGTCGGACATGGACTTCGTCCACATGGAGACCAAGCACGTTGCCGGGCTCGCGTCCAAGTCGGGCGATCCGTCGCCGGTCACGGCGCACGGAGTCTTCCGCGCGATCGAGGCCTCGGCCAAGCACCGCTGGGGCTCGAACGACCTGCACGGCTGCACGATCTCGGTGCAGGGCTGCGGCCACGTAGGCCGCAATGTCGCCAAAGAGCTGCACGCCGCCGGCGCGAAGCTGATCGTCACCGACATAGACTCGGAGAAGCTCCGCCAGGTCGTGGCCGATACCGGGGCGACGGCCGTCGCGCCTGACGAGATATATGCGGCGAGGGCGCAGATCTTCGCGCCGTGCGCGCTCGGTGGAATCATCAACGACGAAACGATCCCGCAGCTCAAGGTCGAGATCGTCGCGGGCGGCGCGAACAATCAGCTCCTGGAAGAGCGGCACGGTGACGCGCTCGCGGCTCGCGACATTCTGTACGCGCCGGACTACGTCGCCAACGCGGGCGGCGTGATCAACGTGTACAGCGAGCTCGCCGGCTGGGACCTGGATCGCGCGTTCAAGAAGGCGGACGAGATCTTCGACACTGTGCTCGGCGTGTTCGAGCTGGCGAAGGCGGAAGGGATTCCGACCTACCGCGCCGCGGATCGCGTGGCGGAGCGCCGGCTCGGAGATCCTCGGGAAGTGCGCGCGTCCTGGGGCGAGTGGCCGCCGCGCAACGGCAACGGAAAGTCATGACGGCGCCGGAGGCGGGCAGGGAGAGGATACCCATCGCCGCGGACCACGCCGGCTTCGCGATGAAGGAGCAGCTCAAGGAGGACCTGCGACAGCTCGGCTACGAGCCGGTGGACCTCGGGGCGAAATCGGCGGAAGCGAGCGACTATCCCCCGTTCGCGCACGCAGTCGCCGAGCAGGTGGCGAGCGGGCAGGCGCGCAGGGGAGTGCTGCTGTGCGGGAGCGGGATAGGGATGGACATCGTGGCGAACCGGCATCCCGGCGTGCGCGCGGCGCTCGCATGGTTGCCGGCGATCGCCGAGCTATCGCGCAAGCACAACGACTCCAACGTGCTTGTGCTCCCGTCCCGATTCATGTCGCAGGCCGACGCCTCGGCCGCGTTGAAGAAATGGCTGGAAACGGAATTCGAGGGCGGCCGGCACCAGCGCCGCGTGGAGCAGATCGACACCAGCACATCGGCGGGAAGCAAATGACCGAGAGAAACACGGACGCAGGCGGGTCGCGGCTGCGCGCGCTGCGCGCGTACGACCCCGACATCGCGCGGCTGATCGTCGAGGAGACGGACCGGCAGCGGCACGGGCTCGAGCTGATCGCGAGCGAGAACTTCGTCTCGGAAGCCGTGCTCGAAGCGATGGGCACGCCGCTGACGAACAAGTACGCGGAAGGGCTGCCGTCCAAGCGCTACTACGGCGGTTGCGAGGTCGTGGACAAGGTTGAGCAGATCGCGATAGACCGCGTCAAGCAG
>CAYGJL010000084.1:0-2827 GCA_964350145.1 uncultured Gemmatimonadaceae bacterium
CCAGTGCCGCATGCACTGCGACGGCCCGCGCCGGCCCCAGGCCCGCCAGCGAGATGAGCTTCGCGACCGGCTGGGACGCGAGCCGGCGCGGGCCGTCGCAGTGCATGCGGCACTGGAGCTCGGGCGCAGGTTGAGCGCCGAGGAGAGGCGGGAAGGGGTGCCTATCCGCTCGCCGCGCGACATATTCAGAACGTACGCACCCCGGCTGGAGGACCTGCCGGTCGAAGAGTTCCACGTCGCCATCCTGGACATCCACCACCGGCTCGAGCGGGATGTCACGGTGACCCGGGGAATTCTCGATTCGTCGCTCGTCCACCCCAGAGAGGTGTTCCGCCAGGCCGTGGCGGAAAATGCGGCGGCCGTCATTCTCGTGCACAATCACCCGAGCGGCGATCCCACGCCGTCGCCGGATGATCGCACGGCGACGGAGCAGCTCGTGCAGGCCGGCCGGATGCTCGGCATACCCGTCCACGATCACGTCATCATCGGTCGCGGCCGGTTCATGAGCTTTGCGGAGGCAGGATTGTTGTGACGGCGACCGCGGTAGGCAGTGTGGCGCAGGCCCCGGGCGAGATCCCCGGGTGGGTGACTTCCGAGCAGCCGCTTCCCGAGCGGCTCGACCGGGAGCTGCTCGTGCGCGCCTACCGGTTCAGCGAGCGCGCGCACAAGGGCCAGAAGCGGCTCTCCGGCGAAGACTTCGTGTCGCATTGCGTCGAAGTCGCGAAGATCCTGGCGGAGCTGCAGCTCGACACCACCACGGTCGCTTCGGGGCTCATCCACGACGTTGTCGAGGACACGGCGGTCTCGATCGAGGAAGTCGAGCTCGAGTTCGGCAAGGAGATCGCCGACATCGTGGATGGCCTGACGAAGATCGGGCACCTCCCGCTTCACTCCAGCCAGGAGCGCCAGGTAGAGAACTACCGCAAGCTGCTGCTCTCGATCGCGCGGGACGCTCGCGTGATCATCATCAAGTTCGCGGACCGGCTGCACAACATGCGCACGCTGGATTACCTCGCGCCGGACAAGCGCCACCGGATCGCGCTGGAGACGCGCGACCTGTACGCGCCGCTGGCGCACCGGTTCGGGATGGCCCGGGTCCGCTGGGAGCTCGAGGACCTCGCGTTCAAGTACATCGAGAGCGACGAGTACAAGGGGCTCGCGAAACTGGTGGCGCAGAAGCGCGGCGAGCGCGAGCAGATGATCATGCAGATGCGCGTGCCGCTGGAAGAGTCGCTCCGCGAGGCCGCCATCAAGGACGTGGAAGTCACCGGCCGGGCGAAGCACCTGTGGTCCATCTACAAGAAGATGGCGAAGTTGGACAAGGACTACGACGAGATCTACGACCTGCTCGCGATCCGGGTGCTCGTCAACACGGTGCAGGACTGCTATCACGCACTCGGCGTGATTCACGAAGGCTGGACGCCGGTGCACACGCGCATCAAGGACTACATAGCGCAGCCCAAGTCCAACGGCTACCAGTCGCTGCACACCACCGTGTTCGGGCCCGGGCGGCAGCTGTACGAGATCCAGATCCGCACGCGCGACATGCACCGGACGGCGGAATACGGAATCGCCGCGCACTGGCGCTTCAAGGAGGACGCGAAGAGCTCGGACGATCTCGACCGGGCGCTGCAATGGTTCCGGCAGGTGCTCGAGCTGCAGCTCGACGCCAAGACTCCCGACGAGTTCCTCGAGTTTCTCCGGCTGGACCTGTACCAGGACGAGATATTCGTGTTCACCCCGACCGGTGACGTGATCCAACTGCCGAAGGGCGCGACTCCGATCGACTTCGCTTTCGCGGTGCACACCGAAGTGGGCCTGCACACGGCCGGGGCCAAGGTGAATGGCCGGATCGCGCCGCTGTCGCGCGAGCTGCACAACTCCGAGACGGTTGAAATCCTCACGTCGCCGTCGGTGCGGCCGAGCCGCGACTGGCTGGCGCACGTGCGCACGGGGCGCGCGCGGCACAAGATCCGCCAGCGGCTCCGCATCGAGGAGCACGCGACCTCGGCCAGAATGGGGAGCGAGATCCTGGAGCGCGAGCTCAAGCGTCGTCGCCTGGCCAAGCCGGACGACTCGCGCATGGAAGCCGTCGCGAGCGAGCTCGGACTCAACGATGCCGAGCATCTGGCGGCCTCCATCGGCCACGGCGATCACAACGTGAACCAGGTGATCCGCGCGCTGTACCCCGAGGAGGCGGAGCAGGCGGAGCCGCCCAAGCAGCGCGCTATCGATTGGTTCGTGGACAAGGTTCGCGGCGCGCCGAAGGGCGTCCGCATCCAGGGCGTCGAGGGGATGATGGTGCGCTACGCCCAGTGCTGCCAGCCGGTTCCGGGGGACAAGGTCGTGGGCTACGTCACCCGCGGCCGCGGCGTGAGCATCCACCGGGGCGATTGCCCGAATCTCCTCACACTTACCGCCGACGCCGAGCGGCGGCTGGAGATAGACTGGCAGGGCGTGGAGGGCGAGCACTTCAGCGTGCGCCTCACCATCGAGGGCAACGATCGCAGAGGGCTGTACGCCGACGTCGCCGCCGCCGTGAGCGCGACGGGCACGGACATCCGCAGCTTCGACATGCACACTGAGGACGGCAAGGTGACCGGCGCGATCATGGTGGACGTGGAGAACCTCGCCCAGCTCCAGAAGATCCTCAAATCCGCGCGCCGGGTGAAAGGCATCACCGAGATCGCCCGCCGCGAACGCGTATCCTCCGAGCCCGCCGACTAGAGCGCGTTGGCAGTAAGTCCGACCGCGAGGACGTTGCGTGTCGGCTGACACCCAGGGAAGGACTGCTGGGCCTACGCTCGCAAACTGCGCTCGCTAACAC
>CAYGJL010000085.1:0-2686 GCA_964350145.1 uncultured Gemmatimonadaceae bacterium
TTCCGCCCATCCTCAGTCCTCAGCCCTCGATTAATCGCCGATCCGCGATTGTAGTTGGTCCTGAGGCCGCAAGGTCCTCAGTCCGAAGTCCGCACGTCGTGCGAGTATGCCCTACAGGAAATCCTCTCCCCCCCGACAGAGGTTGCTCCGCCGTGTCGTCACCTTTGACTCACGCTCGGAAAACCCAAAACTCGGAGCAGTCATGCAGACCCAGACCCAAACCGCGCCTGCAGCAACCGCGCCCGTCGCGGACTCCGGCGCGATCGCCCGAGACTGGAGTGTCACGCGTCCGTTCGTCGTCGGCGTAGACGACACCAAGGAAGCCTATCCCGCGCTGAAGTACGCCGCCGAGCTTTCGCTCATCACCGGCTCGCGCGTGCATCTCGTCAGCGCGCTCAAGCCCTTCCACGGCGTGGGAGCGGGCTCGCCCGGCGAGCAGCGGACCGCCGAGCTGCGACTCGAGCTGCGTGAAGTATTTCTCGAGGATCTTCTGCCGACCGTCGTGACGCCGCCCGTATGGACGCGGATCGCGAAGATCGGTGACCCCGCGGATATCCTGGCGGACGAGGCCCACGACGTCAGGGCCGGCATGCTTCTGATCGGCGCCGGACGCCACGGGACGGTGGAGCGAATTCTCAGCCGGCCGACTGCGCTGCGCGTGATTCAGAAAACTGATCTGCCGATCGTGGTCGTGCCGCGCGGATCGAAGCCTCCCTCCACAGTGGTCGTGGGTGCCGACTTCAGCCCTGCCAGCAAGTTCGCGTGCCAGGTGGCGATCGCGATGCTGGGAGGCAAGGGCACCTTGCATCTCGTGCACGTCCAGCCGCTGCTTCCGCTTCCGGGCGAGGTCTGGTCGGTGGATCTCAGCAAGTGGGAGATCGAAGGCACGATGGACAGGATCGGCGAGTACGAGCCCGACCCAAAGTCGTATCCCGACATCCGTGTGGAGCGCGCGTCACTCTCCGGCGACATCGCGTCCACGCTGGAGAAGTATGCAATGTCGGTCGGCGCCGACCTGATCGCCGTCGGATCGCACGGCTACAACCTCGCCCAGCGCGCGATGCTGGGCAGTGTCTCCGCGGCGCTCCTCGCGCGGCCGATGCAGCCCGTGCTCGTCACCCGGGCGACGGAGGCGTGACCTCGCGCGACGCCCGAACGTCGCCGCTCGCGGCCTGGTTTCTAGGGCCGCACGCCGAGAACCGCGAGGTTCTGGAAGCGCTCGCGTTGCAAGTCGTGCGGGATTACGCGGGGTGGCGAGCCGACTTCCACCCCGCCGACCCGCCGGCGATCACGTGGGAGGACAAGCACAGCGACGAGTACGCCGACGGCATCGCGCGCCTCCAGGCGGGACTCGGGACGCTGCTGGCGGAGCTGAAGCATTCGATGCCGGTGTTCAGCCAGCGGTACAAGGGTCACATGCTCGGCGAGCAGACGCTCGCCGGCCAGATCGGTTACTTCGCGGGGATGCTGCACAACCCGAACAACATCTCGAGCGAAGTCTCGCAGTCCACGACCAAGCTCGAGCAGCAGGTCACGCGCGATCTCGCCCGGATGATCGGCTACGGCGTCGATTCCTCCTGGGGGCATCTGACTTCGGGCGGGACCATCGCCAACTTCGAGGCGCTGTGGATGGCGCGCGCGAGCATGGACTTTCCGGTAGCCGCCGCGTGCGCCGCTAACGAGCTCGGAGTCGCGCTCCACGTCGAGCTGCCCGGTGGGAGTCACGCTCCGCTCGCGAACCTCGGTCTGTTCGATCTGCTCAACATTCGGACGCGCGCAACGCTCGACCTCATGCACGCGCTACACGAGAGCGCGGCCGGTCCGGATCTGACGGCGGCGCTGGAGCAGCACTCACTCGCCTCTGCCGGCTATCAGGTCCACGCGGAGCAAATCGGACGGCACTTCGGGCAGCGCGCGCAGCCCGGCGTGGTGCTGGTGCCGGCGACCGCGCACTACTCCTGGGAGAAGATCGTCCGCGCGCTCGGCATCGGAGCGCGGCAGATAGTGTTCGTCCCGGTGGACGCTCACTGCCGGATGGATCCGGACGGACTGTGGGAAACAGTGAGTCGGCAATGGACGAAGCGGGTTCCGATAATCGCCTGCGTCAGCGTGTGCGGCTCCACCGAAGAGAGCGCGATAGACCGGCTTGATCTGCTGTGTGACGTGCGGCACCGCGCGGAGCAGGAACTCGGCGTCACGTTCCACATGCACTCCGACGCGTGCTACGGCGGCTATGCCGCCGCGATGACCTGGGACGCGGACGGCCGCCGAAAGACGGCGGAGCAGATTCGCGCGACCGCCGGAATAGATTGGCCGACCGACGAGTGGCAGAAGTCCATGGTCGCCCTTGCACGCGCAGACTCGGTGAGCATTGACCCGCACAAGCTCGGCTTCGTGCCGTACCCGGCCGGAGCCCTGATGATCAGGGACCGGCGCGCGCGGGATCTCGTGGCGACCGATCCGCCGTACCTGCTTCCAACGACTCTGTCCCGGACCAGGGAAGACCTGATCGCGGGCCGATTCTCGTTCGAGGGAACGCGGCCGGGCGCCGCCGCCGCGGGTGTGTGGCTGAGCCACCGGGTGCTGCCGCTGGACGAGCGCGGCTACGGCCACCTCATCGAGCGAACCGTCGTCGGCGCGCGCCGACTGTACGCGGCGCTGCGCGAGGCGGATCTCACGCCGCACC